>CP064997.1:0-659862 GCA_016700055.1 Actinomycetota bacterium
ACGGATCCGGCGGTCGACTCGAGGGGCTCGCTGACGAACTCCCGCATCACCCCCTTCGGGAGCCCAGTGGTGCCCGACGAATAGAGCATGTCGATGCCTGCGACGCGCACCTCGAGCGGCTCGGCGGGCTGCGCGGCGACGGCGGCTTCGTAGCTCTCGTAGCCGGGCACCACGCCGTCGAGCATCAGGCGCAGTTCCACACCCGGCGTGCCGTCGACGATCTCGGTGGCCTGATCGGCCTTGTACTTGGAGGTCACGAACACCCTCGCCTGGCAGTCGTTGACGATGTAGGCGAGCTCGTGGCTGGTGAGACGCGACGACGCGGCGGTGTAGACGAGCCCCGCGTAGTGACAGCCCCAGATCACCTCCAGGTAGCGGGGATGGTTCTCCATGCAGATCGCGACGTGGTCGCCAGGGCGCAGGCCGGCCGCGTAGAGCAGCTGGGAGAACCGGTTCGCCGCCGCGTCGAGTTCGGCGAAGGTCTGCATCTCTCCCGAACCCGCCATGATCACTGCGGGCTTGTCCGGGGTGGTGTCGATGTGCGCGCCGGGGAACATGGCCCGGCAAGGTACCCGACCGGGCAGCACACGGCATTACCGTCACCCCCATGGACGCAGTCGCTCGCTTCGCCGAGCTGATGAGCGACCCCTTCGTCGATCCACCCCTCGACGAACTCGCGTTCTCGATCGCCGCGGCATTCCACCCCGAGCTGGACCTGCGTGAGCAGTTCGCCCGCCTCGACTACATCGCGACCTCCACCTCGATGCCGACGGTCGACGGCCTCGTCCGTCGGCTCTTCTGGGGCGACACTGCCCTCCGCGGCAACGAGGCCGACTACCACGACCCCGAGAACTCCATGCTCGACGCGGTGCTCGACCGCCAGCTCGGCATCCCGATCTCGCTCTCGGTGGTCGTGATCGAGGTGGGGCGGCGCCTCGGCCTGCACCTCGCCGGTGTCTCCATGCCCGGCCACTTCCTGGTGCGATGCATCGAGCTGCCCGAAGGCGACGACGGACCCGACTTCGTCGACGCCTTCCACGGCGGCCGGCGCCTCGACGCGGCCGGCTGCCGCGCCCTCTACGAGTCGATCGGCCAAGATCCACTGCGCTGGAACGACCGCTGGCTGGAGCCGGTCGACCATCGCACGATCGCGGTGCGGATGCTCAACAACCTGAAGTCGATCTTTCGTGGCCGCGGTGACCTCGGCCGTCTGCGAAGCGTGCTGCAACTGCGCGCCGGGGTGCCCGAGCTGGCCGCCGCAGAGACCGGTGAGCTGCGCCGCCTGGCCGCGGCCCTGAACTGAACGACGGCTGCCACGGGTCGCGCCCGACGCTCGGCCTCGCCTCCGGTGTCAGCCCTTCGGTATCGTCGAACGCGCCACGAGCCGACCTGTAGGGGGTACCTCCATGACCGTCACCGCAACGGATGCCGCCACCGACGAACGGCGCGTCGGCGACCTCGTCGACGAGCTGCTGCGTGAGTACCCACCAGCGTCCACCGAGGCGAAGGTCTTCCTGGGCGCCCAGTTCGACAAGGGCCTCGGCTGGGTGCACTTCGAGGAAGGCTGCGGCGGGCTGGGGCTCAACCCCCGACTGCAGCGCTTGGTCAACGAGCGGGTGTTCGCCGCCGGCGGGCCGTCGTCGGCCGCTCGCAACCCGATCGGCTACGGCATGTGCGCCCCGACCGTGGCCGTGTGGGGCAGCTCGGCTCAGAAGCAGCGCTACCTGCGCCCGCTGTTCACCGGCGAAGAGGTCTGGTGCCAGCTGTTCAGCGAGCCCGGAGCCGGCTCCGACTTCGCCGGGCTGTCGGGCAAGGGCGTGCGTGACGGTGACGAATGGGTGGTCAACGGCCAGAAGGTGTGGACCACGCTCGCCCATCTCTCCCGCTGGGGCCTGCTCGTGGTGCGCACGAACCCCGAGGCCGTGAAGCACGCCGGTCTGACCGCCTTCGTCGTCGACATGCAGGCACCCGGCGTCGAGGTGCGTCCGCTCTACCAGATCACCGGCGAGGCCGAGTTCAACGAGGTCTACTTCACCGACGTGCGCATCCCAACCGACGAGATGCTCGGCAACGAGGGCGACGGCTGGAGGGTTTCGCTGACGACGCTGATGAACGAGCGGGTCTCGATCGGCGGCGCGATCCCCACCAAGGGCTCGGGCCCGATCCGAGACGCGCTGAAGGTTTGGCAGGCCCTGCCCGAAGATCGTCGTGACCCGGCCACGCGCGACGAGCTGGTGAAGCTGTGGGTGCGTGCCGAGCTGCAGCGGCTGACCAACATCCGGGCGTCGCAGAACCGCAAGATGGGTGATCCCGGCCCGGAGGGCTCGATCGCCAAGCTGGCGATGGCCGAGCTGAACAAGGACATCTACAGCTTCGCCGTCAGCTTGCAGGGAGCCGACGGGATGCTGTTCCCGACGGGTTACCAGATGGTCCGTCCGGAGTTCGCGATGGGTCTCGAGAACCCGCAGAAGGCCTTCCTGCGCAGCCGTGCGAACTCGATCGAGGGCGGCACCAGCGAGGTGATGCGCAACATCCTCGGCGAACGCGTGCTCGGCCTTCCCGGTGACGTACGCGTCGACCGTGACGTCCCGTGGAGCCAGGTGCCCCGCAACTAGGTCAGCGGCCGGACCAGGTCAGCGGCCGTTCTTAGGTCAGCGGCCGGTCTTCAGCATCAGGCCGACGAACAGCGCGCCGAGCGCGGCCACCGCGCCCACTGCGCCGCCGAGCGCCAGGGCGAGCTTGGAGCGCCCGATCGTGTGCACCGCCGCGGCGGCACCGGTGAGCGCGGCGAGAGCGACGTGCACGAATGCCGTGATCTGGTACTCGGTGTCGAGGTCGCCGATGTCGACTTCGACGAGGTTCCAGATGCCGGTCACGAACGACACGGCGAGCGCCGGCCAGGCGACGCGGTTGAAGGCCCGGGCGGAGACCTTGGTGACGGCCGGGTCGAAGCGGCGCAGGCTGGGTACCAGCCCGGCCAGCACTATCTGGCCTCCCACCCAGACGCTGGCGGCGAGGACGTGGAGGAACAACCGGATCGTGTCGGAGGTGGGGGAGAGCACGCGCCGAGCCTGCCAGACGGCGGTCTCAGGCGCGTAGGGCGCTCAGCACGTCGCTCGCCGCGACGGTGCGGTCGTCGACCGCCGGACGCTGCTCCAGCGCCCCACCGAGCATCGTCGTGGCCGCGGCTTCGATCGCCAACTGCAGGTCACGGATGTTGCGGGGAGGAGGGAAGTACTCGTCCTCGTCCGTGACGCGCACTTCTTGCACCCCAAGGCGCGGGGCAAGCCGCGCGATCACTGCGTCGACGAGCTCCTCGGGCGCCGAGGCTCCGGCCGTGACACCGACGGTGCCGAAGAGCTCGGGCAGCTCACCGGCGTTGTTCACCCGGTACACGCGTGAGCAGCCTGCCTCGGCGGCGAGGCGTTCGAGCGCTCTGGTGTTCGACGAGTTGGCCGAGCCGATGACGACGATCGAGTCGCACCGGTCGGCCATCGTCAAGAGCGCCGACTGGCGGTTGGTGGTGGCGAAGCAGAGGTCGCTGCGACCCGGCGTCCAGACGTCGGGGTAGCGGTCGCGCACGGCGACGGCGACACCTTCCCAGTCGCGGTGCGACAGCGTGGTCTGCGCGAGCAGGGCGACGGGTTGATCGAACTGGGGGAGCGCGTCGACCTCGGCGATCGACTCGACGCGGCTGATCGCATCGGGCGCGACGGCCATGGTGCCGACGGCCTCCTCGTGACCCTCGTGGCCGACGTACACGATGCGGTAGCCCTTGCCCGCGCGCACCTTCACCTCGTGGTGCACCTTGGTGACGAGGGGGCACACCGAGTCGACCACGTAGCTGCCCCGCCGACGGGCTGCGGCCACGACGTCGGGCGCGGACCCGTGGGCGGAGAGCATGATCGGGCGACCTTCGGGGACGTCCGCGATGTCGTCGACGAACACCACTCCCTGCGCCTCGAAACGCTGGACGACGTTCTTGTTGTGGACGATCTCGTGGTAGCAGTACACGGGCGCCTCGAACGAGCGCACCATCCACGCCAGCGCCTTGATCGCCATCTCGACCCCGGCGCAAAAGCCGCGTGGGGCGGCGAGCAGCACGCGGTCGACCTCCATCGCCATCCCAGGCTAGCTGCGGCGATGCAGCGGTAGCCTGGAGAACCGTGCCCGTGAAGCAGCCTCGTCCGGTGGTGGTCACCGTCGCGCCCGGTGGACCCGGCGAGACGGCGGGCCTGCGCGCCGGCGACGAGGTGCTGACGATGAACGGGCGGGTGCCTCGTGACGTGATCGAGTGGCGCATGGGCGCCGACGAGGCCGAGGTCGACCTCGACGTGCGTCGCGGGGGGCTCGACCTGAGCGTCACGGTGGCGAAACGGGCCGGCGAGCCGCTCGGGGTCGAGGTGTCGAGCGCGGTGTTCGACCGGGTGCGCACCTGCGACAACCACTGCGAGTTCTGCTTCATCCACCAGCTGCCCCCCGACCTGCGACGCAGCCTGTACCTGAAGGACGACGACTACCGGCTCAGCTTCCTCTACGGCAACTTCACCACCCTCACGAGGTTCACCGAGGCCGATCTCGAGCGCGTGGTCACCGAGCGCCTGTCGCCGCTGAACGTCTCGATCCACGCCACCGACCCGGCGGTGCGCTCGCGGATGCTGCGCAACCCGCGCGGCGCGATGAGCCTGCGCTGGCTGCGGGCGTTGCTGGACCACGGCATCGCCGTCAACGGTCAGATCGTCGTCTGCCCCGGCATCAACGACGGAACCGTGCTCGCCGACACGATGGCCGGCATCCTCGACCGCTTCCCGGAACTCGCCCACGTCGCGGTGGTTCCGCTCGGCATCTCCAAGTTCAACCACGAGCCGGCGATGCGGCTGCACACCGTCGACGAGGCCCGCCGCGTCGTGGACATCGTCGAGGACTGGCAAGACGTGTTCCGCGCGGTCCTCGGGCACCGCATGGTGTTCGCCGCCGACGAGTACTACCTGATGGCCGGGCAGGGGTTTCCCGACGCCGACGCCTACGAGGGCTTCGCCATGCACGAGGACGGCATCGGCATGGCACGCACCTTCGAGATGGAGTTCACCGGCCAGGTCGACGTGCCTACGGGCCCGCAGAGCGGGTTCTTCGCCTGGGTCGACGGCGCTCCGGCCGAGGGCTACCGCGCTCCGCGCAATCCCGCCGGAGACACCGGACTGCGCGGCTGCGCCCCGGCGGGCACGCCGGCGACGGTGGGCGTGTCCGCACCCATCCGGCGCGACGCTCCGACGGGGATACTCACCGGCGAGTACGGCGCTCGGGTGCTGCAGCCGCTCGTCGACAGCCTCGGTTCGCCGAACGTGCGGGTGATCCCCGTCGTGAACGAGTTCTTCGGCGGCAACACCGCGGTAACCGGGTTGATGGTGGGAGCCGATCTGGCGCGCGTGCTCGAAGGGCAGCCGCCGGGCCATCGCTACCTGCTGCCCGACGTGTGCCTGTCCGAGGGCCGCTTCCTCGACGGACTCACCGTGGCTGACCTGGCGCGCCCCGTCGAGGTGGTGGCCACCGACGGCATCTCGTTGCGCATGGCGTTGGAGGAACGGCGATGACCCCGTCGGGTTCGGCATCCAGCACCGCGTCGGGAGCGCTGCCCACCGTCGTCATCGTCGGGCGCCCGAACGTCGGCAAGAGCACGCTCTTCAACCGCATCGTCGGTGCCCGGACGGCGATCGTCGAGGATCGTCCCGGCATCACCCGCGACCGGCTAGAGGTCGAGGCGGAATGGCTCGGGGTCAACTTCAACCTCGTCGACACCGGCGGCTGGCTGCCGGGAGGCAGCGATCTCGAGTCCAAGGTCAGCCGGCAGGTCGAAGCGGCGGTGCGCGGCGCCGACCTGGTGGTGTTCGTCGTCGACGCGGTCACCGGGGTCACCGACGACGACGAGTCGATCGCCGCCTGGCTGAGGCGCTCGGAGGTGCCGGTACTGCTGGTGGCCAACAAGGCCGACAACGAGCGGCGGGAGAACGAGCGGTGGGAGTTCCTCGCGCTCGGCCTCGGCGAGCCGGTGCCGTTGAGCGCGCTGCACGGGCGCCGGGCCGGCGACTTCCTGGACGAGGTGCTCGCCCTGCTGCCCGCGCCTGCCGCCGGGCCCACCTCTGGGGCGGAGAACCCCTGGGACGACGACGACGTGCCCACGCTGGCCGAACAGGCGCCTCCCCGGGTGGCGATCGTCGGGCGACCGAACGTCGGCAAGAGCACGCTGTTCAACCGCCTGGTGGGCGAGGACCGCGCCGTCGTGCACGACATGCCCGGAACCACCCGCGACGCGATCGACACCTTGGTCGAGACCGAGGACGGCCCGGTCGTCTTCGTCGACACCGCGGGCATGCGCCGCCGCAGTCGGATCGACGACTCGGCGGAGTACTACTCGTTCGTGCGCGCGCTGCGCGCTGTCGACGACGCCGACATCGCCCTGCTGGTGATCGACGCCACAGAAGGGGTCACCGCGCAGGATCAGCGCCTCGCCGAACGGGTCGACGCCGCCGGGTGCCCGATCGTGGTGCTGCTCAACAAGTGGGAGCTGATCGACGACGCCGAGGACCGCAGCCAGGTGCAGATCGAGATCGAGCGCAAGTTGGCGTTCGTCGGCGATGCCCCGGTGCTCAAGATCTCCGCGCTCACCGGCAAGGGCGTGCACAAGCTGCGGCCCGTGCTCCAGGAAGCGATCGAGCAGTACCACCGCCGCGTTCCGACCCGTGACGTCAACCGGGTGATCGCCGCCGCGCAGCAGCGCCAGCCCGCCAAGGGCGGCGCCCGCGTGCTGTACGCCCTGCAGGGCGCGGCCGATCCGCCGACGTTCACCCTGTTCGTGAACCGTGAGCTCCAGCCGCACTACCTGCGGTACCTGGAGCGCTCCATCCGTGAGGCGTTCGGGTTCGGGGCGACGCCGATCAAGCTGCGGGTGCGCAAGCGCACCGACTAGGGGGATGTCGCGGGACAGGAACGGTCGAACCTTCTGGGGTGGGGGGGGTGGTGAGGGGGGGGGGGGGGGGGGGGGGGGGGGGGGGGTGGGGGTGGTGGGGGGGGGGGGGGGGGGGGGGGGGGGGGGCGGGGTGTAGACGTCGACGAAGCGGTCGCAGGCTGTTGGAGCTCGTCGATCGGGTGGGGGGTGGGGCGGTGAGCCAGAGCTTCATGGTTTGTTGGAGGCGACCTGGCCGAGGTGCCGGGGTGTGGGTCAGGAGTTCTTCTGGGTGACGCCAGGTGGCGTAGTTCGGTCTCGAAGCCGTTGCGGCCACCGCGGCCACCTGACAGGCGGGTGGTGAACACCATGCCGTTGTCGGTGAGGGTGGATGGGGGATCCCGTGGGTGGCGCACGCTTGGCGGAAGGCGGCCACGACGATGGGGCCGGTGACCCGACGGTGGGCGGTGACCGAGATGAGGTAGCGGGAGTGGTCGTCGAGGAAGGTGAGGACTTCGACGTCGGTGCCGTCGGCGGGCGGACGTGGGTGAAGTCGGCTTGCCAGCACTCGTTGGGTTGGTCGGCTGGAAGCGGATGAGGGGGGACGCTTGTGCGGTTGGGGTCCACGGCCCCGGCGGCGCAGGATCCGCCAATGGTCGCTGCTGACACCCGGATGTGGTGATGGTGTTCGAGGATCCACACCAACGTCGCCGGGCCGGCGTCGAGCCCGCCGGCGACACGGACTGCGGTGCTCGAGGACCAGCTCGACGACAGTCTCAGGGGTCCGGTCGGCAGGCGGGCGCATCGTGGCTCGAACGCCGCCTCGCCTTCGGGCGGTAGCGGGCCACGAGCTTCGACACCCACCCCTTCGACACCTTGTAGGTGCGGGCGACCTCAGCCTGGGAGCGTCCCTGGACAACGACAGCGGTGATGACCAGACGGGCTATCGAGGCGGCCCCGGACCCCGTTTCCTGTCTCGACACCGTTCCTATGTCCTGAAACCACACACGCACCGACTAGGGGTGCTCTCCCTTCGCGCCCGAGTGCTCGGTGAGCGATGATGGGCACGTGCCCTGGTGCGAGGACTGCGCGAAGTACTGGGCCCCGTCCGCGATGCAAGAGGACGGCTCGTGCCCGTCGTGTGGGCGTGTGCTGTCCGAGCCCGCCGTGCAGTCGCTGCACACGGCGAAGAACCTCGACCTGAAGCGCCTCGCGGCCGGGGACGACGCCGATGTCGACGCCAAGGCCCCCTGGCACTTCAAGCTGCTCGTCGTGGCGCTGGTGCTCTACCTCGCGTGGAGGATCATCGACCTGTTCGTCTGAATGAGGCAGGCTTGGCGGCGATGAGCAACGACATCCCTTCGCCCGCGCCGCCCCCGGGGGAGCCCACCCCGCCGCCGCCGCCGTACACGCCACCGCCCGGTTGGTCGGATCCCGCGCTGGCCCCGCCGCCGGGCGCCGCCCCGCCGCCGGGCTGGCAGCAGGCCGACTGGCAGCAGGCCGGGTGGCAACAAGGTGCCGGCGGGTGGCAGCCGGGGATGCCCCCCGACGCCAGCAAGAAGGTCGCGGCGGGGGTGTGCGGCATCCTCCTCGGAGCGCTCGGCATCCACAAGTTCATTCTCGGCTACAAGAACGAAGGCCTGATCATGTTGCTGACCACGATCTTCACGTGCGGCATCGCCGGCGCCGTGTGGGGTGTGATCGGCATCGTCGAGGGGATCATCTACCTGACGAAGAGCGACGAGGAGTTCCACCGCACCTACGTGCTCGGCCACAAGGGCTGGTTCTGACGCGGCGCAGCAATGCCGCAGCCTCTGGGGTGGCCTCGATCGTCCACCGCTAGGCTGCGTCTCCGCATCACGGGCTGTGGCGCAGTTTGGTTAGCGCGCTTGACTGGGGGTCAAGAGGTCGGGAGTTCAAATCTCCCCAGCCCGACGAATAGAAGTCCTGCTCAGAGGCCCTGCCGAGAGGCGGGGCCTCTCCCGTTTCCGGGGCTTGGGGTCAATTTGGGGGCAACGCTGGTCTCAACGCCGGGGTCAGCTCGACCAGTTCCGAGGCTGACGATCAGGCCGGCGGATCCGGCCACTGGGGAGGATGCGTCCCGAGCGGCACGGACGGCCTGTCCCAGGCCGGGGGTGTGGCTGACAACCGCGCCGAGTGCTTCACCGCCGTCATCGGGCCGAAGCCGCTCGCGGTCGTCTCCAGCAGATCCTGCACGTCGTCGAAGCTCGGGTCGGCGCAGGCGAAGCCGTTCTCGATGCGGCCGAGGCCCGCGATCCAGGCTCCGGTCTGCGCCAGCGATACGCGCACGAGCCAGGAGCCGCCTTCCCTGCGCTGACGCTCGAGCGCCATCATGGCGCCGGCGGCGAGCAGATAGCCCGAGCCATGATCGAGCGCTTGGCACGGCAGCTCTTTCGGCCCTTCGATTCCGATTGCCGCGCCCTCGGCATGGTTGAGGCCGTTGGCGTTCTGGACGAGGCTGTCGAACCCGCGTCGCTCGGACCAGGGGCCGTCGTGGCCATAGGCCGACAGCGACACGCAGACGATGCCGGGCGCCATCTGTGAGACCTGCTCTGGCGAGAAGCCCTTGGCGGCGATGGCACCGGGTCGATATCCCTGCACGAAGACATCCGCGCCCTTGACGAGCTCGACGAGGGTTTGTCGGCCGGTTGCTTCGGTCAGATCGATGTGCGTCGAGAGCTTGCCGCGTCCGGTATCCATGTCCAGGCCCTGGAACGACGGCAGCTTGGGACTCGCCACCAGCAGCACGTCGCCGCCGTGCGCCGCCAGCGTGCGTCCGCAGACGGGGCCAGCGATGACGCGTGTCAGATCCAGCGCGCGAATGCCCGACAACGGACGCTCTCCGCTCCTTGGCCACGCGCGGGGCGGTGCATCGCCGATGCGCGTGATCTCGAACAGCGCCAAGCGCGCAAGCGCCTGGCCCTGGTCGTGCGCGGCCCACTCCTGCGGGGATCGCGTCATGGTCACAACGAGTCCGGCTTCGGCGGCGGCGGTCTCGAACTCCTCGCCCTTCCAGCGATTCAGCTTCTCCTGCACACCTTCCCGGCTGTATTCGGCGCCGAGCATCCTCAACACGCCGTCGCGATGATGCGGGAAGTTGGTGTGCAGCCGCACGTGGCGGCCGTCGCCCGTGCGATAGAGGCCGGCGATGGTGTCCCACGTGCGCTCGGAGAAGCCCGGCACGCGCATGTAGCGCTCGCTGCGGAATTCGACCACCGCGTGCCGCATGTCGACGGCGACGGACTGGGCCTCACCCGTGCGCGACCGCCAGATCTCGGCGGCTGCCAGTGCACTTGCGGCGATGCTGCTCTGCGCGACGGCCCCCATGCGGAAAGAGGACGGCAGCGCCGGCTCGCTGCCCGTCAGCGTCACACGCTCCCGCGCGGACGGGTCGCCGCCTCCCGTCGACCAGATCTCGGCAAGGGCCGCGCGTGTGGTCATCGGCTCCAATTCGGTGAACGCCAATCGTCAGCCTAGAAGAAGTTCTCGGTCGGATCTGTGACACATAGCGCGACTGATCCGACCGAGATTGCTGGGGGGGCAGGGGCTTAGGGGCGCAGGAAGGCGGGGCTGGTCGCGTCGGGGGGGATGACCTCGATCGGCCGGGCGATCTCGGCGTGCGTCGGGCCGACGCGCGCTGCGATGGGGGCGAGGGCGTCGAGGTCGAAGCCGTACACCTTCGCCGCCGTGCCGGCGAGCAGCTGTTGCAGCTCGGCCGCGCTCCAGCCGGGGAAGGAGCGACGCAGCGACTCGCGGGTGTAGGGGGTGGTGGCCTCGTAGTGCGGGTAGTCGCTGCCCCACATCACCCGGTCGACGCCGATCTCGCGGATCACCTCCGCGTCGTTCGGGCCGGGGAACGAGGCACCGAAGTAGCAGTTCCGCCCGAAGTAGGTGCTCGGCTTCTCGGGCAACACTTGCTCAGGCTCGAACGCGATCTCGCCGAGGCGCCCCTTCACCATCTCGCCGTGGAAGTAGTCCATGCGCTCGAGCAGCTCGGGGGCGAAGGAGATGCCGGCCTCGGTGAGGACGAAGCGCAGGCCCGGGAAGCGCTCGAACGCTCCGCCCCAGATGAGGTGCCACACCGCGCGCTCGGCCCACCATGGAGCCTCGGTGGCGAAGACGATCATCGTCGCGTCGTGCTTGCCGTAGCTCGGGATGCCGCTGCCGCCGCCGTGGTGGGCGATGGTCAGGTCGAGCTCCTCGCACACCGCCCAGACGGGGTCGTAGTCCCTGGCGAAGAGCGGCGGTAGGCCGGAATCGGGCGCCACGCCCGGCAGGAGGACCCCGCCGTCGAGCCCAGCGGCGTGGAAGTACCGGATGTCGTCAACGGCCGCGGGGATGTCGTTCAAGAAGACCTGGATCAGCCCCTTGCGCCGCGCCGGCGCTTCGCCCACCCAGTCGACCTGCCAGCGGTTGTGGGCCTGGATGCCGGCGCGTCGACGGGCGAAGTTGCGTTCCGTCGGCGTCGGTGCCACCACCGCGTTCGTCGGGAAGAACGGGGGCACGGTGTTCGGGAAGAGGACCTCGGCCACGACGCCGTCGGCCTCCTGGTCGGCGAAGCGGCGCCCGCTGTCCCAGTTGCGCACCTTGCCCTCGTCAACCAGGTCACGCCAAGGACTCACGTACTTCGCCCGCCAGGTGTCGAACTCGTCACGCCACTCGTCGGCGAGGTACTCGCCGTACTGCTCCATCGACCCGCCGGCGTGGCAGTCGCAGGAGATGATCGTGTATCGGGCCTCGTCGTCGCTCATGGCAGTTGTAGTCCTTCCCTAGAGACTTGACCGAGTCAAACATATATGCTTGACTCGGTCAAGAAGGAAACGGGGTCAGGTGGCGAGAAGTACTCACCCAGAGGACGAGATGGGCGCCGTCGCCAACGCGCTGCAAGAGCTGCAGCGGCTGCGGGCCAGCCGCCAGGTGCACGGCGCGCTCGCCCAAGCGGCCGGCGTGGACCTGTCGCAGCAGGCCGTCCAGGTGCTGCTCGCCCTCGACGAGTGCCGTCCCGTGGCCAAGCTCGCCCGCGCCGCGCACATGGACATCGGAGCGGTCAGCCGCCAACTCCGGGTGCTGGAGGAGGGCGGCTACCTCACCCGCTCACCGAGCCCGGAAGGCGGCAACGTCGTGCTGGTGACCGCCACGTCGAAGGGTCGGGCACTCGCCCGGCGAGTCATTGCCGTCCGCAACGAACATCTTGCCGAAACGCTGTCCGGTTGGTCGTCCGTCGAACGCCGGAGGCTGGCCGAGCTGCTCGGCCGTCTGGTCGGGGACCTCCAGCAGACGCCGTACCCAACTCGAAAGAACACCAAGGAGCACCGATCATGAGCCGGATGACCGAGGGCACACGCCGCATCGAGTACGCAGGCTCGGTCCACGACGAAAGGGAGATCGACGCCGTCGTCGAGGTGCTCCGCAACGGTCCGACCGCGTTGCGCATCGGCAAGAACGTGAAGGCGATGGAGACCCGCGTCGCCGAGCTGTTCGGCAAGCGCCGAGGCATCATGTGCAACTCCGGGTCGTCGGCGCTCTACCTGGCGATCGAGGTGCTGGGCATGGAGCCTGGCGACGAGATCGTCACGTCGGCGGTGACGTTCTCCACCGACATCGCGCCCATGGTCCGCGGCGGGTTCGTCCCCGCGTTCGTCGACGTCACACCGGACACGTACCAGATCGACGTCGACGGCATCGAGGAGATGATCGGGCCGCGCACGAAGGCGATCCTCGCCCCCAACCTGATCGGCAACGCCCCCGACTGGGACCGCATCCGCGAGGTGGCCGATCGCCACGGGCTGAAAGTGGTCGAGGACTCGTGCGACGCGCTCGGGCTGACCCTGCGCGGCACGCCGACCGGCATCCGCGCCGACATCAGCCTCACGTCGTTCGCGCTCTCGCACATCATCACCGCTGCCGGTACGGGAGGCATGCTCTGCCTCGACGACGACACCATGGCCGATCGAGCACTGGTGCTGCGGCGGTGGGGGAGGCGCTCGGAGGTGAAGCTGTTCGGATCGCAGAAGGGCGCCGGCTCACGCTTCTTCTCCACGATCGACGGAGACCTCGAGTACGACGACCTGTTCATCTTCGACGAGGTGGGGTGGAACTTCGAACCGTCCGAGCTCTCGGCCGCGTTCGGGCTGGTGCAGCTCGACAAGCTGGGCGAGAACCTGGCTCGGCGGCAGCGGAACTTCGAGCTCACCTCCGCCCAGTTCGCCCGCTGGCCACATCTCTTCACGCTGCCCCTGCTCACCGAGGGGGTCGAGACGGGCTGGCACATGTTCCCCGTCATTCTGAACCCCGGCGCAGGTGTGCGCCGCTCCGAGCTGCAGTCGTGGATGGAATCTCGCGGCGTCGACACCCGCATGGTGTGGACCGGCAACGCCACCCGGCAGCCGGCCTTCCGCGACAAGCCCTTCCGTCAACCCGCTCGCGGACTTCCGAACGCCGACCGGGTGATGGAGCACGGCCTGATCCTGCCCAACAACCACTCGCTCACCGACGACGACTGCTTCTACATCGGCGATTGTGTCGAAGCCTTCCTGCAGCAACACGGCCTGATCTGAGCCGACGAGGGATACGACGATGTCAACGACGACGACGAACGCTCAGGACCGCCGCTTCGCCGGGCGCAACGCGATCGTCACCGGTGCCAGCCGTGGGATCGGCGCCGCACTTGCCGAGCGCCTGGCCGCCGAGGGGGCGAACGTGCTCCTCGTCGCGAGGACGCTCGACCAGCACGACCGCCTTCCGGGGAGCCTGCGCGAGACCGCCGCTCGCTGCGCGGCGCACGGGGTGTTGGTCGAGCCGTTCGTCGCCGACCTGGCGAGTGCCGAGAGCCGAGCAGGCATCGTTCCCGCTGCGCTCGAGCTGTTCGACGGCAGGGTCGACATCTGTGTCAACAACGCCGCGGCGGCGATGTACGCGTCTGTGATCGACTACCCCGCGAAGCGCCTGCGGCTCACCTTCGAGGTCAACGTCTACGCGCCGATCGAGCTGTCCCAACAGGTGGTTCCCGGAATGCGCCAGCGCGGCGAGGGATGGATCGTCAACGTCTCGAGCGCCACCGCCCGGCATCTCGACGGGCCGCCGTACGGCCGAGCGGGGCAGGAGATGGGCGTGTACGGCGCGTCGAAGGCTGCGCTCAACAGAATCACCAACGCCTTTGCCGCGGAGCTGCACGGACAGGGGATCCGGGTGAATACGATCGAGCCCCGCGCCGCCGTGATGAGCGAGGGCGCTGCTGCGTTGGTGGGGGACAGGGTCACTGCCGAACAGATCGAGCCGATGGAGGCGATGGTCGAGGCGACGCTCGCGCTGTGCGACTGCGAGCCCGATCGCACGGGCGCGACGTTCGTCAGCCTCGACGTGATCGAAGAGCTCGGCCTGACCGTGCGCGGCCTGGACGGTAGACCGCTCGCCTGAGCTGCGATGCTTGGCCCGTGCGGCTCACCATCGAGACCCCGGCTCTCTTGTTCGCCCCGATCGCCTTCTTGGTGCTCGCCTACACGAACCGCTACTCGGCACTCACCCGGCTGGCTCGCGAGCTCCTGCGCGAATACGCGACGGACCAGGAAGAACACGTTTTCGAGCAGATCCTGCTCGTGCGCCGACGGGTCAACGTCATCCGCTCCATGCTGACCCTCGCCGCGCTGGCGATGTCGTTCTCGGTGTTCACGATCCTCGCGCTCTACGAGGACTGGGACGGCGTGGCCAAGGTGCTGTTCACCGTGGCCCTCGCCATGCTCACGCTGTCCTACGTGTTGGCCATCGTCGAGATCCGCCAATCGACGCGGGCGCTCGACGTGCAGATGCTGAACACGCTCGAAGCCCTGCCCCCGGGACCGCTGGAGAAGCTCCAAAACGACCTGCGCGCCTCGTGGCTCGGCAGGAAGTCGGCCGGCCGGTAGTCGACGGCGGCAGGCCTAGACGCAGGCGGGATCAGGCGAAGCCGTGGGCCGGGTCGAACTCTTCGATCATCCGCCAGGCGTCCTGGCCGAGGTGCTGGGCGAGGTCGTGAAGGGCGCGAGCGGTGGCCATCTCCTCGCCGATCTGGGGGATCTTCGGGTCGGCCGGATTGCGCCGCGAACGACCGACCCCGGTGAGCGAGCGGTCTCCGGCATCGAGGTGGGCGACGACCTCGCAGTGGTCTTCGTCTTCGCGAATCTCGAGTCGCACGCTCCAGTGATGAACTCGATAGTCAGCCATGTCGACCATGATGGCCCGTCAAGGAGAACGTGAGGCAGGGGATTAGGTCCCCCTGGAAGCCTGAGGAGGTTGGCGATGGAGGAAACCCCCGCCGGGTGGCGCCCCGATCCGTTCGGCAGGTACCAGATGCGGTACTGGGACGGCACGGATTGGACCGAGCACGTCGCCACCGGAGGTGTGCAGCAGAAGGACCCGATGGGCGCGACGCTGGCGATCCCCTTCGCCATCCCGCCCACGGCGACGGCACCGACTGATTCGGCCCACCAGTTCGCCGCGGCACCGCCCACGGCGACCTCGGGCGGGCCGGCGCACCCCATCGCGTTCCTCGACCGGATGGGCCCGGACGCACGCCGCCGACCAGAGCCCGAGGCGGGGCTCGCCCTGGCCGGCATCGGCGGTCTCCTGCTGGCCGCGGGGGTGTCGATCCTCGTCATCGGTGAATCCGATCCGACCAGGGCCAAGGTCGCCCTCGTCGGGGCCGCGGTGTTCGCGGTCGCGCTGGTGGTGCGCCTCGCCCTGCCCGCCCACCGCTACCTGCGTGCGGCCGCAGTCGGCGCCGGCGCGGTGGGGCTGGCGGAGCTGGTCGGTGCGGCGGTGTGGGACAGCACGGACAGCGGATGGGCCTCGCTGCTGCTCGGCGTGGCGTTCTTCGCCGCCTGGGCACTGCCCGGCTTTCTCGGCCGCCCGCTGTTCCTCGGCATCGCCGTACTCGCCGTGGTGGTGTCGATCGGGCAAGCGACCTCTGACGACTCGCTGGCGTGGAACGACGAGGTCGGCTTCACCGAGGGATACGTCGGCTCTCAGGGTGCGGTGTTCCTCGCGTTGGCGATCGTGTTGCTCGGGCTGGTCTTCCTGCTCGACCGGCGCGGCTACCACGGGGTGGCGACCGCCCTCGTGGTGCCAGCGCTCGTCTCCACCGGGATCGGGGTCGGCGAGACCCTGAGCCGCGTCAGTTCGGCGACCGGCACCGCGATCCTGGTGGTCGTCGTCGGGCTCGTCGTCTGCCTCGTCGGCGCGTATGGCAAACGACGGGCAACCTCGTGGCTCGGTGCCGGAGTTGCCGCGGTCGGCCTGGTGAGCCTGCTGGTCTCGATCGTCGATCCCGAGTCGGCCACCAGCATTGCAGTCGTCCTGCTCATCGCCGGAGCGTTGCTCGTCGCCGCTCCGCTCGTCGTCCACCTGGTACGGCGCAGCCGTCAGGCGAGCCCGGCGGCGACCAACCCGTAGGCCACGATCGCCCGCAGCTCGTCCGAGCGGGGCCGCTCGCCACTGACCAACAGCGCGGCGGTCCAGCCGTCCGCGCGTACCAGGGTGATCGCGCGCACCTGCTCGATCGTGCCGGTGTGGCCCCAGCTGCCGTCCGACCACAGCCGCAGCCCGAGCCCGTACGTCCAGTCCGACCCCGGGGCGATCGCCGGTACCGGCGTGCGCATCGCGGCCACGGTCGCGCGGTCGAGAGGATGGGGCAAGGCGGTGGTGGGGTCGATGGCGCTCATCAGCAGCGCCAGGTCGTAGGCGGTCGAGGTCCACGCGCCGGCCGCGCCGAGCGCCTCCATGAAGCTGCGCCCCGGGCGGGCGGGGTGCACCGCCCCGCCGTCGGGCGTCTCGTATGTCCCGACGAGGTCGACGCTTTGGATGCCGAGCGGCGCCAACCGCTCGCGCACGATCTCTTCGTAGGGCGCTCCGACGATCCGTTCGATGAGCAGACCGAGCAGGCAGAAGTTCGTGTTGCTGTACTGGAAGTGGCTGCCCGGGTCACGTTCCAGCCAGCTTCCGAGCGCCGCCCGCCCCGCGTCGGGGCAGGCGATGGTGGAGCTGTCGGCGAAGTAGAAGTTCTCGGCCTGGGGGAATCCCGACGTGTGGGACAGCATCTGGCGCACGGTGACGTCCGCGATCCGAGGGTCGGCGGGCTCCACCCCGAGGTGCGCGCTCAGGTACGGGGCGACGGGCTCGTCGAGCCCGAGCCGTCCTTCCTCGACGAGCTGCAGCACGACGACCGAGGTGAGCACCTTCGAGATGCTCGCGATGCGGAACCGGCTGAAGACCGTCGCCTGCTCGCCGTCGGAGGGATCGGCGGTGCCGGCGGCCATCGCGTGCACCACCACGCCGTCGCGCGCGAGCGCCACCGACACCGCCCGCGCTCCCGCGCCGACGGTCGCCTCGCGGACCACCTCGTCGAAGGCCGCATATGGATCCCCGACCCCAGTTGCCGAGGTCGACGAGGTCGACGGGGTCGACGAACTCGACGGCGTCGACGTGGCGGGGGCCGGTGTCGATGTGCTGGGAGCCGATGTCGTCGAGGTCGCGACTGCGGTCGTCGACGCCGCAGTCGTGCTGGTCGCGCGAGCACCGGTCGTGGTGGTCGGGGGACGGGTCGTGGTGGTGGAGGTCGCCGCCGATGCGGGGGCGGTCGAGGTGGGGGTCGCCGCAGCGGTGGAGGGCACGAGGGATGCGGTGGAGCCGACAGCGCCACTGCCGCAGGCCGTCATCAACAGCGCAGCCCCGAACACGACGAACCTGCGCATGAGGATGATCGTAAGTGAGCCGGAGCCTCTCGGCCCGGCGCGACGGCGTGTCAAGCGTCGCTCAAGGAGCCTTCCCGAGCTGTCGATGACCTTCCGTGCAGACCTCTATGAAGTCAGCTGAGGTGGCCGTCGGGATCGTCGGGCAGCGTCATGAGCTCGGTCTGCGCGGCCAACCCCCGACCGAGGGGGTTCCACTGCAGCACCAACCCCACCAATACGAATGTCAGTGCGATCACCAGCAAGAGCACGGTGAGCCCGGAGCCCGTAGCCGGCAATGCGCCGACCGCCGCTCCGCCGCCACCCGAGGCAACTCCTGCCGCCACGACCACCGGTGCCGCTGGGCTTGCTGCCACTGCGCTCATCATTCCGCCTTTCCTGCATTCCGCCTGACAGCAGGGTACCGATCACCCCACGTGACCCAAAACGCTGACAGTGGTTGGAAGGCCACCGAGCGAGCGAGCGTGAAGAAATGCACGTAACGCGGTCAGACCACCACCTGGCGCAGCTGCAACCATTCGTCCCGATCCTCGACGACCGCGACGACTTCATGTTGCGATTGTTCACCGTCGTATGGGTGCTATCGCTCGGGTTCTTCTGGTCGTGGTGGCTCCAGCCGATCCACTGGGTGTCGTGGTCGGGGATGCTGTTCAACAGCGCATTGTTGGCCTGGGCAACGGGCCTGGCCGGCTACTTGTTCTTCTTCTCGCTGCGGGCGACTCGACCCAACCCCGCGGCTGGGCTACCTCGAACGGCCCGCGTCGCGATGGTCGTGACGAAGGCACCCGCGGAGCCCTGGGAAGTGGTCGAGATCACGCTGCGGGCAATGCTCGGCCAACGCACCGACCGCCCGTACGACGTGTGGCTCGCGGACGAGGACCCGACCACGCATGCGGTCGAGTGGTGCCGCGCGAACGGCGTCCGGATCTCGACGAGACGCGGCGTCGCCGACTACCACCAACCGCGCTGGCCGCGACGTACCAAGACCAAAGAAGGCAACCTCGCTTATTTCTATGACCACTACGGTTATGAGAACTATGACTTCGTTGCGCAGTTCGACGCCGACCACGTGCCGGCCCCTGGCTATCTTGAGGAGATCTTGCGCCCGTTTGCCTACCGGCGGGTTGGTTACGTGGCCGCTCCGAGCATCTGCGATGCCAACTCCGCGGCCGGCTGGACGGTGACCGCTCGCCTCTACAAGGAGGCGACCCTCCACGGCGTGGTGCAGGCGGGCTGCAACGGCGGCTTTGCCCCGGTGTGCATCGGATCCCACTACGCCGTGCGCACGTCGGCGCTGAAGTGGATCGGCGGCATCGGCCCCGAGCTGGCCGAGGACTACTCGACGTCGCTGCTCATGAACAGCGGCGGCTGGCAGGGGGCGTTCGCGATCGATGCCGAAGCCCATGGCGACGGGCCGGAGAGCTTCGGCGAGCTCATCACCCAGGAGCTGCAGTGGGCGCGCAGCCTGGCCACCGTCGGCGTGCGGTTCACACGCGGCCGTTGGCGCACGATCCCGACTGCAGCCCGCTTCAGACTGTGGTTCTCGCTGATCTTCTACCCGATCTTCGGCCTGCAGATGCTGGCCGGGTTCGTCTTTCCGATCGTGGCCCTCGCGCTCGAGCGGCCGTGGGTGCAGGTGAACCTGGCCGAGTTCTGGATCCACGTGCTGCCCGCCAGCCTCGTCGCCCAGTTCGCCGTCGCCTGGATGCGCCGGCGGGAACTGCTCCGGCCGGTCGACGCGCACCTGCTCGGATGGCAGGTGATGGTCTTCACCGTCGCGCGGTGGCCATGGGTGCTCTGGGGCTCGATGCAGGGGGCGTGGGCCGGCCTGCGGAGAAGGGACGTGCCGTTCAGGGTGACTCCGAAGGGCGACGCCGCGGCGAAGGCCCTGCCGCTCAGGTACGTGATGCCGATGCTCGTCATCGCGACGTCTTCGGCACTCTCGCTGGCTCTCCTGTCCGGCGGGGCTGCGGCGGGCTACCGGCTGCTGTGCGGTGTCTCGGCAGTGGCAAACCTCGCCACGGCGGTGGTCGTCGTCGGCCTGCACCAGCGCGACAACGTGCGGAGGCGCAGGCTCGCCGGGACGCCATACCCCGGCCTGCGCCAGGCCCTTCCCCTCGGGTTCTCGTCGGTGATCGCAACGGCAGCCGCCGGCGCGGTGACGCTCGCGTCGATCGCCGTCTCGTTCACCAGCCTCAACCTGGCAGGCATCTTCCGCCTCGGTTGAGCGTCACGCCGGTCTACGGTGGGCCCGTGTGCGGGCGCTACGTGTCGTCGTCTTCTGCGGAACGCATCGCCGAGCACTTCGGGGCGACGATCGGCGCCGAGTTGGCCGACGGCGGGCTGCCCGCCAGCTACAACGTCGCACCCACCAACGACGTGTTCGGCCTGGTCGAGGGGCCCGACGGCACACCGGTGCTCCGCGTGTTCCACTGGGGGCTCGTCCCCGTTTGGGCCAAGGACGAAAAGATCGGCTCCAAGATGATCAACGCCAGGGCCGAGACGCTCGCCACGAAGTCGGTCTTCAAACCGTTGCTCGCCAAACGCCGGTGCATCGTGCCGATGGACGGCTTCTACGAGTGGAAGCCGGGCCAACCCGGCGGGCCTCTGACGAAAGCGGGTAAGCCGGTCAAGCAACCGGTCTACATCCACTCGATCTCAGGCGAACCGCTGGCGGTGGCCGGGCTTTGGACGGCGTGGCGCGACAAGCAAGCTCCCGCCGGCGAGAACCAGCCCTGGCTCCACTCGTGCACGATCATCACCACCGACGCGAACGCCACGATGGCACCCGTGCACGACCGGATGCCGGCGATCCTGCCCGCGTCACGGTGGCAGGAGTGGCTGGACGCCGACGAGCACGATCTCTCGACGCTCCAGTCGATGCTCACCCCGGCCGCCGACGACTTGCTGACCCTCCACCTGGTGGGCCTCGCGGTCAACAACGTCCGCTCATCCGGGCCCGAGCTGATCCTGCCCACCTAGTGTGCGATCCGTGCCGGAGGAGACCCGCCAGCCGTCGGGCAAGGACTTCTGGACGGTGCCGAACGTCATCACCCTCGTCCGCCTGGCATGCCTGCCGGTGTTCCTGTGGCTGCTGTTCGGCCGCGACAACCGCGTGGCCGCCGCCCTTCTACTCGGTGGGCTCGGCGCCACCGACTGGGTCGACGGGTACATCGCCAGACGCTGGAACCAGGTCAGCGAGATCGGCAAGATCCTCGATCCCACCGCCGATCGACTGCTGTTCGTCGTCGCGCTGGCGGCGATCATCGTCGACGGCTCGGCGCCGGCTTGGTTCGCGTGGGCGGTGCTGCTGCGCGAGGCGATCTTCGGAGCCACGGTGGCCGTCTTGAAGCTGTTCTTCGGCATGACCCGCTTCGACGTGACCTCGTGGGGCAAGGCGGCGACGTTCCTCCTCATGTTCGCGGTGCCCGGCTTCATGCTCGCGAGCTCCGATCTCTCCACGGCGCCGCTGTTCAGGGCTGCCTCCTACGCACTCGGCGTGCCGGGCCTGGTGCTCAGCTACTACACGGCGATCGCCTACGTCCCGACGATCCGTGAGCACCTCCGCCGGCCGACGCCCGCCGCGTCCGAGCCATGAGCCCGGCGTCCGGCTAGGCCGGTAGATCGGCGAGGGCCGCGCGTATCGCGCCGGCGGCGGCCTCGAGCTCGTCGGGGCTGACCGAGCGGGCGGCGTTCGCGAAGGAGAGCTGGCCCATCTCGTTCGTCGGGATGACGTGAACGTGGGTGTGGGGCACCTCGTACCCGGCGATGATCAGCCCGACCCGCTCACATCCGAACGCCCGCTGCTGGGCGATGCCGATCCGGTGCGCGACTGCGAACAGGTGAGCCATCAGCTCGGGCGGCACGTCGACCCAATGGTCGTGCTCCTCGATCGGCACCACCAGCGCATGGCCGTACGCCATCGGGTTGATGCTGAGAAACGAGACGCAGCTCTCGTCGCGCCAGACGAAGACACCGGGGATCTCGCCGTCGATGATCCGCGTGAAGATGGTGGGCATCGTCCCGATCGTAGGACTCGCCTGCGCCGCACGCTTGCGGCCTCGGAAGGAAGGGGCCGCGCGACGGCGTGCTCGGTAGTGTGCGACCGTGCGCGAGCGCGCTACAGGACGTCTCCGCGAGACGAGAGAGGAGCGGCGCGCATGAAGGCCGTCATCATGGCCGGCGGCGAGGGGACGAGGCTGCGCCCGCTCACCTCGAACGCCCCGAAGCCGATGCTGCCGATCGCCAATCGCCCGATGATGGAGCACGTCGTCGACCTGCTGCGCCAGCACGGTTTCGACGAGATCGTCGTCACGGTGGCGTTCCTGGCGAGCAACATCAAGACCTACTTCGGCGACGGGTCCGAGTTCGGCGTCTCCATGAAGTACGCCCACGAAGCGATCCCGCTCGGCACCGCCGGCAGCGTGGCGAACGCGCGCGAGCTGCTCGACGAGCGCTTCCTCGTGATCTCCGGGGACGTGGTCACCGACATCGATCTCACCGCCATCTTGGCCCTCCACGAGGAGAAGGGCGCGATGGCCACGATCGGCCTGACGCCCGTCGACAACCCGCTCGAGTTCGGCATCGTCATCACTCGCGAGGACGGCACGATCGAGCGCTTCCTGGAAAAGCCCACTTGGGGCCAGGTGTTCAGCGACACGATCAACACCGGCATCTACGTGCTCGAGCCCGAGGTGTTCCGGTACATCCCCGAGGGCCGTTCCGTCGACTTCTCCGGCGAGGTGTTCCCGCAGCTGCTCGCCGACGGCCAGCCCCTCTACGGCGCCGTGGCCGAGGGCTACTGGGAAGACGTCGGCACGCTCGACGCCTATCTGCGCTCCCACAAGGACGTGCTCGATCAGCGGGTGCGCTTGCGCATCCCCGGGTTCGAGATCTCCGACGGTGTCTGGGTGGGGGAGGGCACCGAGATCTCCCCGGAGGCCACCGTCGTCGGCCCGGCGGTGATCGGACCCGGATGCCGGGTGGAAGCCGGCTGCAGCATCGGGGAGTACACCGTCCTCGGCTCCAACGTGCGCCTGACGCGCGAGGTGCAGATCGAGCGCAGCGTCATCCACGACCACGTCTACCTCGGCGACTCGACCCGCCTGCGGGGCGCGGTCGTGGGGCGCAACAGCTCGGTTCGCTCCGGTTCGCGCATCGAAGAGGGGGCGGTGCTCGGCGACGAGGTGTTCGTCGGCTCCGACGCACTGATCGCCGGCGACGTGAAGGTGTACCCGTTCAAGACGATCGAAGACGGCGCCGTCGTCAACACCTCGATCGTGTGGGAGAGCCGCGGCGCGCGCAGCCTGTTCGGCCGCGACGGCGTCAACGGCCTCGCGAACGTCGACGTCACCCCGGAGCTCGCGACGAAGGTGGCGATGGCGTTCGGCACCTCGCTCGGCAAGGGCAGCACCGTCGTCACCTCGCGCGACTCCAGCCGTTCGGCACGGATGCTGAAGCGGGCGATGATGGCCGGGCTGAACGGCACCGGTGTCGACGTCCTCGACCTGGAGATGGCGTCGATTCCCGTGACGCGCTTCCTGGTGCGCTCACCGCGGGCGTACTCGGGGCTCACGGTGCGCCTCCACCCAGACGATGCCGAGCGCGTGATCATCCGCTTCTTCGACTCGAACGGGTCCGACATCAGCGAGGACGCCCAGCGCAAGATCGAGCGGCTGTTCCAGCGGGAGGACTTCCGCCGCGCCCTGCCCGAGGACATCGGCGACATCAACTTCCCGGCGAGAGCGCTCGAGGAGTACACGTTCAGCCTGGAGAACACCGTCGAGAAGGCGGCGATCATGGAGCACCGCTTCAAGCTCGTCGTCGACTACTCGTTCGGTACGACGAGCGTGCTGATGCCGACGCTGCTCGGCAAGCTCAACGCCGACGTGCTCGCCGTCAACCCGTTCGCGTCCACTGCGGGCCGTCTGCAGCGAGATCCCGTCGTGGCCGTCGAGCGCGTCGCCGGTCTGGTGAGGGCGTCGGGGGCACACCTCGGCGTGGTCCTCGACCCCGACGGCGAGCGGCTCACCGTGGTCGACGACCTCGGCCGCATCCTCACCCACACTGAGGCCCTGCTCGCGTTCGTGAGCATGGTGTGCGACCACCTGCTCGGTGACTCCATCGCGCTGCCGGTCAACATCACCATGCGCGCCGCCGAGCTCGCGAACGCGAAAGGGGTCAACATCCGCCAGACGAAGCTCTCGACCCCGGCGCTCATGGCCGCGGCCACCGACCCCGCGGTCGGCTTTGCCTCCGACGGCGCGGGCGGGTACATCTTGCCTGGGTTCCTGCCGGCCTTCGACGCCGCGGCAGCCCTGCTGAAGCTGCTCGATCTGCTCGGGCGCAGCGCGGTGAGGCTGTCCGAGGTGGTCGACAACCTGCCCAAGGTGCACCAGGCCCACGAGACGATCGTCACCCCGTGGGAGCAGAAGGGACTCGTGATGCGCTCCCTCGTCGAGATGGCCGGGCGCAACGTCGAGCTCGTCGACGGCGTGAAGATGTCGTACCCCGAGGGCTGGGTGCTCGCGCTGCCGGACCCCGAGGAGCCGGTGACCCACGTGTGGTCCGAGGCAGGTAGCGACGCCGAGGCCCGCCGCCTCGGCCAGGAGTACGCGAGGCGCATCCGCCAGCTCGTGCGCTGACGCGGGCGCGCCCGGGGCCGCCGTTTAGACCGTGGCCCCGTCCCCGCTAAGTTTGCGCTCCATGAACGTGCCCGAGGATCTGCGCTACTCCACGGACCACGAGTGGGCTCGGCGCGACGGCGACGTAGTGCGCATCGGGATCACCGACTACGCCCAAGACGCCCTCGGTGACGTCGTGTACGTCCAGCTACCCACCGTCGGGCTCGCCGTCGAGGCCGGCGAACGGATCTGCGAGGTGGAGTCGACCAAGTCGGTCTCCGACATCTGTGCTCCCGTCGCCGGCGTGGTCGCGGCCGTCAACGAAGCCCTCGAAGGCGACACCGCTCTGCTCAACAACGACCCGTACGGAGACGGCTGGATCTGCGAGATCAGGACCGACGGGTCCGCCGGCTCCGGCTTCGACGCCTTGCTCGACGCTGCCGCGTACACCCAGCTCACCGAAGGCTGAGAGCACTAGTGACCTCTGTGTTCTGCAACCAGTGCGGCCACCGCAACCCGCCTGAGTCCGCCTTTTGCTCCGCGTGCGGCACAGCCCTGCAGCCACTCGACGAACACACCATCTCCTTGCCCAAGGTCGACCCGCACCAAGACGCCATCGGCACCGAAGACAACCCCACCGTCAGCCTCGGCGATCTGCCGGCCAACGTCGGGGTGCTCATCGTCCGCTCCGGTTCGCAGGCCGGTCAGCGGTTCTTGTTGAAGAACGACCTGACCCGCCTCGGACGCCACCCCGACAGCGAGATCAGCCTCGACGACATCACCGTCTCCCGCCGACACGCCGAGATCGAGCACACCGGCGACCACTACGTCGTACGCGACGCCGGCTCGCTGAACGGAACGTACGTGAACCAAGAGCGTGTCGAGGAGACCATCTTGAGCCATGGCGACGAGGTGCAGGTCGGCAAGTTCCGCCTGATCTACTTCGAGGCACCTCAGTCTCTGTGAACGAGCGGCACTACCTCTCGATCGGTGAGGTCCTCGGGCTGTTGCTCGAGGAGTTCCCCGACATCACCATCTCGAAGATCCGTTTCCTCGAGAGCCAGGGGCTGATCGAGCCAGAGCGTGCGGCGTCGGGCTACCGCAGGTTCTACGACGTCGACATCGATCGGCTGAGGTTCATCCTGCGCGAGCAGAAGGACCACTACCTGCCGCTGAAGGTGATCAAGGATCGCCTCGGCTCCGACCCCACACCTGACAACGGCCTGCCGCGGGGGATCCGCAACGTGACCGTCGACGCGCCAGAGACCGCTCCAGAGGTGGAGGCGCGCCAGGCAGAGGCGCCTGCTGAGGCCGTGGCCGCGGCGGGGGCGAACAGCGAGCCGACGCCGACCAGAACCGGCGCTCGGGCCACTGCGGCCAAGGCGCCCGCCACCGCGCATCCGAGCGCGGCTCGCCCCACCACCGCGGCGACGACCGAGGACAAGGCGCCAGCGCCGGCTCCGGTGGGCGACAAGTTGCCGATCGCCCCGGCGACCACCACCGGCCACGCTCCAGAGCCGAAGCAGGCGCCTACCGCGCGTCCGCCTGCGGCGAAGTCCTCCCCGCCAGAGCCCGCTCCGGCAGGGAGCCAGCTCTCCCGATCGGAACTGATCACGGCCGCGGGCATCGACGGCGCCCTGCTCGACAACCTCGAAGCATTCGGCCTCGTCACGTCGCGCTCGCTCGGCCAGCAGCCCGTGTACGACCAGCATGCGCTCGTCGTGGCCGAGATCGCCGGCAAGTTCGCCGCGCTCGGCATCGACGCGAGGCACCTGCGCACCTTCAAGACCTCGGCCGAACGAGAAGCAGATCTCTACGAACAGCGGATCCTGCCGCTGCTGCGTCAGCGCAACCCCCAGGCCCGTGACGACTCGATGCGCCTGCTCGACGACCTCGCCGACCTCGGATCACGCATCCACGCGGCCTTCGTCGATCACACCCTCTCACCACACCGCGGCCCGCGCTGAGACGCCGGCCCGCGGCGTCAGCGTCGCGGCGGGTACCATCGCCCCCATGGTCCCGATGGATCTGCTCGGCGTGCAGGTGGAGGTTCCCGCCAACACTCCTGTGCTCATGCTGCGCGAGCGGGAGGGCCGGCACCGGGTGCTGCCGATCTACATCGGCGGCCCGGAGGCAACCTCCATCCACCAGGCGATCGAGGGCATCGTCGCCCCCCGCCCGCTGACCCACGATCTGTTCGTCAACGTCCTCGACGTACTCGGCGTGCAGCTCACGCAGGTGGTCATCACCGAGATGCGTGAACACACCTTCTTCGCCGAACTGCACCTGAACGGCCCCGCCGGGGCGCTCACGGTTTCGTCGCGTCCATCCGACGCCGTGGCTCTCGCGGTGCGCGTCGGGTGCGAGGTGTTCTGCGACGAAGCGGTGCTCGACGAGGCGGCGCACGAACCGGAGCCCGCCTCCGACGACGAGATCATCGACGAGTTCCGCGACTTCATCGACAACATCACCCCCGACGACTTCGCCGGCGGGTGAGCGCCCTCACTTGACGTTCGGGCGGGCACGCCATAGCGTTCGCACACCGGCGTAACTACGTCGATGTGATCCGTCGCGAACAAGCGTTGCGACGACGACTTGGGGCGGAGGGCCCGATGCCAGATCCCACCGGCTACAGCGGTACGCAGGCAGCCGAGATCGTCGGCATCACCTACCGCCAGCTCGACTACTGGGCTCGCACCGACCTCGTTCGGCCGTCGCTGTCCGACGCGAAGGGCAGTGGCAGCCGGCGACGGTACTCGTACCGTGACCTGCTCGAGCTGAGGGTGATCAAGAGCCTGCTCGACGCCGGCATCAAGCTCGAGAACGTGCGTGATGTGTTCACCTACCTTCGCTCCCACGTCGACTCCGACATCGCGTCGGCGCACATCGTGATCCAGGGCTCCAGCGTGCTGCTGTGCGACGGTGAGCAGCTCGTCGACGTCGTGCGTCGCGGGCAGGGGGTACTCAACTTGTTGTCACTCGCCGGCGTGAAGGACGAAGTCGACCACCAGATCGTGGCCCTGCGGCCCAACGCCGCCGCGGGCGGCCGTGCGGTCAATGGCTGAGTCGGCGCCGCTCGAGCAGTCCCCGCTGTACGCGGAGCACCAGCGTCTCGGCGCCAAGCTCGTCCCGTTCGGCGGGTGGGAGATGCCGCTGTCCTACCCCGACGGCACGATCACCGAGCACCTGCGCTGTCGCCGCGAGGCCGTCGTGTTCGACGTCTCCCACCTCGGGACGGTCCAGGTGGTGGGTAGCGACGCGCTCGAACGACTGCAGTGGGCGCTCACCAACGACCTGACCAAGATCTCACCCGGAAGGGCGCAGTACACGCACCTGCTCGACGAGAGCGATGCCTCGGTGCTCGACGACATCATCGTGTGGTGGGTCGAAGATCAGACCTTCGACGTGATGCCGAACGCCTCCAACACCGACCGCGTGATCGCGGCCATCGGCGGGCAGGAGACCACGCACACGAGGGCGGTGCTGGCCGTGCAGGGTCCGACGGCTAGGTCCCTGGTCGCGAAGGTGTTCCCGGCCGCGGCCGAGGTCGGCAGGTTCCGGGTGCGCCAGGAGATGTGGGGTGACGTGCCCTGCACCGTCGCCGGAACGGGCTACACGGGTGAGGACGGCATCGAGATCGCCGCCCCGGCCGCCCACGCTCCCGAGCTGTGGCGAGCGCTGCTACATGCTGGAGTGCATCCGGCCGGTCTCGGCGCCCGCGACACGCTGCGCCTCGAGGCGGGGCTGCCGCTGCACGGCCACGAGCTCGGTCCGGGCATCACACCGCTGCAGGCGGGGCTCGGTTGGGTCGTCGCGTGGCGCAAGGACGAGTTCCGCGGTCGCCATGCGCTCGAGGTGGAACGCGCCGCCGGCATCCCCCGGCTGCTGCGGGGGATCGTCACCGAGGGCCGTCGGCCGCCGCGCGGGGGAAGCTCGATCCTGATCGATGGGGCGATGGTGGGCCAGGTCACGAGCGGCAACTACTCGCCGGTGCTCGAGCACGGCATCGCGCTGGCGTTCTTGCCGCCCGACGTCGCCGACGGCGCCGAGGTGGCCGTCGACGTCCGGGGCACCACGATGCGCGGGCGCGTCGTACCGACGCCCTTCGTCGAAAAGAGCGCCTAGCTGCGACGACCCGCCGGCAACTTCCCCGCGGGCCGCCTCGCCGGCGTCTTCTTGGCAGCCGTCTTCTTGGCAGCCGTCTTCTTGGCCGCGGTCTTCTTCGCAGCAGTACGCTTCGCCGGCGCCTTCTTGGCAGCAGCACGCTTCGCCGGTGCCTTCTTGGCCGGCGCCTTCTTGGCCGCGGTCTTCTTCGCGGCGGGTGCCCTCTTGGCCGCGGTCTTCTTCGCGACGGGCTTCTCGGGCGCGGCCAGTTCTGTCGCGCGTGCGGGGGCGGACTGGCGCGCAGTGCTCGGGCGCAAGCCACTCAGGGGTCGGAAGCCGAAGATGCCACCTGCTGATTCGGCGATCTGCATGAACGGCTGCATCCGTGAGGAGAACTCGCGCAGCACGGCCACGAAGTCGTTCAAGTCGGTGGGCAGCCGGCTGAGCCCTGGCGACGCCAGCGTGTCGGCGAGATGGGCGAGCCCGGGGGCCACCTTCTCGACCGGGCCGGAGAGCTGCTCGATCATCGCGTCGGCTGCACGGACCGTGCGCGTCACCTGGGGCATGAACGCCCTGACCGGCTCCTCGACGTCGTCGAGCAAGCGGTTCACCCGCTGCGCGACCGCGTTCAGCTCGCGCATCGTGGCGTTGAAGGTCTCCACCGACTCGAACAGGTCGTTCACCCCGCGCCGGAACTGCTCGATCGACTTGGAGATCGAAGCGAGTGGGTTGGTGCCGCCCATCAGGTTGAACAGTTCACCGAGACCGGGCGCGGTGGTGTCGCTCATGGGTGCAACGGTATCCCTCCAGCCGCGACGCGCCGGGCACCCTCGCTAGGAACGCGCGGCGAGCTCCTCGAGCGGCTCACAGGTGCAGATCAGGTGGCGGTCGCCGTACGCGGCGTCGATGCGTGAGACGGGAGGGAAGTACCTCGCCCCGCGCCGACCCTGGACGGGGAAGGCACCGAGCTCACGCGGGTAGGGCCGGTCCCACTCGCCGACCAGGTCCTCGACCACGTGGGGTGCGTGACGTAGCGGGCTCTCCCCGATGGGCCACACGCCTGCGGCCACCTGATCGATCTCGCCCCTGATCGCGATCATCGCGTCGCAGAACCGGTCGAGCTCACCCTTGGTCTCGCTCTCGGTCGGCTCGACCATCAGCGTGCCCGCCACCGGGAAGCTGACCGTCGGCGCATGGAAGCCGTAGTCCATCAGGCGCTTGGCGACATCGTCGACGGTCACGCCGGTGGCCTTCGTCAGCGGCCGTAGATCGAGGATGCACTCGTGGGCGACGTAGCCCCCAGAGCCGGTGTAGAGCACGGCGAAGTACGGGTCGAGGCGCCGGGCGACGTAGTTCGCGTTGACGATCGCCGCCTCTGTCGCCTCCGCCAGCCCTTGCGCACCCATCAGGCGGATGTACGCCCACGAGATGGGCAAGATGCCGGCCGACCCGTAGAGCGTTCCCGAGACAGGCCCGGCGCCGCCGGCGGCCGGTGGGGCGATCGGGTCGCCGGGCAGGAACGGGGCGAGGTGAGCCCGCACTCCGACGGGACCGACGCCAGGACCGCCCCCTCCGTGCGGGATGCAGAAGGTCTTGTGGAGGTTGAGGTGGCTGACGTCGGCGCCGAAGCGACCCGGCTGGGCGAGCCCGACGAGCGCGTTCAGGTTCGCCCCGTCGACGTACACCTGGCCGCCTCGATCGTGGACGATGGCGCAGATCTCGCCGATCGCCTCTTCGAACACCCCGTGGGTCGAGGGGTAGGTGACCATCAGGGCGGCCAGCTCGTCACCAGCGGCCTCGGCCTTGGCCCGGAGATCATCGAGGTCGACGTTGCCGCCCTCGTCGCAGGCCACGACGACCACCTTGCACCCCGCCATCACCGCGCTCGCCGCGTTCGTCCCGTGCGCGCTCGACGGGATGAGACAGATGCGCCGTGACTCCTCGCCGCGGCTCGCGTGGTAGGCGCGGATCGCGAGCAGGCCGGCGAACTCGCCCTGGCTGCCGGCGTTCGGCTGCAGGCTGACGGCGTCGTAGCCGGTGATCGCGACGAGCATCTGCTCCAGCTCGGCGACGAGCCGGCGGTAGCCGGCAGTCTCGTCGTCGGGCGCGTAGGGGTGGACGTCGGCGAACTCGGGCCAGGTGATCGGCTCCATCTCCGTCGTCGCGTTGAGCTTCATCGTGCACGACCCGAGCGGGATCATCGTGCGGTCGAGCGCCAGGTCGGCGTCGGCGAGTCGGCGCAGGTAGCGCAGCATCTCGTGCTCGGTCTGGTAGAGATGGAACGCGTCCTGGCCCAAGATCTCGTCCGTGCGCAGCCAGGATCGGCCCACGCCGTCGGGCGCTTCGTCGGCGAGCTGGGCAGCGTCGACAGGGGCGACACCGAATGCCTGCCACACGGCGTCGAGCACGTCGAGACTCACCGTCTCGTCGAGGGTGATGCCTACCTGGTCGGGGCCGAGGTCACGCAGGTCGAGCCCGAGCTCACGCGCCGCGCTGCGGACCTGCTCACCCCGTCCCGGTGTGCGCACGCCGATCGTGTCGAACCAGGTGTCGTGGACGAGCTCCAGCCCGCCCGCTCGCAGCCCTGCGGCCAGGATCGAGGTGAGCCGGTGAACGCGCTCGGCGATGCGCCGTAGTCCGTCGGGGCCGTGCCACGCGGCGTACAGCCCGGCGATGTTCGCGAGCAGCGCTTGGGCGGTGCAGATGTTGCTCGTCGCCTTCTCCCGCCTGATGTGCTGCTCGCGCGTCTGCAGCGCGAGGCGCAGGGCGGGGCGGCCGTTGGTGTCGGTGCTCACCCCGACGAGGCGCCCCGGCAGCGACCGGGCGTGCCGCTCGTGCGCGGCGATGAACCCTGCGTGTGGACCGCCGTTGCCCATCGGCACGCCGAAGCGCTGCGCCGACCCGATCGCGATGTCGGCACCGATCTCACCGGGGGGGACGAGCAGCATGCACGCCAGGAGATCGGTGGCGACCACGGCGATCCCTCCGGCCTGCTGGACGGCGGCGATCGGTTCGCGCCAGTCGGCGATCGCACCTGTCGATGTCGGCAGCGAGAACAGCGCGCCGAAGCAGGCGGCGGGGTCGAGCGAGTCGATCGGCCCGGTCACGAGCTCGATGCCGACCGGCAGCGCCCGTGTCCGCAGCACCGCGATCGTCTGCGGGTGGGTGTCCTCGTGAACGAAGAAGCACGGGGCGTCACTCGTCGCCACTCGGTGCGCCATCGCCATCGCCTCCGCCGCGGCGGTCGGCTCGTCGAGCAGCGAGGCGTTCGCGATGCCGAGACCGGTCAGCTCGACGACCAGCGTCTGGAAGTTGAGCAACGCTTCGAGACGACCCTGGCTGATCTCGGGTTGGTACGGGGTGTACGACGTGTACCAGGCGGGGTTCTCCAGCAGGTTGCGCCGGATCACCGGCGGTGTGATCGTGCCCGTGAAGCCCATGCCGATGAGGCTCCGTCGGGGCTTGTTCAGCGCGGCGATCTCGGCCAGCTCGGCGGCCACCTCGGTTTCAGTGCGCGGACCGTCCAGCGCAAGTGCCTCTCGCTGGCGGATCGAGTGGGGGACGGTGCGGTCGAGCAGTTCGCCGACGCCGGCCACGCCGATCGTGGCGAGCATCTCGCGCAGCTCCTCGGCATTCGGGCCGATGTGCCGGCGACGGAATTCGCCTCGGTCGAACAGCCGGTCGAGTGTGGGTGATTCGGCCATCGCGGCCTGGACGTTACCCGGGTAGGGTCGCACCCATGGTGGTGCCGTGAGCGAGCGTGTCGCGGTCGTGACGGGAGCGAACCGGGGGATCGGGCTTCACCTCGTCGACCAACTGCAGCATCGAGGCTGGCGGGTGGTTGCCGGCTGTCGCCATCCCGACGACGCGGGCATGCTCTACGCCCTGCGTCCGATGGCCCTGCTCGCCCTCGACGTGTCCGACCCGGTTTCGGTCAGCCACTTCCGTGACGAGTTGCGCACCCACGCCGAACATGTCGACCTGATCGTCAACAACGCGGGTGTCATGTCTGCGGCCGGCGGGCGGGTGGGGGAGGCGAGCGCGGCAGACCAAGCGGTCAACGGGCCGCTCGCCGCGCTGGACGGAGAACAGATCGACCGCGTGATGAGCGTGAACGCGACAGGTCCACTGCTCGTCACCCAAGCGCTCGCCTCGATGCTGCGCCCCGGTGCAGCGGTCGTGAACGTCAGCTCCCGTCTCGGCTCGCTGAGCCTCGCAACGGCGAGCTCATACGGCTACAGCATGTCGAAAGCGGCGCTCAACATGGCCACCACGATCCTGGCGCGCGAGCTCGGACCCCACGGTGTGGTCTGCGTCGCGGTCAGCCCCGGTTGGGTGCGCACCGACATGGGCGGCGACGATGCACGGCTCGACCCCCGCGAAGCCACGAGCGGGATGGCCGATCTGATCGGACGCCTGCACCCTGCCGACAACGGAACCTTCATCGACTACCTCGGCGAGCAGATCCCTTGGTGAACCCGTAGCCGAGTGCTCACCGACGCTCGTGGCGCGATTGGTTGCTCGGATGGCTGCTCATCGAACGGCACTTCGCGATCAACTCCGCCTGGGAGTGCACGCCGAACCGGCGGAAGATCGTGCCGATGTGGTTCCTAACGGTGTTCGTGCTGATGTGCAGCCGCTTGGCGATGACCACCGTCCGCTCGCCGAGCAGCAGTAGGTGGAAGACCTCGCGCTGGCGCTCGGACAGCTGGACGAAGCGACTGTCGGGCTCGGGCATCCCTTGCTCGGGCGCCAGCGCCTCGTTCAGTTCGTGCATCACCCGGCCGAGCACGCGATCGATGCCGTCGATCATCGCCGCGTCGGTCTCGTCCGCCCGCTCGGCAAGCAGCGGGGCCACCGTCCCGACCACGCTGCGCGTCGGCTCGTTGGACTCCACGACGCCGACCATGCCGAGGCGATGAGGGCGCGGCTCACCCCGTACGAGAAACGCCACCACCGTGGAGATGGTGAATTCGCGCCCCGTACGCAGGCGGTCCATCGACCTGAGGAGCGCTTCGCTCACCGCGGGCACGACGGGCAAGACGAACGCGGGGGAGCCGACCGCGGGCCGGCTCCCGGTGATCCCGGAAAGCGACCGGTTCACGTAGGCGAGCCGACCGTCCGAGCCGTACGCGAACCAGCCCGAGGATGCCATCTCGAAGAGCGGCCGCAAGCTGCTCCAAGCGGGCGCGACGACTCGTCGTCCGGCGCCGACCGTACGGACGGCGGGATCGAGCGTGCTGAGCGCGGCGGTGCCGGTCGGCGTCATCGCAACGCCCCAGAAGGTGAGTGCGGCAGATGCTCGGTGCGCGCCCCGGTCTTCGGCCGCCGCCGAGCGGCCGCCGCCCGGGTCCGCCGCCCGCGCCGGGAGATGCCGAGCACGATCGCGCCGCCGACCACGGCGGCACCACCGCCGATCAGCGGCCACAGCGGCGTCGTCCCAGCTCCCGTGGCGACGCCGACGCCGAAGCGCACCTCACGCTGGTCGGTCTCGTGGCCTTCGAAGTTGACCTTCCCGACGAGGCGATAGCTGCCTTCGGCACGCACCGGCAGCGGCAGCCCGATCTCCACCGAGCTCCCGGCCTCGGCCGTTCGCTCCAGGCTGGACACCACCTCGACCAGCTCGTCGTCGACGTAGACCTCGGCCACCAGCACCGCGGTGGTCTCGATGCGGCCGGTGTTGTTGAACACCGCGGCCACCTGCGCCAGGCCGTTCAGTTCGGGGGTGTTCTCGACCGTGAGCTCGTCGAGCGTGCCCGAGCGGGTGAAGGTCCCCAGCGGCTCGAGGCGGAACTCGACCGTGCGCGACCCGATCACGATCGGTTCGGCTCCCGCCGTGTCGGTCACGGACATCTCGGCGGTGTAGTCGCCGGCGAGCTGTTCGGTGGTGTCCCACTCGGCGGTCACGACACCGTGGAGCTCGGGCCCCACTGGGAACGATTGGCCCTCGGTGGAGATCGTCGCCGCGACCTCGCCGTCACGCTTGATGGTCACGTCGAGCCGGGGGAGGAGTTGGACGTTGCCGAGGTTGTCGACGGCGGCGTTGAACCCCTGCAGCATGCCGACCTCGGCGTTGTCGACGTAGAAGTCGCTGACCGTGCCCTCCCTGTGCTCGGTCCCGGTGACCTCGACCACCAGGGCGACCTCGGCACCGATCTGCACGCCTGCGCCGGTCTCGCCTTCGCCGGCCTCGGCGATCTCGGTGCCGAGCACCTGGATCGCACCTTCGTAGGTGCGGTTGGCGGCGTCGTCGGGCACAAGGACCTGCACCACGACCTGCACGACCTCGCCGGCCGGCACGACGAACTGCGTCGCGTCGGTGCCGTCGTCGAAACGGGTCAGCTCCACCCAGCCGGCGACGTCGCCCGTCGGGGTCACCTCGAACCTGCTGTCGACGTCGCTGGTGCCGTTGCTGATCGTGAGCGTGGCCGAGGCGGAACCGCCGCGGAGCGCGTCGTCGAACTGGATCACCACCGGCGAAATGCCGATGCCCGCACCGCCGTCGTCTTGTGCTCCCGCCGGCGACGATGCAGCGAACGCGAACGACGCCACGATGGCGCCGAATGCCCTCATGGATCCCGTCCGCTTCATCGATGTCTCGCTTCGCTTCTTCGGCTGGCTATGGCTCCGTGGATCTGCTCGCTGTGCCGTTCGCCACATCGTCTCACGACGCGGTGCGCAGTGCTACCGCCTGTATGCGCCGAGTGGGGCCCCGGCGAACCGGGGCCCCACTGCGGTGATCACGACGATCAGATGATCGTCAGTTGTTTCACAACCAGTGCGTGTTGGACCATGGCGTCGTCCCGGCAAGTGCATCCGGATGGCCGAGGTCCGTCGGGCAAAGAGCGATGTGGCGAGCCAGCAACCCGATGCCCGGGGTGGCGACGTAGGAGCCGGTCTGGATCGCCTCGGTCCAGATCGAGAACTCGATCTTGCCGATCTCGTTCGCGCACAACGTCCGGTTGATGTCGTCGTCGAAGTAGTACCACGGCCCAGCCGGTGGCGGGTTGGCGTTCGACGTGAGGTCCGACGTCAAGGAAGTGGCCAGGTCTACCGCACCCAACGACTGCAGCCCGGTCGGGACCTTGCCGAACTTGGCGTCGAAGTGGTCGATGCGCTTGTTGTCCGTGCAGCCAGTGCCGCTGATCGGCAGACCGCTCAGGCACATGCTGTGGAACCGCACTGCCAATCCCATGCCGGCGTTGCCCGTGTTGCGTACCGAGGTCTTCTGGTTCGCAGCGTTGTCCGTGCCGTCCCAGAGGTAGTCACCCGAAACCGGCTGCCAGAAGTGGTCGTTCGCCGAGACATTGCCGAACTGGACGTTCGTGAAGTCCTTCTCGAGATTGAAGAAGCTCATCACGTTGACGTAGTACTCCTGCGTCACCTGCGCGCTGTTCGGGGCGAAGGCCGTCATCACGATCCTGTACAGACCATGTGGCTGGTGCTTGCTGATCCCGAACGCGCTGTACCACAGGCTCTTCTGCTGCCCGAGGCACTCGTTGATGATGTTCGTGATCGCACCGCTGGCGAGCTGCCCGGTGGCTTGTGCCGCGCCGAACATCCCGGTCGGACCGTTGCAGGCGGGGCTGTTGATCCCCGGCGCCGCGTACCGCGTGCCGTCGATCTGCACCTTGTGCGTGCCGTCGGGGTGGTAGACGTCCCAATACACCTCGAGCCCGGAAGCACTCGACGTCACGGCTCCCCACAGCTCCACCCAAGCGAGCGTCGGCTCGTCGTGGGCGTTGGGCAGCACGTGGATCACGGGCGTCCCGAACGGGTTCGGCATCGCCGCCGCGCCGCCGACAGGCTGGCACGGGAAGCCCGGGTTCGCTGACGGGTCGTCGTCGGGTCCGTACTGCATCGGCGGCGTGCCCGACCAGTTGCCGTCGGCGTCGTTCAGCGCCCAGGCGCACTCGATCACCGGAGCGTTCGAGTTACCACCGACGGTGGCCGAGGTGTCGGCATCGTCTGCTGTCTGGGCGGCAGCGCCACCGCCCATCGTCACGGCTCCCAGGAGCGCGGCCCCCGTAAGGACCACACCCCATCGCACGCCGCTTCTCGTTGTTCGACTGCGTGTCAAGAAGGTCCTCCTTCATCCCCTCGGCACGGCACGTGCCGACCCCCGCCGCCCACAAGTTGCCGGCGGATCGGCCGACGATGCGCCGCGGGGGAGGGCAGGGCAATCGGGAAGCCCTGATTCGGTGCACCACGGTCAGTGAATTGGTTGTCTGGGGTCAGTCTCGATCTGGCGACCGGACGGCCCCATCCGCGCCGGGCGGCGCAGTCGGGTATTGCACTCCGCGCGCTCGGCCACGATGCTTGAGCGTGCTCTCACCAACCACTCCGGCGGACCGCCGGCGGGAGTGGAGTCGTAGATGAGGGAGTGGAGTCGTAGATGAGTGGTACCGGCACGGGTCGTGGGCAGGCCTTCGACGAAGACCCGGCCGAGCGCGCCGCTACCGACGATGCGGCCCTGCCGCACGTAGACGCGACGGTCACCGCCGTGGCGGAGATCCTGGCGTTCAGCAAGGAGCCCGCAGTCGTCGTCGACCGCGCGCTCGAGGTGCGGTGGGCCAACACCGCCTTCTGGGCACTGCCCTGGCTGGACGCCGCAAGTGGTCCGCTCGCGCTCAGCTCCGTTCTGCCGTCGCCGCTTTTCGGCCAACTGCTCCGCCGGGTCAGGGCGGTGATCGCCGGCGAGCAGGTGGCCCACGACCTCGACCTCGACCTCACGTCGACCCCGTATCACGGCGGTGAGGTGGTCGTGCACCTCACGCCGCTCCCTTCGCCCGCGCACTACGTGGTGTGCCAGGTCGCCAGCGCGAGCCACGACGCCGACGGGGCGATGCGGGCAGGGCGACTCGAGGCGACGCTGCGGCGCATCCGCGAAGAGCTCGGCTCGCTGCCGTTCGCCTTCGAAAGCGGCGACGAAGCTGCTGGCGACGAGGCCGCGCATCACCTGCCGGCGACGATGAGCCGGCGCAGCCGCGAGGTGGCTGGGCTGCTGATCGCCGGACACAGCGTGGATGCAATCGCGGCCGAACTGGGCTTGAGCCCGCACACGGTGCACAACCACGTGAAGGCGGCGTTCCGCCAGCTAGGCGTGCACTCCGTGGCCGAGCTGATGGGCAAGTACCGGCCCTGACGCGCCACAGCGACCAGCCGGTTTCGGGTCAACGCACCCCGAGCGGGCGGAACTGCACGCTGATCCGCGGACCGACGACGCGGGAGGTCTTCGGCACCGCGTGCTGCCAGGTTCGCTGGCACGATCCGCCCATCACCACCAGGTCGCCGTGGGACACGCGCAGCGCGATCGACGCCCCGCCGTCCACCGGGCGGAGGGCGAGCTTGCGCTCGGCCCCGAGGGAGACGATGGCAACGACGGTGTCGTGCAGCCTGGCCCGCCCGATGGTGTCACCGTGCCAGGCGACGCTGTCGCGCCCGTCGCGGTAGTAGCAGAGCCCGGTCGTGACGAGCGCTTCGCCGAGCGCGGGGGAGTAGCGCTCGTTCAACTGCTCGCGCCACTGCACCAGCGCGGGATCGGGCAGCGGCTCACCCTCGTCGTAGAACCGCACGAGGCGCGGCACGTCGACGACGCGGTCGTACATCGACCGGCGCTGCGCCTGCCAAGGCACCGCGTCGACCAGTCTGCAGAAGACGTCGTCGGCCTCCGGGCCGGCGAAGCCGCGAGCGACGTCTACCCAGGCACCCGCGGACAGCTCGCGTCGTTCGACATCGGCGGCGGTGAGGAGGAGGGCGGGCTGGAACGCCATCGGGGGCAGTCTACACGAACAACTGTTCGCAGGTCATCCGGCGATATCAATAACTGACATAACGATGATTATGGGCGCACCGTGCGCTCACGGAGCGGCCTGGCCGCGGCGAGCAGCCACTCCAGCGCCTCTTGCAGGTCGGCCACCGTCGGCCGCTTCAGCGCTTCCAGATCGGCCTGCACGTCGTCGACGGCGCAGGCCAGCACGTACAGGTCGTCGTGCAGCGCGTCGAGCTCGGCCCGCGCGACGATCAGCTCGTCCTCGCCGAGCTGCAACTCGTCGGCCCGCTGGCGACCGACCCAGTGCCACTGCCGGCACCTGGCCGAGCAGAACTCGCGCGGGCGCCCCGGCCCGGTGCGCTCGGGCAGCACTCGCCTGCACCACCGGCACCGAGCCGTCGGCGCTGATTTCGTCATGACGCAATTCTGTCAGTCACCGGGCTCCAGGGCGTGGACCGCGCGCCATTCCGCTTCGGCACGGTCGAGGCGCTGCGTGGCAGACGCGCGCAGCTCGGCGGCGACGAACGCGACGAGCAGGTTGCCGAGGGCCAACGTGCCGACATGGCTGTCGAAGGGGCCCGCTCCCCCGGCCGCCACCACGAAGGTGAGCTGCGCGACCTCCGCCAACGGCGACAACCTGCTGTCGGTGAGCGCGATCACCTCTGCCCCTGCGCTCGCCGCGCGGCGGGCAGCCTGCACCACCCAGCGGTCGTAGCGGCGCAGGTCGAGCGCGACTACGAGATCTGCATCCCTCAGCTCGGCGATGCGCCCGTATACGTGCACTTCGTTGCCGTCCAGCAGCTCGACGCCTCTGCGCAACGCCGAGAGGTCGAGCGCGAGCTGCAGCCCGATCCCCCGCGAAGCGTCCCCGCTCAAGACGAGCACGTCGCGCGACAAGTCGGCGAGCAGCGAGCCGGCGCGGCGCACGTCGGCATCGCCGGCGCCGGTGAGCGTCGCTTGGACGTTGTCGAGCTCGAGCGCCAGATGCTGCGCGGGCAGGTCGCCCTTGGCCGGCTGGCGAATGCGTTCCACCGCGGGGCGCAGTTGGCGCGCCAGCTCGCTCTGCACCGCGGCCTGCAGGGCGCTGAACCCGTCGAAGCCGAGCTTGCCGGCGAGGCGGAGCACCGTCGCCGCCCCCGACGAAGCCGCGGCCGCCAGCTCGGCCACCGTTCCGAAGGCGACGATCTGAGGGTCGGCCAGGACGACCTCGGCCACCCGCCGCTCGGACCGGGTCAAGGAAGCGGCGGCGTCGGCAATGCGCTGGTCGACGTTCACGCTCCCCCAAGGTAACGCGCACTCCACAACTCGGCGTTTCCGGATCATCTGTTCCAGATTTGGTATGATCAGGGAGAGCTGCTCCATCCCCTCGGAGGTTCCCGCAGTGACCGCAACGATGCACCCCTCTTCACTCGACGACCGCGACACCTCGGTGTACGGAGGGGTCGACGCGATCGCGCCGGTCGTGACGGCGAGCGGACCACTCCCCGATGCCGACGCGTTCTTCGTGGTCCCCGACGGCGCGTCCATGGACGCGGTGTTAGATCGGGTGCGCGTCGGCGCTCGGGTCACGCTGATGCTGCCCGCGAACACCTCCTCGGCCACGGCCAGCGAGCTCTCCTCGCTCGGGATCAGGCTCGGCGGCGCGGTGCAGCACCCCCACCCCGCGAACCCGCTCGTCGCCTGCACCGACACCCACCTCAACGGGCGCGGGCCCCTCGCCGGCCTGCAGCTGACGGTGGCCGCGGCCACCTCTTTAGAAGGCGCCGGCGAGGTCCTCGCCACCGACGACGACGAGCGGGTCGTGGTTTGCCAGCTCGCGCTCGGCGCCGGCACGCTGATCGTCGTCGGCAGCAGCGAGCCGCTCACCGAGCGCCTCTTCGCGTCGCGCGACAACGTCGCGTTCCTCACCTGGGCGGCCACTCGGTCGATCGATCGCGAGCTTGCGAGCCGCCTGGCCGCCAGTCGCGCCGCCGATCGCACTCACGCGCAAGCCCCGTCGCTCGACGCCGGCGCGATGGCTCCGTGGCCCACTCCACTCCCCCAGCTCGGCGACCCGGCCTTCATCCGCGCCGCCGGCCATGCGCGCCGGCTGCTCCCCGCGCACGTGCACGACGCGTTGGTCGACTTCGTCGACTCCGCGCCGACTGCCGGAGCGCTGCTGCTGCGGGGCATGCCCGTCGGCGACCTGCCGCCCACACCGCCCACCCCGACCACCCCCACGGGCAAGGACAACGTCTCGGAGATGTCCTTGCTCACAGTCGGCCGCGCCCTCGGTCAGCCGATCGGGTATCTGCCCGAGCACGGCGGCGACCTGGTGCAGAACATCGTGCCGATGGCGTCCGCGGCGGCCCGCCAGACGTCCACCTCGTCGAAGGTGGAGCTGATGTACCACACCGAGGCTGCGTTCCATCCGCACCGCCCGCGGTACCTGTTGCTGATCTGCCTGCGTGGTGACCCCGCGGCGGCGACCACGCTCTCGTCCATCCACGAGGTCGTGACGCAGCTCCCCCTCGAGGTGCGGGCGGTGCTCAGCGAGCCTCGGTTCCGCACCGCAGCCGACGAGAGCTATGTCGGCGGTAGGCCGACACGCCTCGGCCTGCCGATGCCCGTGCTGAGCGGCGCCTGGGATCGCCCGTCGATGGTGTTCGACGCCGATCTGATGGTCGGCATCGACGAAGAGGCCGAGGACGCGCTCCACTACCTCGCCGACGCGACCGCCCGCTGTCACACGGCGGTGGTGCTCGAAGCCGGCGACCTGCTGGTGGTCGACAACTCGATCGCGGTGCACGGCCGCTCTCCGTTCGAACCTCGCTTCGACGGCACCGACCGCTGGCTGCAGCGCACGTTCGTCGTGTGCGATCTCGCGGCCAGCAGCGGCCAGCGGGTCGGGCGCGTGGTGACCACGGAGTTCATGGCCTGATCCGCCGAGGGCAGACTGTCGGCGTGTCCTTACCGAGCGAAGACATCGCCCACCTGAACCTGCCCGCACCTCCCGTGCGCGGCTTCGCGAGCGACAACAGCGCCGGCGCTCATCCGGCGGTGCTCGCCGCGGTCGCCGCGGCGAACGAGGGCCATGCGCTGGCTTACGGCGAGGACGCTTGGACGGCAGAGTGCGAGGCCCGCTTCCGCGAGCTGTTCGGCGCCGGTTCGCGAGCCTTCCTCGTGTGGAGCGGCACCGGCGCCAACGTGATGGCGCTCGCGACCACGCTCGGGCCCGCCGAAGCTGTGGTTTGCGCGGCGAGCGCGCACATCAACGTCGACGAGACCGGTGCTCCCGAAAGAGCGCTCGGCGCGAAGCTGATCGACCTGCCGTGCCCCGACGGCAAGCTCGTACCGGCACAGCTCGAAGAGCTCGCCCACCTGCAGGGCAACCCCCACCACGCGCAGCCCGGGGTGCTGTCGATCACGCAGTGCACCGAGCTCGGCACCGTGTACAGCGCAGCAGAGATAGCGGCGCTGTGTGAGACGGCGCACAGCATGGGCATGCGCGTCCACCTCGACGGAGCCCGCATCGCGAACGCCACCGCGGCCCTCGGCGGCACGGTCGAGGCGTTGCGCAGCTTCACCGTCGACGCCGGAGTCGACGTGCTGTCGTTCGGCGGCACGAAGAACGGGCTGCTGTACGGCGAGGCGGTGGTCTACCTCGACTCCCAGCTGGCCCGCTCCGCGCCGTTCGTGCGCAAGCAGGTGACCCAGCTCCCGTCGAAGATGCGCTTCGTCGCGGCCCAGTTGAACGCGCTGCTCGACGACGGGTTGTGGCTGCACAACGCAGCTCACGCGAACGAGATGTGCCGCCGCCTGCACGATCGCGTCCAGTCGGTGGACGGCGTCGAGCTGGGCGGGGCCCCTGCGGCGAACAGCGTGTACCCGGTGCTCCCCGCCGATCGGATCGCCGCCTTGCAGGAGTGGTCGTTCTTCTACGACTGGGATGTGGCGCTTCACCAGGTGCGTTGGATGACGGCCTGGGACACGACCGACGACGACGTAGAGAGGTTCACGGCCGGCGTCCGCGCGGCGCTCGGCGCCTCCCCGAGCGGATAAGTGAACGATCGCTCAGTTTGCTATGTTGAGCCTCTGGCTGCCCTTGGGGGGAGGCCAGGAGCAGCTTGCGGTCAACGCATCGGACTTAGGGGGTTCCATGACAGCGGTCGAGATCCTCGTCAGGCGTGAGGTCACCGACGACTCGTGGATGAATACCGCGGCATGTAAGGGGCTGACCCACCTGTACTTCCCGTCGCCTGCCGAGCGCCCCCAGGCCAGGGAGCGTCGCGAGGCGATGGCGCGGACGGTGTGTGGCGAGTGCAACGTGCAGCCGACGTGTCGCGAGTTCGCGCGGCTGAACCACGAGTACGGGCTCTGGGGAGGCGAGAGCGAAGACGAGCGCCACGAGGCCGGCTTCCGCCTGATCGCCCCGATCGGGGTACGCGCCCGGGCCAGCTAGCGTCGGGCGACGATGCCCGACACCGGCGCGCACCTTGCCGCCTTGCACGCGGCATGGGATGCGTTCGGCGATCCCCGCTCGGTCACTGCGATCACCGAGGCGAGTCCGAAGGTCTCCACGAACGAGGTCTACCGCCTGGCACTCGACGACGGCTCGCGGGTGTACGGCAAGGTGTCCTCGTACGGCTCGTACTTCCTCTTCGCCGAGGACCACGACCGCCTCTTCCGCTGCACCGAGCTGCTGCAAGGCACCCGCTTCGCCGGGTTCCTGGCGCCGGTGCTCGGCCATGGCGAGCGTCCCTACACCTGGTACGACGGTCGACTGTGGGTGGCCTTCTACGACGAAGTGGCCCAGGGCCGGCGGCTGCCGGCGACGCTCGACGACGCGCAGGTGGAGCAGCTCGGGCGTGAGATCGCGGACTTCCACCGCGTGTGCAGCGACATCGCGCCGGCACTGCCACCGACGTCGAACTCGGTGAAGTCCGATGCCGTGCACCTGCTCGACCTGCTCTCCAGCCCGTTCGCACCCCGCAACTACGGGATGCCCGCCGAGCAGATCGGCGTGCTCTGGCGCCACACCCACGAGCTCTTGCTGCGGCTCGAAGCACTCCGCTACGACGCCTGGCCGCGCATCCCGATCCTCGTCGACTGGAACCTCGGCAACTTCTCGGTGGTCGACCAGCCCGACGGGTCGTTTCGTCTGTTCACCCGCTGGGACTACGACTGGTTCCGACTGGAGACCCGGCTGCACGACTTCTACTTCCTCTCCCGGGTGTCGAGCGCCACCGGCGACCGCACCTCGTGGACGTACTCGCCGCACACCCTCGTCGAGCCCCGCTTCGCACGGTTCGTGCGCTGCTACCACGAGGTGTTCCCGCTGACCGAGGCCGACATCGCCTTCCTGCCCGACGCCTATCTCTTCTTCGTCCTCAACTACGTCGTGCGTGAGGGGGCGCGCTTCTTCCGTCCCGATCTCTGCGAGCGGTTCAGGCGAGAAGCCGTGCGCGTGTACCTGCCCGCGCTCGCGAACCTCGACATCTCCCCCTTGCTGGCCGCGGTGCGCTGACGTGGGCCGCATCGACGTCTGCGTCGTCGGCAGCGCGAACCTCGATCTCGTCGCCCGCGCGACGCGCCTGCCCGGGCCCGGCGAGACCGTCGTCGGCTTCGACTTCGCGGAGCACTTCGGCGGAAAGGGCCTGAACCAAGTCGTGGCCGCGGCGCGCGCGGGAGCACGCTGCGCGTTCATCGCCAGCGTAGGAGACGACGCCGCAGGCGCTGCGCTGCGCCAGGTGCTGCTGGACGACGGTGTCGACGACCGCGCGGTGCAGGTGGTCGACGCTGCGTCCGGCCGGGCGCTGATCGGCGTCGACGAGCAGGGCGAGAACTCGATCATCGTCGTGCCCGGTGCGAACGCGATGCTCGGCCGTGCGGCCATCGAGCGCGCGGCTTCGCTGCTCGAAGGAGCGCGTGTGGTCCTCGCCCAACTCGAGGTTCCGCTCGAGGCGGTGATCGCCGCGCTGACGCTCGCCCACGCTGCCGGTGCGACGACTGTGCTCAACCCGGCGCCCGCACAGGAGCTGCCGCCGGAGCTGCTCGCCGTGTGCGACATCGTCGTCCCGAACGAGCACGAGGCCGAGCTCGTGGGCGGAGTGGAGGCACTGCTCCGGTCGGGCGTGGCCACCGTCGTCGTAACCGAAGGCAGGCGCGGGGCTCGCATCGTGACCGGCGGATCCTCCGATCGAGTCGACGCGTTCGCGGTGGACGCGGTCGACACCACGGGCGCCGGCGATGCCTTCTGCGGCGCGATGTGCGCGCACCTCGCCAAAGGGGCATCGCTCGTGGAAGCGGTTCACGCCGGAGCGGCCGCCGGAGCACTGGCGACGACCGTGCCCGGAGCGATCCCCTCGCTGCCGCGGGCTGCTGCGATCGAGGCACTGCTCGAGACCACGTAGTCACGCTGCATCAGGCCGAGGCGTCTCCGTCGTTGTCGTCGTCGTTGTCGTCGTTGTTCGCTTCGTCTTCGGCGGCCTGTGCTTGTTGGTTGCGCCAGCGGATGAGGGCGCGGAGGCGGTCGAGGTCGTCGATCGGTCTCACGGGTTGGGGTTTGACCTGGTGGTGGTCGCTGACGTCGGGGTGGCGGTTGTGGAAGGCGCACAGCAGTCGTCCGTTGAACTGGCTGGTCTGCCCGCCGTCGCGCCAGGCGGTGATGTGGTCGACGTCGCAACGCTCCACGGTCTCATAGCAACCCGAGCTGTGTTGGCAGCGGCGGTCACGGACTTCGATCGCGCGCCGCAAAGCCCCGGTGAAGCGTCGTTTGTGGGTGACGGCGATGACGGTGGTCTTGTTGTCGAAGATCACCGATTCCACCAACGCGTCGTTGACCAGCCCGGCTGCTTGGCCGGGGGTGATCACCGTGCCGTTAGACAACTCACACATCTGCCGCAGCGTCTGGTCGCCGACGAGCACGGTGACCAGCGGCCGCTGCCGACCGGTCTTGGACGCGGCCGATCGCTTGGCCATCTCCACCAACGCCGCCGCCCGCCGCTGCGCAGCGGTTCTCACCACCAGTTGCGCCTTGTCAGCCAGCAGCAACTGGCGCTCCAAACGGTTGAGCTCGTTGGTGAACACCGCCCCCGACACCGCGTCGAGCTGCCCGTTGATCACCACCGTGCCATCCAACGTCGCCGACGCGTGCAACGAGCTCGCGCTCACATTGCGTTCGGCCTCTTCCTCGGCTGCGGCGGCGTCGGCGCGTTGACGCCAGTACTTGACGAGCCGTTCGGCGTCGGGGAACGGCAACCGGGCGCATTGGTCGACCAGCCATTCCTCGCTTTCGGTGAACGCGGCCTGGCAGGGTTCCTTGCGTGCCTTGGCGAACAGGTACACGTGATCCAACGACAGCTGACCGGCGGTGATCGCCGCTGCGGTCTTCGTCATCACGGCCAGATCCCGCGCCCTCGCGAGCTCCACCCGAGCGGAGTGCGTGGAGGTGTTCGTCTCTCGGGCCAGGCGGTGAGCGGGGCTGCGCGAACCGTCTGCGGCCCACACCCCCCGCGTATCCCAACGGCGGACGACAGCGGCGCGGGCGACACCCAACCGGGCGGTGCAGCGCTGCACGGCGACCGTCAACGCGTGCAATCTGTCGTCAGACAACTCGACGAGGTCGAGCCGAGAGAGCGCATCGACACCGGCGTTCAAAGCCGCCAGCGCCTCGTCCTCGACCCCTACAACCCCGATTACGGGTTCCATCAGACCAGTATACGAACATATGTTCGTCCCGTCAACCGGGATGCGAAAAACCTCGCGAGATCCGGGTGACGTCGCTACCAGCGCAGCGTCAGCGCCACCCAGCCCTCGCGTTCTGCCACCTCCGCCAACTCGAGCGGGGCCAGCGCCTTCACGACGTGGTCGTATCTGCCGGCGAGCAACCCGCTGACCACCAGCACACCCGCAGGGCGCAGCACCCGCAGCAGATCACCGGCGAGGTCGACGAGTACTGGCGCCAAGATGTTCGCCACCACCACGTCGAAGGTGTCGTCCACCGCGGCCAGTGGTGTGGTGCTCGCATGCACGCGGGCGCCGACGCCGTTCGCCTCGGCGTTGGCGGCGGTCACCGCCACCGCGGCGGCGAAGGTATCGATCGCTTCCACGTGCGAAGCACCGAAGCGCACCGCGCCGACGGCCAGAACGCCGCTGCCGCACCCGACGTCGAGCACCGTCGCCTCGGGCCATACCGCCGCGCGCAGCGCGCGGAGGGAGAGGACCGTTGTCGGATGGTCACCCAGTCCGAACGTCGGACCGGGCTCGATGCGCAGCACGTGCAGCCCAGCTGGGGCATGCTCGGGAGGCGTGAAATCGACCCACGCCGGCACCACGACCACGTCTTCGGCCACCCAGGACGCCACGGCGTGACGCCGCCAGCTCTCGGCCACCGCCGGGTCGACCTCGACCAGGTGCCATCGCCAGCGCGCGGAAAAGCCCGCAGCCGCCCGGGCGATCTCCTCGACGTCGTCGCCGAGCGAGGTCCACAGCTCCACCAGGCGGTCGGTGGTGCCGGGATCGGCGGGCGTGCCCGCACCCATGGGCATCCGCTCTTCGATCGCCAGCACGCCGAGCGCCCATAGCGCATCCGCGGCCAGCTCGGCCTCTGCCGCAGGAACAGTGACGACGAGCGCGGTGACCATCAGCCGATCCGCCGCAGCGTCTCGCGGTACCGGCGAGCCTTGCCGAGGTAGCTCTGCACCCCGTCGGTGATGTCTGCGGGCCGCGCCCGGTCGAGCTTGATCACCGCCGGCGCGCCGACGGCGATCGCACCGGTCGGCACCTCGGTGTCGTTCAGCACCACCGCGTTCGCCCCGACGATCGCCCCCGTGCGCACGATCACCCGGTGCAACACGATCGCCCCGCTGCCGACGAGGGCACCGTCCTCGACAGTGCAGCCCTCCAGATGCACCATGTGGCCGATCACGCAATCGTCGCCGACCACGGTCGGCTGCTTGGGTGTCGTATGCAGCACACAGCCATCCTGCACCGATGTTCGGGCCCCGATCTCGATCCAGCCGTCGTCGCCGCGCAGCACGGCGTTCGGCCATACCGAGGCGTCGGCACCGATCGTCACCGAGCCGATCACCACCGCATCTGGATGGATGTACGCAGTCGGGTGGATAGCCGGTTCCTGGTCGCCGAGGGCGTAGATGGGCACCGCGCGAACCGTACCGGTGTATGCGATGCCGGCGCACACGGCGCAATGCTCGATGGATCGAACGGATGCCGAACCGATACCGTTGCGTCTCATGTCCCGCAGGATCGAGATCGAGCTGACGAGCGCGCGCGCCGACGGCACGTGGACCTGGCGCGCCGCCGGAGCCCGCGAGCCGAAGGGGGTGCTCGACGGTGGCATCCTGCCTGGTGAATCCAAGGCGGGCGACGTACTGAAGGTCGAAGCCGACTTCGAGATCGACGGGATCAGCGTGCTCTCGGTGGTGCCGGGTCGGGAGAAGGTGGAAAAGACGGTCCTGCTCGAGCTGAAGCCGCAGGAGCGTCCGTTCGAGCCGGTGACCCAGCAGCTCGCCCCGAAGAGCGGCCGTGATCGGCGCCCGCCGCGCGATGGCGATCGACGCCCGCCCCGCGACGGCGATCGACGCCCGCCCCGCGACGGTGGTGACCGCCGAGAGCGGCGCCCACCGCGCGAGGGAGGCCCTACGGAGCGAGGCGAGGGTGCCGGACGCGCCGAGCGCGGACCGCGCCGTGAATCGACCGCGGGTGCACCCCGCGGTGGTGGCGAGCGCGGTGGTGGCGAGCGCGGCGGTGCCGAGCGCCGTGAGCGGCGACCGCGCCCTTCGTTCACCCCTCCCCCCGAACTGCCCCAGCGGCCGAAGGCCAAGCGCTTGAAGCCCGGCCGGGCGCATCGCAACGAGGTGCTCGCCCAGCTCCCCGAGGAGCAGCGCCCCATCGCCGAGCTCACCCTGCAGGGCATGCAGGCCGTGCGCCAGCGAGTGCGCGACGACAACGAGCGCCTGGTCGCCGAGGGCAAGCCGGCGATGCCCGAGGCCAGCGTGTTGAAGATGGCCGAGGAGCTGATGCCCAAGCTGCGCGTCGCCGAGTGGCTCGACCGCGCCGACGCCGCCAAGCGCGACCTGGCCGAGCTCGACCTGCGCGACCTGCGATCGGTGGTCGCGACCTCCGACGACCCGATGGTCGCTCGCGACGAGTCGACGCGAGCGATCGCTGCCGAGCTGCGGCAGGGCCTGACGACCAAGCAGGAGCACGAATACCGCAACTGGCTGGAGGACATCGACGCCGCGCTCGGCGTCGGCCGCATCGTGAGGGCGCTGAAGCTCTCCGGCCAGCCGCCGAAGGCAGGGGCGCTGTTCCCGACCGAGGTCGCGCACCGACTCGTCGAAGCGGCGAACGCCTCGTTCACCCCCGACGCTCCCGCCGAGCGGTGGATCACGGTTCTGGAGGCAGCGGCCTTCTCCCCCGTCCACGCCCACGTCACCGCGACCGCGCCGGCGACGGTTCCCGACGATCTCGCCGCCACCGTTCGGCGTCTCGGCGCGCTGTTGCCCCAGGTGGCAGTCGCGTTCGGAGTCGAGGTGGCCAAGGGGCCGACACCCAAACCGCTTCGTCCTCAGCGCCCCGCACCGAAGAAGCAGCCCGGCGCCGCGCCAAGTGGCAAAGCAGGCGCTGCCCCGCCCAAGCCGATCCCGGCCCCGCCGACGATCGAGCCGCCAGCCCCCGCAGCAGCCCCCGAGGCACCAGCGGAGATACCGGTCGCCGAGGCACCCGTCGACGAGACACCAGCCGACGAGGCACCGGCCCCCGAGGCACCCGACACCGAGGCCGCGTCGGAGGCACCCGACACCGAGTGACGGTTCGGCTGCGCCTCCGGGGTACAGCTACGGTCCAAGTCCATGTCTGAGATCGTCCAGTACGAAGAGCGTGGGCGCGTCGGCGTCATCACCCTCAACCGCCCGGAGGCCCGCAACGCGGTCAATGCCGCCCTCGCCGAGGGACTCGAGGCCGCCGTCGACCGCCTGGAGGAGAGCGACGCCGTCTGGGTCGGCGTACTGCGCGCCAACACCGAGGGCCAGGAGCGCCCCGTGTTCAGCGCCGGGGCCGACCTGAAAGCGATCAACTCCGGCGAGGGCGCCTCGATCACCACCGCACGCGGTGGCTTCGCCGGCTACGCCTACCGTGAGCGCCGCAAGCCGATCATCGTCGCCGTCGACGGCTTGGCCACCGCGGGAGGATGCGAGATCGTTCTCGCGAGCGACCTGGTCGTGGCCACCACGCGGTCGACGTTCGGGCTCGCCGAGGTGAAGCGCAACCTGGTGGCGGGTGCCGGCGGCCTGTTCCGGCTGCCAAGGGCGATCGGGCAGGCGGCCGCGATGGAGGCGATCCTCACCGGAGAACCTCTGAGCGCCGAGCGGGCGCACCAGCTCGGCCTGGTGAACCGGATCGTCGACCCCGGTCAAGCAGAGGCCGAGGCGATGCGTCTCGCCGAGCAGATCACCGCGAACGCACCGCTGGCCATCTTCGAGAGCCGCAAGGTCGTCCTCGCTGCCGCGTACGAGAGCGAACAGCGCCTGAAGGAGATGACGAACGACGCCATGGGCGTCGTGATGCTCTCGGAGGACCTGAGCGAGGGTCTGGCTGCGTTCATCGAGAAGCGACCGCCGCAATGGAAGGGTCGCTGAGCGCCGACTTCACCTCATTTGGCGTCGAGGCGCTTGTAGAGGGTGATCAAGCGGGCGGTGATGCCTGCCCGTTCGTAGAGGTTCTTCGTCTCCCGGTCCCCCGGAAGCGCCTGGCCCTCGATCGCTTCTGACCCGGCGCGGCGTCCGGCCTCGACCGCAAAGGCGAGCAGGTCGTCTCCCAGACCGAGCCCGCGCGCCTCGGGTGTGACGTAGACGCGCTCGACGACAGCTGCCTGCGGGCTCACCTCGAGGCGCAAGAAGCCGACGACCACCCCGTCGATCGTGCCGACGACGAGTGTTGCCGGCGAGAGAGCGTCGACGGGCGGGTGTTCACGCAGCCACACCTGTCCCCCGCGCTTGCCGGCGACGTCGGCCCTCGCCTCGCGGTCGAGATCGGCCACCGCGCTGTCGTCGGCCGGCCCGGCCGGGCGAACCTCGGTGTTCACGCCGGGCGCGGCTGGAGCTGGTCGATCCGCCCGAGGATCGTGCGGCGGCGGCGATGCGCCTCTTCGTACCGGCGCACCAACTCGAGCTCCTCCCCCGACAGGTCTGCCAGGCGGGCCACGACCTGGGACGCGGCCAGCGTGGCGTAGCCGGCAAGGGCGAGCTCGTCCACCGCCGGGGCCGGCGTCTGCCCGCCCTTCGCGCCAGACGACGCCTTCGGCCGGGGCACCGCGGGCGCTGCAGGCGCAACCGGGGCGGGCGGCTCGCGGCGAGGCACGGGCGGGCCGGCTGGCAGGGCTCGCTGCTCTGCCTGCGGCGACGGCGTCGAGGACCGCCCGAGCAGCTCACGCACCTGTTGCTCGAGCTGGCGACGACCGATCCGCACCGCGAACTTGCCCACGAAACGCGCGAGCCGGACCCTTTCGTCGACGCGTCTGCGGCCCGTAGCCGCGAACTCGGGGAGGCGCTGGTTCAGCTCGGAGGCGATGCCGATGGGCACGTACAGCAGCGCATCGAGCAGCCACCCGATCGGATCGCGGTCGTCGGGCACCGGCATCCTCAGCCGAAGATCGGACAGTTGTCGTCGCCGACCGGACAGCTCGGCATGCCCTTGCGCACGAGCAGGAAGCACGTCGAGCAGAGCTGCTCGTCGGCACGTTTGGGCTGCAAGCGATCGCCGGTCTCGGTCTTGTCCTCGGGCTCGTCGTCCTCGTCGTCCTCGTCCTCCTCGGAGACGAGACGGTCCTTCAGGATCTTGTCGAGGTCTGCTTCGACGTCGTCGGGCGACAGCATGTCCTCGTCGTCGTCTTCCTCCTCGGCGACCGGAGCACGGCGCACCGGACCAGAGGCAGACGCATCTTCTTCTTCCTCGGACTCGTCGAACTCGGCCTCGTCGTCTTCGAAGGCGACGTCTTCGTCGTCGTCGTCGAGGACGGCGTCGATGTCGACGTCGATGTCTTCGGGTTCGACGTCGAGCTCGTCGGCTTCGAACTCCTCGTCCTCGAGGATCTCGGGCTCGTCACCGTCGGGCATCTCGTCGTCGTCGGCCATTGCGGCTCCGTCTGTGTTTGTGGGGCGTCGCGGGGCGGGATCATATGCGCCACCCTCGCGAAGCCTCACTGCAGCCCTCGTGACAACAGTCACACCACATTCCGAGCAGTCAGCCCCGTGGCAGGTCAGGCCTCAGATCTGCGCGCCGCGGCACGGCGCTCGGACTCGAGGCGTTCCAGCTCGGGAGCCTCACGAGTCATGTGCACCATCGTCTCGGCGACGGCGGTGTGCCCGGCCTGTTCGGCGATCAGACGGTGCATCTCGAGCGCCACCCGGCGGTAGGCCGGGTGACCCTGCGGAGAAGAGCGCAGCTCCAGCATGTGGATGGCCTCGCGGGCGTTGAACTGCATCACGTACCGCACGCGGTAGGCCATCGACACCGCGTAGCTGGCCTCGTTCGGGTACTCGTGCTTCAAGGCGTCGTAGAGGGCGGCCGAGCGGTGGATGGCGTCATCGAACACCTGGGAGAAGCCGGCGTCGACCACCAGCTCTGGCCGGGTGAAGCCGTGATTGGGGGTGAGCTGTTGCCACTCGATGGTGAGCAGGCGGTGGCGCTGTAGGTCTCTGAAGGCGCCGTAGTCGGACAGCACGTCGAAGCGATAGTCGATGCGCTCGAACGCCCGACCCGGCTTGTGACGGCGGTTCTCGCGGTGCCCGACGTAGGCGCGCAGGATCGCCGTGCGCTCGGCGTGGCCCATCCGGCGCACCCGCTCCAGCACCTGGCTCTCGGGCAGGGTCGTGTACGGGTAGCAGATGGCGGCGATGAGTTTGTCCTCGCCCTCCGGATCCCAGTCGGTCAGCACCACCGCCGGCGTCGGATCGGTGGGCGTCTCGGCGAAGAGCTGACCGACGATGTCAGCCGTCTGCTCACGGGCGATCGCCAGGTAATCACTCCACCGCCCGCCGCGATCGGCAAGGTCGACCCGGCGCAGGAAGCTAGGGATCACCTTGCGCAACTCGGTGAGCATCAGATCGGCGTACTGCCTGGCCTCGGGCAGCGGATGGGCACGCATCCGCAGCAGCAACGACTCGAAGCCCTGCCCGCTGCCGTAGATGCCGACGTTGGACAGCGATGCGGCCGGCAGCACGCCGCGCACCGCGTCGAGTGCCTTGGCTCGCGTCGCCTGGCGGTACACGAGGTCGCTGTCCGTTGCCTGCTGGGCGATCATCGAGCGCACGTGCTCGGTGACCTTGTCGACGAGCAGGCTGTAGGAGTCGAACATGCGGTCCATGTCGCCCACGTAGCGGGTCCCGAACCGGCTGGTGAGCAGCTCGGGCGGGCGGTAGTACCGGTAGCGCCCGCCGAGACGGGCGTCGTAGGAGATGTACCGGGTGCTCTGTTCGAGATAGCTCATCAACCGGCCCCACTCGAGCACCTTGGTCAGCAGGTTCGAGGCCTGCTCACACGCCAGGTGGACCCCGCCGAGCTGCGCGACGGAGTCGTCGCCGTACTCGAAGAACACCTTCTCGTAGAGCTGTTCGGCTCGAGCGAGGCCGATCGTGGCGTCGACGGACTGGTCACCGGCGATGTCCAGATCACCGACGAACTCGTCGAGGAACAGCCGGCGCAGGCTCTTCGGGCTACGGCTGTAGCGGGCGAACAGCGCCCCCTTGACCACCTCGGGCAGGTTGACGAGGGCGAAGACGGGGCCGTCCAGATTGGTGAAATACCTGCGGAGGACGTCGGCTTCGTCGGGCTGGAACTCCTCCGGGACGTACACCGTCACGAGAGGTCACGCTACCCCCCGGCCGTCGGCTCGGCCGGGATACATGACGCCCGCTCAGCCCTCAGGCGGGGGCAATCCCCGGGTGGCCGGCCAGGCGCCCGATGAACGCGGTCTCGGCGAGCAGGCCATCGATCTCGGCAGCGAACAGGCGGCGGGCCTGGCCGAGCTCGGTTGGTGAGCCGTCGAGGAGCTGGCGGTGAGCGGCGAGTCGCAGCGCTGACCCGAACAGCTCCAGCGACACCGATTCGGCACTGGCCAGCCTGTGTTGCAGCTCCCACTGCCGCCCGAGGGCGAGGCTCTCATTCAGCACGTCGTCGCGCTCGACCGGGCGGTCACCACGGTCTACGAGACGGTCGGCGACCACGGCGTACGCGTCGAGGAACGGGCGCAACACGAGGTGCGCGACCAGCACATCTGCCTGCTCGAGCCCCCGCGCACCGGTCGTTTCCGTCCCGTCACGAGTTGCGTCGCCGCCACGGAGCAACTCGATCTCGGTGCGGATCTCCTCGACGAACCGGTCGCGCGGGGAGAAGAAGAACTCGAACTTCAAGAGCTCACGCACGCGCAGCGCGGCGTCGATCACCGCTTGGTCGTCGGAACCGTCGTCGGCGCGAAGAGCGACCTCGGCGATGGCCCGCTCGACGAGGACGTGGGCGATCGTGTTGCGGTAGAACGCGGCCACCAGATGCTGGCCTGGCGCGATCGCCCACACCGGCTCGATCCCCCCGTCGTAGGTGATCAGCACCCCTGACGCGACGAGTTCGTCCAGGGTGCGCCGGATCGTGTCCAGATCGCGAAGATCGGCGGAACCGGCGACGCGCCACTGCCGGCGGCTCACGTAGTCGGCCAGCGGGCGGACCGTGCCGAGCACCTCGTCGAGGGTCAGCGCCCTGTCCGCACCGAGGAGAGCCAGCGTCGCCACCGCAGTCGGGGTGAGCGGGGTGGCACGGTTGATCCCGTGACAGATCTCCAGCGCGATCCGCTCGACGACGTTGCCCTCGGCGGCGGCCTCACCCCGACGCTCGCCGTGCAGCTCACCCTGCAGCTCCGCCACGCGACGCCGCAGCGGGATCAGCTCACCGATGTCCACGTAGGCCCGGCCGAGCCGCTGCTTCTGCTGGCGGGCCAGGCGCAGCATCCACGCGATGCCCTCGGGCTTCTTGCGTCCCCCGCGAGCCTCCGACGCCATCAGCGACACCTCGTGGAGCTGGTCGTAGACGATCGACATCGGCACCAGGTAGATCTCCGGCCCGTCCACCTGCTGGACGGCGTCGATCACGTAGCTGAGGATCCCGTGCGCCGGCGGGCGCAGCTTGCCGGTGCGTGTGCGGCCTCCCTCGATCGCCCAGCTCAGGTTCTCGGCGTGCCTCACCAGGTGACCGATGTAGCCGCGCAACGCCAGCCGGTAGACGGGGGCGTCGGTCATCTTGCGCCTGATGAAGATCAAGCCGGTGTGCTTCGCGATCGTCCCGAAGGGGAAGAAGTTCAGGTTCGCTCCCCCGAACGCGAACGGGGGGCGGATGCCGTTGGCGTGGAATGCACCCGTCGCGACGAACGAGTCGAGATAGGACCGGTGCGAGGGCAGCAGGACGAGCGAGTTCTCGCTGTCCATCTCACACAGCGCCCGGACGTGCTCCTCGTCGACAACCACCTCGTAGGCGCGGATGAAGACGTCGCCGAACCGCCGCCATGCCGCGGCCGCGCGCTTGCTGTGCGTGGCCGCCATCTCGCGCAGATTGCCGGCGGCCTCGGCCTTGACGTCGGCGGTGTCACGGTGCAGGCGACCGGCGAGTTCGGCAACCATCACGTCGAACCACGGCTCCGCGAGGAGCTGGCGGATCTCCTCGGTGTCCGACGGCTGGGCCGCCGCCGCGTCCTTGGCAACACGTCGCGTCATCTGGTCATCCTGGCGGATGCCGGAGGACCACCTTGCCGAGTTGGTCCCCGCGCTCTAGCCGCTCGAGCGCCGCCGGGTAATCAGCCAGGCTTCGCACGCTGTCGACGTGCACGGCGAGGCCCTGCTCGACGAGGTGCACGAGCTCTGCGAACTCCTGGTAGCTGCCCATCGAAGAGCCGATGATCTCGAACTGCTTGAAGAACAGCCGGGGCAGGTTCAGCTCCACCTTGGTGCCGCTCGTCCCCCCGCACACCACGAGTCGACCGCCTGCTTTCAGCGCGCGGATCGACTTGTCCCACGTCGCCGGGCCGACGCTCTCGACGACCACGTCGGCGTCGACCGCCCAGCGCGGTTCGGCCGAGTCGAAGGCGGCGAAGGCTCCGAGCTCGAGCCCTTCTGCTCGCTTGGCCTCCGAGCGGCTCGTCACGGCCACCCGCGCCCCGAGGTGGCGGGCGATGGCCAGAGCCGCGCAGGACACCCCGGACCCGATGCCCACCACCAGAACGGTCTCCCCGGCGCGCACGCGGGCGCGCCGCAGCATCCGGTATGCGGTCAAGTAGGCAAGCGGGAACGCGGCGCACTCCTCCCACGACCGGCCGCCCGGCCGACGCACGACGTTGCGCGCGGGGGCGACGGCGAATGTGGCGTGGCCACCCCACACGTGCTCGCCGTAGATCTCGAGGTTGTCGAGCGGCGAATCGATGCCGAGGCGGATCACGTCGTCGAGTGGTGACAGCGCGGGATTGATCACCACCTCGTCCCCCGGCACGAGACCGGTCACCGATTCTCCGACCGCATCGACCACTCCGGCCACGTCGCAGCCGGGGATGTGCGGAAGCGGCGGTCGCGGCATCCCCCGCGTGACCCACAGGTCCATGTGGTTGAGGGCGCTCGCCACCACCTTCACCCGCACGTCGTCGGCGCGCATTGCAGGCAGGTCGATCTCACCCCAGCGGTAGCTGCCTGGTGATTCGTCGAGGATCCAAGCGTCCATGGGGGTCGACGGTACGCGTCAGACGCACACCCGCAGCGCATCGGGTTCGACCACGACGCGAACGCGCGCAACGCGGGCCAGGCCTTCCTCGCGCAGGCGTTGGCCGTCGAGCCAGACGTGGGTCCCAAGCGGTACGTCGATCTCGAAGTCGCGCACCTGGCGGGTGCGCACCAGCGGGTGCGGTACGTGTGCGCCGCGTGGCAGGCGCCGCCATGCCTGCCAGCGTTCCCGCCACGGCATCTGCGCGTCCACCTCCACCACGTCGGCGCGGCCGTCGTTCGGGTGCGCGCGCGGAGCGACATCCCACCTGCCGAAGTACTGCGTGCCCATCACCGCCACGATCGGGCCTCGCCACGCGGTTCGCCGGACGAGCACGTGGCAAGCCGCCCAGCGAGTGAACGACTGGCCGGCGGACCCGCCCAACTCGACGCGCAGCAGGTCGACAGGAAGGATCGCGACCTCACCTCCGGCCCCGCCGCCCGAGCGTGCCTCGAAGCGCACCGCATCGCCTGTACCGCCGACGGCTCGGCACAGGTCGCCGCCGAGCAGACCGACAGTCGGCAGAGGCAACTCCGCCGATCGGCAGCGGTTGACGACGGCGTGCAGCTCGGCATCGGAGCGAACCAACTGCACGTCGTCAGGTGCCGGGCCGACCGCGCCCCAGGGCTCACCCTTGCGGATCGTCATCTTCCACGACGCTCGACGCGGCGACGACACCGCGGAACAGCTGCTCGTGCGCCCGGTCGGCAGCCCGGCGGGTGTCGGGGTCGGGTGCTACCTGCGCGAGCTGGCGGAGCAGGTCGATGAGCTGCTTCGTGGTGCGCACGAAGTCACCCCCGGAGAGCTCCTCCTGCTCGACCACTTCGGCGAAGCCCTCCCCCGCCGCCCACGCGAATGCAATCGCCACGAACGTCGGGTCCGGTGGACGGTGCAGCGGCAGCCCCGCCTCTTCCTCGATCGCCTGCAGGTCACGGCTGATCGACTGGATGCTCTGCCACCGCTTGCGTACCTCGTGGTTGGGGAACCACGGTGCCGGCGGTGCCTCCGGTGAGCGGTGCTCGTACACGAACACCGAGACCAGCCCGGCCAGCTCTGCCGCGCCGAGGCCGTCGAGCAGGCCCTCCCCCAGGCACTCGGTGACCAGCAGGTCGCTCTCGTGGAACGTGCGCGCCAGGATCTGGCCGGACTCGGTCAGGCTCCACCCTTCGACGTAGTCCCAGTCCTCGAGGATGCGCAGCACCCGGTCGAAGCTCCGCGCGATCGAGTTGGTGCGACCCTTCACCTTCCCGCGCAGCTCCTCCATCTCGGTCGCGATGCGATCGGCGTGAGCAGCCGCCAACAAGCGCGCCGGAAGTTGCGGATCGTCCTCGACGGGGTGCGCGTCGGAGCCGTCGTCGTCGGGTCGACGCGGCACCTCGCGCGGTCGTCGCGGCGCGAGCTTGACCCGATCCAGGCGCTGAACGACGGTGCGCAAGAAGTCCTGCCGGTTCGGCGCGAACGGTGAGGGGAGCTCGATCGTTGCCAACACCGCGGGGACGTCGTCGAAGTCGGGTGCCGAGAGGTTCAGCGTGGCGCGCCGCGGAGTGAGCACGCTGAGCTTGACGCCGCCCTTGCGGTGGGCGGTCGACAACACCACTGCGCGCCCGCTGACGCGGCGCGTGTCGACGTGGATCACGTCGCCAGGACGCAGGTTCGCGAGCGCGTTCTCGACGGCGTTCTCGCTGCGTCCCGACGCCAGGCGCTCCGCGGCTCGACGCGCGCGGTACGCATGGATGTCGCCGAAGGGGCTGTGCGCGGCGAGGCGTACCTCGGCGAGCTGGCTCTGGCGCCGCTCCAAGCGGGCCTCCAGCCGAACCACGTCACGGTCGGCCTGGTACTGCGCGAACGACAGGTTCAGCAGGTGGTGAGCCTCCTCGCTCGAGTAGGAGCGCACCAGGTTGGCAGCCATGTTGTAGGTGGGTCGGAAGGCGCTCGTCAGCCGGAACGAGCGGCTCGACGCCAATCCGGCCACCTGGTCGAAGGGCACGAACGGGCTCCACAGCACCACGGCATGGCCGAGATCGTCGATGCCGCGTCGCCCGGCTCGCCCGGTGAGCTGGGTGTACTCACCGGGCGTCAGGAACTCGTGGCGGTCGCCGGTGAACTTCGTCAGCTTTTCGATGACCACCGATCTCGCCGGCATGTTGATCCCGACCGCGAGGGTCTCGGTGGCAAAGACCGCCTTCACCAAGCCTTCGACGAAGCACGCCTCGACCGTCTCCTTGAACGGGGGCACCATGCCCGCGTGGTGGGCGGCGACTCCCGCTTCGAGCTGCGCGAGGAACTGCGCGTAGCCGAGCACCGACAGGTCGCGGTGATCCATCTGCCCGAGGCGGCCCTCGACGATCTCGCGGATCCGCTCGCGCTCCTCGCCCGTGGTCAGCCTCAGCCCGGCGGCAAGGGCACCGCGGGCGGCCTCTTCGCAGGCGTTGCGGCTGAAGATGAAGTAGATCGCCGGCAGCATCCCTTCCTGGTCGAGCCGCTCGACCACGTCCACCCGCGAAGGCGTGTAGAGCACGCGGCGCGCCCGGTGGCGCCCTCCCCCGTCGCGGTTGCCCTTCCAGCCGCGCACTGCCTGCTCGTCGATGCGCTGCGCCTCGTGGTTCGGCCTGCCGCCGACGAGCGTGGGCAGCAGGTGCTGGCGGTCGCTCGTCTTGTCGCCGACCATGAACAAGTTGACGAGCTCCACCGGCCGGCGGTCTTCGACGATCGCCGTCGTCGGGCCCCTGACCGTGGTGATCCAGTCGGCGACCTCCTCGGCGTTGGACACCGTCGCCGACAAGCACACCAGCAGCACCTGCGGGGGCAGGTGGATGATCACCTCCTCCCACACGGGTCCCCGATACGCGTCCTGGATGAAGTGCACCTCGTCGAGCACCACGTACGCTAGATCTTCCAGGGCGACGCTGCGTCCGTAGATCATGTTGCGCAGCACCTCGGTGGTCATCACCACGGCCGGGGCGTCGCCGTTGATCGAGTTGTCACCGGTGAGCAGGCCCACCCGGTCACGGCCGTGGATGCGGCCGAGGTCGTGGAACTTCTGGTTCGACAGCGCCTTGATCGGTGCCGTGTAGAACGCCCTTCGCCCGTCGGCCAGCGCAGCGGCGATCGCGTACTCGGCGACGACGGTCTTGCCGCTACCCGTAGGCGCCGCAACGAGCACCGACCGCCCGTCGTCCAGCGCGTCGAGCGCTCTCAGCTGGAACGCGTCGAGAGGGAACGGGTGATGCGCGATGAGGAGCTGGCGGTCCGGGCGCACGGCGCCAGTCTGCCCCGAGGGCGCGCCAGGCGAAACGACCGCTGCTCAAGCAGCGGCTGCAACCCGGCGGCGGCGTGTCACCAGGTGACCGATGAGGATCGCGATGAAGTACATCAGCACCAACGGGATGGTGAGCACGATCAAGGTGATCGGGTCGCCCGAGGGCGTGATCACCGCCGCGAGCACGAAGATCGCGACGATCGCCACGCGCCACCCCTCCAGCAGCTGGCGCGGGTTCAGCACCCCGACGAGCTGGAGGAACACGAGCAGCACCGGGAACTCGAAACCCACCCCGAAGGCGGCCACCATCAACGCCACGAGGCTCAGGTACTTGGTGATCTGGAACGCCTGCTGCACGTCTTCGCCGGACCACGCGACCAAGAACTCGAGGCCGCGGTCGAGCGTCAGATAGGCCAGCGCACCGCCGATGCCGAACAGCAGGACCGAAGAGGCGATGAACGGGATCGCGTACTTCTTCTCGTTGGCGTGCAAGGCGGGCACGACGAAGCGCCACACCTGCCACAGGATCACCGGCAGGGCGAGCAGGATCCCGCCGTAGATGGCGACGCGCAGGCGGGCATTGAAGCCGTCGAGCGGGCCGAGCGAGAAGAGGTCGCACTGCTGCACCAGGTCTGGGCGGCGTTCGCACAGCCGGTCGTACGGCTGGCGCAGGAAGCGCAGCACCGGGTCGTAGAAGGCGAGCACCAGGATCACACCGAGCGACACCGCGAGCAGGGCGCGGATCAGCCGTGTGCGCAGCTCGCCGAGATGTTCGGTGAGCGTGAGCTGGTCGTCGGGGCTCTTGGCGATGGGGCGTGGCCGGCGTCGCGGCCAGGGCAGCTTCATGTCTCGGCGCCCTCACCATCGTCTGGCGCGGGCGAATCTGGCGCGGGCTGCTCGGCCGGCGACTCGGCCGGCGGCTCGGCCGGCGACTGCTCGGGGCGGGCCGATTCGAACGCACGCTTCATCCGCTGGCCGATCTGTGACGGATCGAGCGCCTCGAGACCCGGCGCGTCGTCACCGAGGGGCTTGACCACCGCCTTCTTGGTGAGATCGGCCGTTTCCCGCATCTCCCTGATCGGCTCTTCGAACGCCGTGCGCACCTCGCTCTGGAAGCCCTGGCTCATGCGCCGTAGCTCGCCGTACACGCGCCCGAAGCGCCGTAGCGCGTCGGGCAGCTTCTCCGGCCCGAGGACGATCAGCGCGAGCAGCAAGATGATGACGATCTCGCTGCCCGAGATGTTGAACACGGCGGCGAGTCTAGGTACGGCACCCGACGCGCACGCGGGCGAATGGCATCATCGAGGTGATGCAGCAACGCCTACCCTCGCTGCTCGACCCTCCGGTGGCGTTCGCGCATCGAGGGGCGCGGGCGCATGCTCCGGAGAACACGATCGAGGCGTTCGCGTTGGCGCTGCGCCTCGGCGCGACGGGCCTGGAGAGCGACGTGTGGCTCTCCGCGGATGGCGAAGCGGTGCTCGACCACGACGGTGTGGTGAAGACCGGCCGGCGCAAGCGGGCGATCGTCGAGCTGGCGCGCGTCGCGCTGCCCTCGCACATGCCGACGCTGGCCGAGGTACTCGACGCCGTCGGTACCGACTTCCACCTCTCCCTCGACCTGAAGCACGACGGAGCCGGCCCGGCCGTGCTCGCCGCCGTGCGTGGCACCGACCCGACCCTCGAGGAACGGCTGTGGCTCTGCCATCCACGCCTCGACGTGCTCGTCGCCCTCCGTGCGCACACCGAGGGGGCCAAACTCGTCGATTCGACCCGGCTGGAACGGGTGAAGGAGGGCCCCGAGCGCCGCGCGGCGACGCTGCGCGAGCGCGGCATCGACGCGATCAACCTGCACCGCACGGACTGGACCGGCGGGCTGACGACGCTGTTTCACCGCTTCGACCGCTTCGCCCTCGGCTGGGACATGCAGCACGAGCACGAGCTGCGCGCGGGCCTGAGGATGGGGCTCGACGGCGTCTTCTCCGACCACGTCGACACGATGATGGACGCCTTACGCGCGGAGGGTGACACGCGTTTCTGAGCGTGACATGCTTTACGGCGTCAGGCGGTTGCCGGTTTCCGTGGGTCGGGGCACACATACGGAAGAAGTCGAACCGGGAGGCGGGGATGCGTAGAGCAGTGGCGGCACTGACGACGGCGCTCGGCCTGGTCGCGCCCGCGTGCGGCGGCGACGACTCCGCTCCGGCGACCACCACCACACCCGCCAGCAGCACCACGGCCGCGACGACGTCCACAACTGCAGCGACCACGTCCACCACGACCACCACGTCCACCGTGCTCCCGACCTCGACGACCACCTCGATGGAAGATCTCGAGGCCCAGATCAGCACCGACTTCGAGTCGACCTGGCTCGCCTACTACGAGTGCATCTACGACCCCGCCAGCTGTGACTTCGGGGCCATTGCCGTGCCGGGAAGCGCGATCGACGAGATCCTCCGGGCGGAGATGGCGCAGCGGGTGGCCGAGGGTTTGCGCGGCGTTCGGGGGTCCGGTTCGGCCGAGCTCACTGTGGAGAGCATCGATCTCGCGCCCGATGGGCGCGTGGCGACCGTCGTGACCTGCCAGGTAGACGGTGGCGTGTTGATGGACATCCGCGATCCAGCCGACCCGACCGACGACGTGGTCGTCAACGACGCGCTGAGCTCGTACCGCACCAGTTGGGTGATGCGCATGGCCGATGAGCGCTGGCTGCGTGATGCTGTCACTCCGATCGCGACCTTCAGGGGGCAGGACTCATGCGCCGGTTGACGATTGCGTTCCTCGCCCTGTTCGGCTCGTGGCCGGCGAGCGCTCATGCCGACTTCTATGGTCCTAGTGGCGGCTCCCAGGACGGCGTGATCTGGGCGGGGGTGCAGTTCTCGCCGCCGCCCGGTAGCGGCGGTGGTGGTGGAGGTGGCGCGAGCGAGTGCACCTGGCAGCCGGCGGAGGTCTACGACTCGGGAATCGGCAGCTTCGGAGACATCGACAGGGTGGTGAACGGGGTGCGCTACCACCTCTACTACCGCAGTTGCCCGACCGGAGACGACCTCGTGTGGGTGGCCCAGCTCACCCCCGCAGAGCTCGCGCAGCGGGCTGCCGACGCCGTCTACGACCGCCTGCCGGCGCCGCAAGCGCGCTTCGCGCCACCGGCCGAGCGCGGCGTGGTGCACGTCGGGATGTGGTTCTGGACCGAGCCGAGCACCTGGCAACCCGTCTCGGTGACGGCCTGGATAGCAACCCCGACCGGGGTGGTGTGGGCCGAGACCACCGCCACGCCGACTCGGCTCGTCTATCGCCCCGGCGACGGTTCGGGCGTCGATCGCTGTACCGGGCCCGGCCCGGTGTGGTCGGACGCCGTGGGTGACGAGACGCCGTCGCCGTGCATGCACACGTACCGCCATGCCTCTGCGACCCGCGGCGGCGGCACATACGCAGCCGAGCTCGGCATCGAATGGGCGATCTCGTGGACGTCGAACGCGGCCGCCGGTGGGTCGCTGGCGGGCTACACCACGCGGTCCAGCTACGACATCCGCGTCGACGAGATCCAGGCGCTTGTAACGGGCTGAGCGGGGCTTCCTACAGCCAGGCCCACGAACCGATCGGCCAGATCACGACGAACGCCCGGCCGCGGATCGCCTCGATCTCGATCGGACCGAAGTCACGGCTGTCGAAGCTGGAGGGCCGGTTGTCACCCATCACGAACACCTCGCCCTCGCGGACCAGTTCTGCCGCGCGGTCGGTCCAGCGCCCACAGCGGCTGGCGGGGTCGGGTTGGGCCATCAACTCGTCGTCCAGATACGGCTCGACCAGTTCGCTCTCGTTCACGAACACGACGCAGTTGCGGATGGTGACGGTCTCGCCGGGTAGCCCGATGACCCGCTTGATCAGGTCGTCGTGGGCCACCTCTTGACCGTTCTGGGAGACCTTGTCGAACACCACCACGTCGCCGCGGTTGACGTCGTGCAGCTTGTAGGAGAGCTTGTTCACCAGCACCCGGTCGCTCGGCGCGAGGGTGCTCTCCATGCTCGGCCCGTCGATGTAGTACTGCTGGAAGACGAACGTGCGGATGAGCAGCGCGGCGCCGAGCGCGATCACGAGCACGATCACCCAGTCGAGGATGAACCGGGTCTGCCGGCGGCGGCGTTGGGCGCTGCCCACCTCGGCCGCGCTGTCGGCGGCGGCGGTGCTGATGTCGACCAATCCCCCGTTGTCACTGCGCATGGCTCCGCCGGCGGTGCCTCCCGCCGAGCGAGCGGCGAGCGGAGCCAGCTCGGGCAGCTCCTCGGAAGGGACGGCGTCGTCGGTCATGCTGGCGACACCGTATCCGCGAGGGTGCGCTAGCGAGCGGCGTTCACAGCGAGGCGATCAACTTCTCGACGCGCTCGTCGCGGCTCTTGAACGGGTCCTTGCACAGCACCGTGCGCTGGGCCTGGTCGTTCAGCTTGAGGTGCACCCAGTCGACCGTGTAGTCGCGCTTGCGCTCCTTGGCGCGCTTGATGAACTCACCGCGCAACCTGGCCCTCGTCGTCTGTGGCGGGATGTCGATGGCGTCGGTGATGTCGGCGTCGCTGCACACCCGCTCGACCAGCCCGTGGTCTTGCAGCTTGTAGTAGAGGCCGCGGTCACGACAGAGGTCGTGGTACTGCAGGTCGACGAGCTGCACGCGCGCGTGGCCGAGCGCCAGGCCGTGCTTCGCGCGGAATGCCTCGATCAGGCGGTACTTGATCACCCAGTCGACCTCGCGGTCGAGCTTCAGCGGGTCGTTCTCCAGCGTGGTCACACAGTGCTCCCACATCTCGAGTGCCCGCTGCTCGAGCGGCGGGAAGCCCTTTGCGGCGGAATAGCGCAGGGCCCGGTCGAGGTACTCCCGCTGGATGTCGAGCGCACTCACCTCGCGCCCGTTGGCGAGGCGTACCGTGCGCCGGCAAGTCATGTCGTGGCTGATCTCGCGGATGGCGCGGATGGGGTTCTCGAGCGTCATGTCGCGCAGCACGACCGCCGGATCCTCGATCATCCTCAGCATGCAGGCAGCCGCGCCGACCTTCAAGAAGGTGGTGTACTCGCTCATGTTCGAGTCGCCGACGATCACGTGGAGGCGGCGGTAGCGCTCGGCGTCGGCGTGGGGCTCATCACGCGTGTTGATGATCGGGCGGCTGCGGGTGGTGGCCGAGCTGACCCCTTCCCAGATGTGCTCGGCACGCTGCGAGATGGAGTACACCGGGCCCCTCGCCGTCTGCAGCACCTTGCCGGCCCCGGTGTAGATCTGGCGGGAGACGAGGAACGGGATGAGCACCTCGGCGTAGTGGCCGAGGTCGTCGTCGCGGCTCGTCGAGTAGTTCTCGTGACAGCCGTAGGAGTTGCCGGCCGAGTCGGTGTTGTTCTTGAACAGGTAGATCGTTCCCCGGATCCCCTCCTCGCGCAGTCGCTGCTCGGCCGAGTTGAGCAGCGACTCGAGGATGCGCTCGCCGGCCTTGTCGTGCACGACCACGTCGTACAGCGAATCGCACTCCGGGGTCGCGTACTCGGGGTGGGACCCGACGTCGAGGTAGAGCCGCGCCCCGTTCTGCAAGAAGACGTTGGAGCTGCGCCCCCAGGAGACGACGCGCCGGAACAGGTAACGGGCGACCTCGTCGGGGCTCAGGCGACGCTGGCCGCGCAGCGTGCAGGTGACGCCGTATTCGTTCTCGAGGCCGAATATCCGGCGCTCCATCGCGTCAACCTAGCGGCGCGACGGCGAGCGTCGGGCCCATTCGAAGCGCAGCACGGAACCGGGGGCTGCCTGGGCGACGATGCCGAGGTCGTCGGGATCGACGACGGCGATCACCGGGTAGCCGCCAGTCGTCGGGTGGTCGGCGAGCATCACGATCGGCAGCCCGCCACTCGGCACCTGGATCGCCCCGGGAACGAGGGGCTCGCTCGGCAGTTCGGCATCGACGACGCGGCGCAGCGCGCGTCCGGTGAGGCGGGCGCCGACGCGGTCGCTGTCGGGCCTGACCCTCCAGTCGACCACCACGATGGCGGCGACATCGTCGGGATCGAACCAGTCGAGCCGCGGGCCTGGCCACAGCCGTACCCGCTCACGACGTGGACGCTCCGGCGCGGTGTCCGCGGCGATCGTGGTGCGCGGGTCGGCGCCGATCGCCAGCAGCTCGCCGGGCTGGGGCGGAGGCGGTCCGATCCGCCCGAGCGAGTCCCACGAGCACGACCCGAGCACAGGCTCGGGGCGCACTCCCCCGCGCACGGCCACGTAGCAGCGCAGCCCCGACACGGCGGCGCCGACGGTGAGCAGCGCTCCGGCGGGCACCGACACGGGGGTGTGCCGCGACACGGATGCGCCGTCGACGCCGATCGCGTCCACCTCGGCGCCGGACACCGCCACGAGCATCGCCACCGTCGCGCGAAGGGCCAGCCCGCCGCAGGTCTCGAACCCCGGCGCGCCGGCAGGGTTGCCGACGAGGCGGTTGGCGATCGCCAGCGCTCCGGCGTCGACCGCGCCCGAGCGGGTCACCCCTATCTCGGCCAGGCCGGGCCGGCCGAGGTCCTGCACGGATGTGGCCAATCCAGCTCGGACCACCTCGACCGATCCCCGCGGGCTCACCGCGGGCCCTTCGCTGACCGCGTTTCGACGAAGTACACGACCGTGCCGGGCACGAGCAGCGCCGGAGGGTGACGGGAGGGCTGCCACAGGTCGGCCGTGGTGCGCCCGAGCAGGTGCCACCCTCCCGGGGAGGACGTCGGGTAGACGGCGGTGTACTCGGCGGCGATCGCTACCGAGCCAGCAGGCACCCGCGCCCGCGGCTCGGCGCGCCGGGGCAGGTGCAGCGCCGGGACGAGCCCGCTCAGGTAGGCGAAGCCGGGCGAGAAGCCGCAGAACGCGACGACGTACTCGGCGCCGCTGTGCATCGCGACCACCTCGCGGGCGTCACAGCCCACCAACGAGGCGACGTGATCGAGATCCTCGCCGGCGTAGCTGACCGGCAGCTCCACCGTCTCGCCCCGCCCCATGGGCGGCGCAGACCTTTGCTCGGCCGCGACCGCGACCAGCGCGGCGATCTCCGCCTCGACGAGCGCGCCGCGTGCGGCGCGCACCAGCACGGTGCGGGCCGCCGGCACCACGTCGATCACCCACGCGGGGCCGCTCGCCCTCACCGCCGACGCCACGGCCACCACCCCGGCGGCCGAGTCGAGCTCGACCAGCACGGCGTCGGGGCCGTACGGCAGCAGCTGCCAGCTCATCGCGGGGCGAACGGCGACAGCTCGACGCCGGCGGCCTCGAGCGCGCGGCGCGCCGATCGGGCCAGCTCGACCGCGCCGGGCGAATCACCGTGCACGCAGATCGACTCCGCCTCCACCCGCACGATGCTGCCGTCGACGGCGACCACGGTGCGATCGAGGGCGAGCTGCACCACCCGGCGCGCCACCGTGTCTGCGTCGGCGACGACGTCGTTCGCCATGCCACGGGGTACCAGCTCGCCGTTCGCCTGGTACCCACGGTCGGCGAAGGCCTCGCCCACGGGTCGTAGACCGACCTCCTCCGCTCGTCGCAGCAGCAGCGAGCCCGGCAGGCCGAGCACCGCCAGGTGCGCCGAGTACTCGGCTGCCGCGTCGACGACGGCCGCCGCCTGCAAGGGATCGTGCACGGTGGCGTGGTACAACGCGCCGTGGGGCTTGACGTAGCGCACCGACGTTCCTGCCGCGCGGGCGAACGAGTCGAGCGCACCGAGCTGGTACAGCACCGCGTCACGCAGCGCCGCGGGTTCGATGTCGAGGAACCGCCGGCCGAACCCGACCAGGTCGGGGTAGGACACCTGGGCGCCGAGGGCCACGCCGGCGGCCGCGGCGCGCACGCAGACGCGACGCATGATCGACGGATCTCCGGCATGGAAGCCGCAGGCGACGTTCGCGCTGGTGACCACCTGGAGCAGGGCGTCGTCGTCACCGAGGCGCCAGACCCCGAAACCCTCGCCGAGATCGCTGTTCAGGTCGACGCCAGCACCCATCGCGCCTCACACTACGAAGCGCTGCACCTCTCAGATGCGACGCACGACGACGTCGACCACCGGGGTGTACGGGTCGTAGTCACGCACGGCCTGCACTGCCCAGGTGACCACGCTCTGCACGTCGGCCTCGCTCACCTCGGTCGGCAGGTCGAGCGTCACGACGAGGCGCTTCAAGTCTTTCGTCACGTCGACGCCGGGCATCTTGCCGAGCCGCGCGACTGCGGGGACGGTCGCGAGGCGAGCTTCGATCGCGGCCTCGTGGCCCGGTCGGTCCGGAACACCCGCTTCCTCGACTGCCTCCACCACGGCCGTACCCCCTTGCGTCACGTAGCCCACGAACGGCGCTTCGTCGTGGGCGTATGCCTCGACCACCGGAACCCGGTGACGAATGGAGCACACCGCACCCATCTCACGGAGCTGAGGTGGACGGTTCTGGTCGCGGATGAGGACCGTCACGTCGACACCGTCGCCCTCGAGCGGGCACGCGTCGAGGTCGTGGACGCCGCGGCACAGGTGCTTGTCGGTCTCGTCGAAGCACCGCACCACGTCGTGGCCGCGCTCCGCGAGCTGAGCGGCGACCAGGTCGCCTTCCTTGTGATCTCCGTCGACCAGCAGTACTCGCATGTGACCAGCCTGCGGAAGGCGGTGCACTAGAGGCAGGGTCAGGGGCGATCCCTGTTCGGGACCTTCGTCACTCCGGAGGGGTGAGCGGGGTCAACGGCGCCTCCGGCGCGTCGCCCGCGTGAGGCCCGTCGGGCGGAGCCGCGGCGTCGGTCGGCGACTCGACGAATTCCTCTCCGAGCGCGTCGGCGACCTCGGCCAGCTCGAGACGGCGGAAGCAGCGTCGCCCGTTGGAGCGAGCCAGCACGGCCACCTCCAGCTCGTCGGGGCCGAGCTGACGGTCACCGGCAAGTGCCCCGCGTCCCACCTGTACCGCTTCGACGAGCGTCAGGTCGGCATGCCACGCCGCAGTCAGGCGCTCCGAGATGGAGTCGGCGTCGCCGCCGAGCACGCTGAAGCGCTCCTCGTCCATCACCGTGCCGTCGTAGAGGATGTGGAACAGCTGATCGTCGGGGCCGGCGAGGCCCACCTCGGCGACGAGGATCTCGACCTCCATCGGCTTCATCTCGTGCGTGAAGATCTGGCCGAGGATCTGCGCGTACTGGTTGGCGAGGCTGCGCGCGTCGACGTCGTCGCGCGAGTACTGATAGCCCTTCAGGTCGGCCGCTCGTACGCCGGCGACGCGGAGCTGGTCGAACTCGTTGTACTTGCCGACGCCGGCGAACGCGATCCGGTCGTAGATCTCGCTCACCTTGCGCAAGGTGTTCGAAGGGTTCTCGGCGACCAGCGCGATGCCGTCGTCGTAGCGCACCGCGACCATTGCCCGCCCACGGGCGATGCCCTTGCGCGCATAGTCGGCGCGGTCCTTCATCACCTGCTCGGGGGCGACGTAGAACGGCATGTTCACGGGCCGTGCACCTCCCGGAACCCGGCGGCGATCTGCTGGTAGCGCTCGGCGAGGTCGGCGTCGTCGAGACGCCGCCAGCCGTCGGCAGTGATCGTGGCCACCACGGGGTAGATGCCGCGCAGCGCGTCGGGCCCGCCCGTCGCGGAGTCGGCGTCGGCGGCCTCCCACAGCGCTCGGGCGACGAGCTCGATCGCCGCGTCGCCGGACATCTCCCGCTGGTAGCCGACCTTCAACACGGTGCCGGCGTGCAAGCTGCCCGAGCCCGTGGCCACGTACTCGCGCTCTTCGTACCGGCCGCCGGTGACGTCGTAGGCCCACAGCCGCCCGACTTGGCGCAACACGTCGAAGCCGGCGAAGAGCGGCACCACGACCATCCCCTGCATCGCTGCCGGGAGATTGCCGCGAACCATCATCGAGAGCTGGTTGGCCTTGCCCTCCAGGCTGAGCGAACGGCCCTCGACCTTTTCGTAGTGCTCGAGCTGGAGCTGGAAGATCTTGATCATCTCCATCGCCGGGCCCGCGGCGCCGGCGATCGCGACACCGCTGTGGCGGTCGGCCTGCACCACCTTTTCCATGCTGCGATGGCTGATCAGGTTGCCACTGGTCGCGCGCCGGTCACCACCCATCACCACGCCGTCGGCGAAGCGCAGCGCCACACAGGTCGTCGCGTGAGGGATGTCGAGACCCTCGACCGCACCCGCGGCAGGCGTCGCCGGCAGGCCGATGCGGCGCACGAGCTCTGGAAAGCTCGACCCGGGGTCGTCACCCGGGGCGAAGATCGGCATCGACATCGGGGCTACTGACCGCCCTTTTGGATGTAGGACTTGACGAAGTCCTCCGCATTGGCCTCGAGCACCTCGTCGATCTCGTCGAGCAGGTCGTCGAGCTCGGCCTTCAGCTTCTCGCCCTGCTCGCCAGGCGCGGCTACTTCTTCGGCGACCTCGGCCTCACGGCTCGGGGCCGACTTCTGCTTCTGGATTCGCTCTGCCATCCAGCCGCCTCCCTCGATCTTCGTACTCGGGCTAAGCCTCGAGCCGAGCGAGCAGCTCGGCCGCGGTGTCGCACTCGTCGATCAACCTACCCACCATGTCGGCGGTCCCGCGCAGCGGTTCCATCATCGGAACCCGCCGCAGCGGTTCCCTGCCGACGTCGAACACCATCGAATCCCAGTTGGCCGCGACGATGTCGTCGGGCCATTTCTGCAGGCACCGACCACGGAAGAACGCTCTGGTGCTGGAGGGCGGCTCGGTGACCGCCCGCGCGACCTCGTCGGCGTCGACGATCTGTCGCAGACCAACTCGCTCGGACAGCCCTCGCCCGGCGCGCAGGTCGTGGTACTGCAGATCGATCGCCTTCAGCCGCGAGTCGCTCGGCCCGAGATCGTGGCGCTCGGCGTAGCCGACGACGAGGCGCTGCTTCGCGACCCAGTCGACGACGTCGGCCACGGTCGACGGATCGTGCTCCAGCCCGGCGAGGACGAGCTCCCAATGCCGCAGCAGGTCGGCCCCCACCGCTTCGTCGACGCATTCGAGACCGTGGGAGCGCTCGTACTTCTGGGCCCGTTCGAGCAACGCCCATTGCACCTCGAGCGCAGTGGCGCGTGAGCCGTCACGCAGCATGATCGTGCGCCGCAGACTCGGGTCGTGGCTGACCTGGCGAATCGCGGCGACAGGATTGCCGAGCGCGAGGTCCTGGCCGACGACGTCGTCTTCGATCATCGCCAGCACGATCGCCGTCGTGCCCACCTTCAAGTAGGTGGCCACCTCGCTCATGTTGGCGTCGCCGACGATCACGTGCAGCCGGCGGTACTTCTGCGGGTCGCAGTGCGGCTCGTCACGGGTGTTGACGATCGGGCGCTTCAACGTGGTCTCCAGCCCGACCTCTTCTTCGAAGAAGTCGGCGCGCTGGCTGAGCTGGAACGGCACCTCGACCGCGTCGGTTCCGGGCAGCTCGCAGCCGACCTTGCCGGCTCCGGCGAACACCTGGCGGGTGACGAAGTGCGGCGTCACCTGGGCGACGACCCGCGCGAACGGCAGCTCCCGCGCGAGCAGGTAGTTCTCGTGGCACCCGTAGCTGTTTCCCTTGCCGTCGCTGTTGTTCTTGTAGACGACGAGCTCGGCTCCGTCGGGCAACGCCGACCTGGCGAAGTCCATCGAGCGCCGCACGATCTCTTCCGCGGCTCGGTCGTAGCGCACCACCTCGAGCGCAGTACGGCACTCGGGCGTCGACAGCTCCGGATGAGCATGGTCGACGTAGTAGCGGGCACCGTTCGTGAGCACCGCGTTGACCAGGTGGGTGTCGACCTCGGGCGGGAAGACGTCTTCGTAGGTGAAGCCGCGGGCGTCGTTGCCCGGGTGCTCGTCCTCGAAGTCCCAGCTGACCTTGCGGCTGGTGCCGCTGACGTAGGAGTTGATGAGCACGCTCGACGCAGCCACCGGGTTCGTGTCGGCGCCGCGAACCTGGATCCCGTACTCGGTCTCGATGCCGCAGACCTTGGGGATGGCCATGCAGCACCATATCGCCACGTCTCGTGGCGAGCGCGGCAGCGCCGCCGGGGCCGCTCTGCCTACAGGTACTGGCCGGTGGCGACCCGCTCGATCGCCCTGCCACCGGTGAGGTCGGCGCGGTCGCGGCCCTCGTTGACGAGAGTGCGGATGAACACGATCCGCTCACCCTTCTTGCCGGAGATCTTCGCCCAGTCGTCGGGGTTCGTCGTGTTCGGCAGGTCCTCGTGCTCGCGGTATTCGCGCCTGATCGAGTCGAGCAGGTCCTGGGTGCAAACGCCCTTCACCCCTCCGGCGATGAACCGCTTGATGGCGAGCTTCTTCGCCCGGCGCACGATGTTCTCGATCATCGCCCCTGAGGCGAAGTCCTTGAAGTAGAGGATCTCCTTGTCGCCGTTCTGGTACGTGACCTCGAGGAAGCGGTTGTCGTGGTCGTCGCGGTACATCTCGGCCACGGTGGAGCGGATCATCCGCTGGACGGCGGCCTCGGGGTCGCCGCTGCCGAGCGAGGCCACCTCGTCCGCGGACAGAGGTATGTCGGTGGTGAGGTAGCGGGCGAAGATCTGCGCCGCCGCGTTCTCGGCCGGCCGTTCGATCTTGATCTTCACGTCGAGGCGGCCGGGGCGCAGGATCGCCGGATCGATCAGGTCTTCACGGTTCGTCGCGCCGATCACGATCACGTTGCGCAGCCCCTCGACGCCGTCGATCTCGGCGAGTAGCTGGGGCACGATGGTGGACTCCATGTCCGAGGAGATGCCCGAGCCGCGGGTGCGGAACATCGAGTCCATCTCGTCGAAGAACACGATGACCGGCCACCCCTCCTCGCTCTTTTCCCGGGCCCGCTGGAACACCATGCGGATCTGGCGCTCGGTCTCGCCGACGTACTTGTTGAGCAGCTCGGGGCCCTTGATGTTGATGAAGTAGCTGCGCCCCTTCTCGCCGCCCGTGGCCGCGGCCACCTTCTTCGCGAGGCTGTTCGCGACCGCCTTCGCGATGAGGGTCTTGCCACAGCCGGGCGGGCCGTAGAGCAAGATCCCCTTCGGCGCCGGCAAGCGATGCTCGGCGAACAGCTCCTGGTGCAGGAACGGCAGCTCGACGGCATCGGCGATCTGCTCGATCTGCTCGTCGAGCCCGCCGATGTCGTCGTAGGAGATGTCCGGCACCTCTTCGAGCAGCAGGTCTTCCACCTCGGGGCGGGGCAGCCGCTCGAGCAACAAGTTGGAGTGCACGTCGAGGCGCATCGTGTCGCCCGGGCGCAGGTGCATCCCGCGGACCGCGTCGGCGAGCTCACAAACCAGCTCCTCGTCGGCGCGACCGACGACGATCGCCCGCACGCCGTCGTCGAGCAGGTCCTTCACCGTGACCACCTCGCCGACCAGTTCCGGCCGGCGGGCGAGGACCACGTTGAAGCTCTCGTTCAGCACCACCTCGGCACCGAGCTCGAGGGCGTCGGCTTCGATGTCGGGGTGCAGGTTCACGCGCATCTTGCGCCCGCTCGTCAGCACGTCGACGGTTTCGTCGTCGTAGTTGCGCCCGACCACGATCCCGTACGCCGACGGAGGCTGGGTGAGCTTGTCGACCTCGTCGCGCAGGGCGGAGATGTGCTCGCGCGCCTCACGCAGGGTGTAGCTGAGCTTTTCGTTCTGCGCCGAGGCCTGCGCCAGCTGACCCTTCGTCTCGAGCAGGCGCTCCTCCAGTTGGCGAAGGCGCTTGGGCGAGTCGGCGAGCTTGCGGCGGAGGTGGCCGATCTCTTCTTCGAGCAGCACTACCTGGGACCGCAGACCGACCTCGTTCTCGTCACCGTCGTCCCGAGAGGTCACGTGCTCCTCCTTCCGCAGCGCAACGGCTACGTGTTTGCGAACCTACACGCACCGGTGTTACGGACCGGTGATGCCTTTGCTGCCAACATGTTTCCACCGGTTCGGCCGTGTAAAGTGTCGGCAAGCACGACGGCCTCCCGTCACGTCGACGCCCATCACCCCCGCGATGCCAAGGAGCAAACGAGCGACATGAAGGTCTGGATCGACCAGGATCTCTGCACCGGCGACGGCCTCTGCGAAGAGATCGCACCCGACGTGTTCACCCTGCTGGACGACGGGCTCGCGTACGTAAAAGAAGGCGACAAGGTCTTCGCCACCGCCAAGGGCAACCCCCAGGGGGCCGAAGGCATGGCCGAGATCCCCGACGGTCAGCTCGACGCCGTCATCGAGAGCGCCGAGGAGTGCCCCGGCGAGTGCATCTTCATCGAGCCCTGACCAGCGCCCGAGGATCACCGGCTGATTCAGCCGAGGTACCGGGCGGCGGTGAGAAAACCGGTGTGCGCGACCATGCGGTGGTCGGGTCGCACCGCTTGTCCTTCGACGTGCCACGTGCGGTGGAGCACCTCCAAGGTGCGTTGCTCCGACCACGCCGCCGTGTCGAGAGCCTCTCTCACGCGCGACACCTGCATGATCGAAGGGGTGTACGCGATCAGGATCCCGCCCGCGCGGAGCGCCCCGCCCGCGGCGTGAGGCACGACGCGCCACGGCTCGGGCAGGTCGAGCACGACGCGGTCGAGGTCGCGCTCGTCGATGCCCTCGTAGCAGTCGCGTAGCTCCACCCGGTAGTGCTCCAACGCCGCGGCGCCGACGAACTCACGCACGTTCGTGCGCGCCCGGTTCGCGAAGTCCTCGCGCAGCTCGTAGCCGACGATCTCGGCCCCCCAGCGCAGCATCGTCATCGACAGCGCCCCCGAGCCCACCCCGCTCTCCAGCACCCGGACGCCCGGTCCGATATCGGCGATCATGCAGATCGGCGCGAGGTCCTTCGGGTAGATCACCTGTGCCCCACGCGGCATCTGCACCACGAAGTCCTCGAGCGTCGGGCGCAGGGCGAGGTACTTGGCTCCTCGCGTGGAAACCGCGCGAGTGCCCTCGGGCCGGCCGGCGATCTCGCCGTGGGGAACGAACCCGGCGTGAGTGTGGAACTCGCCCCCCTCGACGAGCGTCACCAGGTACCGCCGCCGCTTGGCGTCGAGCAACAGCACCTTGTCGCCGAACTCGAACAGGCGGCCCGCGGCGGCGCTCACGGCTGGCGTCCTTTGCGGCCGAGCAGCATCTCGACCGGCACCGGCTCGTGAGCCGCACCTGCCTCGACCAGGCGGCAGAACGCGCACAACGGGGCCTCGCCCTTCACGCCCGTCGGCGAACCGCAGCGGGTGCAGGCTTGCAGGCTCTCGCGCCCGGAGGCGTCGACGCTCGCGAGCAGCGGGGCCATCCGCTCCAGAAAGCCGAGGTAGAACGCCGCCTTCGAGCCCGGCGAACGCGCTTCGACGGCGTTGAGCGTCTCCTTGTACCCGAGATGGCGGTTGCCGATCGCCATCGGGCACTCCTCGACCATGTAGTCGATGCCGCGCAGCACGCACCACGCCGCGGTCTCCCGTTCGCTCAGGCGCACGAGCGGCTTCACCTTGCGGGGGAAGCCGTCGGCTGCGGGTAGCACGGGAAGCTGGCGCGCGAGGTACTCGAGGTCCCATCGCAAGGTGTTGCCGAACAGCACCGCCGCCTCGTCGTCGAGGTTGTGGCCGGTCACCACCACGTCGTAGCCGCCGTCCAGCGCGGCGCGGTCGAACACGTGACGCTTGCTGATCCCGCAGGCACTGCACGGCACACGCCGGGTGGCGCGCGCGGCGGTCGGTACGTCGTAGCCGTGGTCGGCCCGCAGCGACACCTCGTGCAAGGTGAGCCCTCGCTCGGCAGCGAACGCCCTCGCGTACCGGGCCGACACGTCGCTGTAGTCGCCGATGCCGAGCCCGACGTAGAGGCCGTCGGCATCGTGGCCGAGATCGACGAGCATGTCCCACACGGCGAGGCTGTCCTTGCCGCCGGACACCGCGACGAGGATCCGATCGCCGGGGCGCAGCATGTCGTGGTCGTGCACGGCCTTGGCCACCTGGCGCCGGCACAGCTCGAAGAAGTGCTCGGCGCAGAAGTTCGCGTTGTGCCGGGGTAGGTCGATCACTGCCGGTCCACGGCACGTGCGGCACTTCACTCAGGCACCTCCCGAGATGACGGGACGGATCTCGACGACGTCGTCTGGCGCGAGCAGCTCGTCACTCGGCACGAGCGTTCCGTTGCGAATGACGAGGTGTGACTCACGGTTCAGACCGAGCTCGGCCAACAGCGCGTGGACCCGTCGCCCTCCGGGCAGGTCGAGCTCTCTCGGCGGATTGCGCAGCATCACCTTCATCGCGGGGACCATTCTCGCCCGGCGTGTGGGCCGAACACGCTTCAGCCGGTCAGTTGGAGCGCTTCGCAGCCTTGCGTTCGCTTCGCGACGGCGCCTTGATGGCCACCACCGTCACGGTCTCGCCGGGACGCAGCACCTCTGTGGCGACGACCTGCTCGGAACGCCCGACGGCATTGCGCAGCAAACGCGCCCCCCAGAGGACCCCGCCGACCGCCAACCAGCCGCGCTGGCCGCCGAGCAGGCCGTCGTAGATGGCGCGCCGGCGGACGTACGCGATCGGCGACAGGAGGCTGGGACGGCGGCGCACGGTCTTTCAGACCCGGCGGATCTCGACGATGGTGGTCTTCTTCTTGCCCGCCCGCCGGCCGAGCACGAACACCACCAGCACGATCAGCGCGGCCACGGCCGCGCCGGCAGTGAGCAGCGTCTGCTTGCGATCCTCCACCTTGCCCTGCAGCCCGTCCTGGAAGGTCTGGAGCCTGGCTTCGAGGTCGTCACGGGTGATCTTGGTCGCTGGCGTGGCCATCAGCGGCGCTCCTTCGCGAGGGTGGCTCGGTTGATCCTCGAAAAGCTGAGGGCGACGATCGCCCCTGCCGCGACCAGCACGATCGCGTACGGCACCCAGCTCCACGAACCGTCGAACGCATCGGTCTCGGTCTGCAGCACCCGCAGCAGGCCGAGCAACAGCATCATCAACCCGACGCCGAGCAGCAGCGCGCCAATCGCGCCGTACCCCAGCCAACGCCCGGCTCCCTTGATCGGGCCGAGGGTCTCCTGGCGGGCGTAGGTCTTGACGAACTCGAAGAGCTCGCCGACGTTCGTGCTGTCCGTCGATGTCGCAGGACTCGCCTGGCGGTCGCTCACGGGCCAGTTTCTAGCAGACACCGTTGATCCGGGCTCAGGGTGCGGCTCCCCCGAGGCGGAACCGCAGCAGGGCCTCGACGTCGTCGAGCACACCTTCGAGCATCTCCAGGCGGGCACGCGGGCCAGGCGCGCCGAGCAGCTTGTGGCGGTCGGCCGGCCCGATCGGCGCCAGGGCACCCAGCCGGTAGGACGCCGAGACCGGATCGGCCGAGACGGACATCTCGGGCACTTCGGTCAGGTCTCCGAGCTCCACCGACAGCGCGAGGGCACGCCGCACACGTGCCGAGACCGCGGCGATCAGGCGATCCTCGTCGGCGGCGTCGCCACCGTCTTCTGGCCAGTCCTCCACGTCGGCGCGGGGGTACGGATCGTCGGGCAGCCAGGTGCTCACCTTCAGCCGCCGCCCTCCGACGGCCACGACCGAGTACCTGCCGTCGGGCAGCGCGCCGACCTGCACCATGCGGGCGACCGTGCCCCACGTGGAGCGCTGGTCGCCGCCACCCACCTCGCTCCCCCGCTCGATCATGACGACACCGAACTCGGGCACGTCGGCCGCGAGGCAGTCGCGCACGAGCTCGCGGTAGCGAGGCTCGAACACGTGAAGCGCCAGCGCGGCCCCCGGGTAGAGGGGCGAGCCGAGCGGGAACATCGGCATCGCCGTCATCGGGGAACGGCGTCGGGAGGTGCCAGCTGCGCGGCCGTCGCGCCGGCGGGGAACGAGGCCAAGGCGTCAGAGAGAACGCCCTCCCAGATCGGTCGGTAGCCGGCCTGCTGGTCGACGCCGGGCGCGTTGAGCAGCAGGGCGAACTGGATCACGCTCGGGCCGGCCCCGACCGGTTCGGGCACGAAGCCAGCCAGTGCCTTCACGTCGGTGAGGGTGCCCGTCTTGCCGAGCAGGCGGCCCTGCATCGGATCGTCGACGAACACCTCGGCGAGAGTGCCCGTCTCACCGGCGACGGCCAGGCCGCTGCCGATCGGGTCGGCGGGATCGTGGCGCTCGAGGACCGCCATCAATGCCGCACAGGTGACCCTGTTGTCGCGCGACAGCCCGGAGCCGTCGGCGAGGACCACCCCGACGAGGGGCACCTGCCACGCGGCGAGCTGGTCACGCATCACCTGCAGGCCGGCCTCGCGCGTGCCGAGCCCGGTCTCCGCCACGGCGACCTCCTTCACCACCAGCTCGGCGGTGTTGTTGTCGCTCGTCGAGAGCATCTCGCCGACGATCTCGCCGAGCGGCGCGGACTGGACCGACGCCACGACAGCGAGGCCGGCCGGCGCCGCGGCGACGGTCGAGGCGCCGCTCACCGTTACACCGCGTTCGCGCAGCAGGCGCAGCAGCTCTCGCGCAGCACCCTCGGCCGGGTCGGAGGCCTTCAACGGGTCGTCGAGGACCGCCGCGTCGTTTGCCATGAGGCCGCCGAGCGGACCGCCCTCAACCACGCGGACCTCGTCGGACCACGTCGGGGGGAAGCGCTCGTCGTCGTATCGGCTGCCGTCACCGACGATGCTGCCGTTCACCGTCGTGACGCCGGCGGCGACGACGGAGTCGGCCAAGGCGTCGAGGCTCGTAGCCGGCAACTGCGGGTAACGGGCGAGACCAGACTCGGGGTACCAGTCCGCGGCGAGCATCGGGTCGCCGCCGCCGACCAGGTACAGGTCGCCGTTCACCGTGCCGGCGGCGTCGAGCACTCCCCGCACCTCGGTGACGTAGCGGAAGTCGCTGCCGAGCACCTCCAGCGCGATGGCGGCGGTGAGCAGCTTCTGGGTGCTGGCCGGCAGCACCGTAGAAGCCGCGTTGTCCTCGACGACGCGCAATCCGTCGACCGCGACCGACGTGCACGAGCCCTCGCCGACGACGTCGGTGAGCGGCACGAGGGCAACTTCGAGCTCGTCGAGGTTGACGTCGCGCGAGACCACCGCGGGAACCCGGCGCATCGACAGCACGGGCGTCGGCGCGTCGACCGTGGGCGGCGGGGTCAGCGCGTTGGGGGTCGGCGTGTCACTGCCGGCCTTGGCGTCGGCCCAGGCCCACAGCCCGACGAGGGCGGCCAGGGGCACGAGAGCGATCGCCGTGAGCACCACCACAGGGTGCGGACGAGGGGTCGTCACGAAAGCCCTCTTCGACGACGGTGCTCGCCGTAGCGGTAGAGGTGCCCGAGCGCCGTCACCGCCCTGTTCGCCGAGCCGTAGCACAGCCGGCCAGCGGCCCGAACGGTGGCCGGGCCGGGGTTGTCCGGGTCGGCCACGGCGAGCTCGGTGGCGGTGAGGATCGGCTTGCCGGTGCGCTGCGACAGCTCGTCGGCCGCCTCGGCGAAGCGGGCGTCCTGACGCTCGTGGTAGGCGACGATCCGCTCCAGGCCGTGGTCGGGATAGAAGGGCCCCTCGCGCATCAGGCGGGCCTGGTTCGACTGGATGCCGAGGCCCAAGTAGACGATCGCGTGCACGTCGGGGTGCGTCGCGATCAGCTCCATCACCTGCGGGATCGTGTCGCGCGTCTCGCCTCCCGCGCAGTCGACCGGGTTGGCGCGGCTCCACCTCGGCGGCAGGAGCGCGTCGACCGCGGCGCGCAGGTCGTCGGGAAGTTCGAGCAGCCGCAGCCGGCCGTCGCGGGTGATGGCATCGGCGGTGACCACCCCCCAGCCGCCGGCGGTGGTCAAGACGACGACGTTCGGTCCGGCGGGCAGTGGCTGTGTGGCGAAGGTCGCCGCCGCCTCGAACGCCTCTTCCACCGTCGCCGCGCGGGTGATCCCCGCGGCGCGGCAGAACCCGTCGAAGATCTTGTCGTCGGCGGCGAGGGCGCCGGTGTGGCTGGCCGCTGCTCGCGCCCCACCCTCGGTGGCCCCGCCCTTCACCAGCACGAGCGGCTTGCGAGCCGCGGCGCCGGCGAGGCGCTGCATCAGCGCGCGGCCGTCGACGATGCCTTCCACATAAGCGAGCCCGACCGCGGTTGCCGGGTCGGTGGCGTAGAAGTCGAGGTAGTCGGCCACGCTCACCGCTGCCGCGTTGCCGGCCGACACCGCCCGGCTGATGCCCACCCCGGTGGCCCTCGACCAGTTGAGGAAGCTGGAGACGAAGTTGCCGCTCTGGCTGGCGACGCCGATGCTGCCCGGCGGGGGGTACGGCGCCACGATCTGGGCACACAGCCGGGCCGGGGTGGACACCACACCCTGGCCGTTCGGGCCGGCCAGCAAGATGCCGAGCCGGTCGGCGAGCGCGACGAGCTCGGCCTCGGCCCGGCGGCCGTCGTCGCCTGCCTCGCCGTAACCGGCCGAGGTCAAGAACGCGGCCCGGACGCCCTTGCTGGCGCACGCCCGGAGCAGCTCGGGGTTCGCCGAGGCCGGGGTGCACACGAACACGAGGTCGATCTCACCGTCGGGGAGCTCGGCGACGTCGGCGACGGTGCGCACCCCGAGCACCTCTTCGCCCTGCAGGTTCGTGCCGTACACGGCCCCTGCGAAGCCGGCGGCGAGGATGTTGTGCAGCGACACGAACCCGAACTTGCCCGGGTGGGTGGACGCGCCGGCGACGAGCACCGCGCGCGGTTCGAACAGCGCGCGGAAGTGCTCGTCGCTCGGGCGGGGGCGTGCCGCGGCGATCGGCGACCGGCTGTCGCCGCCGGCGTCCAGCTCGACGAGGGCGTCCACGGCCACCGGAGCACCGTCGGAGCGCACGATCAGCGGGTTCAGGTCGACGCTCGTCACGTCGGGGCGGTCGATCGCGAGCCTGCCCAGGCCGATCAGCGCCTCGGCGAGCTGCTCGCGGTCTACGGCGGCCTCGCCGCGGAACTCGCCGAGCAAGCGCTGTGTCGCGAGATCCTCGATCATCTCGTGGGCGGTGACGCGGTCTACCGGAGCCGGGCGGAAGACGACGTCGGCCACCGCCTCGGCAAGAACGCCTCCGACCCCGAGCATCACGCACGGGCCGAACTGGGGGTCGCGGATCATCCCGGCGATCAGCTCGCGGTTACCCGACACCATCGGCGCGACGAGCACCGACACCTCGCCGTCGTCGGGCGTCGCCGCGGCGAGGAGCTCGCCGGCCGCCGCCCTGACCATGTCGCCGTCGGTGAGTCGCAGGCGGACCAGGCCGCGCTCGGTCTTGTGAGCGATCGCATCGCCGCACAGCTTCGCTACGACGGGGAAGCCCAGCTGTTCAGCCGCGGCCACGGCGTCGTCGGGCGATGCCACCTGACGCTCCTGCCCGATCGGTACGCCGAATCCGCGCAGCAGGTCCTTCGACGCGGCTTCGGACAGCGTGCGCGGGGGCAACGGTTGAGGTGGCATCGGTCCCGTACCGTAGCGACGAGGCCGCCGCCGCGGTCAGACGTTGCGCACGCTGTAGGTGAGCAGAGCACGGGCGACGAGCTTGGCGCTCGCGGCGCCGCGCGCCTCTGCCTCGCAGAACACCACCGAGCGCCCGCGCTTGACCACCCAACCCTCTGCGCGCGCATCCTCGGCGAGCAGTGGCGCCAGGTACTGCACGTGCAGGTCGACGGTGGCGAACTCGGCATCGGGGCCGTAGGCGGATCCGATCGCCGGCACGACGACGGTGTCGAGCAGCGAAGCGATGGCTCCTCCGTGCACCAGCCCGGCACCTTGTTCGAGCTCGGGTCGGTACGGCAGCAGCATCCGGCAGTAGTCGCGGCGTACCTCTTCCACCCGCATCCCGACCAGTTGGAAGAAGTGCACCCGCTCCCACTGCCCGAACCGGCGCCACCGCTCGGCTTCGGCCTCGGCGAGGGGCTCGAACTCACCCGCCCGACCGGGCAGCACCGTGCTCATCGACCCAAACTGGCACACGACCCGTGCTAGGGCACAAGTGCGGCGCGAAACAGCCCGACGACGTGGTCGAGGCGTTGGCGCAGCATGGCCGGCGACATCGGGTCGGCGTCGAGCATGCCTTCCAGGAACGGGGCATCGCTGAAGTAGCTGAGCAGCGCGCCGTATCCCGACAGCAACAGCTGCTCGGGATCGTGCTTGCGGAACGAGCCGGCGTTCATCTCGCGGCGGAAGAAGTCGGCCGCACCGTCGAACATCGGGCGCAGGACGGCGGCGAGATCGACGCCGAGATGGGACTGGGCGTCGAGGGCCTCACGGCGAACGAGCTTCACGTAGTCGGGGTTTTCGGCGAAGAAGCGGAATCCCCCGGTGAGCACCAGCTCGACCTTGGCCCAGCCGTGCTCGGCCGCCCCGATCGCTTCTGCCACCCGGTCGAACCAGTCGGAGAGCAGGCGCTCGAACACCTCGCCGTACAGCGCGTCCTTCGAGCTGAAGTGGTGCAGCAGGCTCGGCCGCCGAATGCCGACCGCTGCGGCGATGTCGTTCAACGAGGTGCCTTCGTACCCGGCGTCGGCGAAGCAGCGGGTCGCCTCGGCGAGGATCGTCTCGCGGGTCGAGGGCGCTGCGGTCGCTTGCGTCACCCGACCAGCGTACAGCCTCGGGCCGATCTGCCTACCGACCAGTAGGTAGGCATGTTAGAATGTCACTCGATGCCCACCGTCGTCGCCATCGCCATTCGCTCCCTGCTCGTCGGCTTCGGGGTGTCGACCCTCGCCAACATCGCCACCACCGTCTACTTGCACCGAGCAGCGACGCACCGAGCGCTCAGCCTCGCCCCACCGGTGGTGTTCGTCTTCCGGGTGCTGACGTGGATCACGACCGGCATCCGTCCCCGGCAATGGGTGGCCGTGCACCGCAAGCACCACGCGTTCACCGACGTCGCCGGCGACCCGCACTCCCCCGTGCTGCTCGGATGGAAGCGGGTGCAGATGACGAACGTCGCCCTCTACCGGCGAGAAGCGCGCCGCCCCGAGACCGTGGCGCGCTACGCGAAGGACATGCCCGGCGACCGCTGGGACAAGGTGTTGTTCGACCACGCCTTGCTCGGGCTCGGCCTCGGGCTCGGACTGCTGGTGCTCACCTTCGGCTGGACGGTCGGTCTGCTCGGCGCATTCGTGCACCTCAACCTCTACCTGGGCGGCTCGGCCGCGGTGAACGCGATCGGCCACCACTTCGGACGCCGGCCGTACGCGAACTCGGCCGGCAACCTGCAGTGGCTGGCGTTCGTCACCGCCGGCGAGGGGCTGCACAACAACCACCACGCCGCACCGACCTCGGCCCGCCTCGCGCATCGCTGGTTCGAGGTCGATCCGGGCTGGTGGGTGATCAAGGTGCTCACCTGGCTCCGCCTCGCCCGGGTGCGGCTGTCCGAGGTGCGTCTCAACCCGGCCGCCCCCCGCAGAGTGACCACCGGGTCGCGCTAGGACCGCGCGGCCGACGCGAGAGCCGATGGAGCAGACCCGACCGAGCGAGATCGCCGCTGCGCGCATCTTGTGCCCGGGACCCCGTTTCGCAGCCGGCGTGGTCGAGGTCGACGCCGCCGGTCGGATCCGCGCCGTGCGGCCGGCGCCCGCGACGGGGTTGCCCGACATCGTCCTTGCCCCTGGCTTCGTCGACCTTCAGGTCAACGGCATCGACGACGTGAACGTGGCCACCGCCGCCGGCGGGCAGTGGGACCGCCTCGACGGGTTGCTGGGCGACCAAGGCGTCACCACCTGGTGCCCGACGCTCGTCACGGCACCGCTCGAGCACTACGCCGGCGCGCTCGAGCGGATCGCGCAGGCGGCGGCGCGCCCGGCAAGGGGTCGCCCGACCATCGCCGGAGCGCACCTCGAAGGCCCGTTCCTCGGCGGTGCCCCCGGGGCGCACCCACGCCACCTGCTGCGGCCGATCGACACCGGCTGGCTCGCCTCGCTGGCCGCGATCGTGCGCATCGTCACCCTCGCTCCCGAGCTCGCCGGCGCGGCCGACGCGTGCCGACTGCTGCGCGAGCGCGGGGTCACCGTCTCGCTCGGGCACTCCACCCCCGCACCCGCCGACGTCGAGGCGTGCGTGGACGCCGGAGCGACGATGGTCACCCACCTCTACAACGCGATGAGCGGTCTCCACCACCGCGAACCCGGTCTGGCCGCGCTGGCGCTCACCGAGGAGCGGCTCACCGTCGGTCTCATCGCCGACGGCGTCCACGTCGACCCGACGATGATCCGACTCGCGTTCGCCGCCAAGCCGGGGCAGGTCGCGCTCGTCACCGACGCCGTCGCCACGGTCGCCGTCGCGGTGCGCGACGGCGCCCCCCGGCTTGCGGACGGCACCCTCGCCGGAAGCGTGCTGACCATGGACGCCGCGATACGGACGTGCGTCGAGCGGGCGGGCGTCGGCCTCGCCGAGGCGCTCGTCGCAGCATCCACCACGCCGGCACGCCTGATCGGGCTGAGCGACCGGGGCGAGATCGCCCCGGGCCAGCGCGGCGACCTCGTCGCGCTCACCCCCGATCTGCAGGTCGCCGGGGTCTGGGTGGCCGGAGACCGAGTTCGCTGAGTCGTTACCCTCTGATGCGATGCAGATCCTGAGCGCCCTCTTCGTCGAGAACTTCGAGCTACGTGCGGCGCCGGGTCCGAGCACCCGGATCGACATCACCGGAGCGTTCTTCTCGATGGCTGCACCTTCGCCGGTGCCGGTCACCGTCGCTCCCCACCTCCTGGCGCTCATCTCGTGCGATCCCGACGAGAGAGGCGAGGGTGTGTTCGAAGTGGTCTACAGACGCGGCCGCGGCGAGGACGACGAGCAGCTCGCCCGCAACGTCAGCCCGTTCAGCGTCGAACCGGGCAAGTTCACGTATCGCCTGGTGCGCGGCGAGGTCGAGTTCACCGAATACGGGCAGGTGTTCGCCCACTGCCGCGTCGACCGTGGACCGTGGCTGCTGGTGCCGCTCACCCTGCTCGCTCCTGCCACTTGAGCGCACGCGATCGCCACCACCTGCCGCCAGCCCCCGCGGATACCATCGGCTCGATGCCCTCGCGACTTACCCCAGAGCAGGACCGCGCGCTGATCAGCCTCATCCGCGGCCTCGCGATGGACGCCCCCCTCGCGGCCAAGAGCGGGCACCAGGGCACGGCGATGGCCCTCGCACCCCTCGGACACGTGCTCTTCAGCAGGGTGCTGAAGCACGACCCGGCAGACCCGCATTGGCCCGACCGCGACCGGTTCGTGCTCTCCAACGGCCACGCCTCCATCTTGCAGTACGCGTTGCTGTACCTGAGCGGTACCGGTCTCGAGATGGACGACCTGTTGGCCTTCCGCCAGTGGGAGTCGGCCACCCCCGGTCATCCAGAAGCCCGCCACACCCCCGGGGTCGAGGTGACGACGGGCCCGCTCGGGCAGGGCTTCGCGAATGCGGTCGGAATGGCCATCGCCGAGCGCTTCTTGCGTGCCCGCTTCGGCGAGGAGCTGATCGACCACCACACCTGGGTGTCCGTCGGCGACGGCTGCCTGATGGAAGGCATCAGCCACGAGGCCGCTTCGCTCGCCGGCCATCTGCGCCTCGGGCGGTTGATCGCCGTCTTCGACGACAACAGGATCACGATCGACGGCGACATCAACCTGACCTGCAGCGACGACGTCGCCGAACGCTTCGCGGCCTACGGCTGGGCGGTCACCGAGCTCGGCGAGATCGCCGACGACTGCGACGCGCTGGAAGCCGCGCTGCTGGCCGCTCGCGACAGCGAGGACGACCGACCCAAGCTGCTCGTCCTGCGCACGCACATCGCGTTCCCCTCCCCCGACCACACCGACCGCCACGAGGCCCACGGCAACCCGTTCACCGCCGAGGACGTCACCCGGACGAAGGCCGTGATGGGCATCCCCGACGAGGCGTTCTGGGCACCGCCCGAGCTCGTCGCCGCGGCGCGTGCCGCTGCAGCAGAGCGCGGCGCCACCGCCCGCGCGGCGTGGGCGCGCCGTGCTGCCGACCTCGTCGGCGAGCACGACGCGTGGAACGCTTGCTGGCACGGCGGCGCGCTCGCCGGCTGGGACCACTCGTTGCCGGTGTTCGACAGCTCCGACCAGCTCGCCACCCGCCAGGCGATCCAGAAGGCGTTCGACGCCGTTCTGCCCGGCCTGCCCGGGCTGCTCGTCGGCGCGGCCGACCTCACTGGCAACACCGGGGTCAAGCTGGCCGGACAGGTGGCTCAGTCGGCAACCGATCCGGAAGGGCGCCAGATCCACTTCGGCGTCCGTGAACACGCGATGGGCGCGGCACTGGTCGGCATGGCGCTGCACGGCGGCGTGTACCCCGTCGGCGGCACGTTCTTCGTCTTCTTCGACTACATGAAGCCCGCGATCCGCCTCGCTGCGCTCAGCCGCGCGAAGTGTCTCTTCGTGTTCAGCCACGACTCGGTTGGCGTCGGCGAGGACGGCCCCACCCACCAGCCCGTCGAGCACCTCGCCGCGCTGCGCGCGATCCCCGGGCTGCAGGTGATCCGCCCCGCCGACGGCAACGAGACCGCCGCCGCGCTGCGCGCCGCGGTCGGCTTCGAGGGGCCGACCGCGCTCGTGCTGTCCCGCCAGGCGGTGCCGACGGTCACCGACGGTTCCGCGGTGGAAACGGGTGCGGCCGTCGTCCGCGCGGCACCCGGCCCGGGCCGCCCCGACGTGATCCTCGTCGCCACCGGCAGCGAGGTGGCTCCGTGCCTTGCGGCGGCGGCGGTGCTTGACGGTCGGGGAGTCGCCGCCACAGTGGTGTCGATGCCGTCGTGGGACCGATTCCTCGCGCAAGCGAATGCTTGGCGCGAGTCCGTGCTGACGCCCGGGGTGCCGGTGGTGTCGGTCGAAGCGGCGACGACGTTCGGGTGGCACCGCTTCGCCGACGTCTGCATCGGCATCGATCGCTTCGGGGTGAGCGCTCCGGGAGCACAGGCGCTCGAACGCCTCGGTATCAACGTCGACAACATCGTGAACCAGGCGTCCGACCTGGTGAGAAGGCAGGTGAGCCAATGAGCGGCGACCGCATCGGGCGGCTGTACACCGAGCACGGGCAGAGTCCGTGGCTCGACAACTTGCGGCGCGGCTACCTGACGAGTGGTGAGCTCGCCGGGCTGCGTGACCGCGGCGTGCGCGGGCTCACCTCCAACCCGACCATCTTCCAGAAGGCGATCCAGGGATCGGCCGACTACGACGAGCAGTTCGGGCGCCTCGCCGCCGACGCGAACCCCGTGATCGACGACTACTGGGCGCTCGTGCTGCACGACATCTTGGGCGCACTCGACGTCTTCGCCCCGGTGTACGACTCGAGCGAGGGTGGCGACGGGTTCGTGAGCGTCGAGGTCGACCCCGGCCTCGCGCACGACGCCGCCGGCACCGAGGCCGCTGCCCGTGACCTGCACCTGCGCATCGCCCGGGCGAACCTGATGGTGAAGATCCCCGCCACCGAGGCCGGCCTGCCGGCGATCCGCCAGATGATCGCCGAGGGACGCAACGTCAACGTCACGTTGATCTTCAGCCTCGAGCGGCACCGCCAGGTGATGGAGGCCTACCTCGACGGCCTCGAGGCGTTCGCGGCCACACCGGGCGCCGACCTGTCACGGGTGGCGAGCGTGGCCAGCTTCTTCATCAGCCGGGTCGACACCGAGGTCGACCGGCGCCTCGACACGCTCGGATCCCCCGAGGCGCTCGCGTTGCGAGGGAAGGCGGCGGTGGCCCAGGGCAAGCTGGCGTACCAGCAGTTCCGCTCCGTGTTCGACGGGCCGCGATGGCAGGCCCTCGCCGCCCGCGGGGCCCGCGTGCAGCGGCCGCTCTGGGCCTCGACCTCGACCAAGAACCCCGCCTACCGCGACACGCTCTACGTCGACGAGCTCATCGGCCCGGACACGGTGAACACGTTGCCCGACGACACGCTCGCCGCCTTCGCCGACCACGGCTTGCTGGCCCGGCGCGTAGACGACGAAGTCGACGCCGCAGAGGCCACCTGGAGCGCCCTTTCCGCCGCGGGCGTAGACATGGCCGACGTCGCCGCCCGGCTCGAGCGAGAAGGCGTCTCCGCGTTCCAGAAGAGCTTCGACGAGCTGCTCGACGCGCTCGGCACCAAGGCCGGCGAGCTGCACGCCGATCCCTGACCCGAAGGCGCGCCGTCAGGGGCGAGGGGACCAAAGCCTCTATGGGTCGCTCGCCCGATCAGGTTAGGTATCCCTAACACACCTTTGCCCCGGTGTGGATCGACGCGCCGAATGGAGGGCACCGGTTGAAGCTGTCGGACGTGAAGGTGGGAGCCTCGGCGGTGGTCACTGCGGTGGTCGACGGCGTGCGCTCCCGCCGGCTGGAGGACCTCGGCTTCTGGCCGGGAACGTTGGTGCGGGTGGAGCGGCGCGCTCCTCTCGGTGACCCGGTCGTCTACGAGCTGCGCGGCGTACGCCTGGCGATGCGGCGCGCCGACGCGGCGCTGGTCGAGGTGGTCGAGACGGACCACGTGGTCGAGGCGGTCGACGGCGATGGCCCGCGCTGACCAACCGCGGTCCGACGCGTCCTGTCACGACGCGCCGGGTCAACACCGCGGCCAGACCCGCCATGCCCTGCGCGACGGCCACATCGCCCTCCTCGGCAGCCCGAACAGCGGTAAGACGACGATCTTCAACGCGTTGACCGGCCTGCGGGCGAAGACCGCCAACTACCCCGGGGTCACCGTCAGCCGCCACGAGGGGATCGCGCGCCTACCGGAGGGGCAAGGCACCGCGGGCGACTCGGTGCTGCTCGTCGACCTGCCCGGGTCCTACGGCCTGTCCCCCGTCAGCCCCGACGAGCAGGTCGTCGTCGACACCCTCGCCGGCCACGGCGACGAGCGGCCCCGGGCACTCGTGATGGTCGTCGACGCGACGGCACTGGAGCGTTCGTTGCTGTTCGTCGCCGAGGTGCTGCACCTCGACCTGCCGACCTGCGTGGTGCTGACGATGGTCGACGAGGTGACCGCCCGCGGCGGCTCGGTCGATGTCGCCGGGCTCGCCCGCGCGCTCGGCGTTCCGGTGGTGCCGGTGGTCGGCCATCGCGGCATCGGCCTCGACCGCCTGCGCGCGCTGCTCGCCGACACCGACACATGGGAGCGCCCGGTGATGCGACCCCCTGCGGAGCGTGAGCACCGCGCGGCGTGGGTGGCCTCGGTGGTCGCCTCGAGCGTCAAGACGCCTGGTCCGGACAAGCGCTCGCGGCGCATCGACGCGGTGCTGTTGCACCCCGTCTCCGGCTTCGTCGTGTTCCTGCTCGCGATGGTGCTCTTCTTCCAGGCCATCTTCGCCTGGGCGGCACCGGTCGTCGACCTGCTGGAGCGCGCCATCAGCTGGCTCGGCGACCAGGCGCGTGAGCTCTTCCCGGGCGTGCTCGGCGACTTCGTCGCCGACGGTGCGATCGCCGGTGTCGGGGGTGTGGTGGTGTTCCTGCCCCAGATCGTGTTGCTGTTCACGATCCTCGCCGTGATGGAGAAGACCGGGTATCTGGCCAGAGCCGCATTCCTCGCCGACCGGGTGATGGGCCGCTTCGGGCTGGAGGGGCGCAGCTTCGTCGCGATGCTGTCGTCGTTCGCGTGCGCCGTGCCTGGGATCATGTCCACCCGTACCATCCCGAGCGAGCGACGCCGTCTGGCGACGATGCTCGCCGCCCCGTTGATGACGTGCTCGGCGCGGCTGCCGGTGTACACGCTGATGATCTCCGCGTTCGTCTCCGACCGGGCCGTGTTCGGGCCGCTGCGCAGCCAGGGCCTGGTGCTGTTCGGCCTGTACGTGCTCGGCGCGCTGTCCGGCCTCGTCTACGCCGGCGTGCTCAATCGCACGATGCTGACCGGTGCAACGGCACCGTTCCTGATGGAGCTGCCCCCCTACCGGCGTCCGACGATCCGTTCCGTCCTGCTCTACACGTGGGACGGCGCGTGGTCGTTCCTGCGCAAGGCGGGCACGATCATCCTCGCCACGTCGCTCGTGCTGTGGGTGCTGCTCAGCCTGCCGAGGGTGTCGGCTCCGGAGGGCCTGAACGAGGCCGAAGCGGCGAGCTACGAGATGGAGCACAGCCTGGCCGGTCGGATCGGCACGGCTTTGGAGCCTGTCTTCGAACCGCTCGGCTTCGAGTGGCGCACGAACGTCGCGATCATCTCCAGCTTCGCCGCCCGCGAGGTGTTCGTCAGCACGCTTGCGCTCACCACTGCGGCCGAGTCCGAGGAGGCCCTGCCCGAACGCCTCCGCGGCCTTCAGCACGAGGACGGCTCGCTCGTGTACGACTCGGCCACCGTCGCGGCCGTGCTCGTGTTCTTCGTGTACGCGCTGCAGTGCCTGGCCACCGTCGCGGTGCTGCGCCGCGAGTCGAACTCGTGGAAGTGGCCACTCGTCGCGCTCGGCTCGATGTTCCTGCTCGCCTACGTCGGTGCGTTCGTCGCCAGGCAGGTGGTGTATGCCCTCGCCTAGTGCCCCACCCGCGGTGTGGCCCGCTCATGTCGAGCGCACCGGTGATCCGTGCGAGCTGCGCTGGGTGTGCAACCACGGCGGACTCGCCGCCTCGCCCGGCGGCCGGCGCCGACCCGACGCCAAGAGCCACCTGGCCGCACTGGTCGACGACGGCACCCTCGTCGGCCTGCGGGTGGTCGACGGCAACCTGCACGTACGCGCCGTCGACGCAACCGCGTGGGCGCGAATGGCCCCGACCGTCCACGACGCCGTCGTGGCCGACCTCGCGCGTGACGCCGCCTGGCTGACGACTCCTGTCGACGCACCCGCGGGCTCGGCGGCCCGGCACGCCGACGACCAGCCCGTCGCGGTGATGGTCCTGCCCCCAACCTGTCGCGGGTGCAGGCACGCCGAGACATCGCGCGATCATGGGCTGCGATGCACGTCGCTCAGCTCTGGCAGTACCCCGTCAAGTCGATGATCGGAGTCCAGGTCGGCGAGGTCGACCTGGACGACCTCGGGATCGTCGGCGACCGTACCTGGGCGGTGCGTGACCTCGAGCGCGGGGGCATCCGCGGCGCGAAGAAGATCGGGGGTCTGATGCGTCTGGCCGCCCGGTACGCGCAGGCGCCCGCCGAAGGCTCCACACGTGAACGGCGCCCCGTGGTGATCACCCTGCCCGACGGCACCGAGGTGCGCAGCGACGACGACGACGCCGACGAGAAGATCAGCGCCGCGGTCGGACACCGTGTCCGCTTGGAAGCCCTGCAACCGGCCGACGACCTCGACCACTACCGCCGCGGCCCGGGTGACAGCGACGACATCATCGCCGAGCTGCGCGGAATCTTCGGACGCGTCGGGGACGAGCCGCTGCCGGATCTCGGCCAGTTCCCACCCGTGATCGTCGAGTACGAATCACCGCCGGGCACCTACTACGACGCCTTCCCGTTGCTCGTGATGACCACATCCGCGCTCGCTTCGATGCAGGCCGCGCTCGCCGGCTCGGTGGTCGACGTGCGCCGCTTCCGGCCCTCGATCGTGCTCGAGGTGGACGACCACGACGAGGTCGGCGAGGGGACGCCTGCAGGCCATCCCGAGCTCGGCTGGGCGGGTCGCCGGGCTAGGATCGGCACGGCCGAGATCGAGCTGCTCGGCGGCTGCCCGCGATGCGTGATGGTGACGCGCGAGATCAGCCCGGAGATCCCCGCCGACACCGGCGTGCTGCGTCACGTCGTGCGCGAGCTCGATCAGAACGTCGGCGCCTACGCCTCGGTGGTGGCGCCGGGCCGAGTCGGGGTCGACGACCGCCTGCATTGGATCTGAGCCTCGATGGCGCGGTTCCTCGACGACGCAGATCTCACGATCAGCGTTGCGGGACTGCGCAAGTCGTACGGGGCCACGTTGGCCGTAGACGGTGTCGACCTCGCCGTCCGTCGCGGCGAGATCTTCGGGATCGTCGGCCCCAACGGCTCCGGGAAGACGACGACCGTGGAGTGCATTCAGGGCCTGCGCACGCCGGACGAGGGCATCCTCAACGTGCTGGGGTACGACCCGGTGCGGGATCGATCGCAATTGCGCACCCGCGTCGGCTGCCAGCTCCAGGACTCGGCCCTGCCGGAGAGGATCAAGGTGTGGGAAGCGCTCGACCTCTTTGCTTCTCTCGTTCCGGACCCGGCCGACACCGATCTGCTCCTCGAGGACTGGGGGTTGAAGCAGAAGCGGAGCGCGGCGTTTGCCGAGCTCTCCGGCGGGCAGCGCCAGCGGCTGTTCGTCGCCCTCGCACTCGTGAACCGGCCGGAGCTGGTCTTCCTCGACGAGATGACGACCGGCCTCGATCCTGCCGCCCGTCGCGTCGCCTGGGAGCTGATCCGCGAGGTACGCAGCCGCGGCTCCACCGTCGTGCTCGTCACCCACTTCATGGACGAGGCCGAGCATCTCTGTGACCGCGTCGCGGTGGTGCGAGCTGGCCGCGTCGTCGCCTGCGACTCACCCGCTGCGCTCGTCTCCAGGTTCGCATCGGGGATGACCGTCACCTTTTCGTGCCGGGAGACCGACCTCGGCTGGCTCGGCCACCTGCAGGGCGTCAGCGAGGTGCGCCGTGAGGGCGACAGGGTGCTCGTCAAGGGCACCGGGCCGGTGCTGGTGCGCACGGCGGCCGCGCTGTCCGCACGAGGGATCGAACCGGAGGACCTCGACGTCGAGCGCCCCTCCCTCGAAGACGTCTACCTCGGGCTGACAGAGGGGCACGCCGGCGCCGAACGACCGCTGGCAGACTCCTGATGCGAACTCTGCGAACCATGACAGCCGTCGAGTTGAAGCTGTTCGTGCGTGATCCGATGACGATGGTGTTCACGTTCGTGTTCCCGCTGGTCGTTCTCGTCGTGCTCGCGGGGGTGTTCGGCAACACTCCGGAGACCGCTGAGGACGGGGTAATCGCCTTCCGTGGCGTCGGTCCGACGGACTACTACATCCCGGCCTACATCGCCCTCACGATCGCGTCGGTGGGGCTGATCGCGCTCCCGGTGCGGATCGCGTCCTACCGTGAGCTCGGCGTGCTGCGCCGCTACCGGGCATCGTCTGCACCGCTGCGCAGCGTGCTCGGCGCGCAGCTCCTCGTCATGCTGGTGCTCACCGCCGTCGGTTCGATCCTCCTCGTGGCCCTGGGGTTCGTTGCGTACGACATCGCCGCACCCCACGCTCCCGTCCTCGTCGCGGCCGGGTTCGTGCTCGTCGCCGCGGCGTTCGCCGCGATCGGGTTGCTCCTCGGCGCGTTGATGCCGTCGGCGCGCGCCGCGCAGGGCCTAGGGCTGATGCTCTTCTTCGTGATGATGTTCCTGAGCGGCGCCGGGCCGCCGCGCGACGTGATGAGTCCGGGGATGCACGCGATCGGCAACGTCCTACCGCTCACCTATGGCATCGAGGTCTTGCAGGACCCGTGGCTGGGCCTCGGCTGGAACCACGTCTCCGCGCTCGTCATGGTCGCCACTGCGGCGCTGGCGGGTCTCGCCGCGTTCCGCTTCTTTCGGTGGGAGTGAGCCCCTCAGTCCTCGTCGGCGGGTCCTTCGGTGCGCAGCAGCCGCGCCGCCTTCTCGACGGCCCGGCGCGCCGACGTGAGCCGCTTGTCGGCCTCCGGACGGCGCGCTGCACCCCGTCGTGCCGCCTCACGCAGCACGTCGTAGGCGAGGTCGTCGAGCTCCGCGGAGATCGCGTCGAGGCGCTCGGCCAGTTCGTTCCAGCGTTCGTTCACGGGGACCTCCGTACCTCGACGGTGTGACCGGCGAGCACGCCGGCGGCGAGCAGCTCGATCGGGTGGACGACGGTGACGCCCGCCGCGGCGAGGTGCATCGCACACCCCGGGTTCGCGCTGGCCACCACGAGGGCCTCGTCGCCGGAGCCAGCGAAGGCCGCCGCGCGGGCGATGGAGGCCAGCTTGCGCTGCCTGATCTCGCCCGCGAGCTCGGGTTGGAGCACCGAGTACGCGCCGCCGGCACCGCAGCACAGCCCGTCGTCGTCGAGCTCGACCACGTCGGCGACGCGCGTGAGCACGCTACGCACCGCGAGGTGGGCCTTCTGCACATGGCGGAGGTGGCACGGGTCTTGGACGACGACCGGGCCGAGGTGCACCTTCGCCGGCGGCAACTCGTCGAGGTGGGGCACCAGCCACTCGTGGACGTCGACCACCCGTTTGCTGAAGGCCGCTGCCTCCGGTGAGCCGAGCAGGTGGTCGTAGTCCTTCAGCATCGCTCCGCACCCGGCGGAGTTGACCACGATCGGCGCGCTGCCGGGCATCGAGTCGATCACCCGGCGGGCCAGCCGTCGAGCCTCGCGCTCGAGCCCGGCGTGCACGTGCAGCGCCCCGCAGCACGCCCCGCCGGGGCCGGGCAGCGCGTAGGTCACGCCGGCGGCGGTCACGATCGCCGCGGTGGCGTGGTGCACGTCGCGCATCCACGCGTCCATCACGCATCCGGTGAACAGCCACACGTCTCCACCGGTCGGCGTCAGCGCCGGTGGCCGCCGCACCCTCAGACCGGCGAGCCCGAGCCGGCCAGGCACCAACCGCGCGCGCTGCGCGGCGGCGAGCACCGACGAACCGGCGAGCAGCAGGCGGTGTCGCCCGAGCAGGCGGAGGCCGAGCCGCTGCCAGCGCGGCGTGATCCGGTGGTCGGTGGCGAGCGCGGCACGGGTGCCCTCCATCAGGCGGCCGAACTGCACCCCGCTCGGGCATGCCGGCTCGCATCCGCGGCACTGCACGCACGTCTCGACGAAGCGGAGGAAGTCGTCGTCGGCCGGCGCGCCCTCCCACTGCACGGCCCGCATCGCCGCGATCCGTCCCCGCGGAGATAGCGCCTCCTCACCAGTGGCCCGAAACGTCGGGCAGTGGGGAAGGCACAGCCCACAGCTCACGCACGACGCCAGCTCGGCGTCGGTGAGGTGCAGGCGGAGCCCCGGCATCGGGCGCCCACGGTACCCGGGGAGCGAGCCGGTGCGAGCCGGTGCGGGCCGGGGCAAGCGACAACTAGCGTGGCCACATGACGCCCATCGAAGACATCGCCGGCATCGTCGAGCGCGTGCGCATCGGCGCCGAGAGCGCCCTGATGCGTGACATCGCGTTCCGTCGCACCCAGCTCCGTCAGCTCCGCCGGCTGCTCGTCGAGAACGAAGACCGCTTCGTCGAGGCGCTGGCCGCGGACTTCGCCAAGCCGCCCGTCGAGACGTACGCCACCGAGATCGCGTTCACCGTCGGCGAGATCGACCACGCGCTGAAGCACCTCGACTCCTGGCTGCGCCCACGCAAGGTGCGGGTGCCGCTCACCATCCAGCCGGGCAAGGCGAAGGTGGTGCCCGAGCCGCTCGGCACGGTGCTCGTCATCGCCCCGTGGAACTACCCCGTGCAGCTCACCTACGCGCCGCTCGTCCCCGCGATCGCCGCCGGCAACACCGTGGTGGTGAAGCCGAGCGAGGTCACCGAGCGCACCTCGGCGTTGATCGCCGAGCTGACCCCGCGCTACCTCGACGAGCGGGTGGTGCAGGTGGTCACCGGCGCGGTGGCAGAGACCACCGAGCTGCTCAAGCAGCGGTTCGACCACGTCTTCTACACCGGCAACGGTGCGGTGGCCCGAGTGGTGATGAAGGCTGCCGCCGAGCATCTCACCCCGGTGACGCTCGAGCTCGGCGGCAAGAGCCCGGTGATCGTCGCGGCCGACGCCGACATCGAGACCGCGGCGCGGCGCATCGCGTGGGGCAAGTTCTTGAACGCCGGTCAGACGTGCGTGGCGCCCGACTACGTGCTGGTGGAGGAGTCCGCCGAGCAGCGTCTGCTCGACGCGCTCGCGAAGGCCATCGGCAGCTTCTTCGGCTCCGACCCGAAGTCGTCGCCCGACTTCGCCCGGATCGTCAGCCAGAAGCAGTACCAGCGCCTCTCCGGGCTGCTCGACGCCGGTGGATACGACGTCACCGTCGTCGGAGGCGACCGCGATGTCGCTTCGCGCTACATCTCCCCCACCGTGCTCGCCGGCGTCAAGCCCGACGCGGCGATCATGCAGGAGGAGATCTTCGGCCCGGTGCTGGCGGTGCTCCCGGTATCCGACATCGGCGAAGCGATCCGCTTCGTCAACGACCGCGACAAGCCGCTCGCGCTCTACGTGTTCACCTCCGCCGAGGCCACCGCCGAGCGGGTCGTGGAGCTCACGTCCTCGGGCGGGGTGTGCGTCAACCACGTCATGCTCCATCTCGCGGTGCCCGAGCTGCCCTTCGGCGGGGTGGGCCCGAGCGGGATGGGCGCGTACCACGGCCGGGCCGGATTCGACACGCTCAGCCACGCCAAGCCTGTGCTCGCGAAGCGGCTCCGTCCCGACCCGCCGGTGCTGTACCCGCCCTACACCTCGTTCAAGGAGAAGCTGCTCCGGCGCTTCATGTGAGCCGGTAGCGGCTGCGGCTCAGCGCGCCCGCCAGACGGGCGCGGCGGGGTCTCCCCGCCACCATTGCAGGCGGCGTTCGGCCTCTACCGCATCGGCCGGGTCGAGCCGCGCCGCGCGCAGACGCATGGAGGTCGCGGCGACCAGGCGCAGCTCGGCCAGCGCCACAGCCACGTCGTCGTCGCGCAGTGTCTCGCCGTACCCGGTGGCGAACGCCTCGTAGGCGCCCGGCTCTCCACCCCATCGCTCGTGCCACATCAGGAGAGGCGCGTGATCCCACCCGGGCGGGCCGAGGCACAGCAGATCCCAGTCGCCGAGCACCGGCCCGGCGTCGTCGGTCAAGACGTTGCCCGGGTGCACGTCCCCGTGACAGACGACGAGCCCGGCCCGGCGAGCGCGCTCGGGCCACCCGGCGTGGCGCTCGATGCAGGCCGTGATCGCGCGGCGGGAGGAGTCGTCGAGCAGGTCGTCCACCTCGGCCAGCAGTCGGGTGTGGTCCCACCACGGAAACGAGCCGCACCACGGCAACGGGTGCAGCTTGCCCACCCGATTCACGTCGATGCGGTGCACGGCGCGCACCATCGCGCCTACCCGTTCGTAGTCGACGGAGCGGGTCGGGTCGTGGTCGATCCGCTCCCACGCGGTGATCGTCAGCCCCCCTTCGGCGTGCACCACCTCGCGGCGAGCGGGCCGGGCGACGCGCACGCCCTCGGTGGCGAGCAGGTCGGCAAGGGCGATGGTGCACGACGGGTCGGCGGTCGGTCGGCTCACGCGGAGCACCACGTCGCCGGCCACGAACACGCCGTTCATCCCCACCCGCACGAGCTCAGGCTCGGGTAGCCCCCAACGCGCGGCGCCGAGCGTGGCCGCGACCACGGCGAGCTCCGCGTCGGGTGGTTCGACGACGAGCGGCAGCACCTCCCGAGGCGAGGTCATCGCCGAGACGGCACGGGTCCGGCAGCGAACAGATCGATGCCCGGGTTCAGGCGGTGCCACGGGTCGAGCTCGTCCTTGATCCTCTCGTTCAGCGTGCGTACGACGGGGTCTACCTCTCGGGGCGGCGCGGGGTGCTCGTGATGGACGATGCCGACCCCCACCTCGGCCACATAGCGCCCCGTGCCGGCGAGGGTGCCGATCTGTCTCGGCGGGATCGACCAACGGCCACCGGCGGGCAGCGGTGGTGGGCCGTCGCACTCGACGAGGCCGCTGCCGCGGGCGAGCGCGGCGATGTCATCGGCGTGACCCTCGAGCAGCACCCACGCCGTGGAACCGTCCCACAGCACCGACGCCGGGCGGTGCAGGCGCGCGAGCAGGTCGGACGGCGTCTCCGAGGGTGTCGAGTACCACTTCGCCACCGGCGGCAGCGGGCGGGTGCGCAGGATCACCTCGCCAATGAAGCCGAGCGTCCCCCAGGAGCCGACGAGCACCCGGCACAGGTCGAAGCCGCTGACGTTCTTCACCGTCGGTCCCCCGGCCTTCACCACCTCGCCGGCGGCACTCACGTAGCGGGCCTGCAGCAGCGCGTCGCGCAGGGGCCCGTGGCCGAGGCGGGTGAGCGCCGAGCTGCCGGCGGCGAGTGCTCCGCCGACGGTGCCGCCCGCGGGCAGCGCACCCACCCGCTGGCCCCGCTCGGCCAGCGTTGCGGCGAGCACGTCCACCGGGGTGCCCGCCCCACAGCACACGGTCATCTCCGCCGGCTCGAACCAGGCGATGCCGCCCGGCGCGTGCACCGTGCGCACCCCCGGCGGAGCGCCACCTCGGGTCCCGGCTCCGGCGATCGCCACCTCACCGGCGTCGCGCCCGCCGACCTCGGCAGCGAACCGTTCCAGGTCGATCTGGCCGGCGCTCACACCGTCCACGTCCATACCGTCCACGTCACCACCCTCCGTCACACCCAGGCCCCGTGCGGGACGTGCTGGATGTCGCTGCACGACGCCGGGCTGGGCAGCACCTTGTGCGGGTTCGCGAGCCCCGCCGGATCGAACGCGCGGCGCAGCGCGGCCTGCGCCGCGAGGTCGGCGGGGCCGAACATCAGCGGCATGTAGTCGCGCTTCTCCAGCCCGATGCCGTGCTCCCCCGACAGCACCCCACCGGCGGCGACGCTCACCCTCACGATCTCGTCCCCGGCGGCGTACACGCGCTCCATCACCCCCGGTTCGCGCTTGTCGTAGAGCAGCAACGGGTGCAGGTTCCCGTCGCCGGCGTGGAACACGTTCATCACCATCAGCAGGTGCCGGGCGGCGATCTCGTACACCTGCGCGAGCACCTCGGGCAGCTTGTGCCGCGGCACCACCGTGTCGTGCAGGTAGTAGTTCGGCTGCAACCTGGCGATGGCGCCGAACGCCGACTTGCGGCCCTTCCACAGGAGTGCCCGCTCGGCCTCGTCTGCCGCCACGCGAACGCTGCGCGCTCCGTGGGCGCGCGCGATCTCCACCACCCTCGCCGACTCCGCGTCCACGCCGTGGGGTTGGCCGGTCACCTCGACCAGCAGCACCGTGGCGGCATCGACGGGCAGGCCGGCGTGGACGAACTCCTCGACAGCCCTGATGCAGAGGGCGTCCATCATCTCGAGCGCTGCCGGGAGGATGCCGGCCGCGATCACGGCGCTGACGGTCGACGCCCCGGCATCGACGGAGTCGAAGTCCATCAGCATCGTGTTCACCGCCGGCGGGTTCGGGGTGAGGCGTACGCAGATCTTCGTCGCCACGCCGAACATCCCCTCGCTGCCGACGAACGCGCCACGCAGGTCGAGCCCGTCGGGCTCGGGCGCCTCGCCGGCGAGCAACGCCAGGCTGCCGTCGGGCAGCACCACCTCCACCCCGAGCACGTGCGCCGAGGTGACGCCGTCGGCGAGGCAGTGCGGCCCGCCGGAGTTGTTGGCGACGTTGCCACCGATCGAGCAGCTCTGCTGGCTCGACGGGTCGGGCGCGAAGTGCAGCCCGTGCGCAGCAACCGCCCGGGTGAGGTCGAGGTTGAGCACCCCCGGCTCGACCCATGCCAGCCGGTTCTCGACGTCGACCGAGAGCACGCGGTCCATCTTGGTGAGCGAGATCACGAGGGCGCCGTCGAGCGGGGTGGCGCCGCCGGCCAGCCCGGTGCCCGAACCTCGGGGGACGAACGCCACGCCGTGGCGCACCGCTGCCCGCACGCAGGCCTGCACCTCGGCGGTGGTCTCGGGGAGCGCGACGACGGACGCCGAACCCTCGATGTTCGAGGCATCGCGGCGGTACAGGCCGAGCTCGGACGGCCCGGTGCGGACCCGCTGCGGTGTCAGCTCGCGGCGCAGCTCGGCGACCAGAGCGTCGACCGGCACCGTTGCTCCTCAGCGGACGTGGCGGCGCCGGCGTGTGCTGGGACGCTCGCCGTTCGCCTGGCGCAGCACCACCACCCGCCCCGGTTCCACAGGACGGCCGTCGAACATCAAGCGATCTCCGGGCAGCAGCTCCGGGGCGAGGGTCTCGGTCCCGTCGCGCACTGCGCGCAGGTCGGCCTCCTTCTCGCGGGCCGCGTCACGTCCCTCGCGCACGGCGTCGGCGAGGTCACCGATGCGGTCCTTCGCCCGTCCGACGACCGACGCAGCCACGTTCGACGGCGCGAGGTGGGCAGCGGTGGCCCTGACCTTGCGCTTCGCGTACCCCACACCGGCGGCTCCGGCGACGGCGCCGGACACGAACCACGTCACGCGCCTCATCGCCGGCGCGCCCTGCGGCTCGACCGGTGGTCGGTGTCGAGCTCGTACGAGCCCGGCCGGAGCGCTCGGCGCTGCTCGCGCTGCTGCGAGCGGCGCAGCCGGCGTGCCGCCCGGCCGGTGCCGGTGGCGAGCGCCGTCGCCTTGATCACCGGGACCGAGAACGCCACCCGCGCCACCCGGCCACCGCCGGCGACGGCGTCGGAGATGGCCTCGGCTGAGCCGAGCACCCGGTCGAAGCGCTCGAGGTCGTCACGGGCCTCGAGCACCACCGAACGGGCCTCGTCGGTGGTCGAGCGCATGTCGGCCAGCAGCGGGCGGGTCTCGGCGCGCAGGTCACGCACCTCTTCGCGCAAGGAGCCCAACGTGTCGAGCACCCGCATCAGCACCACGATCAACGCGGCGAAGCCGACGCTGCACAGCACCGCGGCGAGCAGCACCGCCAGCTCTCCCGCCGTCATCGCTTCTGCTCGTCCATGCGTGAGCGCACCTCCTGCTCGTTGCCGTGCTCGCTCGGCTCGTACCAGCGCCGCCCGACGAGGTTGTCGGGCAGGTACTGCTGGGGCACCCAGCCTCGCGGGTCGTCATGAGGGTACTCGTAACCCGCTCCGTGGCCGAGCGTGCGCGCCCCCTGGTAGTGCGCGTCGCGCAGATGCGCCGGCACCTCGCCGGCGGCCCCCTCGCGCACCTCGGCGCGGGCGTTCCAGATGGCCAGCGCCACCCGGTTGCTCTTCGGCGCTGACGCCAGGTGGATGGCCGCCTGGGCCAGGTTGAGCTGCGCCTCGGGGAGCCCGACGTGCTCCACCGCGTGGGCCGCGGCGACGGCGACGAGCAGAGCCTCCGGATCGGCCATGCCGACGTCCTCGCTGGCCAGGATCACCATCCGCCGGGCGATGAAGCGGGCGTCCTCCCCGGCTTCGAGCATTCGGGCCAGCCAGTAGACGGCCGCGTCGGCGTCGCTGCCGCGCATGCTCTTGATGAACGCGCTGACGACGTCGTAGTGGTCGTCGCGCCCGTAGCGCAGCGCGCTCGTGCCGAGGGCGGCCTCGACGTGATCGACCTCGACGGTCGGCGCGGGACGGGCGAGCGCGCCCGCCACCTCGAGCGAGGTGAGCACCTGGCGACCGTCGCCGTTGGATCGCTCGACGAGCAGCGCCTTGGCCTGCGCCGTGGCGTCCATCGCCTCGGCGGCGAGCCCGCGCTCGACCAGCTCGGCGATGGCGGCCGCGTCGAGTGGCTCCAGGCGGAACAAGGTGCTGCGGCTGCGCAGCGGCGGGTTCACCTCGAAGAACGGGTTCTCCGTGGTGGCCCCGATCAGCGTCAAGGTGCCGTCCTCCACCGCGGGCAGCAGCGCGTCTTGCTGGGCCTTCGAGAAGCGATGGATCTCGTCGAGGAAGAGGATCGTGCCCCGACCGTGTTCGCCGAGGCGTTGGCGGGCACGCTCGATCACCTCACGCACGTCCTTCACCCCGGCCGTGACCGCCGAGAGCTGCTCGAACGCCCGGTGGGTGGTGCCGGCGACGGCGAGCGCCAGCGTCGTCTTGCCGGTGCCGGGCGGGCCCCAGAAGATCGCCGAGGTCAAGCGATCCTGCTCCACCAGGCGGCGCAGGGGCCGGCCGGGGCCGACGAGGTGGTCCTGGCCGACGACCTCGTCGATCGTGCGTGGGCGCAACCGCGCGGCGAGAGGAGCCTGGGAGCGGAGCCGCTGCTCGGCGGCGGCCGAGAACAGGTCGTCTGCCATCGGGCCTAGAGCGTCCCGAGCACTCGGTCGTAGGCCGCGCGGCGGAACTCGGGCACGTGGTCGACCAGCCACGCCGGCTCGACCCAGCGGACGTCGACGAACTCCTTGCCGTCCGGGCGGGGCGCCACCTCGGCAGACCTCGCGTCGAACAGGAACCAGCGCTGCACCTGGCCCCTGCGCTTGCCATCGCGGCGATCGGCGGCCCGGACCTCGGCGGGCCACTCGTAGGCCACCCATTCCGGGTACTCAGCGCGTTGTTCGACCTCGTTCGGCCCGAGACCGGTTTCTTCCCCCAGTTCCCGCCAGGCGCCCTCGATCGGCTCCTCGCCGAGCAGCAGGCCGCCCTGGGGCAGCTGCCACTGACCGCGTTCGTCGGCACGCTCGAACGCGAGCACTCTGCGCAGGTCCGGATGCCGCACGACTACGACCACCCCGGCCCGGAAGTGCTGTGACCCCATCGGCCAGCGACCGTAGCGCCCCCGAACCCCCGTCACTCCCCCAAGTTCTCGGTCGGATCCGTCGCGCTATGCGTCACAAATCCGACCGAGAACGTGGGGGGAGCAGGCGCAGGCCGAGTTCGTCGAGCTGGCGGGGGTCGGCGGGGGTGGGTGCGCTCGTCATCGGATCGGATCCCGACTGGGTCTTCGGGAACGCGATCACCTCGCGGATGTTCTCCTCGCCGGCCAGGATCGCCACCAGGCGATCGAGCCCGAACGCGAATCCGCCGTGGGGTGGGGCGCCGTAGACGAACGGACGCAGGAAGAAGCCGAACTTGCGGTCGGCCTCCTCGTCGGCGATCCCAAGCGATTGGAAGACCCGCCGCTGCAGGTCGGGCTCGTGGATCCGGATGGACCCCGATCCGAGCTCCCACCCGTTCAGCACCAGGTCGTACGCGAGAGCGCGCACCGACAGCGGATCGCTCTCGAACTTGTCGAGGTCGTCGGGGTGCGGCATGCAGAACGGATGGTGGCCGGGCTTGGGCCGCCCGCTCTCGGCGTCGATGCCGACGAACAGCGGGAACTCGGTGACCCACACGTACGCCGGCTCGCCCTCGTAGACGGGAGGGCGGCCGAGATCGTTGCGCAGCTGGCCGAGTGCCTCGCACGTGGTCATCCACTCGTCGGCGACGATCAGCACAAGGTCCCCTGGTTCGACCGCCATACGCTCGGCCACAGCGGCCAGCTCGGTCTCGGAGAGGAACTTGGCCACCGGCGACTCCAGCGCGCCGTCCGCCGAGACCTTCATCCACACGAGGCCCTTGGCCCCGATCGCCTTCGCCCGATCGGTCAGCCCGTCGAGCTTGTTGCGCCCGTACTCCTCCGCCCGGCCAGCGGCGCGGATCCCCTTCACCGAGGCCGCGCCGGCAAAGGCCTTGAACTCGGTCGAGCCGAACACGTCGGTGAGCTCGACTAGCTCCATCCCGAACCGCAGGTCGGGCTTGTCGACGCCGTAGCGGTCCATCGCCTCGTGCCAGGTCATCCGCGCGATCTGCGCCGGACGCTCGCCCGTCACCGCCTCGGCCGCGGCCAGCACCGCCTCGCCGATCGCCTCCAGCACGTCGTCCTGCTCGACGAAGCTCATCTCCGCGTCGAGCTGCATGAACTCGTACTGGCGGTCAGCGCGCAGGTCCTCGTCGCGCAGGCAGCGGGCGATCTGGAAGTAGCGGTCGACACCGGCCACCATCAGCAGCTGCTTGAACAGCTGCGGGCTCTGCGGCAGGGCGTAGAACGAGCCGGGCTCCTTGCGCGACGGCACGAGGAACTCACGGGCACCCTCCGGGGTGGACGGCACGAGCATCGGCGTCTCCACCTCGATGAACCCCTGGCGCTCCATCGCCGCGCGCACCGCCGAGTTGACCTTGGCCCGGATGCGCAGGTTGCGCTGCATGCGCTCGCGGCGCAGGTCGAGGTAGCGGTACTGCAGGCGGACCACCTCGTCGACGTCGTCGGCGCGAGCGTCGATCGGGAATGGAGGCACTTCGGCGCTGCGCAGCACCTCGACCTCGCACTCGCCCACCTCGACCTGGCCCGTCGGCAGGTTGGCGTTGACCGTGCCCTCGGGCCGCTCCCGCACCACGCCGGTGATGCGCACCACGTACTCGCTGCGCACGTCGACGGCGTTGTCGACCACGCACTGCACGATGCCGGAGTAGTCGCGCAGGTCGACGAACGCCAGCTTCTCACCGTGCTCACGCCGGCGGCCCACCCATCCGCAGATGCTGACGGTCTGCCCGATGTGTTCGGGGCGGAGCTCGCCGCACAGGTGGCTGCGCAGCGCGGTTCTGGACGGGGAAACGCTCATGTGAGGACCTTCATCTGATTGCCTTCTTCACGGATTCGGCTAGGTCGCCGCGGGCGACTGAGACCTGCTCGCGGGATTCGCCGCGGAGCGGGCGCAGCACGGCGACACCCGCAGCGAGCTCGTCGGTGCCGACGATCACCGCGACCGCGGCGCCGCTGCGGCCGGCGGCCTTCATCTGCGCTTTCATGCTGCGGTTCTCGTAAGCGCGGTCGGCGCGCAAACCGGCGGCGCGCAGCTCGTCGGCCAGCACGAGCGCCTCGCGCCCGCCGGTGGTATCGACGACGAACACGTCGAGCTCGCCCGCCGCGACGGCGAAAACACCCTCGTCGTCGCAGGCCAAGAGAGTGCGGTCGAGCCCGATCGCGAAGCCGATTCCAGGCGTCGGCGGCCCGCCGAGATCTTCCACGAGGCCGTCGTAGCGACCACCCCCGCCGAGGGCGTTCTGCGCCGAGTCGAGCGTGCCCCCCTGGTACTCGAACGTCGTGCGGCGGTAGTAGTCCAGCCCGCGCACCAGGCTCGGCTCGATCACGAAGGGGATGCCGAGCGCACGGAGGCCGTCCTGCACGGCTGCGAAGTGAGCCGCCGCCTCGGCGCCGTAGAAGTCCGCAATGCGCGGGGCGTCGGCGATCGCCGGGGCGTCCTGCGCCCGCTTGGAGTCGAGCACGCGTAGGGGGTTGGTAGCGAGCGTCTGGCGTGACTCGGGGCTCAGCGAGTCGATCCGCGCCTCGAAGTGGCCGCGCAGCGCCGCGACGTAGCGCGCCCGGTCGTCGGGCTCGCCGAGCGAGTTGAGCAGCAACTTCACCTTGGTGAGCCCCAGCGCGGTGAAGAACTGCCACCCGAGCGCGATCACCTCGACGTCGAGGTACGGGTCGTCGGCGCCGAGCACCTCGATGCCGACCTGGTCGAACTGGCGGTATCGCCCTCGTTGGGGACGCTCGTACCGGAAGTTGGGCCCCGCGTACCAGACCTTCCACGGTGTCGGGGGGCGATTCTGGGTGAACGCCCTGCACACGCTGGCTGTCTGCTCCGGACGCAGGGCGACGTGACGCCCACCCTTGTCGACGAAGTCGTACATCTCCTTCTGGACGATCTCGGTGGCCTCGCCGATGCGGCTGAAGACACCGATGTCCTCGAGCAGCGGCGGGATCACCTGCCCGTACCCGGCGGGCTCGACGAGGTCCGCGAACGTCCCGACGAAGCTGCGCCAACGCCCCGACTCCGGCGGCAGGATGTCACGCATCCCGGGGCTGGTCTGGAACTCGGGCACGGCTCGCCAGGCTACCGGAGACCCGCCTCGGCGCCCGGCCCGCGCCCGGGCGGCCTCTAACCGGCCTTGCCGGGGACGAGGCGGTAGGCGTCGTAGACGCCGTCGATCAGCTTGATGCGCCGCAGCACGGCGTCGAGGTGGCCGGGATCGGCGAGCTCGAACTCGAAGCGCATCTTGGCCACCCGGTCGTTGCCGGTGTGAGTGCTGCAGGAGACGATGTTGACGTGGTGGTCGGACAGCGCGTTGGCCACGTCGCGCAGCAGCTTGGAGCGGTCGAAGGCGACGACCTCGACGCCGGCGCGGAACACCGCGCCCGCCGTGGAGCCGTCCCATTCCACTTCGACGAGGCGGGCCGACTGATCGGCGCTGAACGATTCGGCGTTGGCGCAGTCGGCGCGGTGCACGCTGACCCCCCGGCCCCTGGTGACGAAGCCGATGATCTCGTCGCCGGGCACGGGCGTACAGCACTTCGAGAGGCGCACGAGGACGTCTTCGAGGCCCTCGACGTGGATGCCCACCGTGTCTGCGCCGCGACGCAGCTGGCGGGGCCGGAGCACGGAGACCGAGAGCTGCTCCTCGCCGCCGGCGGCCCCGCTGAAGGCCTTCGCGACGCGCTGCGCGACGCTGCGCGCCGACACGTGGCGCTCACCGATGGCGGCGAACAGCGCCTCGAGATCGGTGTAGTTCATCGCGTGCATCTCGTCGAGGAACTGCTCGGTGTCGAAGACCCGCTGCACCGGCAGGCGCTCGCGGCGCATCTCCTTCACCAGCTCTTCACGACCGGCCTCGATCATGTCGCCGCGGCGCTCGCGCGAGAACCACTGGCGGATCTTGTTGCGCGCCCTCGGCGAGGCGACGAACACCAGCCAGTCGCGCGACGGCCCGGCGTTCTCGACCTTGGAGGTGAAGATCTCGCACGTGTCCCCGGAGTGCAGTTCGTGGTTCAGCGGCACGAGCCTGCCGTTCACCCGGGCTCCGATGCAGCGGTGCCCGACCTCGGTGTGCACGGAATAGGCGAAGTCGACCGGGGTCGACTTCACCGGCAGGCTCATCACCCTGCCCTTCGGTGTGAACGCGAACACCTCGTCCTGCTCGAGGTCGGTCTTCAACCCTTCCATGAAGAACGCCGGGTCCGACACCTCGCTCTGCCAGTCGATGATGCGGTTGAGCCAGTCGATGTCGTGAGGGCCCGAACCGTCCTTGTACGCCCAGTGCGCGGCGACGCCCCACTCGGCGCGTTGGTGCATCTCGCGGGTGCGGATCTGCACCTCGAGCGGCTTGCCACCTGGCCCGATCACGGTGGTGTGCAGACTCTGGTACAGGTTGAACTTGGGCATCGCGACGTAGTCCTTGAACCGCCCGACCACCGGCTTCCACTTGCCGTGGATGCAGCCGAGGGCGGCGTAGCAGTCCTTCACCGATTCGACGATCACGCGGATGGCGACCAGGTCGAAGATGTCGTCGAACTCCTTGCCCTTCTGGACCATCTTTTCGTAGATGCTCCACAGGTGCTTGCCGCGCCCGGTGACCTCGGCCTCGATGTTCAGCTCGGTGAGGCGCGCCCTCACCTCGGCGAGAGCCTTCGCGAGGAACACCTCGCGCTCGGGGGTGCGGCTGCCGACGAGGTGGTCGAGCTCCGCGTAGCGCTTCGGGTACAGCGACGCGAAGGCGAGGTCTTCCAGCTGCTGCTTCATCTCCTGCATGCCGAGGCGATGCGCGAGCGGCGCGTAGATGTCGAGCGTCTCGTTGGCGATGCGGCGCTGCTTCTCGATCGGCATCGCGGCGATGGTGCGCATGTTGTGCAGCCGATCGGCGAGCTTGATGATGAGCACACGCAGGTCGCGGGCCATCGCCACCAGCATCTTGCGCATGGTCGCCGCCTGCTGGGCCTCCTTCGAGTCGAACTGCAGCCGTTCGAGCTTGGTGACGCCGTCGACGATGCCCGCGACCTCGGCGCCGAACTCGCGCTCCACGTCGACGACGGTGATCTCGGTGTCCTCGACCGCGTCGTGCAACAACGCGGCGGCGAGGGTGATCTCGTCGAGGCCGATGTCGGCCACGATCTGGGCGACCGCGACGGGATGGTTGATGTAGCTCTCTCCGCTCGCCCGGCTCTGGTGCCGGTGCGCTTCGCGGGCCATCTCGTAGGCGCGCCTCACCACCGACGTCGACGCCCGTGGATGCCGGCGCCGGTAGGCGTTCAGCACCGGGGCCAGCTCGTCGTCGATCGACTCCTGCTGGCGTCGCCATGGCAGCAACCGGTTGACGGTGGTCATCGCCGCTGACCGCCCATCGCCCTAGTACGCCACCAGGCTCTCGACGAGGCGTTCGCCCAGCAGGGAGCGCCCGCCGAGATCGGTGAGCTCGATCAAGAACCCGAGCCCGACGACGATCCCGCCGAGCGCCTCGACCAGGCGTGAGGTGGCCGAGGCCGTACCGCCCGTGGCGAGCACGTCGTCGATGATCAACACCTTGTCGTCGGGGTGGATCGCGTCGCGGTGGATCTCGAGCTTGTCGGTGCCGTACTCGAGCGAGTACTCCTCACGAGCTACCGCCCAAGGCAGCTTGCCCGCCTTGCGCACCGGTGCGAAGCCGGCGCCGAGACCGAGCGCAATGGGAGCGGCGAGGATGAAACCGCGGGCTTCGATGCCGATCACCCGGTCGACGGCGACGCCGGCGAAGCTCGCGAGCATCTCGTCCACCGCCCGCTGGAAGCCCGCAGCATCGCCGAGCAGAGGCGTGATGTCGCGGAACGTGACCCCGGGCTGGGGGTAGTCGGGGATCTCCCTGATCAGCTCCTTCGCCCAGGTGGCCGGCATGTCCGAAGGCTACCGCCGCCGCTTCTTGCGCGGGCGGGGAGGGTGCGTCAGCACGGTCGTCGGGTCGAGCACCGCCGGCACCGTGGCCGAGCCGTCGGCAGACGCGCCAGCAGGCACCCGCACCTGTTCCTTGCGCAGCGCGGCCGCTCCGCTCGTGGACAGCGCGTGCATCGCCTCGCCGGTGGCGTGGGCACCGCGCAGCGAGCGGTATCGGGGCTCGCGCTCTTTCATCATCGCGAGCAGCGGCGTGGCGAGGAAGATCGACGAGTACGCGCCGACGAACAGCCCGACGGCCAGCGCCAGTGCGAACTCTTCGAGGGCGACAGCGCCGAGCATCTTCGAGCCGACCACCAGCAGCGACAGCACCGGCAGCACCGACGCGATGGAGGTGTTCAGCGAGCGCATCAGCACCTGGTTCATCGACACGTTGACGATGTCTGCCATCGGCACGCGGCTGCCCTTGAAGCGGGCGATGTTCTCTTCGACACGGTCGAAGACGACGATCGTGTCGTACAGCGAGTAGCCGAGGATGGTGAGGAACGCGATGACCGTCGCCGGCGTGACCTCGAACTGGAACAGCGAGTAGATGCCGACGCTGATCAAGATGTCGTGGACCATCGCGAGGAACGCGGCGAGGGCCATCTTCCACTCGAACCGCCAGGCGATGAAGATCGACACGAGCACGAAGAACACGAGGAGTGCTCGGACGGCCTTCGCGGTGATCGTCTCACCCCACGAGGCGCTGACCGCAGCGGTGCTGACGTCGCCGACTTCGACCCCGGCCTCTTCGGCAAGTGCCCGCTGCACCTGCTCGACCGTCTCGGCGGAATGCGTCCCGACCTGCAGGCGGATCCGCTCGCCCTCCGAGGAGGACAGGGTCTGCACCTTCGCTTCGGAGCTGTCGACACCGTTCGCGTCGAGCACCTGTCGTGCCGTCTCGACGGTGATGTCGTCCGCGGGGACCTCCCACGCGACGCCACCTTCGAAGTCGATGCCGAGGTTGAGCCCGTTGAGGAGCAACGAACCGGCCGAGATCAGGAGCAACACGATGGAGATCGTGAAGCCGCGCCACCTCTTGCCGTAGAAGTCGAAGGTGGTCTCGCCGTGGTACAGGCGGTGCCACAGGCTCGCCTTCCCCACGCCGTGCTCCGGCGCCGTCATGAGATACCGCCCACTAGTGAGGGGGCCACCTCGGCCCCGGTGACGCCGAGCAGGTGTTGGCCCTGGAACCAACGCGACCGGGCCAGCAGCAGCACCGCCGGCCTGGTGAAGAAGTAGGCCACGATCATGTCGCAGATCGTCGCCAGGCCGAGGAAGAACGCGAAGCCGCGCACCGACCCGACCGTCAGGTACCACAGCACCGCGGCAGCGAGCAGCGACACAGTGTCGGCGGCCAGGATCGTGCGCCACGCCCCCTTGAACCCGCGTTCGGCCGAGTTGCGCAACGTCTTGCCGCTACGGAGCTCGTCTTTCAATCGCTCGAAGTACACCACGTACGAGTCGACGGTGATGCCGAGCGAGACGATGATCCCTGCCGCACCGGCCAACGTGAGGGCGAGGCCGCTCGTGGCACTGAGCGTGGAGATCACCGCCCAGTTGAGGGCGAGGAACACCACCAGGCCGCCGACGACGACGATCACCAGGGAGCGGTAGTACAAGAACAGCATCGCCACGACGAGCAGCAGTCCGACGGCACCCGCGATCACGGCCGAGCGCAGCGAGTCCTTGCCCAAGGTGGCCGACACGGTCTGCACCGCCTGGGGTTCGAGCTTCACCGGCACCGCACCGAACTTCAAGATGCGGGCGAGCTCGTTGGCCTCGCTCTCGGTGAACTGACCGGTGATCTGGACCTCGGACGAGAACGTGGGGGTCTGCACCGTCGGGGCCGAAACGATCTCTTGGTCGAGCTGGATGGCGAGCATGCCCGTCGGGCACACCTGCGTCTTGCTGTAGCACTCGGCGGCGATGGCGTTCCACTGGTCCTGCCCGCTGGCCCCCGAGCGAAGACCGACGACCACCACCCACTCGCCGTTCAGCACCTGCGCGTCGGCGTCGTTCTGCAACACCTCGCCGGTGGCGGCGGCAGGCCCGACCATGTACAGCAGCCCGTCTCGTCCGGGTACCACCGCCTGGATCGTCGGATCGTCGAGCGGTGCAGACGTGGTGTCGGTCGGCGCGACGGTCGTGGGCGCGGTCGTGGGCGCGACGGTGGCCGGCACCGTGGTGGGTGTGGCCCGCGGCGGCCCGGGCGGGGCGGTGGTCCCCGCCGCCGGCGCCGTCGTACCCGGCGTGGTCGCACCCGGCGTGGTCGTACCGGGCGTGGTCGTGGCGGGAGTCGTGGGCCCGGCAGCGACGGTCGTCGTGACGATCGTCGGCCCGCCCCCTCCGCCGATCGTCGTCGTGGTCGCCTGCACCCCGTCTTCGACGCTGCCGACGATGTTCAGCACCGGGCGCAGCAACACGTTGCCGGTGGCCGACACGAGCGCGAGCGCCTCGTTCTGGTCTTTCACGCCGGGCAGGTTCACCACCACGGCGTCGCCCTGGCGGTAGATCTCGGGCTCGGATACGCCGAGCGCGTCGATGCGCTGGCGGATGACGTCGACCGCGACGTCGATCGCGCCGCTGTCGACGTCTTGTCCTGCTGCCGGCTCGAGCGTGACCGAGGCACCGCCCTGCAGGTCGAGGCCGAGGGTGGGGTTGTTGCCGAGCGCGACGTTGACGATCACGCCGACGAACGAGATGAGCACGATCGCCAGCAGCGATGCGAGGAGGCGGCGGCGCATCACGAGGTGGTGTCGTCGTCGGCGGCGGCGTCGTCTTCAGCCGTCACGCCCTTCGCCGGCCCAGCGGCGGCTTCCTCTGTCGGGCTCACGATGCGGTTCACCGCTGCGCGGGCGACACGGATCTCGACACCCTCGGCGATCTCCAGCCAGATCACGTCGCCGTCGATGCCGCTGACGAAGCCGTAGAGGCCAGACGTGGTCATCACCTCGTCGCCCTCGCCGACCTGGCGCTGCAGGTCGGCCTGCTCACGCATCCGGCGCCGTTGGGGGCGGATCATGAGGAAGTACATCGCCCCGAAGATGAGGCCCATGAACGCGAGCGTGAAGATGAAGCTGCCACCGCCACCGCCGTCGTCGGACGATGAGCTGGCAAGTAGGACTTGGATCATGTTGGGGTCAACCGTTCAGTGAAATAGTCGCGTCGCCACGAGCGCGTCCGGCGCCGGGCCGACCGGGAATCCTAGCGAGGTCCGGCCGGTAGAGCCCGGTCATCCCCATACTTCGAGCACGGCGCGCCGCAACGCGCCGAACGAGCCGGACTCGATCGCGTCCCTCATCTGCTTCATCAGGTGCAGCGTCCAGGCCAGGTTGTGGATGCTGACCAGCCTCGATACCGACGGTTCGCCCACCTGGAACAGGTGGCGCAGGTAACCCCGCGAGTGTCTCGCACACACCTCGCACGGGCACTCCGGGTCGAGCGGCTCGTCGGACAAGGCATGGCGGGCGTTCTTCACGTGCAGCTTTCCGGTCGAGGTGAGCGCGGTGCCGTGGCGTCCGAGGCGGGTCTGCAGCACGCAGTCGAACTGGTCGACGCCGAGAGCCACCGCCTCGACGAGCGAGGCCGGGTCGCCGACGCCCATCAGGTATCGCGGCCGGTCGGCGGGCAGATGGGCCAGCGCCGCCGCCAGGGCGACCAGCATGTCCTCGCGGCTCTCCCCGACGCTCAACCCGCCGATGCCGTAGCCGTCGAACTCGAGCGCCGCGGTGTGCTGCGCGCTCTCTGCTCGCAGCGACGCGTCGATGCCACCTTGCACGATGCCGAACAGGGCTTGGCCCTCCCGCTCGTGGGTGGCCCGAGCCCGAGCAGCCCATGCCGAGGTCCGCGCCAGCGCGAGGCGGATGGTCGCGGGAGGCGACGGCAGCGGCGGGCACACGTCGAGCACCATCTGGATGTCCGCGCCGAGTTGCTCCTGCACGCGCACGGCCGACTCCGGCGTCAGCCGATGGGTCGAGCCGTCGTACGTGCTGCGGAACGTCACGCCGTCGTCGTCGACCTTCGGTTCGAGAGAGAACACCTGGTATCCCCCGGAATCGGTGAGCGTCAGGCCATCCCAGCCCGCGAAGCGCCCGAGTCCGCCGAAGCGGGCGACGGTATCTGCCCCCGGTCGCAGCATCAGGTGGTAGGTGTTGCCGAGGACGATCTCGGCACCGAGGCGCTCGTAGTCGGAGGCGCTCAGGTACTTGACCGCACCGCGCGTGCCCACCGGCATGAAGCACGGCGTCTGGTAGCTGCCGCGGGCGGTGTATGCGGTGCCCGTGCGCGCCGTCCCGTCGGTGGCACGCACCACCAGCGACACCGGATGCATCAGTGCTCGCTCTCCAAGTGGCGGTCGAGCAGCATCGCGTCGCCGAACGACAGCATCCGGTAGCCGGCCGCGAGCGCGTCGGCGTAGAGCCGCCGCCAGCGCGGGCCGACGAAGGCGTCGACCATCATCAGCAGCGTCGTGCGGGGCAGGTGGAAGTTCGTCATCAGCAAGTCGACGAGCTGCCACTCGTATCCCCGGTGCACGAACAGGTCGGTGCGCCCTTCGAGCTTGCCGGTGGAGGCCGCCGTCTCGAGCGCTCGCACGGCTGTCGTCCCGACCGCCACCACCCGGCGGGCTTCACGCGCCCGATGCAGCACGTCGGCAGGGACGCGGAAGCGCTCGGTGTGGATCAGGTGCTCGCGCGGATCTGGCTCGCTGACCGGCTGGAACGTGTCGAGCCCGACGACGAGCTCGACCCTCGCCGTCTCGATACCTCGATCGTCGAGCATGCGGAGGACCTGGGGGGTGAGGTGCAGCCCCGCGGTCGGCGCCGCGGCCGAGCCCGGCGGCGACGCGTACACGGTCTGGTACCGCTCCGGGTGCTCCAGCGCCGTCGTGATGTAGGGCGGCAACGGCATCTCGCCGTAGCGGGCCAGCGCCTGGAGTGGATCGGGGCCCCCCAGCAGAGCGACGGTGAACGTGTCGCCCGACGGCCGGCGGCGGCCCACCTCGACCACGGCAACGCCGTCCGCGCCGAACAGCTGCTCGCCGACGCGCAGCTTGCGTGCCGGGCGCACGAGCGCTTCCCACGCGTGCTGCTCCCCGTCGACCGGCTCGAGCAGCAGCACCTCGGCCGCGCCGCCGGTGGCCCGGTGCAGCCGGAGCCGGGCTGGGATCACCCGCGTCTCGTTGACCACGAGCAGGTCGCCGTCGCCCAGCAGTTCGGGCAGGTCGCGCACGTGGCGATGCTCGGGAGCCGCCGCTCCTCGGTCCACCAGCAGACGCGCCGCGTCGCGGGGCTCGATCGGGGTCTGCGCGATCTGGTCGGCGGGCAGGTCGTAGTCGAAGTCGGCGAGACGCACGGCACCGACACCCTACGGGCGTGCCCGCACCGACGCTGTGCCAGCATGGGCGGCGATGAGCAACACCCGCCGCACCGATTCCGTCGCGGTCAACGACGGCTCGTTCGACCTGCACGTGTGGACGCCGAGCGAGGGCCGTGGCCCTGGCATCGTGTTGATCCAGGAGATCTTCGGCGTCGGGGCCTACATCAGCGCCGTCGCCGAACGCCTCGCCGATGCGGGTTACGTGGTGGGCGCGCCGGACGTCTTCTGGCGCTTCGCCCCCGGCTGGGCGGCCGAACACGACGAGGCCGGCCTCACCGCGTCGATCGAGGTCGTCGCGCAGCTCGACGCGGCGAAGGCAATCGCCGACTGCGTGGCCGCGTTGGAGCACCTGCGCGCGATGCCGGCCACCGGCGGCTTGGCAGGCGTGATGGGCTTCTGCCTCGGCGGCACGCTCGCGTGGGGCGTGGCCGCGGCAGGCGAGCCGGAGTGCTGCGTCAGCTACTACGGCTCGATGGTGCCCGCGATGCTCGACCTCGCCGGGCAGGTGAGCTGCCCGACGCTCTTCCACTTCGGCAACGCCGACGCGTACATCGCGAACGAGGGCGTCGACGCCGTCAGCGCGATGATCGCCGGCCGCGACGGGTTCGTGCTGAACGTCGAACACGCCGGCCACGCGTTCGACAACCACGAGTCGGCGATCTTCTACGACGAGAACGCGGCGAAGGCGGCGTGGACGAAGACGATGGCGTTCCTCGCCACGCACCTCCCGACCGGTTAGCTAACCGCTAGTCGAAGAGCGCCGGCGGCGGGACGGACGTACCCGCCGGCGGTACGCCGAGGCCGATGTGAGCCCACGCGGCCGGCATCGCCACACGACCGCGTGGGGTGCGCACGATGAGGCCCTGCTGGATGAGGAACGGTTCGTACACGTCCTCGACGGTCTCGGGCTGCTCGCCGACGGCGATCGCTAGCGTCGACAGCCCCACCGGACCGCCGCGGAACTGGCGGCACACCGCACCGAGGATGGCGCGGTCGACCTTGTCGAGGCCGCGCTCGTCGACGCCGAACAGGGCGAGTCCCTCGTGCGCGGTCGTCTCGTCGATCGATCCGTCGCCGCGCACCTCGGCGAAGTCGCGTACGCGGCGCAGCAGCCGGTTGGCGATGCGCGGTGTGCCGCGGCTGCGGCGCGCGATCTCGCGCGAGCCGGCGACGTCGATGGATACGCCGAGGATCCCCGCGGCGCGCCCGACGATGGACTCGAGCTCCGCGTCGTCGTAGTAGTCGAGCCGGGCGACGAGCCCGAACCGATCACGCAGCGGCCCGGTGATCATCCCCGTGCGGGTGGTGGCGCCGACGAGCGTGAACCGCGGCAGGGTCAGGCGGATGCTCGACGCGGCGGGGCCCTTGCCGACGACGATGTCGAGCTGGAAGTCCTCCATCGCCGGGTAGAGGATCTCTTCCACCGACCGGCTCAACCGGTGGATCTCGTCGATGAACAGCACGTCGCCGTCGTCGAGCTTGGTGAGGATCGCGGCGAGGTCGCCCGCGCGCTCCAGCGCCGGCCCGCTCGTGATGTGCAGGTGCACCCCCATCTCGGTGGCGACGATGCCGGCGAGCGTGGTCTTGCCGAGCCCCGGCGGGCCGGCGAACAGCAGGTGATCGGCAGCCTGCCCGCGCCGCCGGGCAGCTTCGAGAACGATCGTCAGGTGCTCTTTCAGCTCGCGCTGGCCGACGAACTCGGCGAGCGCACGTGGGCGCAGACCGGCCTCATCGGCGGCCTCGACGTCGTCTGCGGCCAGCGGCTCGAGAAACTCGTCACGCACGTCGGGCCCCCAGGGCCTTCAGCGCGTCGCGCAGCATCTCGGCCGGCTCGCCGTCGGCGGGCAGCTCCCGCAGCACGTCGCGGATCTCGGTGTCGGCGTATCCGAGCCCGGCGAGCGCCTCACGCACGTCGCCGACGGCCGAGGTGCCGCCGCCGCCGACGGGGTCGAGGACGGGTACCGAGAGCCGGTTCTTCAGCTCGACGAGCAGCCGCTCAGCCGTCTTCTTGCCGACACCGGGGACGAGGGTCAAGGCGGCCACGTCCGCGCTGGCGACGATGTCGACGAGCGCCGCGGGCTGGTGCGTGCCCAGGATGGCGAGAGCGAGCGCCGGACCGACACCGTGGGTCGCGATGAGCACTCCGAACGCGGTGCGCTCGTCGCGACCGGCGAAGCCGTAGAGCGTCTGCGCGTCTTCGCGGATGTGATGGTGGACGTGGAGGAACACCGTGCTCGTCGGTTCCAGTTCGGCCAGTGTGCGCGGGGTGACGGTGACCACGTAGCCGATCCCGCCGACCTCGATCAGCACCGTGCCGTCGAGGCCGCGCTCGAGCACCGCGCCCCGCAGCGACCCGATCATCGGGCCCGACCTGTCGTGGCGGCGCGGACTCGGGCGCGCAGCGGACTGATCGCTAGGTGGCAGAGGGCGAGCGCGGCCGCGTCGGCGGCATCGGCGGGTTGGGGCAGCGTGGGCAGGCCGAGGCGGGCCTGCACCATCTTCTGCACCTGCTCCTTCGTCGCACTCCCCCACCCGGCCACGGCGTCTTTCACCTGGCTCGGCGTGTACTGGACCACCTCGCAACCCGCAGCGGCAGCCGAGGCGAGAACGATGCCGCTCGCCTGGCCGACACTCATCGCGGTGCGGACGTTCACTTGGAAGAACACCTGCTCCACGGCCACGGCACCGGGCGTGAACTCGACGAGCAACGCTTCCACCTCGGTCCGCAGCGCCGCCAGGCGCCACGCGAGTTCGTCGCCGGGCGGGGTGCGGATGACGCCGAGGGCCACCGCACGCGCCGACGAGGGACCAAGGGTCTCGACGACGGCGTAACCGCACCGGGTGAGGCCGGGGTCGACGCCGAGTACCCGGTTCAGGGCTGGCACGAACACGCGTACGACGCTAGCGGGCCCGAGCGGCCCGCCGGTGGATCCTTGCCGTTCAGGAGCCGGTCTCGGCTGCCTTGACGGCTTCGACGAGCTCGCTCACCGGGCGGTAGGTGAGACCCGCGATGGCGCGGTGCGCATAGCGGACGACCCCCGCGGCGTCGACGACGAACACGCTGCGGCGAGGGAAGCCGAGCGGGCCGAGCGTGCCGTACGCGGCGGCGACACGCTTGTCGACGTCGGCGAGGAGGGGGAAGGCGAAACCGTGCTTGCCGGAGAACTTGTCGTGACTGGGAACGTCCTGGGCAGAGATGGCGAGCACCTGCGCGCCTACCTGCTCGAACTCGCCGAGACCGTCGTTGTAGCTGTTGAGCTGCTTGGTGCACACCGGCGTGTCGTCGCCGGGGTAGAAGACGAGCACGACGGGCTGGCCGGCATAGTCCGCCAACGAGTACTCACGTCCTTCGGTTCCCGGCAGCGCGAAGTCCGGTGCGGGGTCGCCGGGCCCGACGCTCATGTCTCCACCACCTCGTCCATCAGGGATTCGGCAATGTCGAAATTCGCGAACACGTCCTGCACGTCGTCATTGTCCTCCAACGCGTCCATGATGCGCAGGATCTTGCGGGCATCGCCGGCGTCGGTCACCTCGATCGTGGTCGACGGCACCATCGTCGACTCGGCCGACAGCACCTCGATGCCCGCGGCTTCGAGCGACGACTTCACGTCGTACACGTCGGAGGGCTCGCTCGTGACCCGCCAGCTGTCGCCGTCGCGGGAGACGTCGTCGGCTCCGGCTTCCAGCGCGGCCAGCATCAGCTCGTCCTCACCGACGGCTTCGGGCACCAACAACACCCCCCTCCGGCTGAACTGCCAACCGACGGCGCCGGGCTCGGCCATCGACCCGCCGAGCTTCGCGAAGACGTTGCGGATCTCCGCGCCGGTGCGGTTGCGATTGTCGGTCAGCACGTCGATCAGCAAGGCCACCCCGCCCGGCGCGTAGCCCTCGTAGGTGATCGCCTCGTACGACTCGCCGCTGTCCTCACCCGTACCCCGCTTGATCGCCCGGTCGATGGCATCGTTCGTCATCTGGGCTGCCTTGGCCTTCTGCACCATCGTGCGCAAGGTGGCGTTGCTCTGCACGTCGCCTCCCCCGGCGCGGGCAGCGACCTCGATCTGGCGGGCGACCTTCGCGAACAGCTTGCCGCGCGCTTTGTCGGCTGCCCCCTTCTTGTGCTTGATCGTGGCCCATTTGGAGTGACCGGACATCTTCAGACCTCGGTGATCGGCGACGACGACGTCGCGAGTTGCATGAACATGGCATGGAGCCGGGCATCGGGCGTCAGCTCGGGGTGGAAGGCGGCGACCATCACCGCGCCCTCGCGCAACAGCACGGGAGTGCCGGCGTGGGTGGCGAGCACCTCGACCGTCGGCCCGTGGGACTGAACCTGCGGGGCGCGGACGAACACCGCGTGGAAGGGCTCGTCGAGCCCGGACACGGCGAGATCCGTCTCGAAGCTGTCCACCTGGCGACCGTACGCGTTGCGGCGCACGCTCAGATCGACGGCGCCGAGGGAGCGCTGGTCGGGGCGGCCGTCGACGACGTCCGTAGCGAGCAGGATCATCCCCGCGCAGGTGCCGAAGACGGGCATGCCGTCGGCGAGCCTCGCCTTCAGCGCGTCGAACAACCCCGACGTGGTGAGCAGGCGCGACATCGTCGTGCTCTCCCCACCCGGGAGGACGAGTGCGTCGACGGCCTCCAGATCCTTTGGTTGCCTGACCTGGCTGGTGCGCGCGCCGAGCTCAGCGAGTCGCTGCTCGTGGACGGCGAACGCGCCCTGCAGCGCGAGCACGCCGACGCGCATCGAGCACCGGTCCACCTGGAGGCCTCGTAGCCGCGTTCACGGCGGCGTCACCACCCGCGCTCGGCGTAGCGCTCGGTGACCTCGTCCATCGCGATGCCGGTCATCGGGGCGCCGAGGCCGCGGCTGACCTTCGCGAGGATGTGGGGGTCCTTGAAGTGCGCGGTGGCCTCGACGATTGCCTTCGCGCGCGGCAGCGGATCTTCGCTCTTGAAGATCCCCGACCCGACGAACACCGCTTCGGCGCCGAGCTGCATGGCGAGCCCGGCGTCGGCGGGGGTGGCGATGCCCCCGGCGCAGAACACCGGAACGGGCAGCCAGCCGGTCTCGGCCACCTCTTGCACGAGCGGCAGCGGCGCCTGCAGCCGCTTGGCCCAGTCGAACAGCTCGGCGGGGTCGGCCTGGGTGATCTTGCGGATGTCACCGGTGATCGAGCGCAGGTGGCGCACGGCCTCGACGATGTTGCCGGTGCCGGCCTCGCCCTTGGAGCGGATCAGGCAAGCGCCCTCGCTGATCCGGCGCAACGCCTCGCCGAGATTGGTCGCCCCGCAGACGAAGGGCACGGTGAACGCCCACTTGTCGATGTGGTGGCTCTCGTCGGCGGGAGTGAGCACCTCGCTCTCGTCGACGAAGTCGACGCCGAGCGCCTCGAGGATCTGAGCCTCGACGAAGTGGCCGATGCGGGCCTTGGCCATCACCGGGATGGACACCGCGGCCTTGATCCCCTCGATCATCTCGGGGTCGCTCATCCGGGCCACACCGCCGTCGCGGCGGATGTCGGCGGGCACGCGCTCGAGGGCCATCACCGCACATGCACCGGAGTCCTCGGCGATCTTCGCCTGCTCCGCGGTGACGACGTCCATGATGACGCCACCCTTCAGCATCTCGGCCAGCCCACGCTTGACCGGGAAGGTTCCTGTGGCGCGTTCGGGGTGCGAACCGGCGACGGTCATGGGTGCAATCGTACCGGGCGCCGCCAGCGCGGCGCCCTACCGTTGCGTGGTACCGACACTCCCCGGATCAGGGCCAGGGAACGCTCGCCGCATCGACGCCGGCAGGCACGATCGCCGCCTGGTCGCCGCGGGTCAGCTCGATCCACGTCCTGCCCGGGGTCAACCGGATCTCGTCTCCGTCGGCATTCGTGAACGTCCACGGCGAGAATTGGTCGGCACGGTGCCACCGGGCGAGGTATGCCTGCCCGTCGGTCAGCACCAGCGCGTCGCCCTCGCCGGTCGTCACCGCTTCCGGGCTGCGCGCGTCGGCGGGGCTCGGGCGGTACTGCACCGTCAGCACGACGACGTTCGAGGCGTCGATCTGCGTGCCGTCGGCAACGGTATGGGGCGAGTTCTCGTGGAACCGCCAGAAGACGCCGGCAGCGGGATCCCACTCCCAGCGAGCGCGCATGCCGCCGTCCATCTGCAACTTCACCCCGGCGATCTCCACGTCGCCGTCGGCCTCTTCGCCGGCGGCGCGGAACGTGAGCTGCGGGCGTGGCGGGGGGCTGCCGGCGGGGTTCGCCGCCCACCCACCGGCGGGGCGGGCATAGAAGTTGTGGGGCATGCGGCGGTCGCTGCTGCGGTAGTAGTCGATGCCGGCCAGCCCGTAGGGGCCCATGTCGACGAGCGTGCTGGCGCGGATGGCGTCGGTGACCCGCGCGTTGCCGCCGCTCCACACGAAGAGCGGGCGGTCGAGCGAGCTGAGCAAGTCGATGTCCTGGGTGCGTCCGGAGCGCACCGGGCCGACCGGGTCGGGGACGAGGCTGTGGAACACCGCCGCGAAGCGGGTCCACCCCTCGACGTTCTCCTCGTAGACGATGTCGGCCAGGTTGAGCCCGCTCTGCGGGCGCGCGGCCTGCCTGTTGTCGATCTTCACGACAAGCGCCGGCCGGGTCGGCGCGCCGGGGTCGTACACGGGCAAGCCGTTCAGGGGCGTCGTCGGCAGCGGCTCGGTGGTGGATGTGGTGCTGGTGGTCGGCGCCGCGGTCGTCGACGTGACCCTGGTGGTGGTCGGCGCCACGGTGGTGGCGGTGCTCGTCGTCTCGGCCTGCGTCGTCGTCGACTCCGGTTCGGAGCCGTCGTCACCCCCGCTGCACGCGCCGAGCGCGAGAGCGCCGAGGGCGGCGACCACGATCGACGTAGTCAGCAGGCGGGCGCGACGGCGGGGCCGGGCGCGAAACAGCGATTTGTTGGGCATTCGACGACTCACAGCTCCCTTAGCAGGGCGATCCGCTCTTCGAGCGGGGGGTGGGTGTCGAACATCTTATGGAATCGACCCAGGTGGCCGGCGTCACCCACACCGGCCATGGGCTGCTCGATCCAGAGGTGGGCGGTGGCCGTCGATGCCGAATGGGTGACGGTGACGTCGTCGCGGAGCTTCTCGAGGGCCGATATCAGCCCCGGCGGGTACCTCGTCATCTGGCAGGCGGAAACGTCGGCCAGGGTCTCCCGGCGCCGGCTGACCGCGGCCTGCATCCCCCGCGCGATGATCGGAGCGAAGATCAAGAGCGCGAAGCCGAACAGCGCCAACGGGTTGTTCGTCGAATCCCTGTCGCCCTCGCGCTGGATTCGCCCGCCGTTCCACCACATCATCCTGATCGTCATGTCGGTGAGCACCGCGATGGAGCCGACGAGGGTCACCGCGAGCGTCGACAGCAAGATGTCGTAGTTGCGGATGTGCGACAGCTCGTGGGCCACGACGCCTTCCAGCTCCACCCTGTTGAGCTTCTCCAGCAACCCGGTGGTCACCGCGATCGCCGCGTGACGGGGGTTGCGGCCGGTGGCGAAGGCGTTCGGCGCGGGGTCGTCGACGATGTAGATGCGCGGCTTGGGCAGGCCACTCGCGATGCACAGCCCCTCGACCAGGTTGTGCAGCCGCCGGTAGGTGTCGGGGTCGGCGGGTCGGGCACGGCTGACCGCCAGCGCGATGGCATCGGCCTTCCAGTAGGAGGCGAACGCCATGGTCCCCGCGATGACGAGGGCCGCGATCGTGCCGGTGAGGCCATACCCGACGAGCACGCCGACCGCCGCTCCGACGAGGGCGACCAGGCCGACGAACGCGACGATCAGCAGAACGCTCTTGCGCTTGTTCGCGCTGATCAGGTCGTGCATGTGGCGTTACGTGTACCCGGGCTCAGAACTGGACGCGGGGCGCGGTGCGCGCGTCTTCGTCGGCCTCGAAGTACTCGCGGCGCTCGAATCGCATCATGCGGGCGAGGAACACCGTCGGGAACTGGTCGAGCTTGTTGTTGTACGTCATCACGCTGTCGTTGTAGAACTGCCGCGCGTAGGCGACTCGCCCCTCGGTGGCGGTGAGCTCTTCTTGCAGGGCGAGGAAGTTCTGGTTGGCCTTCAGGTCGGGATAGGCCTCGGACAGCGCGAAGAGCTGGCGCAACGCGCCGGTGAGGACGTTGTCGGCCTCGGCCTGCGCGTGCGGGGTGGAGGGCGCGGCCATCGCCGCGTTGCGGGCGCGGATGACGGCATCGAGCGTCTCGCGCTCGTGCGCCGCGTACGCCTTCACCGTCTCGACCAGGTTCGGGATGAGGTCGAGGCGACGCTTCAACTGCACGTCGATCTGAGCCCACGAGTTCTCCACCTGGTTGCGTCGCCGGATGAGCGAGTTGTAGGCGAAGACACCCGCGAGCAGGACGAGCACGACTATGCCGAGGATGACTAGGAGCCAGATCACCCCGACATCATACGCCGCAGGCGTTGGACGGCTCGTGAACCCGCCGAGGGCTCCACCCGCGGCGGCCGCAGGCGCAGCTCCTCGTAGCGTTCGACGTACTTCTCGGCGAGGTCCCGCATCGAGAACTCGGCCGCACGCGCGCTGGCGCCGTCGACCAATCGCGCGGCGAAGGCCCTGTCGCTCAGCACCCGTTGCAGCGCAGCCAGGAGCGCGTGCTCGTCGCCGGGCGGGACGAGCACGGCGTCGACACCATCGGTGGCGACGTTGCGGTACCCGTCGAGTGAGCTCGCCACCACGGCGGTACCAGCAGCCATGGCCTCGATCAGCACCACCCCGAAGCTCTCCCCGTGCAACGACGGGGCGCAGAAGATGGCCGCGCCGCGCAGGCGGGCCACCTTGTCCTCGTCGGAGATGCGGCCGATCCATTCGATCCGGTTGTCACCGGCGTACTGCTGATGCAGCCGCTCGGTGTCGGGCCCGTCGCTCGCGATCCACAGCCGCACTTCCGGGCCGAGCGACGCGTGGGCGCGCAGCAGCACGTCCAATCCCTTGCGCGGCTCGTGGCGCCCGCAGAAGAAGATCGCCTGCTCTCCCCCGGGGTGAGGAGCGACGCGCCGGTAGCGCTCCAGCTCCACCCCGTTGTAGAGCACCTCGTAGTCGCCGCCGAAGTAGCGCTCGGCAAGCTCTCGCGCGTCCTTCGACACCGCGACGCGGTGGTCGAGCTCGTCCACCAGCCAACGCAAGGGAGCGTTCAGGTATCGGTAGCTGGCGCTGTCGCCCGCCGCGTGGAACGTGCCGAGCGCCGGTGCGGTGTTCATGACGAGCGCGGTCAGGCTCGGACCCGGCGTGAGCGGCTCGTGGATGTGGAGCACGTCGAACTGCTCGTCGCGCAGCGCCCGGATGGTGCGCAACGCAGCCGATGCGTCCGGCGCGATCGGGGCGATCGAACCGTTGGCGGCGGTGGGCAAGCTGTCGCCGAGGGGGGTGACGAACGTGGCTGGAGGGGCACCGTCGCACGGCCCGAGCACCCGGGCCTCGATCCCGCGCGCGCGCAGCTCGCGAGCGAGGCCCATCACCTGGCCCTGCACCCCTCCGGGAATGGTCAGGCTGTACGGGCTGACGAGCCCGATGCGCAATGGCGGTCCCGGCACGGCCGGCCACGGTAGAGCCGCGCGAGGCCGTTCCACTACGTTCACCCCGATGAGCGACAAGCCTGCCCTCTCCCTCGTCGCCTCCCCCGGCAAGCGCGCGGCGGTCGTCGAGGCCGCGGTCGAGGCGGAGCGCAGGGGGTTCCCGGCGATCGCCTGCCCCAGCCTCGGCGGCGCGCTCGGGCTCTGCGCGAGCCTCGCCCACGTCACCCACGAGATCGGCTTCTTCACCTCGATCCAGGGGATCTACGGCAGCGTGCCCGCCGAGGTCGGCGGGCTCGCCTCCCACGTCCACGAGCTGTCCGGCGGCCGGTTCGCCCTAGGGCTCGGCGTCAGCCACGAACCGATGGTGAGACGCCTCGGCGTCGCGATGGGCAAGCCGCTCGCCGACATGCGCGCCTTCGTCTCCGGCCTGCGGGCCAACGAGCGCTTCGGAGGCGAGCTGCCACCGGTGTACCTCGCCGCGCTGCGCGACCGAATGCTCGATCTCGCGGTCGAGATCGCCGAAGGCGCGATCTGGGCCAACGCCAGCCTGCTGCACACGACCACCCAGGTGGCCCGCGTGCCGGCCGCGCGGCGCGGCTCGTTCCACCTGGCCAACATGATCCCGACGGTGATCTCCGACGACGCTCGCGCGGCAGCCGCCGTGCACCGCAAGACGATGACGGTCTACGTCGGGTTGCCGAACTACCGCAACTACTGGCGGGCCTGCGGCTACGTCGAGGAGATGGACGCGATCGAAGCTGCGATCGGCGCCGGGGAACGCGATCGCTTGCCGTCGTTGATGAGCGACGCCTGGTTGCGTGACTGCACGCTCGCCGGCACCGTCGACGAGGTCCGTGCCGGGCTCGCCGCCTGGGCGGACATCGGGGTGCAGCCGGTCGCGGTCATGTCATCGGTGGACGGCGGCCAGCTGAAGGCCGTCCGCGAGCTCTTCGCCGCGTACGAGTGACGATGCTCACCGCGGTGCCACCGGTCGACCCCGCGGATCAAGGCCTGATCGACGCGTGCACCGAAACCCCCGGCTGGATCTGCGAGCAGATGTGGGAGTTGACCGGGTCCGAGGCCGCGAGCCGGGCCGCGGACTGGTTCGTGGCCACTCCTCTGCGGGTGCTGCTGATCGTGATCGTGGCATTCCTGCTCAACAGGTTCGTGCGGCGCGTCGTCGCCGGCATGGTCGGGCGGCTGACGGCGCCTCAGCAGCTCGCCGCAGCCGGCATCGAACGCCTCGGGATGAAGGCCCCGGAGGTGCTCGACTCGACGAGTGCGCGTTCGACGGAGCGGGCGCGGACGTTGAGCGCCGTGCTGATGGGCCTGGCGACGGCGATCATCTGGACGGTGGCGGGGCTGCTCGTGATCGGCGAGTTCGGCCTCAGCCTCGCTCCGCTGCTGGCGAGCGCCGGCATCGCCGGCATCGCGCTCGGCTTCGGCGCGCAGAGCCTGGTGCGTGACTGCATCACCGGGGTCTTCATGTTGATCGAAGACCAGTACGGAGTGAGCGACGTGGTCGACCTCGGCGAGGCGAGCGGCACCGTCGAGAAGGTGACCCTTCGCCTGACGACGCTGCGCGCCCCGGACGGAACCGTTTGGCACGTGCCGAACGGCGCCATCGTGCGGGTGGGGAACCGCAGCCAACTCTGGTCGATGGCGTTGCTCGACCTCGCGATCGCCTACGACAACGACGTCGACCGCGCGCAGCAGGTGATCCTCGACGCCGCGCGCACGGTCTGCGAGGCCGACGAGTACAAGGACCAGGTGCTGGAGGCTCCGACGATCCTCGGCGTCGAGTCGGTGGGGCCCGACGGTGTCACCATCCGCCTGACGGTGAAGACCGAGCCGGGCGAGCAGTGGGCCTTGCAGAGAGCGCTGCGTGAGGGGGTCAAGGCCGCGCTCGACGACGCCGGGATCCGACCGCCGCCGCGCGGGTTCGCCGGCGACTGGCCGCGGACCTGACCGCTCAGTCGGCGCTCGAGTGCGCCTCGATCGCCACGCTGTCGAGGATGCGCACCACGCCGCGCTCGACGGCGAGCGATCGCTCACGGACCCCGATCTGCAGCACCCGATTCGCCGTCTGACGCACGGTGCCCGCCGCATGGGCGAGGTCGTCCTGGGACATGCGGATCGGATCGTCGCCGTATGCCTGCGCCAACACGTGGAGCCTTCGCCAGACCCTGATCTCAGGTGGCAGCAGCAGCTCGGCGGCAAGGGCGTTCGAGCGCACGAGCTGCTCGGTGAGCACGGTCACGAGAAGGCGGTCGACCCCCGGATGCAGCAGGCGCAGCTCGTCGAAGTCGCGCCGCTCCAGCGTGAGCGCCGCGCAGTCCTCGAGCGCGCAGACGCGGGCCGTGCGGCGATGGTCGGGTTGCACCAGGGCGAGCGCGCCGAACATCTCGCCCGGCTGCACCACCCGCAGGATGATCGTGCTGCCCTGCAGCGTCGTCGCGCTTACCTGCATGCGCCCGGACTGCAACAGGTAGAGGCGGTCCGCCGCGTCGCCCTCGTTGAACACCACCTGGCTCCGTCGGTAGTGGCGCGGCCGCAGTCGCGCCACCACAGCCCCGCGCTCGGGTTCGCCGAGCTGGTCGAGCACTTCGAGCAGAGCGGCGCCCACACGCAGAACCATGGAGTGTCAAAGGTCACATGTCAACTGGCGCGCGTGCGACAGTCCTGCCAGGGCCTTGGGGTGAATGTGAGCGGACACCAAGGGGGAACCGGGGGGTTCAGGAAATGTTGCTCTTTTCACGTGTCATCACGCTCACAGGCAGTCCGCGACGGACCATGGCCTACGCCAACGACATCACCGGCTACGTCCGGGGCCACAGCACGCTCGACGTCACCTGCTGGAACGCCGGCTTCGGCTACCCGCTCGGCACACTGGCTTGGTCGGCGATCGTCGACAGCCAGGCGACGCTCGCCGACGCATCGGCGAAGCTCCTCGGCGACAGCGGGTATCTAGACATGATCGATTCGGCGGCCGACATGATCTCCACGGGTGGAGAGGACCACCTGCGCGAGCTCATCGCCGGAGGTGAGGGTGGCACGGGCGAGGCACCACCGATCGGCGCCGTCGCCCAGATCACGACGGCAACGGCATTCGTCGACCGCTTCGCCGATGCACTCGGCTGGGGGGTGGAGGTCGCCCAGTTCGCGAGCGAAGTTCTCGGATCTCCGGTCGTCGTGCTGCGCGACCTGTTCGGCACGATGGGCCGGATCACCTGGATCGGCATCCAGCCCGACATCGCCGCCGCGGAGAGCGCTGGGGCGAAGCTAGCTGGGAACGCCGACTACCTCGAGCGCATGAAGGGCACGGGCGAGCTGTTCATCCACGGCTCCGCCAACGTCAGCCAGCTGGTCCGCATCGCCTGACCACGCTCGCGGCCGCCGACCGGCCGAGTCACCTCGACTCCGCGTAGCCGGGGTCACTCGGCCAGTTCGGTTGGAACATGTGCCATTGCTCGGGCGCCCGCCCGATCAACACCTCGAGTTCGCGCGCGAGGTACTGGGTGACGCGAGCCACGTCGTCGCGCAGCCCGCCTCGACGCTGCGCCGGCACCGGTGGGCGCACGATCGCGTGGTGGCCGTTGTACTTGCGCGTGAAGTAGACCGCGGTCGGCAATATCGGTGCCCCGGTGCGCAGTGACAGGGTCGCCGGGCCTGCCGGCAGCGTGGTCCGCTCGCCGAAGAACTCCACGTCTACTCCCCCACCCTGCAGGTCGCGGTCGCAGAGCAGGCACACCACCTCGTTGTCCTTCAAGGCGCGCAGCACCGCGGCGGCCGCGCCCGGCCCGAGCGGGACGACGGACATGCCGAGATCGCGGCGCAGCTCCGCGAACCACTCGAACAGCTCCGGCGGATCGAGCGGCTCGACGACCACCGTCAGCCGGTGGCCGCGATCGGTCATCCAGCGCCCGGCCCACTCCCATCCGCCGAGATGGGGCAGGGCGAGGATCACCCCGGTGCCGTTCGCCAGCGCGGGCAGGATGTGCTCGCGGTAGCCGACGGTGCTGAACCCGGCAGCGACGGCGCGTGCCGAAAGCGAAGGCAGCCGGAAGCTCTCGACGTAGTAGCGGGAGTAGCTGTCGAACGACTCTTGCACCGCCCGTCGCAGGGCGAACCCGTGGAGGCTGGGGTTCACGCGCCGCAGGTGACGTTCGATGATCGCCCGTCGTGAGCGCATGCTCGTGGCGAGCGTGGCCCCGATCGCGGTGGCCGCCGCCGATGCCAGCGGCCCCGGGGTGACCCGCGCCGCGAGCGAGCCGAGCTTGTACCCGGTGACGGCGAGCGTGTCGCCGAGCTCTTCGCGCGGCGTCTTCGGTGTGGACGGGTCGGTCAGGGGGTGCCCCGCCGGTGCCGCTGGATGCGCACGCGCCGGCTGGCCCTGGCCGTCCGCCTGCTCTGGCGGCGCGAGCGGCGCATCTCGATGCGTGCCGCGGTGACGGGAGCGACGGCCGCCTGCTTCCACACCTTCACGAACCGCTGTACAGCGGTGATCACGGTCAGCGCCAGCATCAACCACAGGATCGGCACCAGCAAAACGTCGAACAGCAACCCGATGCAGAGCAGGATCACGCGCTCGGCGCGCTCCATCAGCCCGCCCTTCGCGTACAGGCCGAGCGATTCGGCCTTGGCCCGCTGGTAGGAGATCACCGACGAGACCGCCATCACCGCGAACGGCAACATCGCCATGTGCGCCGAGTGCTCCGAGGCCAAGTACCAGGCGACACCGCCGAACAGCAAGGAGTCGGTGATGCGGTCGATCACCGAGTCGAAGAAGGCCCCGCGCTGGCTGGAGGCGTCGGAGGCCTTGGCCAGCGCCCCGTCGAGCAGATCGGGCAGTGCGGCCAGGATGACGAGCAGCAACCCGAGGTTGAGCGCGCCGGCGCCGATCGCGATTGCCGCGCCGACCGCGATGAGCAGGCCGGCCACGGTGAGATGGTCGGGCGTGAGCCCGGTCTTGCGCAACGAGTCGCCGATGGGCTTCACCGCCTTCTCCACCGGGGCCCGAAGGTGACCGTCGAACATGGGACGACAGGCTAACTCGGCGAACGCCACACCGCCTGTGACCCGACGCGCAGCTCCGCGATACGGTCGGCGCGTTAACCGGCACGTACGAGAACACCCGGCGCGTGCGTCGGCGAGAGGGGTAGAGCAGTGAGCGTGCAGACCGACAGGATTCGCAACGTGGTGCTGGTCGGACACGGCGGGTCGGGCAAGACGACCCTCGCCGAGGCCCTCCTCGCCCGCAGCGGAGCCGTCGCCCGTGGTGGGCGCGTCGACGACGGGTCCAGCCTTCTCGATACCGAGCCCGAGTCCCAGAAGCGGCGCATCTCCCTCTCGCTCGCGCTCGCGCCGTTCGATTGGAAGGCGACCGACGGCGAGACGTACCGGGTGAACCTGATCGACACCCCCGGTTACGCCGACTTCGTCGGCGAGGTCGAAGCGGCGTTCTCGGTTGCCGACCTGGCCGTCTTCGTGGTCAGCGCGGTCGAGGGGGTCGAGGTGCAGACCGAGGCTCTGTGGCGCCGAGCCGACGAGCTCGGTCTGCCCCGCATGGTCTTCGTGAACAAAGGAGGACAAGGAGCGCGCCGACTTCCACGCCGTGCTCGCGCAGATGAAGTCGCTGTTCGGCTCCGGCGTCACGCCGCTCGAGCTGCCCCTCGGCGAGGCGACCACACTGCACGGCATCGCCGACGTGTTGAGCGAAGAGGCGTACGAGTACGCGCCGGACGGCACCCACCACAGCGAGCCGATGCCGAACGAGGTGGCCGAAGAGGAGCACAAGCTGCACGACGCGCTCGTCGAGGAGATCGTCTCCGGCGACGACGACCAGCTCGAGCGCTACCTGTCCGGTGACGTGCCCTCCGTCGCCGACCTCGAGCGCACCCTCGCCCACGAGGTGCTGGAGCTGGTCGAGTTCCCCGTGCTGCTCGGCTCGGCGACCACCGGGATCGGCGTCGACAGACTCGCCGACTTCATCTGCGAGCTCGGCCCCGCACCTCGCCCAGCCCAGGTGTCGGCCGGGACCGAAGTGGTCGAGGTCTCCCCCGACGCTGCCGGCCAACCGCTCATCCACGTGTTCAAGACCATCGCCGACCCCTTCGTCGGCCAGCTCTCGGTGTTCAAGGTGCTCTCGGGCACGATCACGGCCGACGATCACCTGGTGAACTCCTCGAACGGCGCCGACGAGCGACTGCACGGGTTGTTCACGCTGCGCGGCAAGGAGCAGGTGCCGGCGAGCCGCCTCGTCGCCGGTGACATCGCTGCCGTGGCCAAGCTGGCTCACACCCGCACCGGTGACACGCTGGCGCCGAAGGGCTCGCCGGTGCGCGTCGTCGCCCCACCGGCGCCGACCGCGCTCTACGCCGTCGCGATCGCCCCGGTGACCCAGAGCGACGACGACAAGTTGGGTGGGGCGCTCGCCCGACTGCAGGCCGAAGACCCGGTGATCCTCGTCGACCGCGTCGACGAGACGCACCAGACCGTGCTGCGCGGGCTCGGCGACACCCACGTCGCGGTGACGCTGGAACGCCTGCAGCGCAAGTTCGGCGTGAGCGTGCGCACCACCGAGGTGAAGGTGCCCTACCGCGAGACGATCTCGGGTACCGCCGAGGCGGAGGGCAAGGTGAAGAAGCAGACCGGGGGCCACGGCCAGTACGCGGTGGCCAACCTGCGCGTCGCCCCCCTGGAGCGCGGCGCCGGGTTCGAGTTCAAGGACGCCGTCGTCGGCGGAGCGATCCCGCGCAACTACATCCCCGCCGTGCAGAAGGGCATCGAGGAGACGATGTCGCTCGGCGGCGTGCACGGCTTCCCGGTCGTCGACGTGCGCGTCGAGTGCTACGACGGCAAGTACCACGCCGTCGACTCGAGCGAGATGGCGTTCAAGACCGCGGCCGCGCAGGGCTTCAAGGACGCGATGGCCGCCGCCGGCGTGGTGGTGCTGGAGCCGGTTTCGCTCTTGATGGTGACGGTGCCCGCTTCGAGCCAGGGCGACGTGATGGGCGACGTCAACTCGCGGCGCGGACGAGTGCAAGGGACCGACTCGGTGGGCCACGGCGAGCAGCAGATCACCGCCCTCGTACCGACGAGCGAGCTGCAGCGCTACGCGATCGACCTGCGGTCGATGACCGGCGGGCGGGGACGGTTCTCGGTGCAGCACGACCACTACGACGTCTTGCCCGCGCACCTCGTCGACCGGGCGAAGGCCAAGCTCGCCGAGGGCGAATCGTGACCGGTTCGAGCCCACTCGACCTGGCGGTCATGTTCCGCGGCCTTCCCCGACGCCAGCGCGAGGCGGCAGCCGCGGCCGAGGGCAGCGAAGGCGCCGCGGGGATCGTCGAGCGCATCGACTCACTCGTCGCTGCGGCGGCATCACTCGTCGGCAGTTCGGCAGACCCGCTCGCCGTGGCCGAGGCGATCGAAGCGATACCGGCCGACCAGTGGTCCGACGAGGTCCTCGACGCGTTGCGTGGAGAGGCGCTCCAGCTCGGGCGCGGGCTACGTGACCTCGAGCACCTCGGCGAGGAGAACCACTAGCGCGCAGGCCGGGCTAGTCGAGGCCCTCGGGGTTGTCCTGCACCATGTGCTCGACGACCCGTCCGTCCACCGCGTCGACCAGCACGAGGCCGCGCGTTCGCGGCGGATCCTCGGCCGAGTAGCAGAGCACCCGCCAGGTGGGTCGGCTGCGCAGCCCTCGCCACACCTGCTGCGCCGAGGCGTGACCGATCGGGAACGCGACCGCCTCGCCGGCGGCTTGCAGGGCCTCGGTCTCGTCTACACGCATCCGCCAGCCCGACGTGATCGACACGACGCCGATCGCCACAAGGAGGATGCCCGCACCGAGGATGCCGGCGTTCACCAGCACGGCGTCGTCGCCGGCGACCGCGAAGACCACGATGCATGCGAGTCCGACGACCGCGTACAGCACCCCCGGGATGCGTCTCCTGCTGTTGTCGGGGAAGCGGTACGGCCCGACGTGCTCTGCCGCGTTCAGGTCGGCGGGTAGCTCGTCGCGCAGCTCGTCACTCATCGTCGACGAGGCTACGGGGTCGACGCCGGGCGCGGCCACGCCGCACGGAGCCTGGCGGCCGTCACCGGCAAGGCCTCCGGCAGCGTGCGGGTGTTGGCCGTGGCGGTCATGAAGTTCGCGTCACCGGTCCAGCGAGGGACGACGTGCACGTGGAGGTGGCCGGCGACGCTGCCCCCTGCCGGCCGGCCGAGGTTGACGCCTACGTTCAGCCCGTCCGGGTGATACGCGGCCCTGATCGCCACGACCGCGTCGGTGACGCTCGCCCAGAGCTCGGCGGCCTCTTCGGGAGCGAGGTCCTCGAGGCTCGAGACCTCGCGGTACGGAAGCACCAGCAGGTGCCCGACCGAGTACGGGAAGGCGTTCAAGATGACGAACGTGTGCTGGCCCCTGTGCAAGACATGGGTCTCTTCGTCGGGCAGACCGGAGCCGAGGATGCGTGAGAACACGCTGCGCCCGTCGTCGGAGCCGACACCGCCCGCGGCCCCACCCGACTGCACGTACTCCGCTCGCCAGCCGTTCCACAGGCGCTCGAGCATCACCGGTCGGTACCGTCGACGGCCGGTGGGGCCACTTCGTCGGCCAGCAGCCGCGCGAAGTCCTCGAGCGGCACCCCACGCTGCACCTGCCCGCCACGCGGGTTGACCCCGAGGGTGCCGTGCGCCACGTCGTCGTCACCGACGACGAGCACGTAGGGGATCTTGTCGAGCTTGGCCGCGCGGATCCGCTTGCCGAGCTGGTCGTCGGCGTCGACGACGTCTACCCGATAGCCCCCGTCGCGCAGGCGCTCGGCCACCGCGCCGGCGTACTTCTCGTGCGCGGACGCCACCGGCAGCACGCGCGCCTGCAAAGGCGCGAGCCACGTCGGGAACGCGCCGGCGTAGTGCTCGACGAGCACGCCGAAGAACCGTTCGACCGAACCGAAGAGGGCCCTGTGCAACATGATCGGGCGCCGGCGGGTGTTGTCCGACGCGACGTACTCCAGCTGGAAGCGCTCCGGGGTGTTGAAGTCGCACTGGATCGTCGAGAGCTGCCATGTTCGCCCGATGGCGTCGCGCACGTGGATGTCGATCTTCGGCCCGTAGAAGGCGGCGTCACCCTCCTTCACGCTGTACGGCACCTCATGGGCCTCGAGCGCGGAGGCGAGGGCCGCCGTTGCGGCTTCCCAGATCTCGTCGCTGCCTACGTACTTCGCAGGATCCTTCGTCGACAGGTGGAAAGTGAACTCCTCGAACCCGAACGCGCGCAGCACGCTCATCACGAAGTCGAGCAGCGAGACGATCTCGTCGCGCAGCTGGTCCTCGGCACAGAAGATGTGGCTGTCGTCCTGGGTGAAGCCGCGGATGCGCATCAGCCCGTGCAGGGTGCCGGCGCGCTCATAGCGGTACACGGTGCCCAGCTCGAACAGCCGCAACGGCAGCTCGCGGTAGCTGCGCTGGCGCGCGCGGTACACGAGGCAGTGCATCGGGCAGTTCATCGGCTTGGGGTAGTACGTGCCGTTGTCCATCTCCATCGGCGGGTACATGCCATCGGCGTAGAAGTCGAGGTGGCCCGACGTCTCGAACAACTCGGCGTTCGACAGGTGCGGGGTGAAGACAGATTGGTAGCCGCCCGTCTGGTGGCGCAGGCGGCTGTAGTCCTCCATCAGCGTGCGCACGATGGCGCCCTTCGGGTGCCATACGGCGAGGCCCCCGCCGAGCTCGCTCGGGAAGCTGAGCAGGTCGAGCTCCACCGCGAGCCGGCGGTGATCGCGCTTTGCCGCCTCTTCGAGCTGGTGCAGGTGTTCGGCGAGCGCGGCCTTGGACTCCCATGCCGTGCCGTAGATGCGCTGCAGCATCGGGCCCTGCTCGCTGCCTCGCCAGTAGGCGCCGGCCACCTTCTGCAGGGCGAAGTGGCCGAGACGGCCCGTCGAGGGCACGTGGGGTCCGCGGCACAGGTCTACGAACTCGGCCGAGTTGCGGTAGACGCTGATCGTGTCGCCGCCGACGACCTCACCGGCGTCGTCGCCGTCGGCGCCGCCGGCGCGCACACGCTGGATGATCTCTCGCTTGTAGGGCTGGTCGGCGAACAGCTCGAGGGCCTCGTCGGCGGACACCTCCGAACGCACGAACGGCTGGTCGGCCGCGACCAGCTCGTGCATCCGCGCCTCGATCGCGGCGAGGTCGTCGTCGGAGAACGTCTGGCCCCCCGGCAGGTCGAAGTCGTAGTAGAAGCCGTTCTCGATCGCCGGTCCGATCGTGAACTTGGCCCCGGGGATCAGCTGGGTGACCGCCTGGGCGAGCACGTGCGCCGTCGAATGACGCAGCACGTGCCTGCCGGCATCGGTGTCGGCGGTGACGATCGCCACGTGGTCGCCGTCGCCGAGCGGCGACCCGAGGTCACGTTCCTCGCCGTCGACGACGGCGGCAACAGCGGCCTTGGCCAGCCGCGGGCCTATCCCGGCGGCGACATCGGCCGCGGTGGTCCCCGCCGGATAAGAGCGCGAACTGCCGTCGGGGAGGATGATCGTGATCTCGGCCATGACAGACCCGAGTCTACGAGGCGGCCTGCGCAGCCGGCCCGCCGTTTAGGCGGGTGACCGTGGATCAGGAGGATGCGGTGGCCAGCTCACGGGAGTAGTCGACGCGTGGCTCCGGATCGGTGACCTTGCCGATCTTGGCCGGCACCGCGGGCTCGGACTCGGCCTGCTTGCCGGCGTACACGTTGCGGTACTCCTGGCCGGTGAGCTCACGGATCTCGAACATCACCTCGTCGGTCATCGCTCTCCACCCGAGGTGCTCGTCGCCGCGCCCTTGGTAGCGCTCCGGGCGCACGGGGCGACCGATGGTGATCTTCGCCTCTTTCCCGAGCTTGGGGGCCTTCGCGTCGGGAGGCTGGATGAGATCGGTGCCGACGATGCCGACGGGGAAGATCGGGCAGCCGACCTTCATCGCCAACCGGGCGGCGCCGGTGCGGCCCTTGTACAGGAAGCCGTCACGGCTGCGCGTGCCCTCGGGGAACATCCCGAACAGCTCGCCGCGGCGCAGCACCGCTTCGGCGGCGTCGAGCGCGCCCTGGGACCGCTCCCCGCCGGAGCGATCGATCGGGATCATGCCGAGCAGGGGGAAGAGGTGCTTGGTCTTCCACGAGTCCATGTACTCCGCCTTGCCGACGAAGCTGATGTTGCGGGGCACGCTCAGCATCAAGAGCGCCGAGTCCAAGAAGCTGATGTGGTTCGGGCACAAGATCGCCGGGCCCTCGCTCGGCAGGCGCTCGAACCCGACGAGATCGAGCTTCCACAGCTTGCGCGACAACGGCCCGGCGACGGAACGAAGGCGCGTCTGAGCCTTGCCCGCTCCGCTCGCCTTCATCGCACCCTCCGACCTTCATGCACGCCAGGAGACTACGCGAGCATCGGCTCGATGTCCCCGGATTCGCCGAGAACATCGTGTGACCACTCGGTTAACGGCGCCTGCAACCGGCTCAGAGGGCGACGCCGAGCAGCGCGGCGGCCTCGCCGACGTCGTCGCCGCGAGCTGCAGCGTGGTCGATGGCGCCGAGCGCGCTTGGTGTGTCGAGGTCGTCGTCGAGCGCGGCGCGAACCTCGGCGAGCACCGCTGCGCCGTCGCCTCGCCCGGTCGAGGCTGCATCCACCCACTTCGCCAGGCGTGCCGCGGCGAGCGGCATCAGGTCGTCGGACCACTCCCACTCGCGGCGGTAGTGGTTCGCGATGATCGCGAGACGGATCGCCCGCGCGTCCCACACCTCACGCAGCGCGTCCACGAACACCAGGTTGCCGAGGCTCTTCGACATCTTCTGGCCGTCTTTGAACACCATCGCCACGTGCATCCAGTGGCGCACGAACGGCTCGCCCGTGGCCGCCTCGGACTGAGCACGCTCGCACTCGTGGTGCGGGAAGATCAGGTCGGACCCGCCGCCGTGCAGGTCGATGGTGGTACCGAGCTCACGCAGAGCCAGCGCGCTGCACTCGATGTGCCAACCGGGGCGGCCACGCCCCCACATCGTGTCCCACGACGGCTCGTCAGAGGCGGAGGGGTGCCAGAGGACGAAGTCCAGCGGATGCCGCTTGTGGGGGTCGTCCACCCGGCCGCCGCGTTCGGCGGCCATCGCCAGCATCTCCTCCTCGGTGTAGTTGCCGATCGACCCGAACGCCGGGAACCGCGACACGTCGAAGTACACCGAACCACCGGCTTCGTACGCGTAGCCCCGTTCGAGCACCATGCCGATGAAGCCGCGGATGTCGGGGATCGCGGAGGAGGCCCGCGGAGTGCTGTACACGGGAAGCAGGTTGAGCGCGGCGAGGTCGCGCTCGAAGCGCGCCTCCTCGCCGGCGGCGAGGTCGAGGTAGTGGACGCCGAGCAGGCGGGCCCGCGCGAAGAGCGGATCGTCGACGTCGGTGACGTTGCGCACGCAGCGCACCTCGTGGCCGAGATCGACGAGGCGGCGCTGCAACACGTCGTAGCAGACGAACGTGGATGCATGCCCGAGGTGGGTGGCGTCGTAGGGCGTGATCCCGCAGGTGTACATGAGCACCCGCGGGCCGGGCTCGAAGGTGACCACGGCACGGCGAGCCGTGTCGTAGAGCCGCATGGTCACGCCGTTGCGGCGGGCTCGGCTGGGGTGGCGGGCGCGGGCTGGGGGGCAGCCGCCTTGCGCGTCGCGCGCGGGTCGCCCTTGATCCCCGTGAGCTTGGGCGCCACCCGTGTCCGATAGCGGACGTTCAGCTGCAGCAGCACCGCCGTGAAGGCCTCGATCGCGGTCGCGTTCGACAGCTCGCCGGCATCGAGGGGTCGACAACCGGGGATCTTCGACACGATCTCGCTGACCACGGCGATCGCGTCCTGGTCGTCGGAGCAGATGAGCACGTCGGAGTCGATCGGCTCGCCGAGATGGCCGAGCTCCTTCGCGGGCAGGTGATGGAACGCGGCGACGACGCGACAGCGCGGCACAGCGGCGTGGACATGCCCGGCGACGCTGCCGCGGGGCGGCACGAGCGGCTGGAACTCGTGGCCCACCCGCACCAGCGCGTTCGCCATGCTGATCACCACCTTGCCGGCGAGGGCGTCGCTGTGCTCCTGCGCCGTGGTCGCCGCCGAGTCCCACGGAGTGGCGAGGACCACGATGTCGCAGTCGGAGGCACCCGCGTTGTCTCCGTAGGCGAGCTTGTCGGAGAGCTCGGGCCACTGCTCGACCAGGCTGTCCCGCGCCTCCATCGCCCGGTACTTGGACCGGGACCCGATGACCACCTTGTAACCGATCGATGCGAGTCGCGCGGCCAACGCGCTGCCAGCCGGTCCGGTGCCGCCGAGGATGCCGATGCGCATCGGTGCAGCCTTGCACACCGGCCTACATGCTCCCTAGGTTGCGCCGATGAGTGGTCTGCTCGAGGGCAAGCGCATCGTGGTCACCGGCGTCCTCACCGACGCCTCCCTCGCCTACGGCGTGGCCCGTCTCGCGCTGGAGGAGGGCGCCGAGATCGTGCTCACCGGCGCCGGGCGAGCACTGTCGCTGACCGAGCGCACGGCCCGCAAGCTCTCCGGCCCGGTCGAGGTGTTCGAGCTCGACGTGACGAGACCCGAGCACGGGGTTGCCGTGCGCGAGGCGCTCGACGCGCGATGGGGTCGAGTGGACGGAGTGCTGCACTCGATCGGGTTCGCCCCGGAAGCCTGCCTCGGCGACGACTTCATGGCGGCCGGATGGGACGACGTCGCCGTCGCCATGCACGTCAGTGCCTACTCGTTGAAGGCACTGGCCGATGCCTTCGTGCCGCTGATGACGGCCGGCGGATCGATCGTCGGGCTCGACTTCGACAACACCGTTGCCTGGCCGGCGTACAACTGGATGGGCGTGGCCAAGTCCGCCTTGGAAAGCGTCAACCGGTACCTGGCGAAAGAGCTCGGCCCCCGCGGCATCCGCTGCAACCTCGTCGCCGCCGGCCCGGTGAAGACGATGGCCGCGAAGTCGATCCCCGGGTTCGCGAAGTTCGAAGACGTCTGGGACGAGCGGGCGCCGCTCGGCTGGGACGTGACCGACTCCACCCCCGTGGCCAAGGCTTGCGTGGCCCTGCTGTCGGACTGGTTCCCGGCCACGACCGGGTCGATGGTGCACGTCGACGGCGGGTACCACGCCGTCGGGGCCTGACCCCGACACGTCCCGGTAGGGTCGCCCGGGTGAACCGGCTCGCCGGCGAGACCTCCCCCTACCTGCGCCAGCACCGCGACAACCCGGTCGACTGGTATCCCTGGGGGAACGACGCGTTCGACGCGGCGAAGGCGCGTGGGGTCCCGGTGCTGCTCTCCGTCGGCTACTCGGCGTGCCACTGGTGCCACGTGATGGCCCACGAGTGCTTCGAGGACGTCGATGTCGCGGCCACGATGAACGAGCTGTTCGTGAACGTGAAGGTGGATCGGGAGGAGCGCCCCGACGTCGACGCCGTGTACATGGATGCCGTCCAGGCGATGACCGGGCGCGGCGGTTGGCCGATGACGGTGTTCCTCACGCCCGCCGGCGAGCCGTTCTACGGCGGCACGTACTTCCCCAAGCCCTCGTTCCTGCAGCTCATGTCCGCGATCGACGACGTGTGGCGCAACCGCGGCGACGACGTGCGCCAGAACGTGGCCGCGCTGGTCGAGGTGATCGGGCGTACGGCAACACTGCGACCGGCGAACGAGGGGCCTGGGCTCGGCCACCTCGAGCGGGCCGTCGCCAGTCTCGGGGCGAGCTTCGACCCGGACTGGGGCGGCTTCGGCTCGGCGCCGAAGTTCCCTTCGACGATGAGCCTCGACCTCGTCCTCGGCGCTCACCTGCGCCGCGGCGGTGAGGTTCCCGGCGCGGAGGCCGTCGTCACCACGTCTCTCGACGCGATGGCCTCCGGCGGGATCTACGACCATCTCCGCGGGGGGTTTGCCCGCTACTCGGTCGACGCCGCGTGGCTGGTCCCCCACTTCGAGAAGATGCTCTACGACCAGGCCCTGCTCGTTCGCGCCTACGTCCACGGATGGCAGGTGTTCGGCCACGATCGCTGGCGTCAGGTGGTGGAGGAGACCGTCGGCTACGTGCTCGGCGACCTCGGCCAGAGCGCTGGCGGGTTCTCGTCGGCGGAGGACGCCGACAGCTTGGACGAGCACGGACACTCCCACGAGGGGCTCTTCTACACGTGGACCCCGGCCGAGCTGGTCGATGTGCTCGGCCCCGAGGCGGCCGCCGTCACCGGCGACTGGTTCGGCGTCACGGAGCAGGGCAACTTCGAGGGCCGCAACATCTTGAACCGCATGCACCACCGGGGAGAGCTGGCCCGGACGGCACCTGTGGAGCAGGCCCGAGCACGCCTCCTCGCGGCCCGGGAACGCCGGCCCCGGCCCGGCCTAGACGACAAGGTGCTCACCGAGTGGAACGCCCTCATGCTGTCGGCGCTCGCCGAAGCCGCCGGCGCGTTCGGCCGTGCCGACTGGTTGCAGGCTGCGATCGACTGCGGCGAGTTCCTGCTGCGTGAGCTGCGCCGGCCCGACGGTCGTTGGCACCGCTCCTGGCAGGCCGACGGCGTGCCCCGGGCGAGACACGCCGCGCTCGCCGCCGACCACGCCTGTCTCGTAGACGCCTTCACCCGGTTGGGCGAAGCCTCCGGCGAGGCGCGCTGGACCGCTGCCGCCGTGGAGTGCGCCGACGTGCTGCTCGACCACTTCTGGGATCCCGTCAACGGCGGCCTCTTCACCACCCCCGACGACGGTGAACGACTGGTCGTGCGCCAGAAGGACGTGACGGACTCGGCGACACCGTCGGCCAACTCGAGCGCTGCTGCGGCGCTGACCCGGCTCGCCGCGCTCACGGGTGAGGCTCGCTACGCGCACCACGCCGACCAGATCCTGCGCCTGCTCGCCCCCCTCGTCGGGCAGGCCCCCAGCGCGTTCGCCAACGCCCTGTCGGCCGCCGAACTGCGCGGCAGCGGCGTCACCGAAGTCGTCGTCGCCGGACACCGCCCCGATCTGGTCGACGTCGTGCGCGCCCGCTGGCGCCCGGGCGTGGTGCTGGCCTGGGGGGAGCGCTTCGACAGCCCGCTCTGGCACGAGCGTCGAGACGGCTTCGCCTACGTCTGCCGTGACTTCGCCTGCCTCGCCCCTACCGACGACGCCGCCGAGCTCGAGCGCCAGCTCACCAACTGAGCCCGGGGTCCGTTGTGCAACGGTCCGGGGGCGATTAACTTCCCGCTACGTCGCCGTGTGGTGACGCAGAGAGAGATTCGGGGAACTGATGCGACATCGATGGCTCGCCGCGACCACTGTGGCGGCGTTGGCACTTGCGGGCTGCGGCGGCGACGACGGACTCACGGGATCGAACGACGGCGGCTCCGATGCGAGCGTCATCACCGACGCTCCCGATACCACCGGCGCTGACAGCACGGGTGACACCGCGAGCGACGACACCGGCGGCCCGCCCCCGGAGTCGTTCCTCGACGAGGACATCCCGCTGCCGCTCAGCGAGGAGTGCAGCGAGTTGGCCGAGGCCGTCGAGGGCGCGTTCTCCGGCATCGGCACGGGCACCGACAGCGACATGTTCGCCGGCCTGTCCGACGCCTACGACCGGCTGCGCGAGGTCGTGCCCGACGACCTGAAGCCCGATGTCGACGTGCTCTCGGAGGCCTACTCGAAGATCGACGACGTCCTCGCCGAGTTCGACTACGACTTCACGCAGGCGTTCACCGACCCCGAGGCACAGGCAGCGATCAGCGAGGCGTTCGCCGACGCGGACGGCAGCATCGCCGAGGCGTCGACGCGGCTGAACACCTGGTTCCAGGAGCAGTGCCCGACGGGCGAGTGAGCCCTCAGGCGGCCGACTTCTCCAAGATGTGCACCCCACAGGCCGAGCCGAGGCCGATGACGTGGGCGAGGCCGACCTTCGCGCCCTCGATCTGACGGTCGCCGGCCTCGCCGCGCAGGTGGTGGCAGACCTCCCAGATGTTGGCGATGCCGGTGGCCGCGATCGGATGGCCCTTCGACTGCAGCCCGCCGGAGACGTTGACCGGCGTCGAGCCGTCGCGCCAGGTCGCCCCGGAGCGGAAGAAGTCGCCGGCGCCACCTTCGGCGCACAACACCAAGTTGTCGTAGTGCACCAGCTCGGCCGTAGCAAAGCAGTCGTGCAGCTCGACCAGGTCGAGATCCTCGGGACCGACCCCGGCCTGGTCGTAGGCCGTGCGCGCGGCGTTGCGGGTGAGCGTGTTCACGTTCGGCAGCACCTGGCAGCCCTCCTCCCACGGGTCGGAGGTGAGCACCGAGGCCGACACCTTCACCGCCCGGCGCTGCTGCTCCAGGGAGAGGGTCTTCAGCTTCGAGCCGGAGACCACCACCGCGGCAGCAGCGCCGTCGCAGTTGGCCGAGCACATCGGGCGCGTGTTGGGGTAGGCGATCATCATGTCGTTCATGATCTCTTCGAGCGTGAACCGCTTCTGGTACGCGGCGAGCGGGTTCAGCGTCGAATGGGCGTGGTTCTTCTCGGAGATGCGCGCGAACAGCTCGAAATCGACGCCACCGTACTTGTGGCCGTATTCCATGCCGATCTGCGCGAACGTGCCCGGCATGGTGTCGGTGCCGATGCGCCCGTCGGTCGGCGCCACGGCTCCGTAGCGCCCGCTCGGCGACCAGGTGTTGGAGTCGCTCTTCGCCCGTCCCCCGCCGCCGAGCAGACCCGCCCCGGCGAGCTTTTCGACACCGACCGCGAGGCCCATGTCGCACTCGCCGGCCTTCACGGCCATGATCGCCGTGCGCAGGGCGGTGGCTCCCGTCGCACACGCGTTGGACACGTTGTACGCGGGGATGCCCGTCTGGCCCACCTGCTTCTGGATCTGCTGCGCAATCCCGCCGCCGCCCATCAGGCACCCGGCGGCCATCACGCCCATCTCCTTCATCGTCACCCCACCGTCGGCGAGCGCGTTCATCACGGCCTCGGCCGCGAGATCGACGGTGTCTCGGTCTGGGTACTTGCCGAACTTGGTCATCGTGATCCCGAGGATCCAGATGTCGTCGGACGCCGTGTTCGCCATGGTGATCGGAACTCCGTTCAGCTCAAAGGTTCGAAGCCGAAGCCGATGGCCTCGGTGCCGTTGTCGTCTGTGCCGAGCACGTAGGTGGCCAAGCGCACCTTCATCCCGAGCGAGACGTGCTCGGGATCGGCCTCGGTGTTGATGATGTTGCCGCGCACGCTCGTGCCGCCGCAGTCGACGACGCCGGCGACGAAGGGCACCGGCACGCCGGGTGCGGCGAAGGTGACGATCGTGAACGCCTTCACCTCGCCCTCGGTCGGGATGTCGACCTTCACGAACTCGGTGCCAAAGCAGCCAGCACAGGCGTTACGGCGGTCGAAGAAGCGAGCGCCGCAGGCCGTGCACTCGTTGGCGACCAGATGTGGCTGGTCGCCGAGCACCAGGTAGTCGACGAGCGGGATGCGATCGGCCATGCGGCTCCCCCCAGGGTTGGTGATCGACGGGCGCTCCCAAGGTAACCGCGCTCGCGGCCGAGCGAAGAACCGGCCCTACCAGTGGTCGTAGCGCACGACGTCGCCGGGCGAGCGCCGCGGACGCGTCAGCGCCGATCCGGACGGGGCGTCGTCGGGGGCCCGGTGACCGATCGCGACGGCGGCGACGCCGACGATCCCCTCCGGGACGCCGAGCTCGGCCAGCGCCTCACGCGCGTTCTGGAAGATCCCGAACAGCAGCGCACCGAGCCCGCGGTCCTCCGCGAGGAGCAGCAGGTTCTGTGCCGCCATCGCGGCATCGGTCAACCAGAACGGCACCGGCCACATGGCGGCGTCCTCCAGGCCGTGCCCCGCCTTGTCCCCCTCCGCGTAGCGGGCGGTGTAGGCGTTCGGGTCGGCGAGCACGAGCACCACGACCGGGGCGGCGAGCACCCCCGGGCTCGTCTTCGCGAACCACTCGGCGGCGCCGGTGATCTCGAAGAACCTCGTCCGGGAAGGCCCCTTCAGCACGAGCAGGGTGAGCCCCTGGCTGAACCCGGCCGAAGGCGCACGCCGCGCGAGCTCGAGCATCTCGGCGAGGACGCCGTCGTCCAGCGCGTCGTGCGCGAACCGGCGCGTCATCCTCCGGCGGCGGATGAGCGAGTCGATCGACGAGCCGCGCGGGCTCACCGCGAACCGAGCTTCTCCAGGTCCTCCGCCATCGACCAGCCGTAGATGACGATCGCCCCACCGGCACCCGAGCGCACGGGATCGAACTGGGTGGCGACGGCAGCGTCGATCTTCTCCGGGCGCAGCGACTCGTGGTCGAGGAAGCCCTGACCGTTCTTCGCGACGACGAACGTCTTCTCGTCGTAGCTCGCCTCGACGCCGAAGCGCTTCGCGAGCCGGCGGCCCCAGGCCCGCTCCTCGCCCACCGCGCGGTGGCCGGGGCGGGGGATGATGTCGTCGAGCAGCTTGAACGCCTCCAGCCCGTCGGCACGCGCGAACCGTGACCCGATGACGACGTCCTCGTCGGGGAACGCCATCAACGCCCGGTGGTAGGCCTCGCCCATCAGGCCCTTCAAGACCTGGTCGCGCTTGGACGTCCGCTTGACGCTCATCAGGCCGAGCAGCACGCACGGGGTGCCGCCGATGCGCTCGAGCGTGGAGAACGTGAAACCGTGCAGGCGCTCGCCGTCTCGCGCCGTGGTGCAGAGCACCCAGTCCTCTTTCGCCTTCGACATCAGCCCGATGTCGAAGGCGCCGCCCATCGACGCCATTTCATCGAGATCGGCATCGGTGAGCGCCGTTGAATCCCTGGTCTCGATCTGGATCGACATGGATGTTCGCTTCTCCGGATAGGGCCCCGCCCCCGCGGGCGGACGTCTCGGGAGCGTCTATTCTGCCATCGCTTGGCGGAAAGCGGGAAACACCGCCCCTCGTCGCCTCAGAGCATGAGGGCGTCGTGGCCGAAGGCCATCCGCAACTCGGCCACGGCGCGGTCCAAGTCGACCGAGTAGGAGTCGGACAGACGCAGCACCTTGCCGGTCCCGAGGTGCAGGTACACCGACGAATCCCCGGGATGGTCGGACAGGATCCGCTTCAGGCGGTCGATCGCCCCGGCGTCGAGCGACGCGGTGGTCAGCCGCAGGTTCAGCGGCATCGCCGCGCGCAGGCCATCGAGCACCTGGATGTCCTGGCACATGAAGCCCACCCGTTCGTCGCGCCGGTCGAGGCGCCCGCGCAGGGTGACGATGACGTCGTCGGCCAGCTTGTGGCCCTGGTCGACGAGCAGCCTCGGAAACACGGTGACCTCGATGGTGGACTGCAGGTCTTCGAGCACGCACACCGCCATCTGGTCGCCCTTCTTCGTGAACTTGCGGGCGAGGTTGGTGATCACCCCTCCGAGCACGAGCTGGCTGCCGTCGTCGCGCTCCAGCGCCTCGGCGATCGAGCAGTCCACCTTGCGGCGCAGAGCACCTTCGACGCCGAGCAAGGGATGATCGCTGACGTAGAGCCCGAGCATCTCCTTCTCGAAACGCAGCCGCTCGGTCTTGTCGAACTCGACGTCGGGGATCTCGACCTTCTCGCTGAAGGCCGTGTCGTCGCTCGCACCGAGGTCGCCGAAGAGGCTCATCACGCCCTGGTCGCGCTCGCGACGGCGGGCGAGCGTGCTGTCGATGATCTGCTCGAACGCGATCAGCAGGCCGCGCCGCGGGCAGCCGAGCTGGTCGAACGCGCCTGCCTTGACCAGCGATTCGACGGTGCGCTTGTTGAGCACCTGCTCGGGCACCCGTTCGGCGAAGTCGTAGAAGCTCGTGTACGGGCCGTTCGCCGCACGCTCACGCACGAGTTGCTCGACGAGGCCCTCGCCGACGTTGCGCACCGCCGACAGCCCGAACGTGACCGCGCGCTCGTCCTGCACCGGTGCGAAGTCGACGTGGGATCGGTTCACGTCGGGGTTGCGCACTTGGATGCCCATCGAGCGAGCGTCGGCCAGGTACACCGCAGCCTTGTCGAGGTTGCCCTTCACGCTCGTCAGCAGGCAGGCCAGGTACTCGACCGGGTAGTGAGCCTTCAGGTAAGCGGTCTGATAGGTGATCAGGCCGTAGCCGAACGCGTGGCTCTTGTTGAACGCGTAGTCGGCGAACTTCTCGATCACGTCGAAGAGCTGGCGGCCGAGATCGCGGCTGTAACCGGTCTGCTCGCAGCCGGTCTCGAAGCTCTCGCGCTCGGCGGCCATCAGCTCACGCACCTTCTTGCCGCACGCCTTGCGCAAGTTGTCGGCCTGGGCGAGCGTGTAGCCGGCGAACTTCTGGGCCACCCGCATCATGCTCTCTTGGTAGATCATCAGCCCGAACGTGTCGCCGAGCACCTCGCGGGCGTCCTCGTGGAAGTAGGACACCTCCTGCCGGCCGTTCTTGCGGTCGGCGAAGTCGTAGTGCATGTTGACGCCCATCGGCCCCGGCCGGTACAGCGCGATGACGGCCGACACGTCTTCGAAGCAGTTCGGCGCGAGCGAGCGCAGGAGGGCCCTCATCGGTGGCGACTCGAGCTGGAACACCCCGATCGTGTCGCCGCGCGAGAGCAGGTCGAACGTGGCCGGGTCGTCGAGGGTGACCGCGTCGATGTCGAACTCGGCGTCGTGCGTGGCGCGGATCATCGCCACCGTGTCGGAGATGACGTCGAGGTTGCGCAGCCCGAGGAAGTCCATCTTCAGCAGCCCGAGTGCCTCGACGCCGTGCATTTCGAACTGGGTGACGACCGGCGCCGAGTCGGGGTCCTGTCCGGCCTCGGGCTTGCGCTGGATGGGCATGTAGGTGGTGAGCGGCTCCTTCGTGATCACCACCGCCGCGGCGTGGATGCCGTCGGAACGCTTCAACCCCTCCAGGCCCCGCGCCACGTCGACGACGCGCTTCACGTCGTCGTCGGTGGCGTACATCGCGCGTAGCTCCGCGGCAGCCTTGTACCCGTCGGCGTACCTCGGGTGCTCCTCGAAGCAGTGGCCGAGCGAGGTGTCGCGCCCCATCACGAGAGGTGGCATCGCCTTCGCGATCCGGTCTCCCGTGCCGTACGGGTAACCGAGCACACGCGCGGCGTCGCGCACCGCGTTGCGCGCCTTGATCGTGCCGAAGGTGATGATCTGGGCGACGTGGTCGCGCCCGTAGCGCTCGGCCGCGTAGCGGATCATCTCGTCGCGGTAGCGCGAGTCGAAGTCCATGTCGATGTCGGGCATCGAGGAGCGGCTCGGGTTCAAGAAGCGCTCGAACAGCAGGTCGTACTTGATCGGGTCGAGATCGGTGATTCGCAGGCAGTACGCGACCGCGCAGCCGGCGGCCGAGCCGCGTCCCGGCCCGACCCGGATGCCCTGCTCGCGGGCGTGGCGGATGAGATCCCAGACGATCAAGAAGTAAGAGCTGAAGCCCATGTCGGCGATGACCCGTAGCTCAAAGGAGATGCGCTCCAGCACCGCCGGCGAGAGCTGGTCGCCCCAGCGCTGCTTGGCGCCCTCGAACGTGATGTGGCGCAGGTAGTCGCCGTCGGAGGCGAACTCGTCGGGCAACGGGAAGGTGGGCAGCACGGCCCGGTGGAAGTCGATGGTGACGTCGGCGCGCTCCGCGATCCACAACGTGTTGTCACAGGCCTCGGGCAGCTCGCGGAACAGGTGGCGCATCTCGGTGGCCGACTTCAGGTAGTGCTCGTGCCCTTCGAACTTGAACCGCTTCGGATCGGACAGCATCGCCCCGGTCTGCACGCAGAGGAGCGCGTCGTGGGCCTCGTGGTCTTCGCGGTTCACGTAGTGCGAGTCGTTCGTCGCGAGCAGCGGGGCACCGATGCGCTTCGCGATCTCGACCAGCTTCGGGTTCGTCTCGCGCTGAGCGGCCAGACCGTGGTCCTGCAGCTCGACGAACAGGTTGTCCTTGCCGAAGATCTCCTGCAGCCGCCCGGCCTTCGCCAGCGCGCCGCGCTCGTCGCCCTGGAGGAGCGCCTGCAGCACGTGGCCCCCGAGGCAGCCGGTGGTCGCGATCAGGCCCTCGTGGTACCGCTCGAGCAGCTCCCAGTCCATGCGCGGCTTGTAGTAGTAGCCCTCCAAGAACGCGAGGCTGGCGAGCTGGAGCAGGTTGCGGTACCCCTGGTCGGACTCCGCGAGCAGCGTGAGGTGGTAGTAGAGCTTCTTGCCGCCCTCGGTGTCGCCGCCCGAGTCGTCGATCCGGCCTCGCCTGGCCGGGCGCTCCGTGCGCGACTCGTAGGCCATGTAGGCCTCGGTCCCGATCACCGGCTTGATCCCGTGCCGGTTGCACTCCTTGTAGAAGTCGAGGACGCCGTACATGTTGCCGTGGTCGGTCATACCGATCGCCGGCTGGCCGTCGGCGAGCGCCGTCGCGACGAGCTGGTCCAGCCGCGCCGCCCCGTCCAGCATCGAGAACTCGGTGTGGACGTGGAGGTGGGTGAACGAGTCGCCCATCGGGCGGGGCCTCCTGTCAGGGAAGGAGCTGGCGCAGATGCGATTTCGATGCCGACCGGCGACCAAACGACACCGGTGTGATTAGGGGACAGTAGCAGGACGCCCGGGCGTCAGAGGTACGTGCCGGGGCGCTCACCGGTCTCGGGTCCTCTCCCGGGCACGGCACCGGGAGGCAGCTGGCGGAGCTGGTCGAACTGCTGGCGAGCGGCGAGCTGTTGGGCGAAGAGGGTGGCCTGGATCCCGTGGAAGAGGCCCTCCAGCCAGCCGACGAGCTGGGCCTGGGCGACGCGCAGCTCGCCTTCGGAAGGGACCTCGCCGTCGCGGAACGGAAGCGCCAACGAGCGCAGCTCCTCTTGGAGGTCCTCCGACAGCGCCGAGGCCAGCTCGACGATCGAACGCTCGTAGATCTCGGCGAGGCGCTCGCGGCTCGGCACGTCGAGACCGGCTGAGCCGCGCACCTCGTCGAGCAACTGGCGCACCATCGAGCCGATGCGCATCACCTTCGCGGGCTCGCTCACGGTCTCTCCGCGCGCGCTCTCCCCCGCGGGTTCGGTCCCGTCCTCGCCGGCCGGGCCGGCCGGACCGGGCGGGATCACCTCTCCCCGCTCGATCCGCAGGCCGTCGCTCGTGTCGTCAATCTCCATGATCTCTCATCCTTACCAGACAACTGAATCGGACATCAGCCCGCCGTGGCGACGAGGAACGGAACGTCGATCTCGGCAGGGGTCAACGACCCGTGACGGCAGACGAGCTGGAACGGCCCGGTGTCGAGTGGGTCGTGGAAGCTGATCGGGGCATGGGCGACGAGGGCCACGTCGCCGAGGCGCCTCGCCACCGGCGGGGATACGACCTGGCCGAGCCATCCCTCCTCCAGCACCTGTTCCCGGTTGACGACCCAGGCCACCGACCCGTGCGCCGCGCTCGCCGCGGCGAGGAGCTCACCGGCCGCACCCGGTTTCGCGTGGAGCCAGCGGAAGCGGCCCTCTCCCGACTGGTGATCGGTCAGGGCGAGCACCTCGGCCGCGGGAGGCATCGTCTGGCCCCCCACCTGCACCTGGCCGTGATCGGCCACCACAACGAGCGCGCTTCCGGTGGGGAGCGCCGTGATCACGTCGCCGACGAGACGGTCGGCGGTGCGCAGCTCGGCCTCGTAGTAGGCACCGAAGCCGCGCTCGTGGGCGATCTTGTCGACGCCGTCGTAGTACGCGTAGACGAACGGCTCGCCGGCGACGAGCTGTTGGTGGATCTCGACCGCGATGCTCGACGTCGAGCGCCAGCCGACCGGCTTGCAGCCGCGCAGGTGGGCCTCGCTGAACCCCGAGCTCTCCAGCTCCGTCCGGCTGACCACAGGCACGCGGTGGCCGAGGAACGGGGTGAACGGCTGCACCTCCGACGGCGGATGCTTGCGCCGCATGTCGCCTCGCTCCGAGCTCCAGCGCAGCGTGTTGACGATGTCGCCGGCGAGCTCGATCCGGTAGCCGATCACCCCGTGCTCGCCGGGGGTGAGCCCGGTGGTGATCGAGGTCAGCGCGGTCGCGGTCGTCGTCGGGCACACCGTGGTGATCGCGCGCCCGGACATCGCGGCGAGCGTCGGGGCGATGTCACGGTGCTCTTGGAGCTGGTGCCACCCGAGGCCGTCGAGGACGAGCAGCACCACCTGGCGCGCGTCGGCCAGCGCCTCGGGCATCCATCGGGGCAGCTCCCGGGTGGGGCCGAGCAGGGCGGGCACGATCGCGCGCACGTTGGCGCCTGCATAGTCGGGAAGCACTGGTTCGTTCACGGCGTCCGCCAGTCCATCACCCACGGGCTCCCGGTCGCCAGCCGCGGCCGCCGCCGGCCGCGAGTAAGGCGCCGACACCTCCTACGATGGCCCCCGTGCGCGTGTCGACGAGGGGTGACTATGCCTGTCGTGCCCTGTTGTCGCTCGCACTCCACTCCGACGAGGGGGGCCCGACGTCGGTGCGCGACATCGCCGAGCGAACGGGCCTGCCCCAGCCCTACCTCGAGCAGATCCTGCTCGCGCTGAAGGGCGCCGGGCTCGTGCGGTCCAAGCGCGGCGTCGGCGGCGGCTACGTCCTCGCCCGCCGCGCCGAGGAGATCCGCCTGTCGGAGATCATCTCCGCGGTGGACGGCCCGATCGCGCTCGGCGACTTCGGCGAGCCGCACGCCGACGGGTCCTGCGACCACGAAGGCCAGTGCGTGCTGCTCGCGATCTGGAAGCAGGCCGGCGACCACATGCGCCGCCACCTGGAGGGGTTCACGCTGGCCGGCATCGCCGAGGCCGCCCGCGGCGAGGCGCCGTGGCCAGGTGAGCGCGACGGCCTTTAGCGGCCGGCCGACGCAGACCATCACGCCTCGCCGGTGCCGTCGGCGCCCCCGCGATCGGCCAGACCGGAGAGGATCTCGGCCAGGTCGGCAGGCAGGGCGGCATCGAAGTGCAGCTCCTCGCCTGTGCGGGGGTGGTCGAACGCGAGATGAGCGGCGTGGAGGAAGGGGCGATCGGAGGTGACCCCGCGACGGTTGCCCCCGTACGTCGCATCGCCGACCACCGGATGCCCCGTGGCCGTGAGGTGGACCCGGATCTGGTGCGTGCGCCCGGTCTCCAGCTCGCAGCGCAACAGCGTCACCCCGGGATCGGCGAAGTGGCGGACCACCTGGTAGCGCGTCCGCGCCGGGCGACCACCGACGACGACGGCCATCCGCATCGGGTCACGCTGGTCGCGACCGATCGGAGCCTCGATGATGCCCGTCGCCGCCTCGGGCCGGCCCCACACCAAGACGTCGTAGCTGCGCTGCACCCTGCGGGCGGACATCGCGGCGACGAGCGCGTGGTAGGCGGCCGCGGTGCGAGCGACGACGAGCAGCCCGGAGGTCCCGGCGTCGAGCCGGTGGACGATCCCGGGACGGGCGACGTCGCCGACGGTGGCCAACTCCGGGAACTGCGCTAGCAGCCCGTTGACGAGCGTCCCCTCGGGGTTCCCCGCCCCCGGGTGCACGACGAGGCCGGCCGGTTTGTCGACCACGATCACGTCGTCGTCCGCGTAGACGACGCGGAACGAGACGTCGGGGTCGGCCGCGGGTAGCGAGCGCTTCGGCAGTTGGGCCGCGTCGACCTCGACCACCTGCCCTGCGCGGACGCGCTGCTTGCCCGACACCACCACTGCGCCGTCGAGGCGGACACCACCCGCGGCGACCACCGCGGCCGCGTCGGCCCGGGCGACAGAGGCCACGAGCGCGACGAGGCGGTCTACGCGCACGCCGTCGAGCGCCGCCGGGACCTCCTCGGTGATCGCGCGATCGGGCATCGCCGTCAACGGGCGGGGGCTCGCAGGGCGCCGATCAAGAGCATCACCCCGCCGAGGGTCACACCGATGTCGGCGACGTTGAAGATCGGCCACCACTGGACGTCGATGAAGTCGACGACGCTCCCCCGCAGCCAGCCGTCGCCGCGCAGCAGACGGTCGGCGATGTTGCCCAGCGCGCCGCCGATGATCATCCCGACCGCGACGGCCGAGAGACGGCTGTCGTGCTTGCGCAAGGACACGAGCAGCACCACCACGATGACGAGGGCGAGCACGCCGATGATCGGGCCGATCCCCTCGGCCTGGCTGAACGCCATCCCGCTGTTGAACGCGAGGTTGAACTGCAGCGTCCAGAAGACGTGGACGACGTGGTCGTCGGCGAGGGCGTTGACCGCCCAGTGCTTGGTCAGCTGGTCGAGGGTCAACACCACCGCGGCGACCGCAGCGGAGAGGCCGAGCAGGTGTCTCGGCGGCGTACTGCGCTCCACCTCGACACCCGCCTCGTTCATCGCCGTCCGATCCAGCCGACCTTCTCGTCGACGAGCTCGGTCGCCCAGGGGATCGCGTCCAAGCGCTCACGGGAGATCGGGCGCCCGGAGACGACCGAATAGCCGTACGTACCCTCGGCGAACCTGGCGAGCGCGGCATCGATCTCTTCGACGATCTGGCGTGCCTGGGCGCTGAGCGTCAGGTCGCGCTCGCGTTCGACGACCATCGTGTCACCCTCGCCGGACTCGTCGTCGAACTGCACGTCGCCCATCTCGGCCTCCTCGATGAGGGCCGCGGCCTCGCTCTCCAGGTTCTCCGCCTGCCCGACGAGTCGAGCGCGCTCGGTCTGGAGGGCCTGGCGCTGCGCCCGCAGGAACGTGAGGTCGAAGTCCTTCGTCGTGACGATGCCGTCCTTGGACGGCGCCCGCTTGGCAGCCGGAGCGACCGGCGCAGCCTGCTTCGCCGCGGCAGGCGCCGGCTTCGCCGGTGCGGGCGCTTTGCTGGCCGGCGCCGGAGCAGCCTTGCGCGCCGGAGCAGCTTTGGTCGCCGGAGCAGCCTTCTTCGCCGGCGCAACCTTCTTGGCCGGAGCGACCTTCTTCGCCGGTGCAGCCTTCTTCGCCGGAGCAGCCTGCTTCACGGGGGCGGCCTTCTTCGCGGGGGCGGCCTTCTTCGCCGGAGCGGCCTTCTTCGCCGGAGCGGCCTTCTTCGCGGGGGCGGCCTTCTTCGCCGGGGCGGCCTTCTTCGCCGGTGCAGCCTTCTTCGCCGGTGCAGCCTTCTTCACGGGGGCGGCCTTGCGCGCCGGTGCAGCCTTGTTCGTCGGCGTCTTCGCCGGCTTCGCCTTGGAAGTTGCCTGCTTGCTGGGCTTGGTCGAGCTCGCCATCGGCTCGGGACCTCCGCTCTTTCACGTCTCTCCCGGATGGAACGCCGGATCGTACCGGGCAAGGACGCTCTTCGGGGGACAGCGCGAGGTGAGCCTGTCGCGCGACCCGCCGATCAGCAGCGGTCGTTCACCTGCTGGAGCACGGCCGACACCTCGTCGAGGTCGATCCCCGCGACGCGCAGCACCTTCGCGCGACTGCGCGGCCCGCGCGTGAGCTGCACCGCGGAGGCCCGCACGCCGAACAGCTCCGCGACCGCGGCGACGACTGCCGCGTTGGCGCGACCCTCGACGGCGCGTGCGGTCACGGACACCTTCAACGCGTCGCCGTGGATGGCCACCCCGGCGCGGCGTGCACCCGGCTGGACGTACACCGCGAGCTCGACGCCGCCGTCGACGGGGCGGACGTCCACGACGCGATACCGGACCCGGCTGCCTACGCGGTGGCGACGCCGATGTGGACGGACTGCCCGTCCAGCTCGGCAGTCGGTTCGCCCGGCGCGAACCGAACGTCGGTGGCCAGGGTCTCCCGGGCGACCATCTCGACCAGCCCGCCTTGGCCGACGAGGCGCTCCCGCAGCTCGTCGGGCAGGCCGAGCTGGAGCACGATCCGGTCGCTGACGTCGAGCCCCGCCTCGCGGCGGGCCTGCTGGACGAGGCGGATGAGGTCACGCGCGGTGCCTTCGGCCTCGAGCTCGGGGGTGACGGTGGTGTCGAGCACCACGACGCCGTCGGCAAGGCTCGCCGCGGCGGCGTCGGAGGTGGCCTGCAGGCGCAACGAGAACTCCCCCGGCTCCAGCCGGATTCCGCCGGCCACGATCGAGTCGCCGTCGCGGTGCCAGTCGCCGGAGCGGACCGCGGCGATCACCTGCTGCGTCTGCGCACCGAGGCGCGGTCCGATGGCCGCCGGCACCACCTGCAGCACCTCCTCGGCGACGCTCGCCACGTCGTCGGTGAAGTTCACCTGCTTCACGTTCACCTCGTCGGCGATGATCTCGCGGAAGCGGGCCAACGTGTCGACCCCCGGCGCAGCAACTGTCAGCTCGGCCAGCGGCAGCCGGACGCGGCGGTTGTTCGCCTTGCGCACGCTGAGGGTGGCCGAGCACACGTCGCGCACCCGGTCCATCGCCGTGACCAGCTCGTCGTCGGCGGGCAGCTCGTCGAGTGCCGGCCAGTCGGTGAGGTGTACCGAGCGCTCACCGGTGAGACCGCGGTAGACCACCTCGGCGGTGAGCGGTAGCAGCGGCGCGCTCAGCCGGCACACCATGGTGAGCACCGTGTGCAGCGTGTCGATCGCGTCTTGCTCACCGGCCCAGAAGCGCTCCCGGCTGCGGCGGATGTACCAGTTGGTCAACACGTCGAGGAACGCCCGTACGTGAGCGCAGGCGCCGAACAGGTCGTAGTCGTCCATCTCGGCCGTCACCTGCGCCACCAGCTCGTGGGCCTTCGCGAGCACGTAGCGGTCGAGCTCGTTGGACGAGTCGGTGCGCACCTCGCCACCTGTGTTGGCCGAGTTCGCGTAGAGGGTCAAGAAGTACCAGGCGTTCCACAGCGGCAGCAGCACGTGGCGCACGGTGTCGCGGATGCCCTGCTCGGTGACCGAGAAGTCGGCTCCGCGAAGGATCGTCGAGCTGAGCAGGTGCCAGCGCATCGCGTCGGAGCCGTAGGTGTCGAACACGAACATCGGGTCGGGGTAGTTGCGCAGGCTCTTCGACATCTTCAGCCCGTCGTCGCCGAGCACGATGCCGTGGCTGACACAGGTGGAGAACGCGGGGCGGTCGAAGAGGGCCGTCGCGAGCACGTGCAACGTGTAGAACCAGCCCCTCGTCTGGGCGAGGTACTCGACGATGAAGTCGCCGGGGTGGTGATGCTCGAACCACTCGGCGTTCTCGAACGGGAAGTGCACCTGGGCGAACGGCATCGAGCCCGACTCGAACCAGCAGTCGAGCACCTCGGGCACGCGCCGCATCGTGGAGCGCCCGGTCGGGTCGTCGGGGTTCGGGCGTACGAGCAGGTCGACCGCGGGGCGGTGGAGGTCGACGACGGCCGTACCGAAGTCGGCCTCCAGTTCGGCGATGCTGCCGTACACGTCGAGGCGCGGGTGGGCGGGGTCGTCGCTCCTCCACACCGGGATCGGCGAGCCCCAGAAGCGGTTGCGGCTGATCGACCAGTCACGGGCGTTGGCGAGCCACTTGCCGAAGCTGCCGTCCTTCACGTGTTCGGGTACCCAGCGGATCTGCTGGTTGAGCTCGACCATGCGGTCACGGAACGCGGTGACCTGGACGAACCACGACGAGACGGCCCGGTAGACGAGCGGTTGCGCACACCGCCAGCAGTGCGGGTACGGGTGCTCGTACGTGTCGTGGCGCACCACCACACCGCGGTCCTTCAGGTGACGGATGACAGCGGGATTGGCATCGAAGACGTGCTCGCCGGCCCAGGTGTCGACCTCGGCGGTGAACCGGCCGTGCTCGTCCATCGGGCAGATGGTGGGGATGCCTGCCGCATTGCAGACGAGCTGGTCGTCCTCGCCGAAGCCCGGCGCCAGGTGGACGACTCCGCTGCCGTCGTCGGTGGTGACGAAGTCGGCGCCGAGCACGCGGAACGCACCCGGCGTCTCGGCGAAGAACGGGAACATCGGCCGGTAAGTGCGTCCGACGAGGTCCGCGCCGCGGATCGTGCCGACGCGCGTCGCCGCGGCGAGCTCGCGCTCGTAGGAGGGAAGGCTCGCCTCGGCGAGCACGTAGCGCTGCGGCACGCCGTCAGCGCCGGGTTCCTCCATCACCGCGTAGTCGACTCCCGGGGCCACCGCGAGCGCCAGGTTCGACGGCAGCGTCCAGGGAGTGGTCGTCCAGGCGAGGATCCGCTCGCCGGTGTCGAGCTGGAACCAGACGGTGAGCGCGGGGTCCTGCCGGTCGCGGTACGTGTCGTCCATGCGCGTCTCGGTGTTGGACAGCGGCGTCTCACACCGCCAGCAGTAGGCGAGGACGCGGAACCCCTCGTACACGAGGCCCTTGTCCCACAACGTCTTGAACGCCCACATCACGCTCTCCATGTAGGACAGGTCGAGCGTCTTGTAGTCGTCGTCGAAGTCCACCCAGCGCGCCTGGCGGGTGACGTAGCGCTGCCACTCGGCGGTGTAGCGCAGCACGCTCGTGCGGCACGCGTCGTTGAACCGGTCGATGCCGAAGGCCGCGATCTCACGGTGCCCGGAGATGCCGAGCTCCTTCTCGGTCTGCACCTCGGCGGGCAGGCCGTGGCAGTCCCAGCCGAAGCGGCGCTCCACCCGGTGGCCGCGCATCGTCTGGTAGCGCGGGACGGCGTCCTTCACGAACCCGGTGAGCAGGTGGCCGTAGTGCGGTAGGCCGTTGGCGAACGGCGGGCCGTCGTAGAAGACGTACTCGTTGGCGCCGTCGATGCCCGCCGGACGTGCAGCTACCGATGCTGCGAACGTTCGATCGGCCTCCCAGAACGCCAAGACGTCTGCTTCTAGCTGGGGGAACGACGGCTGGGCGTCGACGGTCGGGTACCGGCGGTTGGACATGGGGGTAAGGCTCCTCGGGCCAGCCGAGGCTACCGGAAGGCCTCTCGCCAAACGCCGGTCAAATGTCGTCGCGGAAGCGCAACCCGTCCTCGCCGCCGATCTCGTCGGAGCTGGTCTTCGCGACGCTGCCGAAATCCAAGAGCGCGGACTCGGGCGGTGTCGGGCTGGAGTCGGCGAACACCTCCGGCGTGCCGGTGGAGGCATTCGGCGACCAGATGCTCGGCGGCGCGTTCTGCGGGCGCTCCAAGACCTCGGTCTGGTCGAGCTCTTCGGTAGCGGGCTCGGCAACCGAATCGAGCGGTGCTTCGGCCACGTCGGCCACGTCGGGCAACGCGGGCTCGCCGAGCGTTCCCGTTTCGGGCATCGGCGACGGCTCCGGCGAGATCGCGAGAGCCGGATCGGGGCTGTGCGGCTCGGCGGCCGCCGACAGGAGCGGCCGGCGCAGCTCGCCGAGGCCATCGGGCACCCGTTCGGCGACCTCCCGCAAGAGGGCTGCGGTGTCCTCGAGGCGCCGGCGCTGCGACGCGGCGAAGTCCTCGAGGTGCTCGACGTCGGAGAGCAAGAACTCACGCCGGGCGACGAGCGACTGGACCTCGTTCTCGGCCTTCAGCCGCTCGGACTCCATCGTGCGGCGCGCTTCGTTGCGTGCATCGTCGATCTCTGCCGATGCCGTACGGCGCGCTTCGCCGAGCACCGCCGCAGCCTCTACCCGGGCCCCCGAGACGATCCCATCGGCCTCGGACTTGGCGTCGGCGACCGTCGCGTCGGCGGTCCGCTGCGCCAGGAGGAGCGTGCGGCTGATCGTCTCGGCGTCGCCGCTCGGCACAGTCGCGCCCTCTGGCTCCTTCGGTGCCTGGGCGATCTCCTGCAGCCGCGAAACCGCCGCCCTCGCGCGTGCCTCCATCGAGGTCGCATGCTGCTGAGACGACTCGAGCGTCTTCGACACCTCGGCGAGGAAGGCCCGTACCTCTTCGGGGTCGTAGCCCCGCTTCGCGGTCCGGAAGGTGGCCGCAGCGACGGCCTGAGGACTGAGCTCCATGAAGCCGAATGCTAAACGGTCCGTCGCTCCCGCAGTGAACGCCGTGTGGTCAGCCCGAGCCGCATCCGAGGATCAGCCCGCGCACCACGACCTGCAGCACCAAGAGCACGACGAGCGGCGAGATGTCGATCGCTCCGAGCGGCGGGATCAGCCTGCGCGCGGGGGCGAGGACCGGTTCGGTGATCCGCCTCAGAAACAGCCCGACCTGCTCGACGACCCCGTCGGAGGGCGGGAACCAGGACAGCACCATCCGCACCACGATCGCGATGGTGTAGAGCAGCACCGCGAAGCAGAGGACCTCGATCATCTGGGCGATGTCACCGGGAGCGGAGCGCTGCTAGACGCCGTAGTCGCCGCGCTCGCCACCGTTGTCGTAGCTGGCGCGCGACGGTGGCTTCAGCAGGTAGACGCCGGTGGCGACCTTCTCCATCGAACCGTTCAAGGCGTAGCAGAGACCGCTCGCGAAGTCGATCAGGCGGCGCGACACGTCGCGCTCGGTCGACTCGAGGTTCATGATCACCGCCATGCCGTCCTTGAAGCGATCGGCCACCTCTTGGGCCTGGTCGAAGCGGCGCGGGCGCACGGTGTGGGGCTCGGTGGCCGAGACCGCGGGCGGGATCGCCCGCACGTTGGAGCCCTGCCGCGGATTGGAGGGCCGAGGCTGCACGCTGGAGTCGTCGTTGCCTGGCGAGCGCCGCACGGGCACCGGCTCGATGTCACGCGACGGCAGCGTCTGGCGCGGCGGGCGCGCACCGAGGTCTTCGTAGTAGTCGGCGTGCGGGTCGACCGTGCGCCGCGGCCCCTCGTCGCGCCGCTGTCCTCGCATCGGGCGATCGGTCTCCTCGGGCGCGTCGTAGTCGTCGTACGCCTCGTCGGCGCCGAGGCCGAGGTAGTCCATGGCACGCTTGAAGATCGACATCGCCTGGTCAGGCTAGTCGACCTGGTCAGGCGATAGGTGGACGCGGGCCGAAGAGCGCCGTGCCGACGCGGACCATGGTGGCTCCCTCCTCGACGGCGATCTCCAAGTCGTGGGTCATGCCCATCGACACCGTCGTCAACCCGGCTCCGTCGGCGAGGGCCCGCAGACGCCTGAAGGCCGACCGCGTGGCGCGCTCGCCGCCCTCCAGCGGCCCGATCGTCATCAGGCCCTCCACGGCGAGTCCCGACGCCCGCGCCCGATCGAGCAGCGCGGCCAGCGCATCAGGGTGACAGCCGCTCTTCGCCGCCTCCCCGGTGGTGTTCACCTGGAGCAGCACGCGTGCCCCGGGAACGCGCTTCGCGAGCTCGTCGACGAGGGAGGGCCGGTCGACCGTCTGCCACAGGTGCACGTAGGGCACGAGGGCGCGCACCTTGTTCGACTGGAGATGGCCGATGAAGTGCACCTCGGGTTGGCAGAGGGGTGCGGTCGTGGCGAGCGCGGACAGCTTGGAGACGAGCTCCTGCGCGTAGTTCTCGCCGATGTCTCGGCACCCGGCGTCCATCGCGGCGGCGATCGCGTCGGGGCCGAAGGTCTTCGTCACCGCCACCACGGCCACGTCGACGCCCCCTGCCGCCGCGATGCGGGCGCGCACCTCGGCGAGGCGAACGGCTACGAGTCCCGGGTCGAGCCCGGCCATCGCGCCGCGGCGCTCACTTCAAGAACGAGGGCACGTCGAAGTCGTCGTCGCCGTCGTCGGTGAGCGGGTCACCGCCGGACTCGTCGCCGAAGATGTCCTTCAGGTTGCCGGCCGACTTGGACTCGACCGGTCGCAGCTCAGCGCGCCCCGAGGCCGGCGAGCCGTCCCAGCGCTCGAACCCGGCGGCGATGACGGTGACCTTCACCTCGTCGCCCATCTCGTCGTCGATCACCGTGCCGAAGATGATGTTCGCGTCCTGGTGCGCGACGCCGTGGATGATCTCGGCAGCCGAGTTCATCTCGAACAGCCCCATCCCCGACGGCCCGGTGATGTTCAGCAGGATCCCGCGCGCGCCGTCGATGGCGGCTTCGAGCAACGGGCTCGCGATGGCGGCCTGGGCGGCGGTCACCGCCCGGTTGTCGCCGCTCGCCTGGCCGATGCCCATCAGCGCCGAGCCGGCGTTCGACAGGATCATCTTCACGTCGGCGAAGTCGGTGTTGATCAGGCCGGGGGTGGTGATCAGGTTCGTGATCCCCGACACACCCTGCAGCAACACCTCGTCGGCCATCTTGAACGCGTTGAGCACGCTCGTCTTTTCGTTCGCCACCGAGAGCAGGCGGTCGTTGGGGATGACGATCAGCGTGTCGACCTTCTCCTTCAGCCGCTGCACACCGGTGTCGGCCTGCACCGCCCGCCGGCGGCCCTCGAACGAGAACGGCCTGGTCACCACGCCGATGGTGAGCGCGCCCATGCTCTTCGCGATCTCGGCGATCACCGGCGCCCCGCCGGTGCCGGTACCGCCACCTTCGCCCGCGGTGATGAACACCATGTCGGCGCCCTTCATGATCTCTTCGATCTCGTCGCGGTGCCCCTCAGAGGCTGCCCGGCCGACCTCGGGATCGCTGCCCGCGCCGAGGCCCCGGGTGAGATCACGACCGATGTCGAGCTTGACGTCGGCGTCGCTCATGAGCAGCGCCTGCGCGTCGGTGTTGATGGCGATGAACTCGACACCTCGGAGCCCGGCGTCGATCATCCGGTTGACGGCGTTCACCCCGCCACCACCGACGCCGAGCACCTTGATGACGGCGAGATAGTTCTGTGGTCCACCTGCCATGTTCGGCATTCCTTCCGCGGTGCGTGGCGTAGCGCCCCATCCTCGCACGTCGAACGTCGTCAGACCGGGATATGGGCCGATCAGCGGATCGCGGGCTCCCCGCTCGACACGTCGATCGTCGAGATCGTACCCGGCTCGTGACCGGGCAGCACGTTTACGAGGGCGACGAGCTTGCTCTGGAAGTCGTCGGGGAACCCGAACAGCACCTCGATCGTGCTCTGGCTGGGAGGGTCGCTGAGCACCATCGTCAGCTCCCCCGCCGCGGTGACCCCGAGCCGTTGCACGAGCGGTGTGAGCAGCGGGGGCAGGGCGTTCGCGAGCTGTGCCGCGGCGCGCCAGGTGGTGCCGGCGTAGTCGCCCGCGGCGACGTTCGGCCCCGCTCCGTCGATCGGCATGTAGTCGACCGGCTGGCCCTCGATCACGTCGAGCACGCGGCCGTCGACGTCGATCACCCGGTGCAGGGCGTCGGCACCGACGAAGTAGGCGACCGGGACGCGCTCGGCGATCTGGATCGACACCCTGTTCGGGAAGTGCATCGACACCCGGGCGTCGCGCACCCAGGGGATCTCCTCCAGGCGCCGCTCCGCGCCGGCGAGGTCGGCGACGAGGATCGGTTCACCTTTCAGGTCGGAGACGACCGCGTCGACCATGTCCGGGTCGGCGTAGACCGCACCCTCGACGTCGACGGTGTCGATCGCGAACAGCGGCGACGCGAGCAGGACGAGCACTCCGACGCCGAGCAGCACGAGGGCAAGGATCGCCGCCAGCCACTTGAGCTTGCGGCGGCTCTCGGCGCGCCGCACCGCGATCCGCCGGGCACGCAGCCGCGGGTCGGGCGACGTGCCGTCCGGCGTGGCGACGTCGCCGGACCCGTCGGCGGAGCCGTCGAAGAACACGACGTCGTCGCCGCCGTCGATGACGATTCGCGGCGGGCTGGGATCGGTCGGCGGTGACACTTCGCCTTCGCCGAGGGAGACCGCATCGGGCAGGTCGTCGGACTCGATCACCACCGTCTTGCGCTCCGGCGGTGCCGCGGCGGCCGCTGCGCGAGCGGCCGCCGCGGCCTCGGGATCGTCGGAGAAGGCGTGCAGCAGCTCGTGGCGCACCTTGTCGGGCACGTCGTGGGCGGGCTCGAAGCCGGGCGCGTCCGCGTCGGCAGGCTCGGTGGTGGCGTCGCGGCGGTTGCGCCTGATCACAGCACCACCCCCGCCTCGTCGACGTCCTTGGCGCCGGGGAAACCGACGAGGCGCACCTCGCTGCGCAACGCGATCCCGTGCGCCTCGGCCACCTTCGCGCGGACCGCCTCGATCAGCGCGAGCACGTCGTCGGCCCGGCCCCCCTCGTCGGCCTGGACGAAGTTGGCGTGCTTCAGGCTCACCTCTGCCGAGCCGATGCGCATCCCGCGGAGACCGAGTCCGTCGATGAGCTGGGCCGCGGCGACGCGCCCGGGTACCGGATTGACGAAGACCGAGCCTGCGTTCTGGCCTCCGGGTTGGTGCTCGCGGCGCCACCGCACGATCTCGGCGATCTCCCGCTCGGACGCGGCGCGGTCACCGCGGCGCAGCTGCAGTCGCGCCGACAGCACCAGTTGGTGAGCGGCGAGGGCCGACGACCGGAACCCGAGCCCGAGCTCCGCGGCGGCTACGGCCCGGCCTCTGCCGAGACGCAGGTCATACACGTGCGCGTCGATCAACGAGGCCGCGATGTCGGACCCGTGGCCGCCGGCGTTCATGCGCACCGCGCCGCCGAGGGTGCCGGGCACGCCGACCGCCCACTCGAAGCCGGACAGCCCGCCGGCCGCGGTGCGTCGGGCGAGCACCGGCAACGGCACACCGCCACCCGCGGCGACGACGGTCCCGTCCACGCTGATGCCGCCGATGAGCCCGCCCTCACCAGGTTCACCAGGTTCACCGAGCTCGCCGAGCTGAACGGCGATGCCCGGAAAGCCCGAGTCGGCGACGAGCAGGTTCGACCCGCGGCCGACGACCAGAACGGGCAGACCGCTGGCCCGCACGGCGCGGGCGAGGGCGCCGAGGTCGTCGGCGGAGACGACGCGCACGAAGATCCGTGCCGGCCCCCCGACGCGGTACGTGGTCAGCGGAGCGAGCGCCACGTTCTCGCGAACACGATCGCCGAGCACCGCGAGCTCGGCGAGCGCAGCCTGGACGGCGCGATCGGGGGCGGCCGTGCTCACCCGCGGGCCTCCAGCTCGAGGCGGCGGGCGATGACCTCGTCGGGCAGGCTGGCGACGTCGCCGCAGCCCATCGATATGCACGCGTCGCCGGCACCCACGCTTCGGGCGAGGTACTCGACCAGGTCGGCGCGGTGGGGCAGCCAGACGACGTGTGTCTCGGGATGCTTGTCGAGCACCGCGTTCACGACGAGCTTGCCGGTCACGCCCGGCAGCACCTGGGTGCCCGACGAGTAGATGTCGGTGAGCACCACGAGGTCGGCGGCCTCGAACGCGTCCGCGTACTCGGGCCACAACACCGCCATGCGGTTGAAGCGGTTCGGCTGGAAGACGGCGACGAGGCGGCGCCAGCCGTCGCCGGAGTCGCGCGCCGCGGTGAGGACGGCACCGATCTCGCTCGGCAGGTGCGCGTAGTCGTCGATGAAGGTCGCCCCACCGTGCTCACCGCGCAGGTCGAATCGCCGGGCCACCCCACCGAAGCGCTCCAGGGCGGCGATCGCCGCTTGCGCCGGCACGCCGAGATCGAGCGCCAGGGCAAGGGCGCCGCAAGCGTTCAAGACGTTGTGCACGCCGCGCAGCGGCAGGCGCACCTCGCCGATGCTCTCGCCATGGCGTTCGACGCCGAAGCGGAACGACCCTCGCTCAGCGCGCAGCTCGACAGCTCGCACGTCGGCGCGCGCCGACGTCCCGTAGCCGACGATCCCGGCGTCGCTGCCCAGACGGTCGGCCAGCTCCACGCAGACGGGGTCGTCGAAGCAGAGCGCCTTCGGTCCGGGGATCTGGCGCAGATAGCGCTCGAACCCGGCGACGATGGCGTCGAAGCTGCCGTAGTGGTCGAGGTGATCGGCTTCTACGTTCGTGAGCACGGTGGCGTGGAGCGGCAGCTCGAGGTGGGTGCCGTCGCTCTCGTCGGCCTCGACGACGAACCACTCCGACCCCGTCCACTGCGCGCCGGCCCCGACGTCGGCGACGTCGCCGCCGATCACGAAACCGGGCTTCAGACCGGCTTCGGCGAGCATCAGCATCAGCATCGACGACGTCGTCGTCTTGCCGTGCGTGCCGGCCACGCCGATCGATCGGGCCTGCGCGCAGATGGCGGCGAGCATCCCGGCACGGCGCAGCACGGTGACACCTCGCTCACGCGCTGCCTGTAGCTCGAGGTTCGTCTCCGGCACCGCCGTCGATGCCGTCACCGCGTCCACGCCGACGACGTGGCTCGCGGCGTGTCCGACGTGCACCTCGATGCCCGCGGCGCGCACGCGATCGAGCACCGGCAGGTCACGCAGGTCGCTCCCCGACACCTGGTGCCCCATCTCGGCGAGCGCGATGGCGACCGCGCTCATGCCCGGTCCCCCTACCCCGACCACGTGGTACCGGCCGGGATCGGTGAGGTCGATCGGCGGTACCGGAGGCGCGGCGGCGGAGGCCGCGGTCGTGTCGGTCACCTGGACCCGACCTCTTCGACGAGGGCGGCCAACCTGCCGCTGCGGTGCACCTCGCCCAGACGGTGCGCGTTCTCGCCGAGCGCGGCGAGCTCTTCGGGCGCCGCTCGCAGGCGCGCGATCTCGCTCTGCAGCTGGCCGTTCGCGAGCTCGGCCTCGGCGACGAACACCGCCGCGCCGTGCTCGCTCAACCAGCGGACGTTCGCGCTCTGGTGGTCGTCCGCGGCCGCCGCCCAGGGCACGAGCACTGCCGGTGTACCCGTGACGGCCACCTCGGCGACCGTCCCTGCGCCGCCGCGGCCGACGAACAGGTCCGCGCCCGCATAGGCGAGCGGCAGCTTCTCGTCGTAGCCGACCACGTCGTAAAGGATGCCTTCTTCTCCACTCCGAGAGGGCATCACCTCGGACAGGTTGCGCTCTCCGGCGACGTGGCGCACGGCCAACCCGCGATCGCCCGCAGACGCCTCCACCAGCTCCCTCACGGCCGCGTTCAACGCCCCCGACCCCTGCGAACCACCGGCGACGACGACCACGAAGCGCTCCTCGGGCAGGCCGAGCGCCTCCCTCGCGAGGGACCGATCCCTCGCCCGGTCGACGTCGAGCACGACCTGGCGCACGGGAGCACCGGTCAGCGTGGCGTGCGGCAGAGGTGAATCGGCAAAGGCGACCGCGCAGGCCGTGGCCCACCTCGCGGCCAGCCTGCTCGCCTGCCCGGGACGGCGGTCGTAGCTGACGACGACGATCGGGATGCCGAGCCGGCGCGCCGCCAGCACCACGGGGAGGCTGGCGTAACCGCCGACCGAGACCACGACGCGGGGGGCGAGGCGCTTCAGCAGCTCGATCGCCGCCGTCCGCCCCCGGACCAGCTTCGGGACGAACTGCAAGTTGGCGCGATCCAGGCGGCGCTGCACCCCGACCACGTCGTAGAACGTGTGCGGGAAGGGGGTTGTGGGCAGCAGCCGGGTCTCGATGCCGCGCACCGCGCCCACGTAGTACAACTCGTCGGGCGAGCGCCCCCGCGCGACCAGCGCCTCGGCCACGGCGAGGGCGGGCAGCACATGACCTGCCGTACCTCCGCCGGTGACGACTGCGAAGCAGCGGGCCATCTCCGAAGGCGGGCTCAGCGCTGGTACCGAGCGACGTTCAGCAGCAGCCCGGCAGCCGCCATGCTGACGAGCAGTGACGTGCCGCCGAAGGAGATGAACGGCAGCGTCAGCCCGGTCACCGGCAGGCTGCCGGTGACCCCGCCGACGTTGATCACGGTCTGCACGAACAGCCAGGCGACGATGCCGCCGGCGAGCAATGTCCCGAACTGGTCCTTCGCGGCGAGTGCCACCTGCACACCGTAGAACGTGAGCAGGGCGAACCCACCGAGCACCGCCACCACCCCGACCATGCCCAGCTCCTCGGCGATGATCGCGAAGATGAAGTCGCTGTGGGCGAGGGGCACGTAGCCCCATTTGCCAGTGCCCGCGCCCACGCCGACGCCGGTCGGGCCGCCGTTCGCGATGCTGACGATCGCCTGGTACACCTGGTAGCCCTCGTAGTCACGCGTCCCCTCCAGGTCCATGAACGCCGTCCATCGGGACAGCCGCCGCGGAGAGCTGACGATGAACCCGAGGGCGGCCGTCGCGAGACCCGCCGAGCCGAACGCGAGCGGGGCGAGAGGAACTCCGCCGATGAACATCACCGTGATCACGATCGCGGCGATGACCACCGCCGAACCGAGGTCCCCCTGCAGCGCGGCCATGCCGGCGCCGAGCACGAGCACCCACGTGCACGGCCAGTAGGCGGCGCGCAGGTCTTCGAGCTGGGTCGATCGCCGCACGAGACGGTCGGCGCACCAAAGGAGCAGGGAGAGCTTCAGCACCTCCGACGGCTGGAAGCCGACCGGGCCGAAGGCCACCCACGCCTTGGTGCTGTTCACCTCGACCCCGACACCGGGCACGAACGGCAGCGCCATCAGCCCGAGGGAGGCGACGAGCAGGGGCGTGGCGAGGTGGCGCCACCAGTGGATCGGCGTGCGGAAGGCGACGCCGAGGGCGACGAGGCCGAGCCCCGCCCAGCAGAGCTGCTTGGTGAAGAAGCGCCACGGTGAGGCGCCGACGTGGAACGAGGTGATCGACGACGCGGAGAGCACCATCACGAGGCCGATCATCACCAGCGCGAACACCACCCCGGCGATCCAGTAGAACGCCGCGGGCGGCGGGCCGAAGGCGGCCTGCCTCTTCGCCCTCCTCGCGGGGTGGTGCCGGCGCGCCGCTGCCCGTTCGTAGGCCTGCCGGCGGCGATCCCCGATCACTGTCGTCGTCGCGCTCATCCCTCTTCCCCCTCTGCTCCACCGTCGCCGGCCACCAGTTCCCGAGCGAGCCGGGCGAAGTCGTCGCCGCGCTCGGCGTAACCCCCGTACCAGTCGAAGCTCGCGCACCCCGGCGACAGCAGCACCACGTCGCCGGGGACGGCCAGCTCGCCGGCGGATTGCACGGCCGCGGCCATCGTGGCGGCGCGCACCACCGGGGCGACGCCGTCGAAGACCGCGGCGACCACGTCGGCGTGCTCGCCGATCGCGACGACGGCGCGCACCCGGTCGGCGCCAGCAGCCATCGGTGTCAGGTCGAGGCCCTTGTTGCGACCGCCGGCGACGAGCACGACCGAGTCGAATGCGCGGATCGCGGTCGCCACCGCATGGGGCGTCGTGGCCTTCGAGTCGTCGTACCAGCGCACACCGTGCGCCTCGGCGACCAGCTCGATGCGGTGGGGCGGCCCGGCGAAGTTGCGCAGCGCGGCGCCTGCAGCAGCGACATCGGCGAGCCCCGCCTCGAGCACGAGCGCGGCGGCCGCGAGGCCGTTCGTCACGTCATGGGGGAGGCCACGGCGCAGCTCGGAGACCGTGCACAGCGGCCCGTGGGGGGTGGTGAGCACGTCCTTGTCGAGGCGGTACGGCGAGTCCGCTCCCCCGAACGTCACCTGCCGGCACGGCGCCGAGCGCAGCTTGCGCATCACGACCGCGTCACCGGCGAACCCGATCGCCACGTCGGAGTTGCGCGCGTTCGCCCAGATGCGCGCCTTCGCGGCTTCGTAAGAGGCCATCGACACGTGCCAGTCGAGGTGGTCCTCCGCCAGGTTCAGCCAGGTAGCGGCCTCGGCCCGGAAGGCCGGCGTCCACGCCAGACGGAAGCTCGTGCACTCCACGACGAACGCGTCTACGCCGAGGTCGAGCGCGCTCACGAGCGGGACGTCGGTGTTGCCGGCGTCCACCGCAGCCACGCCCGCCGCCTCGAGCATCGCCACGGTGAGCAAGGTGGTGGTGGTCTTGCCGTCGGTACCGGTCACAGCGAGCATCGGCCGCGGGCCGCCGGAGCGCTCCTGCTCCCAGCCGTAGGCGAGGTCGATCTCGGAACGCACCGCCACCCCGGCGGCGCGGGCGAAGCCGATCACGCGGTGCACCTCCGGCACGCCTGGTGCCGGCACGACGCTCGCCGAGCGCCGCACCAGACGGTCGAGCTCGACGTCGTCGAGCGGTCCGCCGATCAGATCGAGTCCGACCGTGGCGGCCTGCTCGCGCAACGCGTCGTCCACAGCGTCGTCGACAGCCACCACGTCGTAACCCCGGGCGCGCAAGGCCCGCGCCGCCGCCAGCCCCGCGACGGCCAGCCCGTACACCAGGACCGGCCCGCTCAAGGAAGCCCTCCCGCCATGTCCGACATGCGGGTGAAGTCCGCGATGAAGAGACCCAGCGCGCCGGCAACACAGACGCCACCGATGATCCAGAAGCGGATGATGACCGTCGTCTCCGGCCACCCGACCAGCTCGAAGTGGTGGTGCACCGGAGACATCCGGAACAGCCGCCGGGTGCGCCCGGAGGCCTTGAACACACCCATCTGCAACGCCACCGAACCTGCCTCCATCACGTTGATGCCACAGATCAGCGGTAGCAGCAGGTGGGTGTTGGTGGTGACGGCGAGCAAGCCGAGCGCGGCGCCCATGCCGAGCGCGCCCACGTCACCCATGATGATCCGCGCCGGTGCCGCGTTCCACCACAGGAAGCCTGCGCAAGCACCCGTGAATCCGGAGGCGAGCACGGCGAGGTCGAGCGGGTTGACCGTGCCCCCTTGCAGCACGCCGTAGATGTCGGGGTTGCGGAACGACCAGTAGCCGATGACCGTGAACGCGAGGAACCCGAACAGCCCGGAGCCCGCGGCGAGACCGTCGAGACCGTCGGTGACGTTGACCGCGTTCGTCGTCGCCCACGTCATCAGCCCGGTCCAGGCCACCCAGACCCACCACGGCACCTCCCACCCCGGATAGTCGAAGCGGGTCAGCGAGATGGTCTCGCTGACGTCGGTGGCGGCCACCAGCCAGGCGGTGATGCCACAGGCGAGGGCGAACGTCAGCCATCCCTTCTGCTTCCAGAAGATGCCCCGGTTGTGGGAGCGGCGCACCTTGATCCAGTCGTCGAGCAGGCCCATGAAGGCCATCGCGGCGATGCCGATCCACACGATCATCGCCTGGTTGGAGAACGCGAGGCCCTCGCGGGCGTGCGCGGCGAGCCATCCGACGAACGCCGCCCCGATGATCGCCAGGCCGCCCATGGTCGGCGTGCCCGACTTCTGCTGATGGTGATCCGGGCCGCGGTCCTCCTTGCCGAGGATCGGCTGGCCCATGCCCCGGGCGCGGAAGAACGAGATCAGGAAGCGGGTCCCGAACAACGAGACGAAGAGTCCGATCGTCGCCGCGATCATGATCGCGATCACGCGGCACCTCCGAGCAGCTCTCGGGCGACGGCCCGGTCGTCGAAGGGAACCACCCGGCTGCCCGTGGTCTGAGTGGTCTCGTGGCCCTTGCCGGCGAGCAGCACCACGTCGCCGGGCCGAGCGGCATCGAGGGCCGACGCGATGGCCGCCCGCCGGTCGGGGTTCACGGCGACCTTGCGCCGCAGTTCGGCCGACACTCCCGAGAGCACGGCGGCGATGATCTCGTCGGGATCCTCCGAGCGCGGGTTGTCGGAGGTGATCACGACCTCGTCGGCAAGCGATGCCCCGACCGCGCCCATCTCCGGGCGCTTGTCCCGGTCCCGGTCGCCACCGCAGCCGAACACGAGGATCACCCGGCCGCCCGGCGCCGACGCCGCCGCGGCGCCGAGCGCCTCACGCAGCCCGTCGGGGGTGTGGGCGTAGTCCACGATCACGGCGAACGGCTGGCCGGCGTCGACGGCCTCGAAGCGACCCGGTACGGGTGGCACGTGAGCGAGGGCCTCGACGATGTCGTCGTCGGACAGGCCGAGCACGGAGGCGGCGGTGGCCGCGGCGAGCGAGTTCGTCACGTTGAACCGCCCACCGAGCCCGACGCGGACCCGCAGGCCACGCCAGGTGTATGCGTGATGGCGGGGTCCGATCTCCACGTCCGTGACGTCGTCGAGGCCGAACCCGACGATCTCGATGTCGGAGGAGTCGGCCAGCAGCCGCCCGTGCACGTCGTCGACGTTGACCACGCCGGTCTCGCTCAAGCCCGACGCGAACAGCAGTGCCTTCGCCGCGAAGTACCTCTCCTCCGTGCCATGGAAGTCCAGGTGGTCACGCCCGAGGTTCGTGAACACGGCCACCCGAAAGCGTGTGCCGAGCACCCGATGCAGCGCGAGGGCGTGCGACGACACCTCCATCACGACCGAGTCGGTCTCCTCGTCGACGAGCTCCGCGAAGCGGGCCTGCAGGTCGGTCGCCTCCGGGGTGGTGAACACGCCGGTGAGCGTCCCGAGCACGGCGGTGCGCCGACCGGACTGCGCGAGCAGGTCTCCCAGCACGTGGGCGGTGGTGGTCTTGCCGTTCGTCCCCGTGACGCCGACCACGGTCAGCCGATCGGTGGGGTGGCCGTACACCGCGGCCGAGAACGGCCCCATCGCCTGGCGGACGTCGTCGACGATCACCTCCGCCACCGCCAGCCCGAGCGGTCTCTCGCAGAGCAGCGCCACTGCTCCCGCCTGGACCGCCGCGCCGGCGTGGTCGTGGCCGTCGGTCGTGGTACCCGGGACGCAGCAGAAGATCGAGCCGGGTCCCACCCGGCGGCTGTCGTGGGTGATGCCCGAGATGGCGACGTCGGTGTCCCCGAAGACTCGGCGAGGGCCGAAGCCGCCGCGCACGGTCGGGAGCAGCGCGCCGAGCGAGGCGGTGTGACGGGTCATCGCCCTACTCCGCGGGGCAGCCGGCGTCGCCGGGACTCGGCTCGACCTGCAGTTCGTGGATCGCGACCTGGGCCAGATCGGCGAAGAGCGGGGCCGCGGCGGTTCCGCCGAAGCGGTCCTGCGTGGTCGGGTCCGGCTCGTCGATCGACACGAGGATCGTCACCTGGGGGTCGTCGGCGGGGAAGAAGCCGACGAAGGTCGCGAAGTAGGCGCGCTGGCCTTCGTCTCCTTCGTAGGTGCCGTTGTCCTGCACCTTGTACCCGGTTCCGGTCTTGCCGGCGATGGAGATGCCCGGCAGCTGGGCCAGCTCGGCCGTGCCCCGGCAGACGACGTCGGTCATGATGTCGCGCATCTGCTCGGCGGTCTGCGTCTGCAGCACCCGCCGCGTCGTCGGCTCGGCGGTCGGCACCACCTCGCCCTCGGCGTCGATGGTCCCGGTGACGAGCTGGGGGGCGACGTAGACGCCGTCGTTGGCGACGGTGTTGACCGCCGCCGCGAGCTGCAGCGGGGTGGCCGCGAACCCGTAGCCGTAGGACATCGTCTCGCGCTCGGTCCCCTGCCACTGCGCGGCCGGAGCGAGGATCCCGTCGGACTCGTTCGGGAACGCGAGCCCGGTCGGCTGGCCGAAGCCGAAGCCCTCCAGGTAGGTGCCGAGCGTCTCGCTGCCGACGCGTGCCGCCGTCATCAACGTGCCGATGTTGGAGGAGTCGACCACGATCTCGCGCACCGTCATCGGCATCTCCACGTGCGAGTACGCGTCGGCGATCGTGAACTCGTACTCGGTGTCCTCGCCGAAGATCATCGACCCCGGGACGGACAGCTGGGTCTCGGGGGTGACCGCCCCCTGGTCGATCGCGGCGGCGATGCTGAACACCTTGGCCACCGACCCCGGTTCGTGGGCCTCGACCGCCGCGAGGTTGCCCGACGTGGCCCGCACGACGCCGTCTTCACCGCGCTGCACGCTCGCCACCGCGTACAGCTCGCCGGAGTCGACGTCCATCACGACCGCATGGCCGCCTCGGGCGAGCAGTTGCTCCACGCGCGCGACCAGGGCGTTCTCCACCTGGTACTGCACGCTGCGGTCCAGCGTCAGCACCAAGTCGGTGCCCGGCCGCGCGGCCTCGAGCACCCTCGATCCTCCCGGCATCGAGCGCCCGTTCGAATCCCGCTCCTTCACCATCTGGCCGTCGACACCGTGCAGGATCGACTCGTACTGCAACTCGAGCCCGGTCGCGCCCGCCCCGAACGGGTCGGTGCGCCCGATCACCCCCAGCCCGAGATCTCCTGCCGCGCGGACGCGCTTGGGCTCCTCCACCGCGTCGACGCCGGCGAGGTCGAGGGCGAGCACCGAGCTCGCGACCTCCTGGTCGAGCTGGCGGGCCACGTACACGAACGACTTGTCCCTGGCGGCCAGCTCCGCGGCGAGGCGCGACTCCCGCTCCGGCGTGAGACGCAGGACGGTCGCGAGCACGTGGGCGGTGGCCAGCGGATCACCCACCGCCATCGGGTTGGCGTAGATCGACGTCGACGGCACCGAGATGGCGAGCTCGGTGCCGTCGCGGTCGAAGATCGTCCCCCGATCGGCGCTCAGGGTGACGCTCGTCTCGCGCTGGGCCAGTCCGGCCTCGCGGTAGTCGGCAGCCTTCACCGTCTGGAGGATCACGACGCGCCCGATGAGCAGCCCGAACACCACCGCCGCGCATACGAACACCGACACCAGTCGCCGACGCGTGTTCCCGGCCCGGAAGCGGGGGGGTTTGGGGACGCGAGGAGTCTTGGGGGCGCGAAGGGGCTTGGGGACGCGAGGAGCGCTGACGAGCTCACGCGGGGGCGCGGTGCGAGGGGGGCGGGGCTTGGCCGCCGGTGCCGGTCGGCGCCTGCCGTGCGGCGGGGTGCGCCTGCCCGCCGCGGACGTGATCGACCCGGGAGAGCCGGGAGAGGAAGCGAGCTTGGGGCGCGGCGCGGAGCCGTGGCTGCGCGAGCCGCGGGCCGGGGGTTGGCCGTGGCGCTCTGCGGGCGCCGGCCGCCCATTCGTCGGGCGGCGCGTCGTCACGGGCTGGAGCTCACGAGCGCCTTGACCTCGCCGTACGCCGAGAAGGGATCGTCCGCGGAGATCCCCACCGACGGATCGGCGCCACCGGTGGACACGAGGATCGCTTCGACCACGCCGGGGCCGACCGCGACGAACGCCGTGTCGGAGCCGGGGATCATCCCGATCGACGCGGCGGCGGCGGCGAGGTACGCGGGAGAGCGCAGCTCCGCGCGCTGAAGGCGCAACTCGTCGAACCGCTCACGCTCCGCGTCGACCGCGCGCTCGACCCGGTCGAGCTCGAGCTGATTCTGGGCGAGGCGTGTCTGGAACACGGTCACCCCGAGCAGCAGCGCGAAGACGAGCCCGCCGAGCACGACGAACCAGCCGACCGCGGGCCGACGCCGCGGCACCACCGAAAGGCGGGTCGGGGCGGGGCGCGGCGCGTCGACGGTACGCACCGGACGTCGGCGCGTAGCGGGGGCGCTGGCGGGGAGGGCCATCAACGCTCGCTCTCGGCGGCTCCGCCGTCGGGAAGACGCTCCACCACCCGTAGACGAGCCGACGAGGACCGGGGGTTGTGCTCGACCTCGGCCGCGCTCGGGCGCCGCGGCGCCCGTACCAGGCGCACGGTGCGCACCGCGCCGCACACGCAGGGAAGATCGTTCGGGCAGTGGCAGCCACCGGTCTCGTGGAAGCGGAAGCGGTCCTTCACGATCCGGTCCTCGCCGGAGTGGTAGGAGAGCACGGCCACCCGCCCCCCGGCGTGTGTGGCCGACACCGCGGCGTCGAGCGCGCCGGGGAGCAGTTCGAGCTCACGGTTGACCTCGATCCGGATCGCCTGGAAGGTGCGCTTGGCAGGATGCCCACCCCGGCGACGCGCCGGTGCGGGGATCGCCTCCACGACGACGCGCGCCAGCTCCGACGTGCTCTGGATCGGGCGCGCGGCCACGATCGCCTTGGCGATGCGGGTGGCCCAGCGCTCGTCGGCGTGCTCTCGCAACACGTGAGCCAGTTCGGCCTCGGTGTAGCCGTTGACCACGTCGCCGGCAGACCACGGCTCGGTCGGGTCCATGCGCATGTCGAGCGGCGCGTCGTGGCGGTACGCGAAGCCGCGCCCGGCCGAGTCGAGCTGATGGGAGGAGACGCCGAGGTCGAAGAGGGCGCCGGAGATGGAGCGAAGGCCGAAGTCGGTCATGATGCTGGTGAGGCGGTCGAATCGGGCATGGACGAGCCGGGCGCGCCCACCGAAGGGAGCCAGGGTCTCCCGGGCGGCCGACAGTGCTGCCGGGTCCCGGTCGAGGCCGAGCACCTCGAGGTGGGGGTGTGCCGCGAGCAGGGCGCTGGCATGGCCTCCCCCGCCGACGGTGGCGTCCACCACCAGCCCCGGGGGGACGGCGGCGAACACCGCGACGATCTCGGCTGCCATCACCGGCTCGTGCTCGAACCGATGCGTTTCCATCGCGACGTGCCTCACACCCCCCTTCTGTGGATGGTCTGTCGTGGATTCGGTCGTGGATCGGGTCGTGGATCCGGTCGTCGATCGGGCGTCATCGGTTGCCTTCTCCCGCGATCTGGCCGGTGCCGATCGCACTCATCCGCGCGAATCGCTCCGGGTCCCAGAGCTCGATCCGGTCGTAGGCGCCGGCGACGATCAGCTGCTGGCCGGGGGTGAGCCCCGCGTAGGAGCGCAGGGTTTCGTTGAGGGTGATCCGACCCTGCGCGTCGAGCACGGTCTCGGCCATGTTGGCGGAGACGACGCGGAGCTCGGCTTTGTGGCGCTCACCGCGCTTGACCGCCTCCGCCATCTCTTCCAGCACGTCTTTCGACGCCTGCTCGGTCAGCACTTCGAGGCACATGTCCTGGCCGAAGGTGACGAAGCAGCGCGGCTTCAGGCGTTCCCGGTAGCTGACCGGCAGCGCCACCCGACCCTTGGGGTCGAGCTGTCGCTCGTCCGAGCCGGTGAACATCTGCATCGGGAGCTGCCTGCCTTCCGTGAAGAGCCGGGTTCCAAACCGCCTCTAAGCCCTGCCTGGGTGGCGCCACTTTGCCCCACTACCCCCCACATGTCAACTTATTCACCCCACAACGCCCCCCGAGGCCACCTGTGAGCCCCCGCGCGGGCCGTGCGCTGCCCCAGCATTTCCGCTCGCCCCGACCACGCAGCGTGGTCTTTCTTGATGATTCCGCGAATTCGCCTAAGGTCCGTCGGAGCGGGCGCCGATGCCACTTCTGTGCGCAGGAGGACAACGAGCGTGAACCGTCGCAACCATCGCCCGCCGTCGATCACCGTGCGAGCGGTCGCCGCAGCCGCCCTCGTCACCGTGATCGCGGTGTCGTCGCTCGCCGCGATGCCCGCCTCGGCGGCCAGCAGTCACCCGGGTGCTTCCCCGTCCGGTGTCGTGCTCCAGCAGGGCGACCGCAGCGACGCGGTGCGCGCCCTGCAATCGGCGCTGATCCGCAACGGCATCGCCGTCTACGGCGGAGCCGACGGGGTGTACGGGCCGAAGACCGCCGAAGCAGTCGCCGACTACCAGCAGCGCAACGGCCTGCCCTCCACCGGCGTCGTCGACACCGTCACCGCTCAACTCCTCGGGCTCACCGCCTCCCCCGACCTGCCCGCCCGCGGCCAACGCGGCGACGCCGTGCGCGCCCTGCAACAGGCCCTCGTCGACGCCGGCATCGAAGTGCGCGGCGGAGTCGACGGCGTCTTCGGCAGCGGCACCGCCGCCGCCGTCGAGGCCTTCCAGCGCGCGAAGGGGCTCCCCGCCACCGGAGTGGTCGACATCCGCACCGCGCTCGCGCTCGGCCTCCTCGACGGCAGCACCCCCGACCCCGGCGCGAGCACACCCGATACGGAAGCCCCGCCGGCCACCCTCGCCCCCGGCACCGACCTGCCCCGCCTCGGTCAGCGCAGCGATGCGGTGCGCGCCCTGCAATCGGCGCTGATCCGCAACGGCATCGCCGTCTACGGCGGAGCCGACGGGGTGTTCGGGCCGAAGACCGCGGAAGCAGTCGCCGACTACCAGCAGCGCAACGGCCTGCCCTCCACCGGCGTCGTCGACACCGTCACCGCTCAACTCCTCGGGCTCACCGCCTCCCCCGACCTGCCCGCCCGCGGCCAACGCGGCGACGCCGTGCGCGCCCTGCAACAGGCCCTCGTCGACGCCGGCATCGAAGTGCGCGGCGGAGTCGACGGCGTCTTCGGCAGCGGCACCGCCGCCGCCGTCGAGGCCTTCCAGCGCGCGAAGGGGCTCCCCGCCACCGGAGTGGTCGACGTCCGCACCGCGCTCGCGCTCGGCCTCCTCGACGGCAGCACCCCCGACCCGGGCCCGAGCACACCGGCGCCCTCGCTCACCTTGGAGGAGTTCCCGATGCAGGGGCTCTGCGCCTTCGGCGACACCTTCGGCGCGCCGCGCTCTGGTGGGCGCACCCACGAGGGAGTCGACATCATCGCCGACGCGGGCAAGCTGATCTACGCCGTCACCGACGGCACGATCACCAAGCTCGTCTACGACGTCCCCGGATCACGCGGCGGCAACAACCTGCGGCTCACGATGGACGACGGATCGAACACCTACTTCTACTACGCCCACCTCTCCGGGTTCGCCGACGGGATCAAGGTCGGGTCGAAGGTGCAGGCCGGCCAGATCCTCGGTACGAACGGCGAGACCGGCAACGCGCCCATCCCCCACCTGCATCTCGAGGTGCACCCCGGCGGCGGCGGGCCTGTGAACCCCTATCGGTACGTGAAGGCCGTCGACGCGTGTGACGTCACCGAGGCGCTGCCTCAGCCCTGAGCACGGCGAGGAACGCCTCCCGCACCGCGGGTGCCGAGACACCCGCCGGCGCGCACGCAGCCACGTCGGCGAGGTGTGCGGCCGGCGGACGGGACGACAGCAGGCGCTCGTAGCGCTCGGGTTGCCAAGACAGGTGCAGCAGGCACTGGAACCGGGCTCCGGCGCGTGTGCGGCGCTGGCTGATCCCGACGAGCTTGCGCCCGGCTCGATCGAGCACCTCGCCCGGACCGGTCCCGGCGAAGCAGACCTCGGGCGTCCACGGCGAAGGCAGCATCGGGCCCCGGTGCACCGACACCGCGTCGGCGCCGAGGGCGCCGAGCGTTGCCGCCCACACCTCGCCCAGCCACCAAACCGCGCGGCCGACGTCGTCGAGCCAGAGCGGGTCGCCGTGGGGCAACAGCACGTCGAGCCATACGGATTCGCCGGGCCACAGCAGCACCGCTCCCCCGCCGCTGCGCCGGCGCACGATGTCGACGCCCGCGCGCGAGCACGCGTCGAGGTCGGCGGCCGCTTCCCGCTGTGACGACCCGAGCACGAGTGCCGGGCACTCCGCGACCTCGAACCACCAGAGCGCGCGCTCGAGCGTGGCCGGCAGCGACCGTGCGTGGAAGTCCCCCGCCGCGCCGCGTCGGACCTCCCCGGTCGGCCACACCCGTCAGCGAGCCCCGGCGAGGTAGGGCACCCAGGCCTCGGGCACGCGCGCGACGGCCACCGCCACCCAGGTGAGCTCCCGCGGCGCCCGCGGCACCCGCGCGAGCCGCATGCCGGCCTCGTCGGGCGTGCGGTCGCGCTTGCGCAGGTTGCAGGGCCTGCACGCGGCGGCGACGTTGTCCCACACGTGCTCTCCTCCGCGCGAGCGCGGCGTGACGTGGTCGATCGAGTCCGCATGCGCGCCGCAGTACTGGCAGCGGTGCTCGTCGCGGGCGAACACCGCCCGGCGCGACAGCGCCGTTCGGCGGTGGTACGGCACCTTCACCAGATACCGCAGGCGGATGACGAGCGGGCTCGGGACGCTGAGCGACGCCGAGCGCATCACGTGCCCGTCGTGCTCGACGAGATCGGCCTTGTCGGCGAGCACGAGGCAGGCGGCCCGCCTGCTCGGCACGACGCTGAGCGGCTCGTAGGTGGCGTTCAGGACGAGCGCGCTCCGCATCGCCTTACCGCCTCACCGGCGTTGGGCATCCCATTGCCGGACCCACCTCAGGTAGTTCAGCACATCGTCCGGCTCGGGTCGATGCATCGCGTCGCCGTACTGGGTGGTCAACCTGAACCGCAGGTAGTCGCCGGCAGGCACCGGCAGGAACGGGCGCCGGCGCCACCAGCCGCGGGGCGCGGTGCGGGCCGCCTGACGCAGCGCCGTCGGCCACAGGCCCGGATGCCGGGCGACGGCGGCGAGCACGGCCAGCCAGTGCACCTTCAGCCCACCGCCTCGTGGACGAGCGCGGCGGCACCGACGAGCGAGCCGTCGGCGCCCAGCCCGACCGGGCGGATGAGCGAGCCCGCGGCGAAGGCCAGCCGGGCGCGCTCGGACAGCTCCTGCTGGGCGGCGTCGAAGAACGGCGCGCCGAAGCCGAGGGCAACGGATCCGCCGACCACCGTGAGTGGCAGGTCCAACAACGCGACGACGCTCGCCACCGCGCGGCCGAGCAGGCGGCCGTTGCGCTCCATGATGGCGAGCGGAGCCCGTGACGGGGGCCGGCCCGTCTCCGCCCTGACCGCCGGCCCGCAGATGTAGGCCTCCAGGCAGCCGCGCCCACCGCACGCGCAGGGCAGCCCGTCGGGCTCGACCACGACGTGGCCGATGTGGCCGGCGTTGCCGAGGCGGCCCCCGAGGAGCCGCCCGTCGAGCACGATCCCGCCACCGACGCCGGTGCCGACGACCACCGCCATGCAGTTCTCTGCTCCCCGCGCGGCTCCGAGCCACCGCTCGGCGAGCACCAGCGCCTTCGCGTCGTTGTCGACGAAGGTCGGCAGACCGGTGAGCTCGATGATGTTCCGCTTGAGCTCGAAGCCGCGCCACGCCGGGATGTGCAGCGGCGAGACCTGCTCGCCCCCGGGCGACATCGGCCCGCCGCAGGCCACACCACACGCGACGACGTCGACGCCGTGCACTGCCGCAAGCACGCGGCGCAGCAGCGCGGCGGACGCCCGCCAGGGTTCTCGCGACGGCGTGGGCACGCGATCGCGCACGAGCACCCGGCCTTCGACGGTGACCACTCCCGCAGCGAGCTTGGTGCCGCCGACGTCGAAGGCGAGATAGGCGTGCTCGCGCTCCATGGCGAACCGACGGTAGTGCACGAGCCGCTGTCCGGTGGTGCCGCGAGCAGGTCTAGCTTGTGCCTCTGTGACGGCAGAGCCCCTCCCTCCGCACGCCTCGTTCGTGCACCTCGTCGACGCTGTCGTTCGCAACGTCGGCAAGGTGATCAAGGGCAAGGACGAAGCGATCGAACTGGCGCTCATCTGCCTGCTCGCAGACGGTCACCTGCTCATCGAAGACGTCCCCGGGGTGGGCAAGACCAGCCTCGCGAAGGCGCTGTCGGCGTCGATCGACTGCACCTGGCGCAGGGTGCAGTTCACTCCCGACCTGCTGCCGACCGACCTCGTCGGCGTCACCGTGTGGCGCAAGGGCACCGAGACGTTCGAGTTCCAGCCGGGACCGGTGTTCGCGAACATCGTGCTCGCCGACGAGATCAACCGCGCCTCGCCGAAGACCCAATCGGCCCTGCTCGAGTCGATGGAGGAGCGCCAGGTCTCCGTCGACGGCCGTACGTACGCACTGCCGCGGCCGTTCCTCGTCATCGCCACCCAGAACCCGGTGGAGCAGGAGGGCACCTATCGCCTGCCGGAGAGCCAGCTCGACCGGTTCCTCGTGCGGCTGTCGCTCGGCTACCCCGACCGAGAGAGCGAGCTCGCGATCATCGAACCCGGCGCCGGCTCGGAGGCCGCCGACGCGCTCGAGGCGGTGGTCTCCCACGACGACGTCTTGGCGATGGCGGCGGCGGCGACACGCGTGCACCTCGCCCCGGTGCTGCGCGGCTATCTGGTCGACCTCGCCCACGCCAGCCGCCGCCATCCCGGGCTCTCGCTCGGGCTGTCGCCTCGCGCGACCGTGCAGCTCGCCCGCGCCACACGGGCGCTGGCCGCCGCCCGTGGTCGCGACTACGGCATTCCCGACGACGTGAAGGCACTTGCCGTGCCCGTGCTCGCGCACCGCATCTCTCTCCGCCACGACGCGACGGTGCGGGGCCTCACCCCCGAAGGTGCGATCGAGGAGATCCTCGCCTCGGTCTCCGTCCCGAGCGGTCGCTAACTCCGATGCCGACGAGGCAGGCGTGGCTGCTCGTTGCCGCCGCTGCTGCGACGGGCCTCGCCGGGCGCGTGTTCGGGGTGTATGAGCTGTTCCTGCTGGCCGCCGGCTGCGTCGGGCTCGTCGTCGTCGCCGTCTTGCGCACCGCTTCACGCCGCCCGCGCCTCGAGGTGACCCGTCTCGTCCATCCGCCGAACCCGAGCGTCGGAGAGCACGCCCGCGTGGAGCTCTCGCTGCGCGCCGGGTCCGCGACGCCGTCGCTGGAGCTGTGGGAACCCGTGGGTGATCTCGGCGGCGCGTCGCTGAACGTCTCGGCGCTGCGCTCGGGTGAGCGCGCCAGCGCCGTCTATCGCCTGCCGACCGACCGGCGTGGGTTGGTGAGTCTCGGCCCGACGTCGATCGAGCTGCGCGACGCGTTCGGCCTCGCTCGCCTGACCCGCTTCGTGGCCCCCGCCGGCGAAGTGCTCGTCTACCCGCGCTGGGAGCTCGTCGACCTGCCCGTCCTGGGGGGCGGATCGGGCCCGCTCAGCCGCGCGCTGCGCAGGCGCTCGCTCGCCCACGTCGACGCCGACGAGTTCCACGCCCTGCGCGACTACGCCGTGGGCGACGATCTGCGCCGCGTCCATTGGCGCCAGTCCGCCCGGCGCGACGACCTCGTCGTGCGCCAGACCGATCCTTCGGCGCACCTCGCGCTGACCGTCGTCCTCGACCTCCACGCGTCGAAGTACACCGCCGGTGGTTTCGAGCGAGCGGTGTCGGCGGTGGCCAGCCTGGTCGCGAGCGCCGCCCACGGGCGGCGCCGGCTGCGGCTGCTCACCACCGACAGCGACGAGCACCTGATCGACGACCACCACCTCGGTCCGGTGATGGAGCACCTGGCACTGGTCCAGGTCTCCTCCGGAAGGGTGCCGCCGCGGGTCCGCCACGACGCGGAGGGGCTGCACGTCGTGATCGTCGCGTGCGGGGTCGCCGACCCGACACGGCTCAGCGCGCTCTCCCGGGCGGCAGGGATTCCCGACGCCGGCGTGGCCGTCTGCTGCGACGTCGGGGGTGAGATCCCCCAGGGCTGGTTCCGGGTGGACGCCGTCGTCGCCGACGACTTCGCCCGGTCGTGGGCCGGCCTCGTCGGACGGCGCGCCGGTGCTCCGCCAGCCACGTCGACAGCCGTTCTCGCGACGGAGGTGCCCGGGGAGGTGGTGGTGTGAGCGCCGTCGCCGACGACCGGTCGCTGCAGGGGCGCCGCGCAGCGCGGCTCGCCGCCACGCTCACCCTGGCCGCGCTGACGCTCGCCACCGCCGTCTCCTTCTCGCGGATCTTCGACGGATGGGCCTTCTTCAGCGCCGCGATTCTGGTCGTCGCCGTCGGCCACGGCGTGCCGACGCTGCTTCGCTGGTGGCGGGTGCCGGCCTGGCTCGCCGTGCCGCTCGCGCTCGCCGCGGTGGTGGCCGCGGTCTCGTGGGTGCAGTACCGCGACACGATGTGGGCGATCCTGCCCACTGCCGACACCTGGAGGCTGGCGAGCACCGAGCTCGCCGACGCTTGGCGCCAGCTCGGCGAGGCGATCCCACCGGTGCCCCACCTCGGCGGGTTCGGGGTCATCGCCGGCCTCGCGCTCGGGACGAGCGCCGTGCTGTCCGACGCACTCGCCTTCCGGGCCGACGGGCGGGTCGAGGCCGTGGTCCCCTCGGGTGTCGTGTTCATCGCCGTGTCGGCCGTCGGAATCGATCGCAACCGCGTCTCGTCCACCGTGCTCTGGCTCGTCGCCGCGCTCGCCGTGGTCGCCGTGCTCCGCGCCGTGCGTGCCGCCGAGAGTGCGGTGTGGATCGGCCCGCGCGCCGGGGCGGCCTGGTTCCGCCGGAGCGCGGGCGGGATCACCCTCGCCGCGCTGGCCGGGTTGGTCGCGGCCACCGTCGGTCCGCACGTGCCGGGAGCCGGCAAAGAGGCCTGGTTCGACCCCGACCCCTCCGGCGGCGGCAGGACCGAGGTGTTGAGCCCTCTCGTCGACATCCGCGGCCGGCTGACCGACCAGGGCACGACGGTGCTGTTCACGGTCATCACGGATCAGCCCGCTTACTGGCGGGTCACCGGGCTGCCGAGCTTCGACGGCACGCGGTGGGGGTTGCCCGACAGCACCCTCGACGAGGCGGCGGGCCTGCTCGCCACCCCGCCCCCGTTCTCCGCCGCGGTGCTCCAGCGCTTCGAGATCGAGGCGCTCGGCGGCAAGCTGGCGCCCGTCGCGTATGCGCCTACCGAACTGCGCCGGACGAGCCGCGACCTCTACTTCGTGCTCGACACCGCCACGCTCGTGGTGACCGGCGACGGGCTGGAGCGCGGCGACTCGTACGAGATCGTGTCGGCGCTGCCCCAGCCCTCTGCCGAGATCCTGCTCGCCGGCACGGCGATCGCTCCGCCGGACGAGATCTACCTCGAACTGCCCGAGTCGTTCACCCCCGACCTCGCCGCCGTCGCGCAGCAGGTGGCCGCCGGCGCGGTCACCCCCTACGAGCAGGCCCTCGCCCTGCAGGAGTACTTCCGCGGGTTCGAGTACGACCTCGAGGTCCCCGCCGGCCACAGCACCTCGGCGATCAAGGACTTCCTCGAACGGCGGTCCGGCTACTGCGAGCAGTTCGCGGGCACGTTCGCTGCGTTCGCCCGCTCGCTCGGGCTGCCGTCGCGGGTCGCGGTCGGCTTCACGCAGGGCGAGCGCGGCGGCGACGGCCGGTATCGGGTGCGCAGCCTCAACGCGCACGCGTGGCCGGAGGTGTGGTTCGACGGCATCGGCTGGGTGCTGTTCGAGCCGACCCCGTCACGCGGGGCGCCCGGGGCAGAGGGCTACACCGGTGTGCCTCCGGCCCAGGCCGAACCGCCCGCCCCGGAACCGCCGCCCACGTCGACCACCTCGACGAACCCGAACGCGAGCGGGCCGACGACGGTGCCGCTCAACGTCCCCGACGAGGCGGACCCCTCCGGGGGGTCGGCCGACGATGCAGGCAACACTCGCGGCGGACTTCCGGCATGGGTCACGTGGGTGCTGGTCGCGCTCGCGCTCGTGCTCGCCTGGATGATCTCGATGCCACTGGTACTCGCCCACCTCGCCGCACGGCGCACGGCGAACGACGAGGTGCTCGCCCTGTGGCGGGCGACGGCCAACACCCTCGACCTCTGCGGCATCCACCCCCGCCGCGGCGACACCCTCGTGGAGCATGCCGGCCGCATCGCCCGATCGTCGGGGCTCGATCGCAACGAGCTGCGTGAGCTCGCCAGCGCGGCGACGGTTTCGCTCTACAGCGAGCACCAGTTCGACGACAAGACGCTGCGGCGCCTCCGCCTCGTCGGACGACATCTGCTGGCCAGCGCCCGCGCGATGCTCCCCTTCCGCCGCCGGCTGATGACCCGGCTCGACCCACGGCTGGCCTGGCGCCTCGCCGGCACGTGACGCCTGCGGCGGCGCTCAGTCGCCGCGGCGGCGGGCGGCGAACCTGGCGTTGCGCAACGCACCGGTGACGTCTTGCAGGCCGGCCTTGCCCATCGCCCGCGCGGTGCGCTCGATCACCACGAGGCAGGACAGCATGGCGACGAACGCCGCGAACGCGGCGAGGAAGTGCACCTGGAGCAGCACCAGCAACAGCGCGAGCGACACCACCAGCCCGACGACGGCCCACCGCAGGGTCTTCGCCCCGTGCGAGTAGAGACCCGACGAGGACACCGCGCTCGCGAACTTGGGGTCGCTCTGCAGCTGTTCTTCGATCTGGCGGAGGATGCGCTGTTCGTCTTCCGAGAGCGGCATGCCGAGCGCCTCCGTGTGCTGCCGGGGTGGGTGTTGCAGGGTCCATCCTCTCACGGATGCCGGCCCCCTACAACGCGAACGACAACGCGAACGACAACGCGAACGACAACGCGGGAGACCCTCAGGCCGGGCCCCACGGCGCGGACCCGGGACGATCCTGCGGGCGGCGGGCGGCGAGGGCGCTCGTCGGGCCGATCGCACCCGAGCCGAAGCGCTCCCGGATGCCGTCCAAGGCATCGCTCGCCGGGCTCCAGGCGAGATCGACGTCGGGGGCGCTGCCGGGAGCGTCGCCGACGACGGCATCGAAGGTGAGCTGTTCGGTCGGGGCGACGAGATGCGAGCCGGAGACACCGAGCAGGCGCACCCCCGGCGTCGGGTCGACCTGCGCGAGCAGCGGCTCGAGCGCCCTCACCAGGCCCGGTCCCGTGGTCAGCGGCACCGGCATCGTCACCGAGCGGGTGATCGTGCGAAAGCCCGCGAAGCGCACCTTCAGCGTCGCCGTGCGGCACCCCACCCCGTGGTGGCGCAACCGGGCGGCGACGGCGTCGGCGAGGCGCACCATCTCGGCGTGGACCTCGGCTGCGGTGCACAGATCCGCGGAGAACGTCTCCTCGTGTCCGATCGACTTGACCGCACGGTCGGGCTCGACGCGGCGCGGGTCGACGCCGTTCGCCAGGGCGAACAGGTGCCGTCCGTGAGCGGCACCGAGCGCGAGCACGAGTGGTCTCTCCCCCAGCGCCGCGACGTCGCCCACCGTGCGCACCCCGAGCCGCTCCAGCTTCACGAGCGTCGCCGGCCCGACGCCCCACAACGCCTGCACGGGATGAGGGTGCAAGAACGCGAGCTCCTCGCCCGGGCGCACCTCCACCACACCGCGCCCAACGCGCACCCCCGACGGATCTGCCTTCGGCTTGGCCGCCTCGGAGGCGAGCTTGGCGACGAACTTCGTGGCGGCGACGCCGACCGAGCAGGTGAGCTCGAGCTCGTCGTGGATCCGCGTCCGCAGCCGGTGCCCGATCTCGACGCCGTCGCCGAAGAGGCGCACCGCACCGGTGACGTCCAGGAACGCCTCGTCCAGCGCGATCGGCTCGACGAGCGGGGTCACCTCGTGGAAGATGCGGTGGACCTGCCCGCTGACCTCGGCGTACAGGCGGTGGTCGCCGGGCAGGAACACCGCCTCCGGGCAGAGACGGCGCGCCTGCACCGACGGCATAGCCGAGTGCACCCCGTACCGGCGGGCCTCGTAGCTGGAGGCGGCCACCACGCCCCTGCGCCCGGTGCCGCCGACCACCACCGGACGCCCGACCAACTCGGGGCGCCGGCGCAGCTCGACCGACACGTAGAAGGCGTCCATGTCGACGTGGCAGATGGTGCGCGCGCCCGACACGACGGCGTCCGTCACGACACGCCCCGCGACTTGGCGCGCAACCGGTGAAAGGCCCGGTCGCGCCACCACAGCGCGACGACGAGCATGAACGCCTCGCTGATGATGTGATGCGTCAGCTTCGATTGCCCGAGCGTGCGGTCGCGGAACGTGATCGGGATCTCGACGATCCTGCCTCCCGCTCTCACCAGCCGATGGGTCATCTCCACCTGGAAGCCGTAGCCCTCCGCGGTGACGGTGCCGTACCCGAGGCGGGCGAGTGCATCGGCGGAGTAGGCCCTGAACCCCGATGTGGCGTCGTTGACCGCGAGTCCGAGCATCGCGGCCGCGTACCGGTTACCCCAGCGCGACAGCCAGCGCCGCAGCGGCGGCCAGTCGACGATCTCGCCGCCGGGCACATATCGGCTGCCGAGGGCGGCGTCGGCGCCGTGTTCGACGGCGGCCACCAGCGCGTGGAGCATGCCCGGGTCGTGGGACAGGTCCGCGTCCATCTGCACGCAGATCTCGGCGCCGTTGCGGAGCGCGTGGGCGAAGCCGTCGCGGTAGGCCGCGCCGAGCCCGCGCTTACCCCGCCGGGTGAGGACCTCGATCCGACCGAGCGCCTCGGCCGTCTTGCGGGCGATGTCCCCGGTGCCGTCGGGGCTGTCGTCGTCGACCACCAGCACGTCGGCTTCGGGGAGCCGCTCCCGCACCCCGCGCAGCACGGACTCGACGTTCGCCGCCTCGTCGAAGGTGGGGATCACCACAGTCGTGCGCACCGCCGGGAGCCTACGATCTCGCCCGATGCCCCAGACCAGCTCCGCATCCGCTTCCGAGCGACCGCTGTCGGCGCTGCCCTCCCCTGCCGCGCGGGCACTCGCCTTCGTGGCCATCTGCGTCGCCGGTCTGGCCGGGGGCGTGATCGGGTACGCCTTGGTCGACCTGCAATGCAGCGGCGACTGCGCCGTCGCACTCGGGCTCGGCACCCTCGCCGGGGCGGTCGCCGCGGCCGGCGGGACAGCCGTCGTCGCCGTGCTCGTGCTGCGGGCCCTCGGCGAGTGGCGTGAGATCCAGGACCCCAGATGACGACGACGGAGAGCCCCTCGAGCGGGGCGGACGAGCGTGGCGACGAGGCCTCCGAGTTGCTCCAGCTGGCCGCGCGCCTGGCCCGCGAGGCCGGCACCCTCGTGCGCGAGGGACGGGCGCACGGTCTGGTGGAGCCCCAGACGAAGTCGAGCGTGACCGACATGGTCACCGAGTTCGACGTCCGTGCCGAGCGGCTCATCGTCACCGGCATCCTCGCCCGGCGCCCGGCCGACGGTGTGATCGGCGAAGAGGGCACCGACCGCCACGGCACGAGCGGCATCCGCTGGCTCGTCGACCCGATCGACGGGACGACGAACTACTGGTACGGACTCGCCGGGTACGCGGTGTCGATCGCCGCCGTCGACGAGCTGGGAGCGCTCGTCGGGGCAGTCCACCTACCCGCGACCGACGAGCTGTTCACGGCCCGGCGCGGCCACGGCGCCCGTCTCGACGGAAACACGCTGCACCCCTCGCCGACACCGACCCTTGCCGGCGCACTCGTCGGCACCGGCTTCAGCTACGTCCCCGAACGTCGCGTCCGCCAGGCCCGCCGCCTGGCCGACCTCATCGGCCGGGTGCGCGACGTGCGCCGCTTCGGCGCCGCCGCCGCCGACCTCTGCTACGTCGCCGCGGGGCGCCTCGACGTCTACTTCGAGGAGTACCTGAACCCGTGGGACATGGCAGCCGGCGAGCTGATCGCCCGTGAGGCCGGCTGCCGTACGGGCAACTTCGCCGGTGGTGTCGCCCGGCCCGAAGAAGTGCTCGTGACGGCGCCTCAGCTCTTCGAACCGATGGTTGCCCTACTGGCCGAGACCGCACCCTCTGGCTGACCCCGCGCGCCCTCCGTGGGGCTCTGCACGACAGGTCACCCCCGGTTGGGGCATCATTGCGTCCGTGGGTACCCGCATCTTGACCGTCGAGGACGACGAGCGCATTCGCACAGCCGTGAAGCTCGCCCTCGAAGACGAGGGATGGACGGTCGACGAAGCGGCGAGTGGCGAAGAGGCGATCGCCACCTTCAACATGCATCCGGCCGACGTCGTGCTGATCGACATCATGCTGCCCGGCATCGACGGTTTCGAGCTCTGCCGGTCGCTGCGGCGCACGAGCGACGTCCCCGTCGTGATGGTCACCGCGCGCGCCGACACCCACGACGTCGTCGCCGGCCTCGAAGCGGGCGCCGACGACTACCTCACCAAACCGTTCGCCCCGAAGGAGCTGTCGGCCCGCATCAGGGCGCTGCTGCGCCGCGTGCGCCCCTCGCACCCGCTGCACCCGCGTCTCGTGTTCGGCGACCTCGAGATCGTGCCCGACGAGGGCAAGGTGATGCTCGGTGGCACCGAGGTGCACCTCACGAAGACCGAGTTCCGCCTGCTCGTCGAGCTGGCTCAGCAGCCCGGGCGGGTGTTCAGCCGGGAGATGCTGCTCGACAAGGTGTGGGGCTACGGCTACTTCGGCGACGGCCGCCTGGTCGACGTGCACGTGCGGCGACTGCGCACCAAGGTCGAGGCCGATCCGGCCAACCCGCGTCACGTGGTGACGGTCCGAGGGCTCGGGTACCGGCTCCAGGCGTGACCGCCGCCACTGCCCCGCCGGAGCCGCTGGCGGCCACCGGGTGGCGGGGGCGCATCCAGGCTGGCCTGGCGAAGCTGCGCCCCGGCCCGTGGTCGCTGCGGACTCGCATCCTTTCCGCCTTCGGGCTCGGGGCGCTCGCGCTCTCCGCGTTCTTGACGGTGGCCACCTACAACTTCACCAAGTCGAGCCTGCTCGACCAGCGCGAGTCGGCGAGCGTCGAGCAGGCGACGAGCAACGCGCGGCGCATGCTCGCCGACCTGCGGTCGGATCCGGCGAGCGTGCAGACGCTGCTCGATCGCCTGGCAGCCGAACGCCCGCTGGTGAACTACCGCGACACGTGGACCGCCGGTGACGCACGCTTCGGGCGAACCGAGCTGCCCCAAGCGCTGCACGACCGTGTGGTCCTCGACCGCGTCTCGGCCAAGCAGCTCGTGACGATCGAGGGCGAACCGATGCTCGTCGTCGGCATCCCCCTGCCCGAGGTGGACGCCGCCTACTTCGAGTTCGCGTCCTACGCCGACGTGCGCGACACGCTCGGCAGCGTGTGGATCGCGCTGCTGATCGCGTCTGCGATCAGCACCCTGCTCGGGGTCGTCCTCGGAGCCGTGTCTGCCAGCCGCGCGGTGCGCCCCCTCAGCGTCGCCTCCCAGGCCGCCAAGGCGATGGCCGGCGGTCGCCTCGACACGCGCCTCGAACCGAGCGACGATCCCGACCTGCGAGTGCTGACCGACTCGTTCAACGAGATGGCCGCCGCGCTGCAGGAGCGGGTCGAGCGCGACGCCCGCTTCGCCTCCGACGTCAGCCACGAGCTGCGCTCACCGCTCATGACGCTCTCCGCCTCGGTCGAGGTGATGCAGGCACGGCGCGAGGAGATGCCCGAGCGCGCGCAGGCGGCCCTCGACCTGCTCGTCGGCGACGTCTCGCGCTTTCAGGGTCTCGTCGAGGACCTGCTCGAGATCTCCCGCTTCGACGCCGGCGCGGTGCGCCTCAACCTCGACGAGTTGCTGGTCGGCGAGTTCGTGCGCCAGGCGGTCGCCGTCAGCAGCCTGCCGAACACACCGGTGTCGATCGACGAGCGGGCCAGCTCGCTGATGATCAGGGGCGACCGGCGGCGCCTCGCCCGGGTGGTGGCGAACCTGATCGACAACGGCCGGATCCACGGCGGCGGCGAGCTCGAGGTCACCGTCGCCCCTTCGATCGAAGCCGACGACGAGCCGATCGGCCAGGTGCAGATCGTCGTCGAAGACCACGGCCAAGGCGTCGCCCCCGAGGATCGCTCGCTGGTGTTCGAGCGCTTCGCCAGAGGTGGGGTGGCCGGGCGCAGGGCGGGATCCGAGGGAGTCGGGCTCGGGCTCGCCCTCGTCGCCGAGCACGTCCGCCTGCACGGTGGCAGGGCGTGGGTCGAGGACCGAGCCGACGGAGAGCCCGGAGCGCGATTCGTGATCGAGCTGCCCACGGAGGAGCTCTAGTGCCCGGGCGGCGCGGCGTTGCCGCGGTCGTGGCGCTCGCGTTACTCCTCGCCGGTTGCGGCATCGAGCCCGACTCCGCCCCCCGCGACCTCACCCCCGACGAGCAGGACGGCTCGGGCGACCTCGGCGGAGCCGACGGCGACGCGCAAGAGGGTTCGGGCACGCGCGTCTACCTGATCGACGCCGGCGCTCCCGGGCAAGCGGCGGTGCTGCGCGCCGTCGGCCGCGACGTGAGGCCGACGCCGACGGAAGCGCTGCTGGCGTTGCTCGACGGGCCGAGCGACGGCGAGCAGGAACAGCGGCTGAGCACGGCGATCCCCGAGGGCACCGTGCTCCACTCGGCCAGGTTCTCCCCCCGCCCCACCCTCGTCGTCGACCTCTCCGAGCGCATCTTCGAGGCGACGGGCGACGTGTTGGTCGACGCCGTCGCCCAGGTGGTGTTCACCGCGAGTGAGCTCGAAGACGTCGAACGGGTGGAGCTGCTGGTCGAGGGCAAGCGCAACGAGTGGCCACGCGGCGACGGCACCCTCGTCGGCGAGCCGCTGACGGTGTTCGACTTCCCCGGCCGGGCGGCGTCGACCCAACCCGACTTCCCCGCGGTTCTCCCGGGCAATTCGGACTGACCTCGCTAGCCTCGGGGGGTCCATGGGCGAGCGCATCGGGGTGCTGACGAGCGGTGGCGATGCCCCTGGGATGAACGCCGCGCTCCGCGCCGTCGTGCGCACCGCCGTCAACCGCAGGGCCGAGGTCTTCGCCATCTTCGAAGGCTTCCAGGGCATGGTCGACGGAGGCGACGAGATCCGTCGAATGGACTGGGCCGACGTCGGCGGCATCCTTCACGCCGGCGGCACGATGATCGGAACCGCCCGCTCCGACGAGTTCCGCACCCGGAAGGGTCGCCTGGCCGCGGTGCGCAACCTGATCGACCACGGCATCGACCGGCTCGTGGTCATCGGCGGTGACGGCAGCCTTACCGGGGCGAACCTGCTGCACCAGGAGTGGTCCGGCCTGATCGACGAGCTGATCGCCGGCGGCGAGCTCGACTCCGACGCCGGCAAGCGGCACCCCCGCCTCCACGTCGTCGGGCTCGTCGGTTCGATCGACAACGACATGGTCGGTGTCGACATGACCATCGGCGCCGACACCGCCCTGCACCGCATCGTCGAGGCGATCGACGCCATCTCCAGCACGGCCGCCAGCCACCAGCGAACGTTCGTCGTCGAGGTCATGGGGCGCCGCTGCGGGTACCTTGCCCTGCGCGGGGCCATCGCCGGTGGCGCCGACTGGCTGTTCATCCCCGAGGACCCGCCCGAGCCGGGATGGGAGGATCGCCTCTGCGCGTCTCTCCGGGAAGGCCGCGACGCGGGCCGGCGCGACAGCATCGTCGTCATCGCCGAGGGCGCCATCGATCGCGCGGGAGCGCCGATCACCAGCGACTACGTGCGCGATCTGCTCACCGAACGCCTCGGCGAGGACACCCGCGTCACCGTGCTCGGCCACGTCCAGCGCGGCGGTGCACCATCGGCCTTCGACAGGTACATGAGCACCGTGCTCGGTCACGCCGCGGTAGACGAACTGCTCACCGCTCACGACGACAGCGAGCCGCTCGTCATCGGCCTGCGCAGCAACCGGATCACGCGCACCCCGCTCACGGCGGCGGTCGAGGCCACCGTCGCCGTCAACGACGCCCTGAAGCGCGGTGACTACGCCACCGCCCTGTCCGGGCGCGGAGCGAGCTTTCGCGAATCCCTCGACGCCCTCGACACGCTCGTCAAGGTGCCCCCGGCCGAACGCGTCTTGCCGAGCCGCCAGCTGCGCATCGCCGTGCTCCATGCCGGCGGGCTGGCCCCGGGGATGAACACCGCCACCCGGGTGGCGGTGCGCTTCGGCCTCGACCGCGGGCACACGATGCTCGGCATCCACGACGGCTTCAACGGTCTCGTCGACGGCGAGGTCCGCGAGATGGAGTGGCGCAGCGTCAGCTCGTGGGCCACCCAAGGTGGGGCGAACCTCGGCGTCAGCCGGCGTGAGCTGAGCGGCAAGGACCTGTACGCGATCGCGCGCACGATTGAGCGCGAGCGCATCGACGCGCTGGTGATGATCGGGGGCTGGTCGGGATACCAGGCGCTGCACCGCATCGTCGGCGAACGCGCCAACTTCCCGGCGTTCGAGATGCCGATCGTCGCCATTCCGGCCTCCATCGACAACAACCTGCCCGGCACCGAGATCAGCGTCGGCTCGGACACCGCGCTGAACTCGATCGTCGGCGCCGTCGACAAGATCAAACAGTCAGCGGTCGCCGCGGGCAGGTGCTTCGTGGTCGAGGTGATGGGCCGCTACTGCGGCTACCTGGCGTTGATGAGCGGGCTCGCCACCGGCGCCGAGCGGGTGTACATGCACGAGGAGGGGATCACCCTCGACACCCTGCGCGACGAGCTGGACCACATGATCGCCGAGTTCGGTGCCGGCAAGCGTCTGAACCTGGTGATCCGCAGCGAGGCCGCGAACCCGATCTACACGACTGCGTTCATCAGCTCGTTGTTCGAGGAGGAGGGCGGACACCTCTTCGACGTCCGCCAGGCGGTGCTCGGTCACCAGCAACAAGGCGGTGACCCCTCGCCGTTCGACCGCATGCTCGCCACCCGCCTCGCGATGCACGCCATCGACCACGTCGTCGAGGGCGGGTCTCCGGACGCGGCATGCATCGGCCTGGCCGGTGGGCAGCTCACGTTCAGCGCCCTCGCCGACATCGATCGGGTCACCGACGAGCGCTTCCAGCGCCCGACGGAGCAATGGTGGATGGACCTGCGCCCCGTCGCCTTGACGATGGCGCGCCGCGACCTCGGCGACGTCACGTCCACGACCACGACCAACACGACCACGACGATTACGACCAACACGACCACGAACCCGAACACGGGTCGGACAAAGGAGCAATGATGCGCATCGGCATCCTCACCGGAGGAGGCGACGTCCCCGGGCTGAACCCCTGCATCAAGGCCGTCGTCGAGCACGCCGCCGACCAGGGCTGGGACGTGCTCGGCATCCGCAAGGGGTGGGCCGGGCTGCTGCACTACGACAAGGCGCAGGACGAGGCGTCGCGCAAGGAGTGGGTCGAGCCGCTGACGCCGGCGAGCGTGCGCACCATCGACCGCTACGGCGGCACCCACCTGCACACCTCGCGCACGAACCCCCAGAAGGTGCGCGTCGGCGACATCCCGGCGTTCTTGGTCGACCGCTTCCCGGCCGGCGACGAGCCGAAGGTCGACTGCACCGCGCACGTGCTCGAAGTGCTCACCGACCTCGGCGTCGACGCGGTGATCCCGATCGGCGGCGACGACACGTTGTCGTTCGCGGTGCGCCTCCACGAAGAAGGCGTCCCCGTCGTCGGCGTGCCGAAGACGATGGACAACGACGTGCACGGCACCGACTACTGCATCGGCTTTAGCACCGCGGTCACCCGCAGCGTCGACTACATCAACGCGCTGCGCACCCCGGCCGGAAGCCACGAGCGCATCGCCGTCGTCGAGCTGTTCGGCCGCAACAGCGGCGAGACGGCGCTGATCGCCGCGTACCTCGCCGACGCGGACCGCGCGCTGATCAGCGAGGTGCCCTTCGACATCGAGCGCTTGGCGAAGATGGTCGTCGAGGACCGTCGCGCCAATCCGAGCAACTACGCGGTCGTCGCGGTCTCCGAGGGAGCATCGATGATCGGCGGCCAGATCCACGAGTACGGCCAGGAGGACGCGTTCGGGCATCGCAAGCTCGGCGGCATCGGTCAGACCGTCGGCCAGGCATTGAAAGACCTCACCGGCATCGACATCGTCAACCAGCAGCTCGCCTACCTGATGCGCTCCGGAGCACCCGACTCGCTCGACCGGATGGTCGCCACCTCCTACGGCAGCCTGGCCATCCAGCAGTTGAAGCGCCAGCAGACGGGCGTGATGGTCGCGCTGCAGAAGGGCACGTACACCACCGTGCCGATCGAGACGTGCGTGTCCGGCGTCAAGCGCGTAGACGTCGACGAGCTGTACGACGCCGACGAGTACCGTCCCCGGGTGCACCAAGCGCTCGGCAAGCCGATGTTCCTCTACTGACCGGAGGGTCGCGTGGGTTCGGAACCGTTCGTCGTCGCCATCGATGCCGGCACCACGGGAGTGCGCAGCCGGGCGGTGTTCACCGACGACCGTCCGCCGGTGGCCTCGTACCGCGAGTTTCCCCAGTACTTCCCCGAGCCCGGGCGGGTGGAGCACGACGCCGACGAGATCTGGCAGGCGGTGCGCGCCACGCTCGACGAGGTGGTCGCCCAGGTGGGCACGCCGAGCGCGATCGGCATCACCAACCAGCGCGAGACCGTCGTCGCGTGGGACCGCGCCACCGGTCGGCCGTACGGCAGGGCGATCGTCTGGCAGGACCGTCGCACGGCGGGCATGTGCGACGCGCTTCGCGCCGGGGGGCATCTCGAGCTCGTGCGCGAGCGGACGGGGCTGGTGCTCGACCCGTACTTCTCGGGCACGAAGATGGCCTGGCTGCTGTCCGAAGGTGTCCCGGCCGGGCCCCAACTCGCGCTCGGGACGATCGACTCGTGGGTGCTCTGGAACCTGACCGGCGGCGAGGTCTTCGCCACCGACCCGAGCAACGCCAGCCGGACGATGCTCTACGACATCGGCGCGCTCGATTGGAGCGCGGAGCTGGCCGACCTGCTCGATGTCCCCCTCGACGCCCTGCCCGAGGTGCGCCCGTCGAGCGGGCGCTTCGGCATCACCTCCGATCGCTGCGGGGCGCCCGCCGGCATCCCGGTGTCGGGCATCGCCGGCGACCAGCAGGCGGCGCTCTTCGGCCAGGCGTGCTTCCAGCCGGGGACGGCGAAGAACACGTACGGCACGGGCAGCTTCGTGCTGATGAACGTCGGTGCGACATGCCCGCGCCCGAGTGAGGGGATGCTCACCACGGTCGCGTGGACCCTCGCCGACGGAACCACCGCGTACGCGCTCGAAGGCGCGATCTTCGTCACGGGTGCCGCGGTGCAGTGGCTGCGTGACGGCCTCGGGCTGATCGCGACCGCGAACGAGATCGGCCCCCTGGCGGCGACGGTCCCCGACACCGGCGGGGTGTACCTCGTGCCGGCGTTCACCGGCCTCGGCAGCCCCTGGTGGGACCCGTACGCGCGCGGCACCATCGTCGGCATCACCCGCGGCACCACACGCGCCCACCTCGCGCGAGCCGTCATCGAGGCGATGGCGTATCAGACCCGAGACGCCGTCGACGCGATGGTGGCGGCATCGGGCACCCGGCTGAACGAGCTGCGCGTCGACGGTGGCGCCTCGGCGATGGACCTGCTGCTCCAGCTCCAGGCCGACCAGCTCGGCGTCGTCGTTCGCCGCCCCGCCGACCACGAGACCACCGCGCTCGGCGCGGCGTTCCTGGCCGGACTCGCCGAAGGTGTCTGGCCGTCGCTCGACGCGGTCGGCGCTCGGTGGCAGCTCGACGTCGAGTGCTTCCCAGCCGACGACCGCAGTGCCGCCGACTCCCTCCACGCCGAGTGGTTGCGGGCGGTGGGGCGCTCGCGCGCCTGGGTCCCGCCCGACGCCGGCTGAACCCCGGCGCGACTCAGCCGGCCAGGCCGTCGGTGATCCGACCGAGCAGCTCCACCTGCTGGCGCTCCTTGCCCCGGAACGCGCGCTGGGGCCGTCCGGCGGCCACGGCGGCACCACGGCGCGGCATGTGCGTCCACACGACGTCGGGCGGGGTGTGGGCACCGACGTCGCCGGGCGACAGGTGGGCGATGCCGTCGAGGAAGGCGAGCAACCACCCGAGGTCGGGTGCTTCGCCGAAGTGGGACACCACCGTGCACGGATCGAACCCGACCGCAATCGCCCACTCGGCCTCGAGCAGCTCGACGATCTCGCGGCACAGCAGCTCGAGGCGGCGATCGGGGTGCTCGCCGACGAGCTGAGCGGCGATGCCGAGCGCCATCACCCCGTGCTCGGCGGGTTCTGCCGTCACCAGGCGGACGTTCTCCACGGCCACGTCGTCGACCTGGCCGATCTCGGCCACGAGCAGGTCGAGCAGGTCTTCCGACGGCAGCGCGACGACGAGGTCATCGACTGCCCGGCCGGCACCGCGCTCGAGGATCTCGATACCCACCACGTCGCCGCGCACCCCCCCGATGCGGCTGGCCACCTGCCCGAGCGCGCCCGGACGGTCCGGCAACCACACTCGCACGACGTAGACCGGCACGGCGGCGAACCTACCGCCGCCTCGTTGCCGCAGGGGTCACCTGCGCGTGAAGTCCGTGTGAAGTGCGCTGCGGGCGCCTCAGGCGAGCTTGGGCAGGCCGCGCTTCAGGTTGCGCACGCCCTGGGCGATGCGCTGCTCGTTCTCGATCAGCGCGAACCGCACGAAGCCCTCGCCGCCGGGGCCGAAGCCCACGCCCGGAGAGAGGGCGACCTCGCACTCGCGGACCACCGTCGAGCAGAACTCGACCGAATCCATCTCGGCGTAGGGCTCGGGGATGGAGGCCCACACGAACATCGACCCCTGGGGCTTCGGGATCTCCCACCCGATCCGGGTCAGCCCGTCGATGAGCGCGTCACGACGGGCCTCGTAGATGGCGCACACCTCGGCGGGGTACTCGGGGGCTTCGTTCATCGTGACCGTCGCCGCGATCTGGATCGGCTGGAAGGCGCCGTAGTCGAGGTAGCTCTTCAGCTTCACGAGCGCCTGCACGACCTCGGCGTTGCCGACCATGAACGCGCAGCGCCAGCCGGCCATGGAGAAGCTCTTCGTCAGCGAGTAAAGCTCGACCGCGCATTCCTTCGCGCCCTCGGCCTGCAGGATGGAAGGCGGCTTGTAGCCGTCGAAGCCCATGTCGGCGTAGGCGAAGTCGTGGACGACGACCATCTCCCGCTCGCGACAGAAGTCGACGACGCGCTGCATGAACGCGAGGTCGACGACCGAGCCCGTCGGGTTGTGCGGGAACGAGATGACGAGCACCCTCGGCTTGGGCCAGCCGATGTCGTAGGCGGTGGTGAGGCTGTCGAGGAAGTCGCCGGCGAAGTCGGACTGCACGCGGGGGTCGGCGAGGCCGCGCATCGGCACCTGGCGCAGGTCGGCGCCCGCGAACAGCGGCCCGTAGATGTGGATCGGGTAGCTGGGGCTCGGCACGATCGCCGCGTCGCCGCGGTCGAGCAGCACCCACATCAGGTGGCTGAAGCCCTCCTTCGAGCCGATCGTGTTCGTGATCTCGAGCTCGGGGTCGAGCTGGACGCCCCAGTTGCGCAGGTACAGGTCGGCGACGGCCTCACGCAGCTTGGGCAGACCGCGGCTGAGCGAATAGCGGTGGTTGCGGGAGATGCGCGCGGCCTCGCCCAGCTTGTCGACGGCGATCGCCGGTGAGGGTATGTCCGGGTTGCCAAAGCCGAGGTCGATCACGTCGACGCCTGCCCGGCGCGCCTCGATCTTCAGGTTGTTGATGATCGTGAACACGTAGGGCGGCAGGTTCGTGATTCGCCGGAAATCCATAGGGCCTCGACGCTAGTGGCTCCTTGCGGCAGCCGAGCAGGCGGTTCGGTGTGTCACGATGCGCCCATGTCTGTGACGCCCCGCGAAGGATGCATCCACGTCGTCATCGAGATCCCGCGGGGCAGCCGCAACAAGTACGAGATCGACCACGACACGGGTCGGATCTTCCTCGACAGGCGGCTGTTCACCGCCACCACGTACCCGGCCGACTACGGGTTCGTCCCCGACACCCTCGCCGGCGACGGCGACCCGCTCGACGCGCTCGTCCTGCTGGAAGACCCGACGTTTCCCGGCGTGTGGGTGGAGGCGAGACCGGTCGGGTTGATGTGGATGCAGGACGAGGCCGGTCCCGACGCCAAGCTCATCTGCGTACCTCCTGGTGAGCCCCGCTGGAAGGGTGTGGAAGACCTGAAGGACCTGCCCGACGAGCTGCTCGAGGAGATCAAGCACTTCTTCGACGTGTATAAGGCGTTGGAGCCCGGCAAGTACTCCGCCACCGCCGGATTCGAGGGTCGCAAGGCGGCGTGGCGCGAGATCGAGGCCGCACGCGCGAACCACAGCGCCGGCCACGCACCCGCCACCGGCTGAGCGCGGGTCAACCCCAGCCGAGGTAGGCGGCGCCGATCGCCCCGGCGTGCTCGCCGAGCTCGGCAAAGTGCAGCTCGGGGTGCGGACGGCGCGAGGGCGCGTACAGCAGCTCGGCGAACGCCCGCCGGAGGGGCTCGTCGAGCACGTCGGCCGCGGAGACGAGGCCGCCGCCGATGACGATCACCGCCGGGTCGAGCATGTTGGTCAGGTTGGCGAGGCCGAGAGCGATCCACCAGGCGTAGCGCTCGATCACCTCCAACGCCTCCGCGCTGCCCATGCGGGCCTCGTCGACCACCTCTTCGCCGCGCCTCGCCCCGGCGAGCCACCCGAGGCCGCTGCCGGAGGCGTAGCGCTCCCAACACCCCCGCCTCCCGCAGGGGCAAGGCGGCCCGGCGGGATCGACCACCATGTGCCCGATCTCACCGGCGAAGCCGTTGGTGCCCCGCTGCAGCTCGCCCCCGGCGATCACCCCGCCGCCGATGCCGGTGCCGAGCGTCACCATCACCACGTCGTCGTGGCCGCGGCCGGCACCGGCACGCCATTCGGCCACCGCGGCGCAGGTGGCGTCGTTGTCGACCCGCACCGCCATGCCCAGCCGTTCGCCGAGCATCGGCCCTACGGCAAGGCCTGCCGCCGCACCGAGGTTCGGCGCCGCGTGCAGCACCCCCGCCCTGTCGACGAGGCCGGGCACACCGACGCCGAGCGACGCGATCGGCGCGAACCGCTCCGCCAGCTCGGTGAGGACGTCGAGCAGCCGGTCGGCAACGCTTGGTGTGGCCACGCGGTGCTCGTCGACGACCTCTCCCCGGCTGTCGAGCGCCACGCCGAGGCACTTCGTGCCGCCGACGTCTATGCCGGCGTGACTGGCTTCTGCCACGGAGAGCTCGCCTCGGCGCGAACCTTGAGCTCGCGCACGGTGTTCAAGATGCGCTGCTCCGCACGGCGTTTCACGAAACCGGGCAGGGGCACGACGAGCTCGATGGCCAGGTCGTAGGTGAGCTCGGTGCCCCCGACGTCGGTCGGGTGGAAGCTGAACGATCCGTCGATCGCCCGCATGATGTCGCCGCGCACGATCGTCCATGCCAACCGCTCGGGGGCACTGGCGTAGTCGTAGGCCAGCACGTAGTGCGTGCTGCGCCCGAGGGCGGACGTGCGGAACTCGACCTGCGTCACCCGGCCGTCGTCGTCGCGCGCCCGCACGATGGCCTCCTTCACGTCACGAGCCCAGTCGGGGTAGCGCTCGAAGTCGATCGCGATCGCGTAGCACCTGTCGAGCGGCGCGTCGATCGAGATCGTGAGTGACGCGGTGTCGGCCATAGGGATTGTTTCTAGTCGATCGATGCCGCCCGGCGCGGCCCGAACGCGCCGTGACGCGCGGCCCAGAGCCCGTTCAGCCCCAGCCCGAACATCGGCACCAGCACCCCGAAGGCGAGCGACGACCCGGGCCGGCCGTCGGTGGTCGGCCGGGAGAGTGCCGTGCCGAGCCCGACGGCGCACTGCAGCGCGAGCGCGGTCAGCATCGGGCGCTTGACGCTGCGGGGAATTGCCGCGCCGGTGTGGAAGTACAGCTCGGCCACGCTCAGCTCGTCATGGCGGCTGCGCTGCACCGCTGTCCAGTAGCCGGCCAGGAAGGCGACCACGCCGAACGCGAAAAGACCGAGGGCCACTGCCACGCCTTGGGTCCGGGCGAAGCCGCCGGTCGCCGCGGCCGCCCACACCGCCGACACGGTGAAGACGGCGGTGCCGGCGAGGTCGAACCACACGAGGCCCGCACCGCGGCCTCCCGGGAACGATGTCTCCGGCGCGCTCATCGCTCCACACCCAGGGCCGTGCCGAGGCGGGCGGCGAGCACGTCGTAGGAGAACTCGCTGACCGCCCGCTCGCGCGCGGCGACACCCATCGCCCGGCGACGGTCGTCGTCGTCGAGCAGCTCGGCGATGGTGTCGGCGACGAGCGCAACGTCGTTCGGTTGGCGCACGACCACTCCGGTGACGCCGTCGGTCACGGCCTCGGCCGCTCCCCCGCTGTCGCCCGCGACCTGGGCCACGCCGCTGGCCGCAGCCTCGACGAAGACGATGCCGAAGCCCTCCTGCTCGAGCCCTCCCCACCGGTTGCGGCACAGCATCGTGCACAGGTCGGCGCAGGCGTACAGCGGGGGAAGGTCGTCGTGGGGCACCCGACCGAGGAACCGCACCGGCGCCCCCAGGCTCTGCGCGAGCTGCTCCAGGCGTGAACGGTCGCGGCCCGCGCCGGCGATCGCGAGGAGCAGATCGGGACGCTTCGGGGCCAGCTCGGCGACGGCGCGGATCGCGGTGTCGAAGCCCTTGCGCGGCACCAGCCGGCTGACCGCCACGATCAGCTCCGCGTCGACAGGCAACCCGAGGTGCCGGCGCGCAGCCAACCGTTCGGCGTCGTCGAACGGGCGGAAGCGCTCTACGTCGACCCCGGGCGGCACGATCGTGAGCGGTAGCACGCCACCTGCGGCGCGCTCTGCCTCGGCCGCCGGGTAGCCGCCGGCGGCGATCACGTGCTCGGCGCGGCGCAGCACGCGCGCCAGGAGCTGCTTCGAACCGGGCAGGCGGCCGGGAACGGTGACCTCTGCCCCGTGGAGCACCACGTAGAACGGCAGATCGAGGGCCGGGCCGACCATGCCGAGGGGCACCCCTGGGTCGAGCACGACGAAGTCGGCCCCGATCTCGGCGGCCAGCTCGTTGATCCGGCGCGCCATCCACGGATGCGGCAGCAGCACGGCCTCGCGGGTGCGTTCCACGCGGAACGGCTGCTGCGCGTCAAACTCCGCCGCGCCCCTGTAGGGGCTGGTCAGCACCGCGAACGAGTCGGGAGGCAGCCTGCGCCACCACTCCCAGAGCAATGACTGGATGCCACCGATCTTCGGCGGGAAGTCGTTCGTGACGAGCAGGTGCTTCAAGTCGGTCTGGTCTCGGGCAGGTTGGCGAGCTCGTCGGCGACGAGCGGGTCGGTGTCGGCGCCGGCCGACGGGAGCAGGTCGCGACGGCCGAGCCGGGCCGCGGCCCACACTGCATGGGCACGCAGCAGCGGGTCGGCGTGGCCAAGGTAGCGGCACAACAGCTCGGCGACGACGTCGTCGGAGCCGTTCGCGGTGTTGGCGAGCACGACCAGCGCGTTGCGCCGCCACCAGCGCGGATCACGCCCGGCCAGGTACCACCGGCCGTAGCGTTCGACCAGCTCGTCGTCGGTGGCGCGCAGCACCCACGCCGTGTCGACCCGGTTCTGCACCTCACCGGCGGCCGCCGGGGTGGTGTGGGTGTGGCGGGCGCCGAGGCGCACCGTCGGCGGGCACACCTCTTGGCAGTCGTCGCAGCCGTAGAACCTGTCGCCGAGGGCGACGCGATGGTCGCTGGGGAACACGCCCGGCTTCTGCACCAGCCAGGCCAGGCAGCGCCGGGCGTCGACCACTCCCGGCGCGACGATGGCCTGCGTCGGGCAGGCGTCGAGGCAACGCACGCAGGTGCCGCAGGCGTCGTCCACGGGACCCTCCGACGGTGCCAGCTCGGCCGTGGTCACCACGCAGCCGAGGACGAACCAGCTCCCTGCACCGGGGATGAGCAGGTTCGCGTTCTTCCCGAACCAGCCGAGGCCGGCACGCCACGCGACCTCACGGTCGACGATCGAATTGTCGTCCGCGTACGCGACCGCGCGATGACCGTCGGCCCGCAGCCGATCGGCGACCGCCCGCAGCGCCACGCGCAACGGCTGGTAGTGGTCGACCCAGGCGTAGCGGGCGACGCGCCCGCTCCCCGCCACCGCTTGCTGCTCGGCGGAGGACTCGGCCGCAGGCTCGTCGGCCAGCCGGTAGCTGCGGGCGCCGACCAGCACCGAGCGCGCCCCGGGCACCGCCCGGCGCGGGTCGGTCGAGCGCTGCGGATTGCGGTAGGTGAACTGCATCGTGTCGGCCAGCCCGGCCGCACCACGATCGTGCAACGCGGTCAGCGCCCGGTCGAGCACGTCGGCGGTGGTCACCCCGACGTGATCGAGGCCATGCTCACGGCCGAGCTCGACCAGCTCGCTCAGATACCCATCGTCGACCGGCCTCACCAGGGTGCGCTCAGCCGGCCTCACGGCTACGAAGCGTATTCACCGGGCCCGCCCTTCCTCATCGCCCTCGTTGCTGTCGTCGTCGTTGTCGATCGCTTCTTCGGCGGCTGCTTTGTCTTCGGCGGCCTGTGCTTGTTGGTTGCGCCAGCGGATGAGGGCGCGGAGGCGGTCGAGGTCGCCGATCGGTCTCACGGGTTGGGGTTTGACCTGGTGGTGGTCGCTGACGTCGGGGTGGCGGTTGTGGAAGGCGCACAGCAGCCTCCCGTTGAACTGGCTGGTCTGCCCGCCGTCACGCCAGGCGGTGATGTGGTCGACGTCGCAACGCTCCACGGTCTCATAGCAACCCGAGCTGTGTTGGCAGCGGCGATCACGGACTTCGATCGCCCGGCGTAGGGCGCCGGTGAAGCGGCGTTTGTGGGTGACGGCGATGACGGTGGTCTTGTTGTCGAAGATCACCGATTCCACTAGTGCGTCGTTGACCAGTCCGGCTGCTTGGCCGGGGGTGATCACGGTGCCGTTGGACAACTCACACATGTGCCGCAGCGTCTCGTCGCCGACGAGCACGGTGACAAGTGGCCGCTGGCGGCCGGTCTTGGACGCGGCTGAGCGTTTGGCCATCTCCACCAACGCCGCCGCCCGCCGCTGCGTCGCGGTTCTCACCACCAGTTGTGCCTTGTCGGCGAGCAGCAGTTGGCGTTCCAGGCGGTTGAGTTCGTTGGTGAACACCGCCCCCGACACCGCGTCGAGCTGACCGTTGATCACCACCGTGCCATCCAAGGTCGCCGACGCGTGCAACGAGTTGGCGCTCTCGTTGCGTTCGGCTTCGTCCTCCGCCGCGGCGGCGTCGGCGCGTTGGCGCCAGTACTTGACCAGCCGTTCGGCGTCGGGGAACGGCAACCGGGCGCATTGATCGACGAGCCATTGCTCGCTGTCGGCGAACGCCGCTCGGCAGGGCTCCTTGCGCGCCTTGGCGAACAGGTAGACGTGATCCAACGACAGCTGACCGGCGGTGATCGCCGCTGCGGTCTTCGTCATCACGGCAAGGTCCCGCGCCCGGGCGAGCTCCACCCTGGCGGAGTGCGTGGAGGTGTTCGTCTCCCGGGCCAGGCGGTGAGCGGGGCTGCGCGACCCGTCTGCGGCCCACACCCCACGCGTATCCCAGCGGCGAACGACAGCGGCGCGGGCCACCCCCAACCGGGCGGTGCAGCGCTGCACGGCGATCGTCAACGCGTGCAGCCTGTCGTCAGACAGACCGTCGAGGTCGAGCCGAGACAGGGCATCGACCCCGGCGTTCAAAGCCGCCAGCGCCTCGTCCTCGACCCCTACAACCCCGACTGAGGGTTCCATAGACCTAGTATACGAACATATGTTCGCCCCGTCAACCCCGAAGAGCTGAATTTCCTGTGTGGCATCGGCGTGGCCGCCACCCCCTCCGCACACCGCTCGGGCATGCCATACGCTGCGCCGCACGCACGATCGGGGGGATCCCATGCGCCAGCTCAACGGGATGGACGTCAGCTTCCTCAACATGGAGACGCCGACCACCTACGGCCACGTCTCGTCGCTGAACCTGTACGACCCGAGCGGCGTCCCCGGGGGCGCCGGGCTCGAGGCCACCAAGGCACTCATCTTGGAGCGCATCGACGAGCTCGCGCCGTTCCGCCGTCGCCTGGTCGGGGTGCCGCTCGGGCTCGACCTGCCGTACTGGATCGAGGATCCGGCGTTCGACATCGACTTCCACGTCCGCCACCACGCCGTACCTCCGCCGGGCACGCCCCAGCAGCTCTCCGAGGTGGTCAGCCGCATCGTCGCCCGCCCCCTCGACCGCGGCCGACCGTTGTGGGAGCTCTACGTCATCGAGGGCGTCGACGAAGGACGCCTGATCGCCCAGCTCACGAAGGTGCACCACGCGACGATCGACGGTGCATCGGGGGCGATGATGCTCGCCGCGATGCTGGCTCCCGACGCGGCGTACCGGCCGTCGGGTGAGACGGCGCCGTGGGTGCCAGAGCCGGTGCCCTCCGACTCCGAGATGCTCCGGATCACCGCCCGCGAGTACCTGCGCCGTCCGGAAAAGGTCGTCAGGCTGTCGGTGCGGACCCTGCGCGAGCTGGCCGCGTCCACGCAGAACGGTGGGCTGCGGGCGCTGGCCGACCTCGCCGCCCAGCCGATCCCGGGACCGGTCGGCAGTGCCATGCGCCGCCGCCTGCGCGCCGACCGGGGCACCGAGACCGACCACCCGCCCGCACTCCCACCCACGCAAGCGCCGCGCACGCCGTGGAACCACGCGATCAGCGCTCACCGGCGCTTCGCGTACACGTCGATCCCGTTGGAAGACGCGAAGCAGGTGCGTCGCGCCGTCGGCTGCACGTTCAACGACGTGGTGATGGCGCTGTGCAGCACCACGCTGCGCAAGTACCTGCTGCACCACGACTGCCTGCCGGAGGAATCGCTGATCGCGATGGTCCCGGTCAGCGTGCGCAGCGGCGACGAGGGCGACACCTACCAGAACCGGGTCAGCGGCCTGCTCGCCGACCTCGCCACGAACGAAGCCGACCCGGCACGCCGGCTGCGGCGGGTGCAGGAGTCGATGGACGCCGCCAAGGCAGGCTTCGCGACGATTCCCGCGGAGGCGCTGCAGGACTTCTCCCAGTTCGCTCCCCCGGCCATCGCCGCCCGCGCGATGCGCATGGCGAGCCAGCTGCGCATCGCCGACCGGATGAACCCGCCGTTCAACCTGATCATCTCGAACGTCCCCGGCCCCGGGTACCCGCTCTACTCCGCCGGGGCCGAGCTGAAGCACTTCTACCCCGTGTCCGCCGTCGCCGACGGCCAGGGCCTGAACATGACCGTGCAGAGCTACAACGGCAGCCTCGACTTCGGGTTCGTCTCGTGCCGGGAGCTGGTGCCCGACCTGTGGCTGATGACCGTCCTGCTGCAAGAGGCGATGCAGGAGATGCTCGCCGCGGTCACCCCGCGCGCCAGCGCCGGGAAGCCAGCTCGGCCACGGCGACGACGGTGAGGTGGGTGTTGGCGCGGGGCAGCTCGGGCAGCACCGACGCGTCGCACACGCGCAGGCCTTCGTAGCCGATCACCCGGCAGCCGGTGTCGACGACCGCCGCGTCGTCGTCACGGCCACCCATCCTGCACGTGCCCGACCCGTGCACGTAGTCGCCGGTGCGGGCGCGCAGCCAGGCGGCGACGTCGTCGGCGGAGCTGCCCAGGCTGTCCAGCGGCGTCCCGACGTCGTCGAGGTACGCCTCGCTCACCGCCGCCCGGAACGGTGCCGTGTCGAGCAGGCGGCGCACGACGGCGACGCCGGCGGTGAGCGCCTCGACATCGCGCTCGTCGGACAGCATGTCCAGCTCCACCACGGGCTCGACGCGGGGGTCGGGGTCGGCGACCACGACGCGCCCGCGGGAGTGGGCGCGCATCAGCGCCAGGGCGAGCAGGCCGAGCGACGGCGCCGCCGGCCCGAGGTGGTTCATCGGCAGCAGCTGCAGGTCGGCGTCGGCGACGCCCGACGAGAAGCGCCCGAGCGTGGCGAGTGCCAGGCCGTGGGGATCGACCCGATCGCGAAGGACGAGGGCGACGGCCGCCGACGGGTGGTCTTCCAGGCCGCGCCCGATGCCGGGGCGGTCGACGCCGCTGCGGGCCAGCACGGCTGGTGAGTGGATGGCACCGGCGGCGAGCACGACCTCACCTGCCTCCACCTCTTCGCCGCCTGCCAGGCGCACACCGCGGCAGATCCGCCCGTCGAGCAACAACTCGCCGACCAGCGCCTCGCCCCTCACCGCGAGGTTGCGCCGGCCCTGCGCTGCCCCCAGGTACACGTCGGCCGCCGAAGCCCGCCGGCCGTCGGCGCCGATCGTCAACCACGCCGGCCCGGCTCCCCAGGCGCCAGGCCGGTGGTGGTCGGCGCAGCTCGGCCAGCCGATCTCGGCCGCAGCGTCGACGAGGGCGGTGTCCACCGGGCCCCACGCCGCGCGGTCCGTGCGGCGCATCGGCACCGGCAGCGCTTGTAGCACGGGACCGATGTCGGCCCACCCCCAGCCGTGGCAGCCGTGTTCGGACTGCCACCGGTCGTAGTCGGCGGGCAGCCCCCACAAGCCGATCATCGCGTTGACGGCGGAGGACCCGCCGAGGCCACGGCCGCGCACGTAGGGGCGCGGCTCTTGTCCGACCACGCGCCGGGCGAGGAGCCCCGGCCAGGTGCGCCCAGGCTCCTCGATCGCGTCGAAGAACGACGGCCCGCGGTAGGTCGGTGGGTCGGCCGAGCCGGCCTCGAGCAGCAGCACTGTGCGCTCGGTGTCCTCGGAGAGGCGGGCGGCCAGCACGCAGCCGGCCGAACCCGCGCCGACGACGACCACGTCTGCTCGGCCGTGACCTCCCACCGGGGCGACATTACGGCCGCGCCGACTGACTTTTCGTACAGCGACGAACCGCCCCGGGCCGGGGGTCCCTATGGTCGCAGCCATGGGCGAGCAGCACCGCCTCACCATCCGCCCGGCGCCGCCCGACCGTCGCTCCGCCCGCCTGGCAGAGACCGCCCGCCAGCTCGGCATCGACGGCATCGACGCCGTCCACGTCGCCGACGTCGTGTTCGTCGACGGCTCGCTCGGGCCTGGCGGCCTCGACCGCCTCCACTCCGTGCTCGTCGACCCCGAGCTCGAGTCGGGGAGCTGGGCGGTTCCCGCACCTGTGGGCCGCCTGGTAGAGGTGGCGCTGCACCCCGGCGTCACCGATGCCGACGCGGCGGCGGTCGGCGAGGCGGCGACGCTGCTCGGAGTGCCTGTACGCCACGTAGCCACGGGACGCAGCTACGAAATCGAGGGCTCCGTCGACGACGCGGGGCTCGAGCGCCTCGTGCGGCGATTGCTCGCGAACCCGGTGATCGAGCGCTGGACCGTCGATTCCCCGATCGAGCCCCACCATGCGCCCGAGCTCGCCCCCACACCGGCGGTGGAGCGCTATGCCACCGATGCTTCCGCCTTGGCGGCGGCCAACGTCGAGCGCTCGATGTACCTCGACCAGGCCGAGCTCGAGGCGATCGGCGAGCACTTCGCCCGAGAGGGGCGCCCGGCCACCGACGTCGAGTTGGAGGCGCTGGCCCAGACCTGGAGCGAGCACTGCGCCCACAAGAGCTTCCGGGCGGCGATCACCACCACCGACGGCGCCGAGCACGAGCCGCTGCTGCGCCGGCTGCGGGAGACGACCGAGCTGCTCGCCGCACCGTTCGTGGTCAGCGCCTTCGACGGCAACGCCGGCATCGTGCAGTTCGAGCCCGGGCGCACCATCGCCCTGAAGTGCGAGACGCACAACCACCCGTCGGCGGTCGAGCCCTTCGGCGGCGCGAACACCGGGGTCGGCGGCGTGATCCGCGACGTGCTCGGCGCCGCGCACCGCCCGATCGCGTGCACCGACATCCTCTGCTTCGGGCCTGCCGACACACCTCCCGACTCGCTGCCCGAAGGCGTGCTGCACCCGCTGCGCATCCGCGAGGGTGTGGTCGACGGTGTCGCCGACTACGGCAACAAGATCGGGCTGCCGACCGTGGCCGGGGCGGTGTGGTACGACCCCGCCTACACCGCCAACCCGCTCGTCTTCTGCGGCTGCATCGGCGAAGCGGGCGACGACGAGCCGGCGCTCACCGGCCCGCATCCGGGAGACCACGTGGTGGTGCTCGGCGGGCGCACCGGGCGCGACGGCATCCGCGGCGCGACGTTCTCCAGCGCGACGATGGACGCGACCACCGGCGAGGTCGCGGGGGCGAGCGTGCAGATCGGCGACCCGATCACCGAGAAGCTGCTGATCGACGTGCTCGCCGGTGCTCGCCACCTGTACTCGGCGATCACCGACTGTGGCGCCGGCGGCTTGTCGTCGGCGGTCGGTGAGATGGCCGAGGGCGTCGGTGCCGAAGTGCACCTCGACGTCGTGCCGCTCAAGTACCCCGGCCTCGCGCCGTGGGAGATCTGGCTGTCCGAGGCCCAGGAGCGGATGGTGCTCGCCGTGCCCCCGGAGCGCCTCGCCATGCTGAACGAGCGCTGCGCGGCCCACGGCGTGGAGCTGACCGAGCTCGGCCGGTTCACCGGCGACGGGCGCCTCGTCGTGCGTCACCAGGGCGAGGTGGTGCTCGATCTCGACACCAAGTTCTTGCACGACGGGCGTCCGCAGCGCTCGCTCACCGCCGAGATGCCCCGCCCGCACCGGGTCGAGCCCGAGGGCGCTGGCGATCGCCGCCGGCACGCCGTTCCCGACGCCGACGGCGCCGCCGACGTGCTGGTCGCCCTGCTCGCCCACCCGAACATCGCGTCGAAGGGCGCGATCGTGCATCGCTACGACCACGAGATCCTGGGGCGCACGGTGGTCCGCCCGTGGTGCGGTCCGGGCTTCGACGGGCCGTCGGACGCGGTGGTGCTCGCCGACCCCGAGCTCGGCCACGGCCTCGCCGTCGGCGTCGGCGTGAACCCGTGGTTCGGCGAGCTCGACGCGCAGCACATGGCGTGGGCGGTGGTCGACGAGGCTATCCGCAACGTCGTCGCCGTCGGCGCCGATCCCGACCGGGTGGCGCTGCTCGACAACTTCTCCTGGGGCGACCCCCGCCGGCCGGCCACGTTCGGCCAGCTCGTCGCCGCCGTCGAAGGCTGCTGCGCGGCTGCCCTCACCTACCGGGCGCCGTTCGTGAGCGGCAAGGACTCGCTGAACAACGAGTACGTCGGCACCGACGGCGAGCGCCATGCGGTGCCTCCGACGCTCGTCGTCACCGCGGTCGCTCACCTGCCCGACGCCGCCGGCACCGTCTCCACGGCGCTCGTCGCACCGGGCAACCTGGTCGTGCTTCTCGGCAGCACCCGAGCCGAGCTCGGCGGCAGCCACCTCGACCGTGTGCTCGGCATCCACGACAGCCTGGAACCGGCGGCTTGCGTGGTGCCGGCTCCGGACCCTGGTGCACCGGAGCGGTACAGGGCACTGCACCGCGCGATGCGCGACGGTCTCGTGGCCGCCTGCCACGACGTCAGCGAGGGTGGGTTGGCGGTGGCCCTGGCCGAGATGGCGCTCGGCGGGCGCCTCGGCCTGGACGTGACCGCGACACCGCACCCCGATCCGCTCGTCGCCTGGTTCGCGGAGAGCAGCGGCCGGCTCGTGTGCGAGGTCGCGCCGGAGCACCTCGCCCGGTTCACCGCCACCGTCGGCGAGCCGGTGCTCGTCCTCGGCTCGGTCACCGCCGAGCAAGTCGTGGCTCTGCCCGGGGTTCGCCCGCTCGCTATCGACGTGATCGCCGGCGCGTTCGGCGCCACCGAGCCGGAGGTGATCCCGTGAGCCGGCCGCTGGCGCTCGTCGTGGCGGCCCCGGGGACGAACCGCGACGCAGATGTGTCGCTCGCGCTCGACCTGGCCGGCGCCGAGCCGCGGGTGGTGCTGCTCGCCGAGCTGCTCGCTGACCCGAAGCTGCTCCGTGCCGCCCGCATGCTGGTGCTGCCCGGTGGCTTCTCCCACGCCGACTCGCTCGGCGCGGGGCGGATGTTCGGGCTGCGCCTTTCGCTCGGCCTCGGCGAGCTGCTGCACGGGTTCGTCGCCGACGGTCGCCCGGTGATCGGCATCTGCAACGGCTTCCAGGTGCTCGTGCGCACCGGCCTGCTGCCGGGCCACGGGCTGCACGCCGCGCTCGGGCCGAACTCCGGTGGACACTTCGACTGTCGCTGGGTGCGCTTGGCACCAGCGTCGCGGCGCTGCATCTGGACCGCCCCGCTGCTCGACGGCCCAGGCGGCGGTGCCGGCGCCGACGCCGAGATCCACTGCCCGATCGCCCACGGCGAGGGGCGGTTCGCGTGTGACGCCACGACGCTCGACGCGCTGCGCGCCAACGACCAAGTCGCGCTCACGTACGCCAGCGCGAACCCGAACGGCTCGCTCGCCGACATCGCCGGCATCTGCGACCCGACGGGGTTGGTGCTCGGGCTGATGCCGCACCCCGAGAACCACGTCCTGCCCCGCCAGCACCCGCTCGCGCAGCGCGGCCAGGGTCGGGGCTCGGGGCTGGCGCTCTTCCACAACGGCGTCTCCCATGCGAAGGAGCTCTGAGGGCGATGGCGGAGACACCCACCGCAGCTTGGCCGCACGAAGCGTTCACCGAGTGCGAGCTCGCGCTGCCCGACCGCCGCGAGGGCAAGGTGCGCGTGTCGTACGCGCTCGCCGGCGGCCGGCGGCTGTTCGTCACCACCGATCGGCTGTCGGCTTTCGACCGCGTGCTCGCCGGGGTGCCGTACAAGGGCCAGGCGCTCAACCAGCTCGCGGCGTGGTGGTTCTGCAACACCGCCGACATCGTCGCCAACCACTTCGTCGAAACCCCCGACCCGAACGCGACGGTCGCCCTCGCGGCGCAGACGCTGCCGGTCGAGGTGGTCGTGCGCGGCCACATCACCGGGGTCACCTCCACCTCGCTCTGGCGCCTGTACGCCGACGGAGCCAGGGTGCTCTACGGCCACACCCTGCCCGACGGGATGCGCAAGAACGAGCCGCTCCCCCGTCCGCTCGTCACCCCCACCACCAAGGCCGAAGCCGGGACAGGACACGACACCCCGATCACCTGCGCCGAGGTCGCCGAGCGCAACCTCGTCGCCGCTCACGTGTGGGACGAGGTGCAGGCCGCGGCGCTCGCCCTGTTCGACCGTGGCCGCACCGTGGCCGCGCAGGCGGGGTTGATCCTGGCCGACACCAAGTACGAGTTCGGCATCGGTGCCGACGGCCAGGTGCTGCTGATCGACGAGATGCACACGCCGGATTCCAGCCGCTACTGGATCGCCGCCGACTACGCAGAGCGCCTCTCCGCCGGCCGTGAGCCCGAGAGCCTCGACAAGGAGCCGGTGCGCCGCGCGCTCGCCGATGCCGGCTACACGGGCGACGGCGCCCCGCCGCCCCTCGACGACGAGGTGTGGACCGCCACATCGCGCCGCTACGTCGAGGCGTACGAGCGCCTCACCGCCACGCCGTTCGTCCCCGGGGCTTACCCGGTGCTGCCCCGCCTCGTCGCCAACCTGCAGGAGCACGATCTGCTTTGACCGCCGACCACTCCCCGATCGCCGATCACCCGCACGAGGAGTGCGGCGTCGTCGGCATCTCCACCCCGCACGGCGAGGGCGTCGCCCAGCTCGCGTTCTTCGGTCTGTTCGCGCTGCAGCACCGCGGCCAAGAGGCCGCCGGGCTGGCGGTGAGCGACGGCCAGAGGGTGCGCATCCACAAAGACGCCGGCCTCGTCGCGAACGTCTTCACCCCCGAGGCGCTGGCACCGCTGTCCGGCTACCACGCGATCGGCCACACCCGCTACAGCACCACCGGGTCGAGCGCCGCCCGCAACGTGCAGCCGTTCCTCGTCGAGACGATGCACGGCCCGCTCGCGCTCGCCCACAACGGCAACATCGTGAACGCCGTCGCGTTGCGCGACGAGCTTCTCTCCCGTGGGTTCGGGCTCACCGCGACGAGCGACACCGAGGTGCTCACGCTGATGCTCGCCGCCGCGGGCGGACGCACGTGGGAGGAACGCCTGGAGCGCACCGTGCCCGCCTGGAAGGGCGCTTACAGCTTGGTGATGCTCGCCGGCGACCGGGTGATCGCCGCCCGTGACCCGTGGGGCTTCCGGCCTCTGTCCGTCGGCCGTCTCCCCCACGGCGGCCATGCAGTGGCCAGTGAGACGTGCGCGTTGACCACGCTCGGGTGCGTCGACATCACCGAGATCGAACCGGGTCAGATCGTCACGCTCCAGGGGGCCGAACTGCACCGGCGCCACAGCCTCACCCCGGGGGCCAACCGGGCGCGCTGCACGTTCGAGTTCGTCTACTTCTCCCGCCCCGACAGCGTGTGGGACGGGCGCAACGTGCACCACGTCCGCCAGCGCCTCGGCGAGGAGCTGGCCGGTGAATGGCCCGTCGACGCCGACGTCGTCATCCCCGTGCCCGACTCCTCGATCCCGGCCGCGATCGGTTACAGCCGGGCGAGCGGGATCCCGCACAACGACGGGCTGATCAAGAACCGCTACATCGGGCGCACCTTCATCGAACCCACCCAGGACATGCGTGAGCGGGGCGTGGCGATGAAGTTCAACGCCCTCGGCGAGAACCTGGCCGGCAAGCGCGTGGTGATGATCGACGACTCGCTGGTGCGTGGCACCACGGCCGGCCCGCTGGTGCGCCTCGTGCGTGAGGCCGGCGCCACCGAGGTTCACCTGCTGATCACGTGCCCTCCGATCACCCATGCCTGCCACTTCGGCGTCGACATGGGCCACGACGGAGACCTCATGGCCGCGCGCCTGACCGTCGACGAGATGCGCCAGCACATCGGCGCCGACAGCCTCGGGTTCTTGTCGCTCGAAGGCATGATGCGCGCCGTCGGCAGCGACGCCGGTCCAGACGGCGGCTACTGCAACGCCTGCTTCACCGGGCGATACCCGATCGACGTCGGTGACGCCGGCGCCAAGCTCGGCTTCGAGGGGGTGCTCGCCTGATGCGCGTGCTCGTCGTCGGCACGGGGGGACGTGAGCACGCCATCGCCTGGGCGTGCCGGCGCCACGGCCACAGCGTGACGATGGCTCCCGATCTGCCCGGCGACGCCGGCCCGGCGGTGTTCGATCTCGTCATCCCCGGCCCGGAGGCCGCGCTCGCCGCAGGCGTCGCCAACGAGTGCGCCCGGCGGGGCCTGGCGTGCTTCGGCCCGACGGCCGAGCTGGCCCGGCTCGAATCGTCGAAGGGGTTCACCCGTGCGCTCACGGCGCAACTCGGCATCCCCTCACCCGCGTTCGCCACCTTCGACGACGCCGACAAGGCGCTCGAATGGTGGCAGGGCTCCGGGCTTGACGTGGTCGTCAAGCTCGACGGCCTGGCCGCCGGCAAGGGCGTCGTGGTGCCCGAGGGCGCGCCCGAGACCGAGGCCGCGATCCGAGCGCTCGTCGCCGACGGCCCGATCGTGCTCGAAGAGCGGCTCCACGGCCCGGAGTGCTCGCTGCTCGCCCTGTGCGACGGCCGCACGGCGCGGGCGCTGCCCCTCGCGCAAGACCACAAGCGCATCGGCGAGGGAGACACCGGTTTGAACACCGGTGGGATGGGCGCGTACGCCCCCGCGCCCGTCGGCGTGTCGCCCGCCGACCTGGTGGCCACGTTCGTCCAACCCGTCCTCGACCACCTCGCCGCCGCCGGCACCCCCTACGTCGGTGTGCTCTTCGCCGGGCTGATGCTCACCGCCGGCGGACCGCGCCTGATCGAGTTCAACTGCCGCTTCGGCGACCCAGAGGCCCAGGCGGTGCTGGCGCTGCTGGAGAGCGACCTCGCGCAGGTGGCGCTCGCCTGCACCCGCGGCGAGCTGGCCGGTCTGGAACTGCACTTCCGCGAAGGCGCCGCGGTCACCGTCGTCGCCGCCGCGCCCGGCTATCCGGAAGATCCCCGGGGCGCCCTCGGATCGCCGATCACCGTCCCGACCGGCCTCGACGACGGCGACGCGGTGCTGTTCCCGGCGGGCATGAGTGCCCCCGGCCCCGGCGGTGAGCCCGCCCGCGTCACCGGGGGCAGGGTGCTCTCGGTCACCGGCCTCGGCGCCGATCTGGCGACGGCGCGCGAGCGCGCTTACGCGGCCCTCGCGGGTGTCCACTTCGACGGCATGCAGGTGCGCCGCGACATCGCCTGGCGTGCGCCGGGGGCGGTGCTCGGCTCCTACTCGGCGGCCGGCGTCGACATCGCCGAGGGCGCGCGGGCGGTCGAGCAGATGAAGGCCGCGGTCGAGGCCACCCACGGGCCGGCCGTGCTGCGCGGCGTCGGCAGCTTCGGCGGCGCGTTCAGCGCAGCAGCGCTGGCCGGCATGGTCGAACCGGTGCTCGTCGCCTCCACCGACGGCGTCGGCACGAAGGTCGAGCTCGCCGCTCGGCTCGGGCGGGTCCGCGGCGTCGGAGCCGACATCGTCAACCACTGCATCGACGACGTGCTGGTGCAGGCCGCGACGCCGCTGTTCTTCCTCGACTACATCGCCGCGAGCACGCTCGACGCCGACATGGTGGTCGAGATCGTCGGCGGCATCGCGCAGGCCTGTGCCGACGCAGGCTGCGCGCTGCTCGGCGGCGAGACCGCCGAGATGCCCGGCGTCTACGCCCCCGGCGCGTTCGACATCGCCGGCACCATCGTCGGGGTGGTCGAGCGGTCTGCGTTGCTACCCCGCGACGACCTCGGCGTCGGTGACGTGCTCGTCGGGATCGCCTCCAGCGGCCCGCACACCAACGGCTACAGCCTGCTGCGCCGGCTCTTCCAGTGGATGCCGATGGAGGTCACCCCCGCCGGCATGGACCGACCGCTCGGCGAGGCGCTGCTCGAACCCCACCGCTCGTACCTCGACGTGCTTCGCCCGGTGCTCGCGACCGGCCTGGTGAAGGCGCTCGCCCACATCACCGGCGGCGGCCTGGTAGAGAACATCCCCCGCGTGCTGCCCGACGGCGTCGACGCCTTGGTCGAGCTGGGCTCGTGGCCGGAGCCACCGCTCTTCCGCCTGGTGCGCGAGCTCGCCACCGCGCTCGACGACCATGAGCTGCACCGCACGCTCAACATGGGCGTCGGCATGGTCGTGGTGTGCGCGGCCGCCGACGCGGCGGCCGTCCAGGCGGCGATCCCCGAAAGCTCTTGGCAGATCGGCCGGCTCGTGCCCGGAAGCCGATCTGTGCAATTGCATCGATCACGGGGAGCCGACCCAACGTGAAGCCGCGCATCGTGGTGCTCGTGTCCGGCGACGGGACCAACCTGCAGGCCGTCCTCGACGCCTGCGCGAGCGGAACCCTGCGGGCCGAGGTCGTGGCGGTGGTGTCCAACCGCGCCGATGCCGGGGCCATGCAGCGCGCCGCACGCGCAGGAGTGCCGGCGGTGCACGTTCCGGCAGTCTCCGGCGAGGCCCGGGCCGACTACGACGCCCGGCTGGCCGATGTGGTGGCCGGCTTCGGGCCGGACTGGGTGGTGCTCGCCGGGTGGATGCGCATCCTCACGATGAGCTTTGTCGGCTGGTTCCCGAACCGTGTGGTCAACCTGCACCCGGCGCGGCCCGGCGAGCTGCCCGGCACCCACGCCATCGACCGCGCGCTCGACGAGGCCCGGCGCGGCCTGCGCACGTCGACGGGGGTGATGGTGCACCTCGTCCCCGACGAAGGCGTCGACGACGGCCCGGTGCTCGGTGTGGTCGACGTCGCCATCCACGCCGACGACGATCTCGACTCGCTGGCCGGGCGGATCCACGCCGCCGAGCACGTGCTGCTGGTCGAGACGCTGCGTACCCTGTGCACCAAGACGGAGGCCAACGCATGACCCACGACCCACGTGAGCAGCTCTTCGACCGCTTCGAGGCCCTCACCTTCAACGACGTCGTCGTCGTCCCCGGGTACAGCGAGGTGCTGCCCGACACCGCCGACACGACGGCCACGTTCGCTGCCGACATCGTGCTCGCCGTGCCGCTCGTGTCCGCCGCGATGGACAAGGTGACCGAGGGCAAGATGGCCGTCGCGATGGCGCGGGAGGGTGGGATCGGGGTGATCCACCGCAACATGACCGTCGCCGAGCAGGCGGCCGAGGTGCAGAAGGTGAAGCGCAGCCAGAGCGGGATGATCACCGATCCGGTCACCCTGCCGCCCACGGCCTCCTTGAACGACGCCGAGGCGCTGATGCACCGCTTCAAGTTCTCCGGAGTACCGATCACCGACGACACCGGGCGCCTCGTCGGCATCCTCACCAACCGCGACATCCGCTTCTGCCAGGGAGCCGACTTCGAGCGCCCGATCAGCGACTTCATGACCTCCGAGCGGCTGATCACCGCGCGCGTCGGCACCACGCTCGACGAGGCCAAGGCCGTGCTGCAGCAGTACCGCATCGAGAAGCTCCCCCTGGTCGACCACGAGGGCCGCTTGGCCGGGCTGATCACGGTGAAGGACATCCAGAAGCGCCAGGACTTCCCCAACGCCACCCGCGACTCCTTCGGTCGCCTGCGCTGCGCCGCCGCGGTCGGTGTGGGTCCCGACCTCGAAGAGCGCGTCGACGCGCTGTACACGATGGGCGTCGACGCGATCGCGATCGACACCGCCCACGGCCACTCCGCGGGGGTACTGAAGGCGGTCGAGCGGATCAAGGCGAACTGGGCCGATCTGCCCGTCGTCGCCGGCAACGTCGTCACCGAAGAGGCGATCGACGCGCTCGCCGACGCGGGCGCCGACGCGGTGAAGGTGGGCGTCGGTGCCGGGTCGATCTGCACCACCAGGGTGATCAGCGGTGCCGGCATGCCCCAGCTCTCGGCCATCTGGCACACCACCCGGCGGGCACGCCGACGGGGCATCCCGGTGATCGCCGACGGTGGGATCACCTACTCCGGCGACATCGTGAAGGCGATCGCCGCCGGCGCCGAGGCGGTGATGCTCGGCTCGTTGCTGGCCGGCACCGACGAGAGCCCCGGCGAGCTAGAGCTGTTCGAGGGCCGCCGCTACAAGAGCTACCGCGGGATGGGCTCGCTCGGGGCGATGCAGGGCCTCGGCGCCGACCGCTACGCGAGCGCCCAGAGCGAGGTCGCCGGGCAGAGCCGCAAGCTCGTCCCCGAGGGCATCGAGGGCCGCGTCGCCTACGCCGGCACCCTCGGTGACGTCGTCTACCAGCTGGTCGGCGGGCTGCGCAGCGGCATGGGGTACGCGGGTGCGCCGACGCTCGAGGCGCTGCGGTGCTCCGCACGATTCATGAAGGTGACCGCCGCCGGGCGTGAGGAGAGCCACCCCCACGACGTGACGATCACCAAGGAAGCCCCGAACTACCAGCGCAGCTGACGCCGCCGGGCACAGCCGGCAGCGCCGCTCACGCGAGCTTCTCGACGAAGCCCTCCAGCTGGCGCAGGTTGCGGCACTCGTACACGCCGTCGGTGTGCGTGCCGTACTCGCCGACGATCGAGTCGCCGGTGTTCCAGTACGAGCGTGGCTCGGGGTTGAGCCAGTACACGTGACGCGCCTTGTGGCGGATCTCCTTCACCACCCAGGACTGGCTGGCGTGGTAGTTGTTCCGGGCGTCGCCGAGCAGCAGCACCGTCGTCTTCGGACCGACGTCTTTGCCGTACCGCTCCCAGAAGACCTCGAACGCGTGCCCGTAGTCGCTGTGGCCGTCCACCCACACCACGTCGGCCTCGGTGTTCACCCGGTGGATCGCTTCGGTGATGTCCTCGGTAGCGCGGAAGTACTCGGTGACCTCGTCGATGCCGTCGATGAACACGAACGAGCGCACCTTGGAGAACTGGTTCTGGATCGCGTAGACGAGCATCAGGGTGAACCTGGCGAAGGCGGCGACGCTGCCGGAGATGTCGGCGACCACCATCAGCTCGGGCTTGGACGGGCGCGGGTACTTGAACTTCGGCTCGGCCGGCACGCCGCCGTAGCTCAGCGAGTGGCGCACCGTGTTGCGGAAGTCGAGCGGCCCCTTGCGCCCGTGCCTGCGCTTTCGCGCGAGGCGGGCGGCGAGCTTGCGGGTGAGCGGGTACAGCGCCTTGCGCAGGCTCTGCATCTCGTCGCGTGACGCGTGCATGAACTCGACGTCTTCGGGCAGCGGCTTGCGCAGGGTCTTCGCCATCGCCTCCGCACCGCGGTCGGCCACCAGCCGACGCCGGATCTCGGCCTCGATCTCTTGCTTGAACTGCTCGATCCGGTGCTCGTACTCGTCTTGCTCGAGCCGCTCCTCGAGCGCGGTCAGCTCCCCGCCGACCTCTTCGCGCGAGGCCTGCATCAGCTTGTCGAGCATCGCCTCGAGGTCGAGGTTGCGCAGCGTGCGGTACAGGTAGTACGTGCCCCCGACCGGGCGCCCCGGCTCCATCCCGGCGAAGCGCTGCACCGACTGGCGGGCGAGGGCACGCATCATCGCCTGGTCGCCGTGCAGCAGAGCCTGCATCAGGAGCTGCGCGATCTCCTCCGGCGTGAGGTTGTCCATGCTGCCGCCGGCGCCACCGCGCCCTTCACCCTGACGCAACTGCTCCTGCATCTCCCGCCACATCTGCTCGACGTCGGTCTCGTCACCTTCGGCGATGCGGTACTCCGGGCCGCGCAGGCTGAAGTACACCTCGAACACCGTCTCGAAGGCCCGCCAGTGGGCGTTGTTCTTGACGAGCGTCGCCCCGAGCGCGTACTTGAACGCGTCGCGGTCCTCGATCGGGATGTGCTGCACCGCCTCCATCGCGTCGAGGTTCTCGGTCAGCGAGACCGGCAACCCCGCGTTGCGGAGCTCTTGGACGAAGCCGGAGAGGAGGTCGAGCACGGCGAGGTCAGCCGGTCACTTCTCGACCGACAGCTCCTTCGCGGCCTTCACGATGTCGGTCTGGTACTTGAGCAGGATGTTCAGCGTCTCCTTCGCCGTCGCCGCGTCGATCGACTCGATGTTGAGCAGCAGCAGCGTGCGCGCCCAGTCGAGCGTCTCCGAGACGCTCGGCGCCTTCTTCAGGTCGAGCTGGCGGATGCTGCGCACGATGCGCGCCACCTGGTCGGCCAGGTGTTCGGTGATGCCTTCGACCTTGGCCAGCACGATCTCTTTCTCGCGCTCTAGGTCGGGGTAGTCGACGTGCAGGTAGAGACAGCGGCGCTTCAACGCCTCGGACAGCTCTCGGGTGTTGTTCGAGGTGAGGAACACGAGCGGGATCTGCCTCGCCGTGATCGTGCCGAACTCGGGGATCGACACCTGGTAGTCGGAGAGGATCTCGAGCAGCAGCGCCTCGGTCTCGACCTCTACCCGGTCGACCTCGTCGATCAGCAGCACCACCGGCTGTTCGGCGCTGATCGCTTCGAGGAGCGGCCGGGTCAGCAAGAACTCCTCGGAGAAGATGTCGTCGTGCAGCTCGCCCCACGAGTCCGACGCCCGGTCGGCCTGGATGCGCAGCAGCTGCTTCTTGTAGTTCCACTCGTAGAGGGCCTTGGACTCGTCGAGGCCCTCGTAGCACTGCAGGCGGATCAGCCGGGCACCGTTCATCTCGGCGACGCTCTTCGCGAGCTGGGTCTTGCCGGTACCGGCGGGACCCTCGACGAGCACGGGCTTGTCCAGCCGATCGGCGAGGAAGGCGACACCGGCAATACCTTCGTCGGCCAGGTAGTTGACGCTGCGCAGCCCCTCACGGACCTGCTGTACGGACTCGAAGCGCTGCCCCATGGCGGGCACCCTACCGGCCGCCTTGACCAGGGGGTCAATCGAGATCTGCGTACGATTCAGCGCCGTGGGACGCCTCGCACCATACGTCGACGAGTTCGTCACCACGGTCTGTCGGCACCTCGCCGAGCTGTCCGGCAAGGCGCCCGACGCCCACGACGGCGACGTGCGGAGGGAGGCGGCGAACCTCGTCGCCGCGCTGATCGACGCCGACGCGCGCCACACGAGCGACGAGCTCGACGCGTACCTCGACGACATCGGTCCGTGGCTCGACCCGCCGCTCGTCGCGACGGCCGCCGAGTTGCAGGCCAGTGGGTTGATCGACGGCCGGAGGGCATGGATCGACACGGTCTCCACCCTCTACGACCTGCTCGTACGCGCCGACGCGCGTGACGGCAGCCGCCGCAGCCACGACTACTACGACCGGGCGCTGCGCCTCGCCCACGCCGTCGCCGCCGCCGACCTCGTGCCCTCCCCCGCCGAGATCGCCGCGATCGACGCCTACCGCAGCCTGCTGCTGCACGCCCTCGACGGCGCCGACGTGGCCCGGCCCGGTCAGCCCCGCGCCGCGACGCCAGCCTCGGCCGGCGCCGACCCCGGCCCGGCCGCCCTCGAAGAGCCCGCTCCCCCGGAGCGCACGCTCGAAGAGCTGCTCGCCGAGCTCGACGCGCTCGTCGGCCTCGGCGCGGTCAAGACAGAGGTCCGCACGCTGACCAGCCTGCTGCGGGTGCAGCGCCTGCGGGCGGAGCTGGACCTGCCGGTGGTCGAGGTGAGCGCGCACCTCGTGTTCACCGGCAACCCGGGCACCGGCAAGACCACCGTCGCTCGCCTGTACAGCCAGATCCTGCGCGCGGTCGGCGTGGTGTCGAAGGGACACCTGGTGGAGACCGACCGCAGCCACCTGGTCGCCGGATTCGTCGGCCAGACCGCGATCCGCACGAGGGAGCTGCTCGAATCGGGGCTCGGCGGCACGGTGCTGATCGACGAGGCTTACGCGCTCGCCCGCGGCGGCGAGGCCGACTTCGGGCGCGAGGCGATCGACACGATCGTCAAGTTCATGGAGGACCACCGCGACGACCTGGCGCTGATCGCGGCCGGCTACCCCGACGAGATGGGCGAGCTCGTGTCCGCGAACCCCGGCCTGGCCAGCCGCTTCACCCGCACCCTCGACTTCCCCGACTACACCGACGACGAGCTGATGGCGATCTTCGCCCAGATCGCCGCCAAGCACCGCTACGAGCTCGACGGCGGTGCCGACGCCGCGGTCGCCGCCGCGGTCCGGCGACGGATCCACGCCGAGCCGCGCGGGCGGGGCTTCGGCAACGCCCGGTTCGTGCGCAACCTGTTCGAGGAGGCCGTCGGGCGCCACGCGCTGCGCCTCGGTAGCGTCGCCCACCCCGACGCGCGACAGCTCGTCACCCTCACCGTCGCCGACGTCGATGAACCGACCCGGCCGACCTAGCGGAATTACCCTGCGGAGATGGGCTCGCTCCGGGATCGCCTCACCACCCGCAAGGTGGCCCGCGCGCTGATGTCCCCTTGGCGCATCGCGCTCGGCGTGGCCGCCGCGGTCGCCGTCGCCGTCGCCGGAGGAGGTGCGCTCCTCGCTGTCGTCGTCGGTGCCGGCGTATACGGCGGCCTCGTCGCCATCGCCGGCGCGCGCGCCACTGCACCGGCACCGCAGGCCCGCATCGACCCCTTCACGCTCTCGGAGCCGTGGCGCCGGTACGTGTCGGCGGCCCAGTCGGCGACACGGCGCTTCGACGCGACGGTACGGGCGGCACGGGAGGGACCCCTGCGCGAACGGCTGGTCGAGCTGGCCGGACAGCTCGACCACGGCCTGGACGAGTGCTGGCGGATCGCCCGGCGTGGAGACGAGATCGACGAGTCTCTCGCCCGGCTGAAGGTCACCGAGACCCGTGCCCGCCTCGCCACCTTGCGTGCCCGCGCCGCGCCCGGGCAGGCAGCCGGAGAAGACGCCGAGCTCGCCGCCACCATCGAGTCGCTGCAAGCACAGGTCGACGCCGCCGAGCGACTGCGGCAGATCTCCACCAATACCGCTTCACAGCTGCGCCTCACCCAGACCCGCCTCGACCAGCTGGTCACCACCGCCGCCGAGGTCGCCGCGGCCACCCTCGACCCGGCCGAGCTCGACACGGGTGTGGCCGAGGTGGTAACCGAGCTGGAAGCCCTGCGCCTCGCCGTGGAGGAGACCGGCCCCGCGCGGCCGGCAACCGGCTGAGCCGTGGCCGAGCCCTCGCCCGCGTCGGGGAGCATCAACGTTCTCGACGACGCGCCACCCGCACTGCTCCGATCGAACGTCGTCGTCGCCCTCGGCACCGCCACGTCACGCCTGACGGGGATGCTGAAGGTGATCGTGTTCGGCATCGTCATCGGCCAAACGGCGCTGGCCGATGCCTACGACGGAGCCAACAACTCGCCGAACGCCGTCTACGAGCTGCTGCTCGGCGGGGTGTTGTCGGCCACCCTCGTCCCGCTCTTCACCCGGTGGCTCGCCGAGGACGACGAGGAGTCCACCGAGGTGGTCGTCAGCGTCGGCATCGTCGTACTGGCCGCGCTCACCGGCGTGGCCGTGCTCGCGGCGCCGTGGATCTTCCGGCTGTTCTCGTTGAACCCCGCCGACGGCGTCGACGTCGGCCAGTACCGCAGCGTCGGCACCGCCCTCGCCCGGATCTTCCTGATCCAGATCTTCTTCTACGGGCTGTCCGCGCTGTTCGGCGCGGTGCTCAACTCCCGCCGCCGGTTCTTCGCCGTCGCCTGGGCTCCGGTGCTCGCGAACCTTTCGGTGATCGTCACCCTGCTGTACGTGCCGACCCTGCTCGGACACGAGGCGCCGGTGATCGGCGACGTCGTCGACCACCCGGCGCTGCGCTGGCTGCTCGGCCTCGGCGCCACCGGTGGCATCGCCCTGCAAGCCCTCATCCTGCTGCCGGCGATGAAACGCGCCGGGCTCGACCTGCGCTTCCGGTTCCGTCCCCGCCACCCCGCGGTGAGGCGCCTGCTCGTGCTGTCGGGCTGGACGTTCGGCTACGTGCTGGCGAACCAGGTGGCCGTGATCGTGGTGAAGAACCTGGCCGAGCCCGGTTCCGGGGGCCAGGACGCCTACACCAAGGCACTCACCCTCTTCTACTTCCCGCACGGGCTCCTCGCGATGAGCATCGCGACCACGTTCGTGCCCGAGATGGCACGGGCCGTCACCCGCCGCGACAAGGCAGCGTTCATCGAGCGCACCTCGCTCGGCGTGCGGATCGTGGCGCTCGCGACCTTCCCGGCGGCGTTCGGGCTGCTCGTGCTGTCCCGCCCGATAATCGGGGCGCTCCTGCAACACGGGCAGTTCGACGAGGTGGCGGCGACGACGACGACACGAGCGCTCGCCGGGGTGGCGCTCGGCCTCGCCGGCTACTCGGTGTACCTGTTCGTCCTGCGCGGCTTCTACGCGCACCAGGACACCCGCACGCCCTTCGTGGTGAACCTGTTCCAGAACGGCCTCAACATCGCGCTCGCGTTCGTGCTCGTCGGTCGCTTCGACGTGCTCGGCCTCGGCGCAGCTCTCGCCGTGTCGTACGTCGTCTCGGCGGCGTGGGCGATCCTCGTCCTCAGCTACAAGGTGCCCGGGTTCCCGGTGCAGTCGCTCTACGGTGGTTTCGCCCGCATGCTCGCCGCCTCGGCGGTGATGGGCGGCGTCGTGTGGCTGGCCACCCGCCCGATCGGTGGCGACAGCGGCGCCGGGTCGTGGCTGCGGGTGGGCGTCGGGACCGTGGTCGGCGCACTCGTCTACCTGGGGTTGCTCGTCGCGATCCGCGCCCCGGAGCTGGCCGAGCTGCGCGCCCGGCTGCGGCCACGGTCCGCGACCCACGATTAAGCTCGCGCCCATGTTCAAGCTCGCGCGCAAGTGGTGGAAGTACCTGACGGCAAAGCTGACCGGCAAGTTCGACGAGTCCGCCGACCCGAAGGTGCAGCTAGAGCAGGCGCTCACCGAGGCGCAGGACCAGCACCGGCGGCTGAAGGAGCAGGCGGCGAACGTCATCGCCAGCCAGAAGCAGTCCGAGATGCGCCTGAACGGCAAGCTCGCCGAGCTGGAGAAGCTAAACGCGAACGCCCGCCAGGCACTGATCATGGCCTCCGACGCCGAAAAGGGCGGTGACGCCGCGAAGGCGCAGCAGTACACCACCGCCGCCGAGACCATCGCCACCCAGCTGATCCAGGTCGAACGCGACGTCGACGGCCTGAAGCAGACGGTCCTCGACGCCACGAGCGCCGCCGATCAGGCCAAGGCGGCGGTGCAGCAGAACAGCCGCATGCTGCAAGAGAAGCTCGCCGAGAAGCAGAAGCTGCTGTCCCAGCTCGAGCAGGCCAAGATGCAAGAGCAGATGGGCAAGGCGATGTCGCAGCTCCAAGAGACCGTCGGCGACGACGTGCCCACGCTCAACGAGGTGCGCGAGAAGATCGAGGCCCGCTACGCGAAGGCGAAGGCGACGACCGAGCTGCAGGAGACCTCCGTGGAGACCCGCGTCCTCGAGATCGAGCAGGCCACCGCGAACGTCGAGGCGCAGGACCGCCTCAGCCAGTTGCGCGCCGAACTCGGCCTCGACAGCGCGGCCGCGCCTGCGGCGGTGGAGCAGCCAAAGCCCACCGACGGCTGAGCGACCCGCCGCCCCGGATCAGGGCAGCAGCACGAGGTCGTCGCGGTGGATCACCTCGTGCACCATGCCGTCTGGCAGGTCACGCGTGTGGCGACCGGTGACGCGGCGCAGCTCGGTCGCGTCGACGAACACCATCCCCCTGGCGAACGGCACACCGTCGGGGCCGCGCACCTCGACGGTGTCTCCCTCCGCGAAGTCACCCTCCACCTCCACCACTCCCGCCGGTAGCAGCGACGTGTGGCGCTCGACCATCGCTTCGCGAGCGCCGCGGTCGACCAGCAGGGCACCGTTCACCTGCGACGCGAACGCGATCCACAGCTTGCGCGCGGCGAGCCTCCGCGCGTGCGGCTGGAACGTGGTGCCGAGCCCCCGCTCGCCGGCGACCGCGCCCGCGAGCACACCGGCGGCGCCGGAGTCGGCGATGACGGCGCGCACCCCCGACCACGACGCGATGCGCGCCGCGCCGAGCTTGGAGGCCATGCCCCCGCTGCCGCGGTTCGAGCCGGTGGTGCCAGCGGTGACGGCCAGCAACGGGTCGTCGGCGGCCACCTCGGCGACCAGCTGCGCGGTGGGATCCTGGCGCGGGTCGGCGGTGAACAGCCCGGGAGTGTCGGTGAGCAGCACCAGCAGGTCGGCGTTCACCAGGTGCGCCACGAGCGCGGCCAGCCGGTCGTTGTCGCCGTAGCGGATCTCGTCGGACGCGATCGCGTCGTTCTCGTTGATCACCGGGATGCAGCCGAGCTCGAGCAGCCTGGTGAGGGTTCGGCGAGCGTGCAGGTACTGCTGGCGGTCGACGAAGTCGTGGGGCACGAGCAGCACCTGCGCGGCGACCAGGCCGTGGTCACCGAGCGTCGAGTTGTAGACCTGCATCAGCCTCGCCTGGCCGGCCGCCGACAGCGCCTGTAGCGTGGGCACGTCGTTCGGGCGTTCGGGCAGGCCCAGGGCGGAAACGCCTGCCGAGACCGCTCCGCTCGTGACCACGAGCACCTCGTGACCGCGGGCGCGCAGCTCGGCGACCTCGCCGCTCAGGCGCGTGATCACCGATCTGTCGATCACACCGAGCGCGTCGGTGAGCGAGGAGGTGCCGATCTTGACGACGACGCGCATCAGGGCTCCGGCACGTAGTCGAAGCTGAACCCGCCGATCCACACCACGTCACCCTCGCGCGCCCCGGCGCGGGCGAGCAGCTTGGCGACTCCTTGGCGCTTCAACCGCTCGTCGATGTAGGAGAGCGCTTCGGCCGTGGTGACGTCGTTCAGCGCCACCGTGCGCTCGGCCCGGCGACCGTGCACCCGGAACTGGTGCTCGTCGAGGCGTTCCACCCACGCGCCGTCGGCCTCGGGGCGCAGCACCACCACCCCCTCGTGGCGGGGACCCTCCTGGCGGGCTTCGTGCACCAGCGCGGCGAGCTGCCCGACGAGCTCACGCAGCCCGCGTCGCGTGACGGCCGAGATCGCGAGTCCATCCCACGCGGTCAGCACCTCGTCGGTGGCGACGTCGGCCCTGGTGCCGACGACCACCCGCGGACGCTCGAGCAACTCGGGCTCGTAGTCGCCGAGCTCGGCGAGCAGCACCTCGAGCTGGTGCTCGGGCGAGGCCCCGTCGACAGAGGCGAGGTCGATCATCACGCACAACACCCGCGCCCGCTCGACGTGTCTCAGGAACTGGTGCCCGAGCCCGCGGCCCTGCGCGGCACCTTCGATCAGCCCGGGGATGTCGGCAACCACGAACTCGGTCTCGTCGTCGAGACGCACCACGCCGAGGTTCGGCTCCAAGGTGGTGAACGGGTAGTCGGCGATCTTCGGCTTCGCGGCGGAGACGACGCTGATCAGCGTGCTCTTGCCGGCGTTCGGGAAGCCGACGAGGGCGACGTCTGCCATCAGGCGCAGGTCGAGCTTCAGCCAGCGATCCTCGCCGTGCTCGCCCTGCTCGGCGAAGCTCGGCGCCCGCCGCCGGTTGGACAAGAACCGCGCATTGCCCCGCCCGCCGCGGCCCCCGTGAGCGGCCAGCCAGCGGTCGCCGTGGTGGACGAGATCGGCGAGCACCTCGCCGGTGTACAGATCGCGGGCGGTGGTCCCTTCCGGCACGTGGATCTCGAGGCTGGCCCCACGCTTGCCGTGGAGGTCCTTGCCCTTGCCGTGCACCCCGTTGGTCGCCCGCCGATGGGGATGGTCGCGGAACGCGAGCAGCGAGGCGACGTTGTGGCTGGCCACCAGCCAGACGTCGCCACCCTTGCCACCGTCGCCGCCGTTCGGCCCGCCGAGCACCACGGGGCCCTCACGCCGGAACGACACGCAGCCGGCTCCGCCGTCTCCCCCACGTACGTTCAGCTGGCACTCGTCGACGAACCCACTCATAGCGTGACGGTCGAGGCTACCCGTTGCCTATCCTCGACCACCGTGAGCGAAGACGCGCAGCAGCGGTCCGCACGCTGGGCGGCCACCATGGAAGGTCACGGCGCCGCGTCGACGGGCACCGATGGCCTGCGGCTGGCGCACGCCGACTCGTGGGCGGGTCCCGGCTCCTCGGCGACGGTGCCGCGCACGGCGCGCGAAGACGCCGAGCACGCCGGCCTCGCCCCCCTCGCCACCCGCGCGTTCGGCCCGGGCGAGCGCGCGGTCGAAGAAGAACCGGATCCCTTCCGCACATGCTTCGAACGCGACCGCGACCGCATCCTGCACGCCGCGGCCTTCCGCCGGCTGGCCGGCAAGACACAGGTGTTCATCTTCCCCGAGGACCACCAGCGCACCCGGCTCACCCATGCGCTCGAGGTGGCCCAGGTGGCCACGTCGGTCGCCCGTGGTCTGGGGTTGAACGTGGCCCTCACCGAGGCGATCGCGCTCGGCCACGACTGCGGGCACGGCCCCGGCGGCCACGCCAGCGAAGACGCGCTGAGCCCCTACGTGGCCGGCGGCTACGACCACGCCGTGTGGGGTGCCGACGAGACCCTGGTGCCGCTCAACTTGTGCGTCGAGACGCTCGACGGCATCCGCAACCACTCCTGGAGCCGGCCGGCGCCGTCCACCCCCGAGGGCGAGGTGGTCAGCTGGGCAGACCGGGTGGCGTACGTCTGCCACGACTTCGAAGATGCCGTCGCCGCCGGCATCGTCACCGCCGAGATGTTGCCCGAGCTGGTCAGCGAACGCTGTGGCACCGCGCGCTCGCGTCAACTCGGCACGTTCATCGGGGCGATGCTGGCGGCCACCGCGGAGACGGGTCGCATCGGCATGCTCGCGCCGTTTGCCGAGGCACTCGCCGAGTTCCGCCGGTTCAACTACGACCACGTGTACCTGCGCCCGGCCTCACGCCAGCAGGCGTCGCAGGTGATCGACCTGCTGCAGGCGCTCGTCGAGCACTACGCGGACCGGCCGAACCTGATCCCCGTCGCGCACCGCCACGGCCCCGACGGTGGGCTCGACGCCGGCAGCCCCGAGGCGCTGCGCTCAGCCGTGGCATGGGTGGCGGGGATGACCGACCGCTTCGCCTGCCGGGAGGGCATCGCCCTGCTCGGCTGGACCCACGACCGCCTACCCGCCGGCATCGACGTCTAAGCGTTCTCGGTCGGATCAGGCGCGCTATACGTCACAAATCCGACCGAGAATGGAAGGGAAGAGATCAGTCGAGCGGGAGCACGTCGATGACGCGGCGTCCACGCCGCTCACCGAACTTGACGCTGCCGTCGACGAGCGAGAACAGCGTGTCGTCGCCACCGATGCCGACGTTGCGGCCGGGGTGGAACTTGGTGCCCCGCTGGCGCACCAAGATGGTGCCGGCGGTGATCTTCGTGCCGTCGAACGCCTTCACGCCGAGGCGCTGGGCGTTGGAGTCACGGCCGTTGCGGGTGGAACCGCCACCTTTGGTCTTCGACATGTCCGGTGCTCAGCCTTTCGCGATCGAGGTGATCTCGACGACGTGGTAGTGCTGGCGGTGACCGTAGCGACGGCGCTGGTTGGTGCGCCGCTTGTAGGTGAAGCCGTTGATCTTCGGGCCCTTGGCGGCACCGACGATACGACCCTTCACCGACGCTCCGGCGAGCTCGGAGGGGGTGGCGAGGACACTCGACCCATCGACCACGAGCACGGGCGAGAACGAGACGTCTGAGCCCTCGTCGGCGCCGAGCAGCTCGACGTGCACCTGCTGGCCTTCGGCCACGCGCACCTGCTTACCACCGGTTGCGATCACTGCGTACATAGCGGATCGATCCTACCCGTCGGGCCGGCGCCTTCCACTCCCCGGGTCTCACTCGAGCAGGCGGTGGTCCACAGTGACGCCTCTGCCCTCGCACTCCGGGCAGACCTCGGAGAAGTTGGTCAACAACCCCTCGCCGATGCGCTTGCGGGTCATCTCGACGAGGCCGAGGTCGGAGATGTCGAACACCTGCGTGCGGGTCTTGTCCCTGGCCAGCGCGTCACGGAAGGCGTCGACCACCCTGCGCCGGTTCTCCTTCACCTCCATGTCGATGAAGTCGATCACGATGATCCCGCCGATGTCACGCAGGCGCAGCTGGCGGGCGACCTCTTCGGCGGCCTCCAAGTTGTTGTGGAACACGGTGGCCTCGAGGTTCGAGGTGCCGACGTTCTTGCCCGTGTTCACGTCGATCACCGTGAGCGCCTCTGTGTGCTCGATGATCAACGACCCTCCCGAGGGCAGCCACACCTTGCGGTCGAGCGCCTTGTGGATCTGCTCGTGGATGTGGAACCGCTCGAAGAGCGGCAGCCCCTCGGCGTCGGCGTCGTAGAGCTCGACTCGGTCCGCGAGCTCGGGATTGAAGTCGCGGACGTAGCTCTCGACCTCTTGGTGCAGGCGGGGGTCGTCGATGACGATGCCGCGGTAGTCGGCGTTGAACTCCTCGCGGATCACCCGCACCGCGAGCTCGGGCTCGCGGTAGAGCAGCGTCGGCACCCTGGCCGAGGTGGCCGACTTCTCGATCTGGGTCCACTCGTCGAGCAGGCGCGTGATGTCGGCGCGCAGCTCGTGCTCGGAGGCGTCCTCGGCGGCCGTGCGCACGATCAGCCCGTGCTCGGCCGGCTTGACCCGGTCGAGGATGGCGCGGAGGCGCTTGCGCTCGTCGTCGGGAAGGCGCTTGGAGATGCCGTACGTCCGCGAGTTGGGGATCAGCACCACGAAGCGCCCCGGCAGGGAGATCTCCTGGGTGAGGCGCGCGCCCTTCGCGCCGATCGGGTTCTTCGTGACCTGGCAGACGATCATCTGCCGGGCACGCAGGATCTGCTCGATGCGCGGTTCGCCGGTGCCCTCGACGATGTCTTCGGCGTCGTACTGCACGTCGCCGCGGTAGAGCACGGCGTTCTTGGGGGTGGCGATGTCGACGAACGCAGCCTCCATGCCCGGCAGCACGTTCTGCACCCGGCCGAGGTAGATGCTGCCGTGGATCTGGGAGATGTCGTCTGAAGGCCGGCTGACGTAGTGCTCGATCAGGCTGCGCCCCTCGAGCACCGCCACCTGGGTGAGGTTCTCCCGCACCTGGACGCACATCAAGTAGCGCCCGATCGGGCGCCCGTTGCGCTCCCGGCCGCGACGCCGCTCGATCGCCTCCTCCGGAGCGAGCAACTCGGCCTCGCCGGCGCGCTCCTTACCGCGCCCTCCCCGGGTACGCCGCTTGCGTGAGGGATCGCCCGGCGCGCCCTTCGTGAGCGCGGCGCTGCTCGCGCCTTTCGCCGAACCCCGCGACTTGTTCCGGGCTCCACCGCCCTTGGAACCGTCGTCGCCACGCCCGCCGCCGGCGGGCGCGGGCCGGGCGACGGGGGGTGCGGGCCGGGTGTCGCCGATCTGGGGTCGGCGCGGCACGAGCGCCTCGGCCGCGACCTGCGGGGAGAGCACCTTGCCCTCGATCGGTCGGTCGGGCAGCTCGGGCTGGTCCTCGGCCAACTCGCCGGCCACATCGGCCGACTCGGGCGCCGCCGCCTGGTCATCGTCGGCGAGTGCCGGCTGGCCACCGCCCGAGCGCGCCGGCTTGCGGTTACGACCCCCACGCGACCCGCGACGGCGCTTCTTGCGCACGCTCGGATCGCCGATATCGCCGTCCGCCGCGTCGTTCATCGTGTCGTCCGCCGCGTCGTCCATCGCGTGGTTCATCGTGTCGTCCACGGTGTCGTTCATCGTGTCGTCGGCCGTGTGGCCGACCGGTTCAGCGTCGGGCGACGCTGAGTGTTGCTCGGTCATCTATCTCGTCCTTTCCGGCGCCCGCCCCGCGGGGGTGCGCCTCGTGATCGACGGGCATCAGCTCGTGGCGCCCGCCGTCACGTTCGATCCATTGGTGGGTGCGTAGCACCCGGTACACGACGTCGTAGGGATCGACGCCGGGGAACAGCACCTTGACCAGCTCGTAGGGTCGCAGGGCGCGACCGTCGCTCGTCAACTCCGCGGTGAGGTTGACCTCGTCCGAATCCGTCGAGGCTACGGCCAGGTCGACGATCGCCGGACGCACGTCGTCCGTGCGCAGCTCGCCCTTGCGTTCACGCTCGAGGTGGAGCTGGTCGGCGCCGAGGGCGTCGGAGACCGCCGCGGCCACCGTGGACGGCGACACGCCGCGCAGGGTGATCGACCACGTGCAGGAGACGACGTCCTCCTGTAGCGACGCACCGACGGGCCGCAGCGCCACGGCCGTCACCTCGAAACCGGTGGGCAGCGCATCGCTGAGGCGGAGAGCCAGGTCGGGATCGAGCAACTCCCCCGCCTCGTCGGTGAGCTCCACGTCGAGGTATTCACCGAGCGACTCCGCCCCGGTCGGCAGCGCCAGCCCGAACGAGATCCGCGCCCGGGGCGAGAACCCGCCCGACAGCGCGACCGGTTGTCCCGCCTTGCGCAGTGCCCGCTCCCAGATGCGCGCCGTGTCTCGGTGGCTGGTGAAGCGCACCTTGCCGAGCTTGGTGTAACGCACGCGCACCTTCACCGCGCCACTCCTACCGTCACCGGCACCGCGCCGGCGAGGGCGAGATCCTGGCCGGTGCCCTGGCTGCCGCCGGCGGGCGCAACGGTGGAGGCGACCACGTGCTCGAGCCCGTAGCCGGTGCAGACCCCGCAGTCGTAGCACGGCGTCCAGCGGCAGTCCTCCACACCGGAGCCGGCGAGTGCCGCCTGCCAGTCCTGCCACAAGAAGTCGGGGTGCAGCCCCGCAGACAGGTGATGCCAGGCGAAGATCTCGTCCTCGGCGCGGTGGCGGAACACGTACCAGTCGAGTGAGAGACCCTCGGCCGCCATCGCGTCGGTCCAGCGGCGCACGTCGAAGAACTCGGTCCACTCCTGGAACGTCCCCCCTGCGCGCCACACCCGCTCGATCACGGCGCCGATGCGGCGGTCGCCGCGGCTGACGATGCCTTCTGCCAGGGTCGCCGCCGGGTCGTGCCACTTGAGCTTCACCCCGCCGGCGCGATGGGTGGCGTCACGCAGCATGCGGATTCTGCGGCCGAGCTCGGCCTCGGTGAACTGGCCGAACCACTGGAACGGGGTGTGCGCCTTCGGCACGAAGCCGCCGATGCTCGCGGTGACGCTGGCCCGGTTCGTGTATCCCTTGCCGATCTGCACGCAGCGGCGAGCGAGCTCGGCGATGCCGAGCGTGTCGTCGTCGGTCTCCGTCGGCAGGCCGGTGAGGAAGTAGAGCTTCATCCTCGTCCAGCCGTTCGCGAAGGCGGACTCGACCGCGCCGTAGAGATCGTCGTCGGTGATCAACTTGTTGATCACGCTGCGCATCCTCCACGTTCCGGCCTCGGGAGCGAAGGTGAGCCCGCTGCGACGCCCTCCGGCCACCTGCGCGGCGAGACCGACCGTGAACGCGTCGACGCGCAGGCTCGGCAGGCTGACCGACGTCGTCCCGCAGACGGTGGGGTCGAGCACCGTCTCGGCGATCAGCGGCTCGATGCCGCTGTAGTCGGCCGTCGACAGCGAGCTGAGGCTCACCTGGTCGTGGCCGGTGCGGCGCAGGCCGTCGGCGATCAAGGTGCGCACCTGCTCGGCAGGGCGTTCCCGCACCGGCCTGGTGATCATCCCCGCCTGACAGAACCGGCAGCCGCGGGTGCAGCCACGGAACACCTCGACGGTCAACCGGTCGTGCACGACCTCGGTGAGCGGCGCGAGGGGACGCCGCGGGTAGGGCCACGCCCCGAGGTCGGCGACGGTGCGCTTGTCGACCCGATCCGGCACGTCGGAGAAGCGCGGCGTGATCGCCGCGATGCGCTGCCCGTCGTACTCGACGTCGTAGAGCGACGGCACGTACACCCCGGGGATCCGGGCGAGAGCACGCAGCACCGCCTCGCGCGAACCCTCGGTGCGCCCGCTCGCCTTCCATTCGCGCACCACTTCGGTGATCTCGCCGACCACCTCCTCGCCTTCACCGAGCACCGCCGCGTCGATGAAGTCGGCGAAGGGCTCCGGGTTGAAGGCGGCGTGACCGCCGACGAGCACCAGGGGATGTTCGGGACGGCGGTGCTCGCTGCGCACCGGCACCCCGGCGAGGTCGACCATGTTCAGCAGATTCGTGTAGACGAGCTCGGCGGAGAGGTTGAACGCGAGCAGGTCGAACTCGCCGGCCGCGCGGTGGGTGTCGACGGAGAACAGCGGCACCCCACGCTCACGCATCAGGCGCTCGAGGTCGACCCAGGGCGCATAGGTGCGCTCCGCGACGGCGTCGTCGCGCTCGTTCACGACCTCGAACAGGATCTGCAGTCCCTGGTTGGGCAGGCCGATCTCGTAGGTGTCGGGATAGGCGAACAGCCAGCTCACCTTCCCGGGAGCGTGCTGGGGGACGATTGCACCGTCCTCGCAGCCGATGTACCGCGCCGGCTTCTGCACCCTGGCCAGGAGCGGATCGAGCCGCGACCAGAGAGATGTCATGGTGGGCGGATTCTACCGGCCGGCGCCGATCAGCGCATGCGGCGCATGTGCACGCTCTGGACGAGCCCGATCATGATCGCGAAAGCGACGAGCGACGACCCGCCGTAGCTGATGAAGGGCAGCGGGATGCCCGTCACCGGCATGATCCCCATCGTCATCCCGACGTTCTGGAAGATGTGCCAGAGCAACATCGCGAAGATCCCGGCGCAGACGTAGGTGCCGAGCATGTCCTTCGACAGGTGCGCGATGCGCCAGATCCGGAACAGCATCAGCCCGAACAGGGCGAGCAGCACACCCCCGCCGAACATGCCGAACTGCTCGGCCACGGCGGAGAAGATGAAGTCGCTGTGCTGAACGGGGATGAACCGCCCCGTGGTGAGCGGTGCCTCGAGGTAGCCCTCTCCGAACCAGCCGCCAGTGGCGACGGCGCGCTTCGCGTAGCGCACCTGGAGCACCAGGTTCTGCAGGTCTTCGTCGGTGCTGTTCTGGTTGAGCAGCGCCTCGATCCTCCGGAGCTGGTAGCGATCGACGACCCCGCTGATCACGGCCGCGGCAACGGTGGCCACGGACAGGCCGGTCACCAACACGATGTAGCGCACCTTGGCGCCGGCGACGAGGAGGATCCCCATCGCGCCGACGACGAGCACGGAGGCCGACCCGAGGTCGGGCTGCAGGACGATCAGCCCGACCGGGACGCCGACGATCAGCAGCCCGCCGACGAAGCGGGCGTAGGAGACGGCATCGGCTCGCTCGGTGGACAGATAGGCGGCCAACGCGAGCACGACTCCGACCTTCGCGAACTCCGCGGGCTGCATCGAGATCTGTCCGAGGTCGAACGAGAGCCTGGCGCCGCCGCGCAGCGCGCCGACGGCGAGCACTAGCACCAGCGCCACCACCACGGAGCCGTACAAGAAGTAGGCGCGCTCCTTCAGCGCCTCGTAGTCGAAGGCCATCGTCGCCACCATCGCCACCGCGGCGACGATCAAGAAGACCACCTGACGCAGCGTGTACCAGTAGGGATCGCCCTCCACCCGCCAATAGGTGGCGCTGTAGATCGCCACAACGCCGATCGTGCACAGCACGGCAACGGTCAGCATCAACACCCAGTCGATGTTGCGGCTCGGGTCGCCAGGGCTCGAACGGATGTTGCCGAGACCGGAGTCCGGACGGCGGGTGAGGAGCGGCAGCCCCACTAGTCGCGCACCTCGGCCGTGGTCGTGCCGAGGCAGGTCGAGTCGGGCATCGAGCGGGAAGGCGCGGCGACGGTGCTCTGCAGGTCGAGCGGGTCCGACAGCAACACCGGTTCCAGCAGGGCCCTGCCGTCGAGCGCGAGGAACATGCACTTCGTCACCGGTGCTGCGGCCTGCGAGCCGTAGCCGCTCTTTTCCAGGTAGGTGACGACGGTGTAGGGACGGTCCGGGTCCAGGCTGAACGCGGCGAAGGCCGACGAGTCGTTCCACGGCAGGCTCGCCGCCCCCTGCGCGGTGCCCGTCTTGCCGGCGATCGGCAGCTCGGCGAGGGGATAGTCGCGGAACAGCTTCTCACCGGTGGTGGAGTGGTAGAAGTCCGACGACACGCCCGGCCCGGCGACGACGCGTGACAGGCCACGCACGATCGGCCACTGGATCTCGGGGGGCATGTTGATCTGTTCGGCGCCCTCGATGCCGTTGAAGCCCTCGACGATCTCGGACTTGGAGAGGTCGGCGAAGCCGGCCTGAACGCCGTCGGGGGTGCCCGGCGCCAAGAGCGCCAGCGCCACCCCGGGCACCACCCGGAAGCCACCGTTCGCGAACATCGAGTAGCCCACCGCGAGCTGCAGAGGCGTGGCCGCGAGCAGGCCCTGACCGATGGCGAGCTGGACGTTGTCGCCGACCAGGTAGTTCGCGCTCTCCGACGGGTGCAGCACGCCCTTATCGAACAGTTCACGCTTCAGGTCCTTGTCCGGCACCCGGCCGGAGAACTCGTACGGCAGGTCGATCCCGGTCTTCTCCCCGAACGAGAACAGGCGCACCTGCTCCTGCAGGATCGGCGCCCCACCGCTCAGGACGAAGCTCTCCTCGCCGATCTTGTAGAAGAACGCGTCGCTGGATACCGCCAGCGCGTCCTCGACGTTGACGTTGCCGTACTGGCACGGTCGGCCCGTGCTCTTGCAGGTGGCGTTGCGGAACTCGCACTTCACGCCGGTGGCGCAGACCTCTGGCGCGATGCTGGTGAGGATGTAGCTGCCCTGGTCCTCGTAGTAGTAGTTGACCCCGCCGGGCAGCATCCCGGTGTTGAGCGCGGAATAGGCGACGAACGGCTTGAACGTCGAGCCCATGTTGTACTGGCCCTGGATCGCGCGGTTGACGAGGATCGACTGGTCGGGGTCGATCGGCGTGCCGTCGGGGTTCGTCGTCGGGAAGATCTCCGTGAACTTGGCTCCGGAGATGCCGGCGTTGAACCAGCGGTTGTCGAAGGTCGGGTAGCTGGCCAGCGCGAGCACCTGGCCGTTGCTGTGGTCCAACACCACGATCGACCCGGCGGGCGCCTTGAACGACTGGCACTCGGGGAACTGGGGCTTGACGAGCTTGCCCTCCAGGTCCTTGTTCTGGCACGCCACGGCCGACCGCCGCGCGCGGAGCTGGGTCTCGAGGGTCTGTTCGGCGTACTGCTGCAGGTCGAGGTCGATCGCGAGCAGCAAGTCGTTGCCGGCCACGGGCTCCACCCGCTCGACCTCGCGCAGCACCCTGCCGGCTGCGTCCACCTCGTACACGACGAAGCCGGGAACACCGCGCAGCGCGCTCTCGTAGCTGCGCTCCACCCCGAAGCGACCCACCCGCTCGCTCAGCTCGTATCCGCGCTCGCGGTACTGGTCTTGGTCGTCCTCGGTGATCGCCCCCATGTAACCGACGACGTGGGCGGCAAGCGGGGCGAACGGGTACTCGCGCCGCCACTGCGGGGTGACGTCGACGCCGGGGAAGTCCTCGATCCGCTCGGTCAGGTACAGCGCCGTCTGCTCGCTCACGTCCTCGGCAAGGGGTAGCGGGAGGAACGGGCTGTAGCGGCCGCTGTCGAACCGATCCTCCATCGCGTCGACGGGCATGCCGACGATGCCGGACAGCCTGGAAAAGAGCACCTCGCGGGCATCCTCTTTCCCGATGACGTCCCAGTCGATGGTGACGGTCAGGATCCGTTCGTTGTCGGCGACGATGCGCCCGTCGCGGTCGAAGATGCGGCCGCGTTCGGGCAGCAGCTTCACGGTGCGGGTCTTGTTCGCCACCACGCGCTGCTCGAGTGCCGGTGCGTCGACCACCTGCAGGAACCACATCCGTGTGCCGAGGGCGCCGAAGAGCAGCACGGCGACGAGGGCCAGCACCGACAGGCGCGCAGAACGTCGGTCACTCGCCATGGCGCCAGTCTCGCCGACAGCACGCCTTTGCGGGGCGCGGGGGTCGGCTCACGCGGGCTCCGGGCGGATGCGCACACCCTCGCCCTTCGGCACCCGCAGAGCCCAGCGCATGACCGGGACCGCGAGCGGCCCGAGCAGGGCGTTCACCAACGCGACGACGATCGTCACGCGCAACAGATGCACGCTCAACCAGCCCTCGACGCCGACGAGATGCGCGAGCACCGGGTGCGCGAGCGTGGCAAGGGCGCTCGCGGCCCCGACGACGATCGCGACGAGCCAGCGAGGGTGGTCGACGGTGAGCGAGTTGATGTAGCCGGCGAGAAACCCGGCCAGGCCGTAGACGAGCGCGGTCAGCCCGAGCGGGCTGGTGAGCACCAGGTCGAACAAGAAGCCGAGCACGAACCCGGCGAGCGCCCCCTGCTCGGAGCCGGCGGCCACTCCCGCGGCGACGGCGAGCAGGAGCAACACCTGCGCGACGACGCCGGCCACCTTCACCTCGGCGAAGAACGTCGTCTGCAGCGCGAGGACGGGCAGGCCGACCATCAGCAGCCTGATGAAGGGTCGGTTGATGATCTCGATCATCCGCCCAGCTCCGACGTCGGCTGGAAGCGCAGCACGCGCACGAAGTTGAGATTGGACAGCGACGCGGAGAGGCGAACCTCGAGCAAGGGCCCGGCGGAACCCGCGCGCTCCACCTTGCGCACGACGGTGCCGACGACGATGTCGGCCGGGGAGAGGCTCGTCGACCCGCCCGCGGTGAGCACCAGAGCGCCGACGTCGATCGGCCCGAAGCGCGCGCTCGGGTCGATGAACTCGACCACGGGAGGCACGCCGGGCCCCCGGCCACGGAACGCGCCGGTCTCACGAGCAGGGAGTTGGTCGAGGTCGATCGTGGTCGTCGTCTGCAACTGCGCCGGGGCGAGTGGGTCACCGGGCAGCGCCGGCAGCGGCGCCGGGGTGGGGTCGGGCTGCAGCACCGGCGGCCCGGGCGGGGTGGTGGTGGTCGGCGTGGTCGTGGTGGTCCCCGGGTTGGAGGTGAGCGGCGTCGAACCCGGGTCGGTGGATGGCAGAGTCGTGGTCGTCGTGGTCGGGCTCACGGCAGGGGGGTTGACGATCTTCACCGTCACGGCGTATTCGGGGTCGGTGGCGAGCATCACCACCGAGCGGTTCGGGAAGACCCTCGTCACCTTGCCGACCAGGCCGGCCGCGTTCACCACCGGCATGCCGATCTTCAGACCGCAGTCCTCGCCGCGGTTCAGCTCCACCGTCTGGGAGAAGTTCGTCGGCGACTGGCCGATCACCTGGGCGGTGCAGGACTCGATGTTCGCCAGGTTCGCGATGCCGTTCAGGGCGAGCAGTTCCTGGGCGTCGCGCACGCTCGCCAGGGCGGCGATGAACGCGCCCTGCTGCTGGTCGAGCTGCTCGCGCAGCGCCTCGTTCTCGCGGCGCACGTCGTCGTAGTCGGAGATCCCTCGCCAAGCGTTCCCGATCGGGCGCGTCACCACGCGGGCCGCATCCTCGAGGGGGGCGAACACCGCACCGAAGGTCCGTCTGGCACCGTCGATCACCGGGCTGCCCTGCAGGTCGAGCGTGATCAGCAGCACCGACGTGAGCGCGAGCAGCGCGACCGCGCGCCGCCGACCTAGGGAGAGACGTGCCATCCGAGAGCGGCCTGCCGGGTGCTCAGTCGTCGCCGGACTGCGACAGCAGGCCCCGCATGGCCTCGATGTTCTCGAGCGCGCGGCCAGAGCCGATCACCACCGAGTACAGCGGTTCGGCGGCGAGGTTGATCGGCATGCCCGTCTCGTGAGCAAGGCGCCGGTCGAGGCCGGCGAGCAGCGACCCCCCGCCGGTGATCGTGATGCCCTGGTGCATGATGTCGGCGGCGAGCTCGGGCGGGGTGCGGTCGAGCGTCGTGCGCACGGTGTCGACGATCGCCGCCACGGGCTCGGCGATGGCCTCACGGATCTGCTCGGTGGTGATGGCGACGGTGCGCGGCAGCCCGGAGATGAGGTCGCGGCCGCGGATGTCGGCGGTGAGCTCCTCTTCCAGCGGCCAGGCGGAGCCCATCTGGATCTTGATCTCTTCGGAGGTGCGCTCGCCGATGGCGAGCGAGAACTCCTTCTTCACGTACTGCATGACGGCTTCGTCGAGCTCGTCGCCGGCGACCCGCACCGACTGCGCGGTGACGATCCCCCCGAGCGAGATCACGGCCACCTCGGTGGTGCCGCCGCCGATGTCGACGATCATGTTGCCGCTCGGCTCGTGCACCGGCAGGTCGGCTCCGATCGCGGCCGCCATCGGCTCTTCGATGATGTGCACGGGCTTGCGTGCACCGGCGTACTCGGCGGCGTCTTGTACGGCGCGCTGCTCGACGCCGGTGATCCCCGAGGGGACACAGATCACCATCCGGGGCTTCGACCAGCGGCTGCTGTGCACCTTCTGGATGAAGAAGCGCAGCATCTTCTCGCACACTTCGAAGTCGGCGATGACCCCGTCTTTCAACGGGCGCACGGCGCGGATGTGACCGGGGGTACGCCCCATCATCCGCTTCGCCTCGAGCCCGACCGCCACCGGGCGGCCGTCGTTCACGTCGAGGGCCACCACGGAGGGCTCGTTCAGGACGACACCTTGACCCCGCACGTAGATGAGGGTGTTGGCTGTGCCGAGATCGATGGCGATGTCACGCCCTAGGGCCAGCGGGTTGTTGCGGGCCATGGCCGGGGGCCTCCTGCGAGATCCAAGTCTCCGCCCGGAATGCGGCCCGGGCGGTTTCGGCGAAATGTTACAGATTCGGGAAGAAGATGCCGATCTCACGCTCGGCCGAGGCCAGCGAGTCGCTGCCGTGGACGAGGTTCTCGGTGAACAAGATGCCGAGGTCGCCGCGGATCGTGCCGGGAGCTGCCGTGCGTGGGTTCGTCGCCCCCATCATGGCGCGCACGACCTCCCATGTGTCTTCAGGGCCCTCGAGCACCATCGCCACCACCGGGCCGCGGCTCATGAACGCGACCAGCTCGGCGTAGAAGCCCTTGCCGACGTGCTCTTCGTAGTGCCGGGCCAACGTGTCGGCGTCGAGCGTGCGCAGCTCCATCGCCGCGACGGACAGGCCCTTCGCCTCGAACCTGGCGACGATCTGGCCGACGAGCCCTCGCTCGACGGCATCTGGCTTCAACAGGACGAGGGTGCGATCAGGCGATCCGGGCATGGCCGGCGAGGCTACCGCTCGACCGGGTCGGAAGGAGCACCTCGCTACGTGAGGACCTCGCGCAGGTGCGCACGCGCGGCTCCCGCGACGTACAACGAACCCGTGACGAGTACGGCGTCGTCGCTGCCGGCGTCGCGTAGCGCGACGTCGATTCCGGCGGGCACCGTCGACGCCGTACGCACGTCGTCACAACCGAGGGTGCGCGCCGCGGCGGCCATGTCGGCGGCAGGCATGCCCCGCGGCGAGGGAGGGGTGACGCAGACGACGGCGTGGAACTCGTCGGCACGGACCGCGGCCAACATCTCGAGCGGATCGCGCCCGCGCAGGCAGCCGATCACGAGCAGCCGGCGGCCCGCGGGATCGAAGTCCTCGAAGAACACCGCCGCGCACACGTCGGCGCCGGCAGGGTTGTGCGCCCCGTCGACGATCACGAGCGGCTGGTAGTCGAGCACCTCGAACCGGCCGGGCATGACGACCGAGGCGAAGCCCTCCGCCACCACCTCGGCGCTCAGCGGGCCGGCGAACAGCGCTTCGACGGCGGTGAGCGCGACGATCGCGTTGTCTGCCTGGTGGCGGCCGTGGAGCGGGACGAACACGTCCTGGTAGATCGTGGTCGGGGTGCGCAGGTCGACCATCCGGCCGCCGAGGGCGAGCTGATTCCCGTCGACGTCGAAGTCGAGGCCGCGCACGAGGTGGCTCGCGCCGCCTTCGGCGCGGAAGATCTCGACCAGCTCGGGCTCGGTCTCACCGACGACGACGATGCTGGCGGGATCGATGATCCCCGCCTTCTCGCGGGCGATGTGGGCCTTCGTCGGCCCGGCGAACTCGGTGTGGTCGACGCCGATGTTCGTGATCACCGCCACCTGGGCCTCGACCACGTTCGTCGCATCCCAACGACCGAGCAGGCCGACCTCGATCACCATCGCGTCGACGGCCACGTCGGCGAACCAGCGGAAGGCGGCGGCGGTGCAGATCTCGAAGTAGCTCGGCTGCACCCCCGCGACCACCGACATGTCGGCGATCGCGGCCACCTGCTCGGCCAGCTCGTCGTCGGAGATCGGCTCGCTGTCGACCATGAAGCGCTCGTTGACGCGTTCGAGGTGGGGACTGGTGTACGTGCCCACCCGCAGTCCCTTCGCCATCAGCAGCCGGGTGACCATCTGGGCGGTGGAGCCCTTGCCGTTGGTACCGGTGATGTGGATCACCGGGGCGGTGCGCTGGGGGTCCCCGAGCACCGAGCAGATGCGCTCGATGCGCTCGAGCGACGGAGAGTCGATCCGGCCCGTCTTGTCGTACGTGGCGTGCTCGTCGAGGTAGGCGAGCGCCTCGTCGTACCGCATCCGAGACGCGCTGGCTCAGCTGGCCGCGCGCCGGGGCCGGGTGGTGCGCGCCGCCTCCCGCGGGACGAGCGTCGGGTTCACCTTCTGCTGCACCGTGTCGGCGTCGATGACCACCCTGGACACGTCGCCGCGGCCGGGCAGGTCGTACATCGTGTTCAGCAGCACCTCTTCGAGGATCGCGCGCAGCCCGCGGGCGCCGGTGCCCCGGCGCAGCGCCTGCTGGGCGATCGAGTCGAGGGCGTCGGTGGTGAACTCGAGCTCGACGTCTTCGAACTCGAAGAACTTGCGGTACTGCTTGACGAGCGCGTTCTTCGGCTCGGTGAGGATCTGCACGAGAGCCTCGGCGTCGAGGCTGTGCACCGCGCCGACCATCGGCAGGCGCCCGACGAACTCGGGGATCAGGCCGAACGAGAGCAGGTCCTCGGGCAGCACCTGGGCGAAGAGCTCGCCCGCGTCCTTCTCGAGTCGGGAGAGGACCGTCGCGTGGAAGCCGACGCCCTTGTGGCCGATGCGGCTCTCGATGATCTGCTCCAGCCCGGCGAACGCGCCACCGCAGATGAACAGCACGTTCGTGGTGTCGATCTGGATGAACTCCTGGTGGGGGTGCTTGCGCCCGCCCTGGGGCGGCACCGACGCCACCGTGCCCTCCAAGATCTTGAGCAGCGCCTGCTGCACACCCTCACCGGACACGTCGCGGGTGATCGAGGGGTTCTCGCTCTTGCGGGCGATCTTGTCGATCTCGTCGATGTAGATGATCCCGGTCTCGGCCTTCTTCACGTCGAAGTCGGCGGCCTGGATGAGCTTCAGCAGGATGTTCTCGACGTCTTCGCCGACGTATCCGGCCTCGGTGAGCGCCGTCGCGTCGGCGATGGCGAAGGGCACGTTCAGCATGCGGGCGAGCGTCTGGGCGAGGTGCGTCTTGCCGCAGCCGGTCGGCCCGAGCAACAAGATGTTGCTCTTCTGCAGCTCGACCTCGTCGCGCCGGGTGAGGCCGGTCTGCTGCTGGTACTGGATGCGCCGGTAGTGGTTGTACACCGCCACCGCGAGCACCTTCTTCGCCTGCTCCTGGCCGACCACGTAGTCGTCGAGGAACTCGCAGATCTCACGCGGGTTGGGCAGCTCCTCGAAGCGCAGCTCCGAGCTCTCGGCGAGCTCCTCTTCGATGATCTCGTTGCAGAGGTCGATGCACTCGTCGCAGATGTACACACCGGGACCCGCGATCAGCTTCTTGACCTGCTTTTGCGACTTGCCGCAGAAGGAGCACTTCAACAGCTCGCCGGTTTCCCCGAACTTGGCCACTCCGACCCCCTGGATCGTCTCAGCGAATCGGCCCGGTGCGGTCTACCGCTGTCCGGGATTCGATCACATCGTCGATGATGCCATACGCGAGGGCCTCTCCTGCTTCCATCACGAAGTCGCGGTCGGTGTCGGCGTGGATCCGCTCGATCGGCTGACCCGTGTGGAAGGCCATGATCTCTTCCAGGATGTCGCGCATCCGCAGGATCTCCTTGGCGGCGAGCTCGAGATCGGTCACCTGCCCGTAGCCCACCTGGCCGTACGGCTGGTGCAGCAGCACCCGGCTGTGAGGCAGGGCGAGACGCTTGCCCTTGGTGCCCGCGGCGAGCAGCACCGCTGCCGCCGAGGCCGCCTGGCCGAGGCAGATGGTGGCGATGTCGTTGCGGATGAACTGCATCGTGTCGTAGATCGCGAACAGCGCGGTGATGTCACCACCGGGGCTGTTGATGTAGATGTTGATGTCCTTGTCCGGGTTCTCGCTCTCCAGGTGGATGAGCTGGGCGCAGATGAGGCTCGCGATCTGGTCGTCGATCGGGGTCTGCAAGAAGATGATGTTCTCCTTGAGCAGCCGGCTGTACAGGTCGTAGGCGCGCTCTCCCCTGCTGGTCTGCTCGACCACGTTCGGGACCAGGTAGTTGACGGCGTCGAGGTTGCTCATGCTCCGGGCTCCGAGTCGTGGTGGTCGTGGTCGTGATCGTGGTGGTGATCGTGGTCGTGATCGTGGTCGTGGTCGTGATGGTCGTGATCGTCGTGGTCGTGGCCGAGCACCAGGTCTCGGTCGAGCTCGTTGCCGTCGGCGTCGACCAGCTCGACGTTGTGCAGCAGCCAGTCGAGCGCCTTGGACTTGCGCAGCTGGGCGACGAGGTCGTTGACCGCGTCGTTGCGTTCGTAAGCCTTGCGCACCTGCGCCGGCTTCTGGCGCACCCGCACCGCGATCCGGGCGAACTCGGCGTCGAGGTCGTCGTCGTTCGCGTCGAGGTTCTCTGCGGTGGCCACCGCCCGCAGGGCGAGATCGACCTTCACCGCCTTCACGCTGTCGGCCTTCAGGCTCTCGACGAACCCGGCCGAGTCCTGGCCCATCGCGCCCAGCCAGTCGTCGATCGCGATCCCCTGCGCCTGCAGGCGCTGCACGGTGTTCTGCACCCGGTCCTGCAGATCGGACTGCACCATCGACTCCGGGGGTTCGATGTCGACGAGCTTGCTCAACTCGTCGGTGGTGCGCTCGAGCAGTTCGTTGCGCGTCCTGCCGAGCTTCATCTGGGCGATGCGCTCACGCAGCGCCGCCGTCCACTGCTCGACGGTTTCGAACTCGCCGATGTTCTCGCCCACCCAGGCGTCGTCGACGTCGGCCAGCACGAGCTCTTGCACCGACTGCACCGTCACCTCGAAGTCGGCCGGGTCGTCGGTGCCGTTCGGCGTCAGCGTGAACGACAGCTCGTCACCGGCGCCGGCGCCGGTCAGCTCGTCGTCGAAACCAGCGGCCACCCAACCGCGGCCGATCTCGTACAGCCAGTCCTGCGTCTCCAGCCCGACCACCGGCTCACCGTCGCGAGTGCCGGACAGGTCGAGGGTGAGGAAGTCCCCGCTCGCCGCGGGGCGCTCGACGTCGGTGAGCTTGCCGTGGCGGCGACGCTCGGCGTCGACGGCCTCTTGCACCTCTTCGTCGGTCGGCACCGGCGAGGTCAGCTCGACCCGCAGGCCTCCGTAGCCGGCCACGGTGACCTCGGGGCGCACCTCACAAGTGGCGTCGAAGGCGACGGCACCCTCTGCCTCCCCTTCGGTGATCTCGACGTCGGGACGGGCGACGAGGTCGACATCGTGCTCACGTACTGCCTTCGCCAGGTACTGCGGGATCGCCTCTCGCAACGCTTGCTCGCGGGCCGCTCCGAGGCCGATGCGGGCCTCGAGCACCTTGCGCGGCGCCTTCCCGGCCCGGAAGCCGGGCAGGCGGACCTCACGCGCGATGGCCCGGAACGCGGCGTCGATGTCGCGATCGAACTCCGACTCGTCCACCTCGACGGACAGCTTCACCTTGTTCCCCTCGAGGGGCTCGATCGTGCTCTTCACAGGCCGGGGAGTGTATCGGCGCGCCCGCGCGGGCCACGCGGACGTGCTCGCGGCGCGCCGGATCGGCCACAATGGCGACCATGCCGATGTGGAAGCCGCACTCGCTGGCCCGGCCGCACCCCGACCAGCTCGACCTGCGCCTCGGCGACAAGGTGGCTACCACGGTGGAGCTCGACGGCGTGCCGGAGGGCACCGAGGGCAAGGTCATCTTGGCCAACGGCTTCAACTGGCAGCGTTACCGGGTGCTGTTCGCGAACGGCGCCGAGATCGGCGACCTCGACGGACGCCAGCTCCGCCCGACCGGGCGCGCCGCCAAGCGCCTCCGCAAGGCAGCTCGGCGCTCCAGCCGGTAGCGGCCGCGGAGATCACTCCGCGCGCTTGGCCGCCTTCGCCGCTTCGAGCTTGGTCGCGAAGACCGCCGCTTCGGTGCGGCGCTCCATGCCGAGCTTGGTCAGCATGTTGCTGACGTAGTTCTTGACCGTCTTCTCCGCGAGGTGGAGCTGCTGGCCGATCTGGCGGTTGGTGCAGCCCTCGGCGATGAGGTCGAGGATCCGTCGTTCCTGCTCGGTCAGGCGGGCGAGGCGCTCGTCCTCGGCCGAGGGCTCGCGCAGGCGCTTCAGCACCCGTCCGGTGACGGCCGGGTCGAGCAGCGATTCACCCGACGCGACGCGCTGCACCGCCCGGACCAGCTCGTTGCCCCGGATCTGCTTCAACACGTATCCCGCGGCGCCGGCCATGATCGCCTCGAACAGCGCCTCGTCGTCGCTGTACGACGTGAGCATCAAGCAGGCGACCTCGGGCATCGAGCTGCGCACCTCGCGGCAGACCTCCACCCCGTTGCCGTCGGGCAGGCGGACGTCGAGCACGGCGACGTGGGGGCGTACCGCCCGGATCCTGCCCACCGCCTCCTCGGCCGATCCTGCTTCGCCCACCACCTGGATCTGCCCCGTCGACTCGAGCAGCGCGCGCACCCCCTGGCGGACGACCTCGTGGTCGTCTACGAGGAAAACAGTGATCGGACCGTCGGCGCGGGCCTCGTTGGCGTCGGTGGGCGCGTCGGACATGGCGAACAGTGTGCCCTGCGCCGCGTCCGCTGTCACGGGACCTTCGTCCGTACACTGGCCGCGTGGCATCGCCGTCGTCGACTCCGAGCATCGACGACCGCGTCCTGCGCGAGGTCGTGCAGGGCACTCCGGACGGATTGCTGATCTCCGACGACGCCGGCCACATCCTCTACGTCAACAGCGCGCTGTGCGAGATCACCGGCTATTCCGACCGTGAGCTGGTCGGCCAGTTCGTCGAGGTCCTCGTGCCCGACGGCCACCAGATCGACCACGTGAGCCACCGCGAGCAGTTCGCCAGGTCGCCGAGGACGCGCCCGATGGGTCGCGGCATCCGGCTGTCGGCGCGGCGCAAGGACGGCACCAGCGTGGCCGTGGAGATCAGCCTGTCCCCGGTGGCGAGCCCGGAAGGCACGCTCACGCTCGCCTCCGTGCGTGACATCACCGAGCGCCTCGAAGCTGCCGACCGGCTGCGCAGCGCCGGCGAGATGCTGGCCATGGCCGGCGAGCGCGAGCGCATCGCCCGTGACCTGCACGACACCGTGCTCCAGCGCCTGTTCGGCCTCGGCCTCGAGTTGCAGGCGCTCGGCATGCGCGCCTCGCCCGAGGTCGGCCACCGCCTGGAGGGCGCCGTCGACGAGATCGACCGCATCATCCGCGAGATCCGCACCACGGTGTTCACGCTCGGCTCCGCCCAGCGCGAGGGGTCCCTCGGCCACGAGATCGGGGCGGTCATCGCCCAGGCCGCGCGAGTGCTCGGGTTCACCCCGCGCCTCGTGATCAACGGCCCGGTCGAGTCCATGGCCTCGCCCGAGATCCGCATCGAGCTGGTGGCCAGCCTGCGCGAGGCGCTCGGCAACGTCGCCCGCCATGCCCACGCCTCCGAGACCCTCGTCGAGCTCCTGGCCACCGACGAACTGCTCGAGCTGTCCGTGCGCGACAACGGCGTCGGCCTACCGGAGAGCTTCCAGATGAGCGCCGGCAACGGCCTGCGCAACCTGGCGGCGCGCGCCGAGCTGCTGGACGGCACGTGCCGCATCGGGCGGGCGACGGGTGGCGGCACGGAGATGCACTGGCACGTGCCTCTCTCCCGTTGATCTCCCGCTGACCGCTGCCGAGCCGGCCGCGCGACAGGACCAAAGTCCCGTGTCTGAGTGTCGAAGCGACCCTACGGGCGGCACCGCTTACCGGGCAGCGTCCCTGCCATGAACCGTGAGGACCGATCTGTCTTGGGCTGGGGCGCGTTCGGCGTCGCGATCGCCGCACTGCTCGTTGCCATCTTCGGCCTGATCCAAAGCGACGACTCCGAAGCGGCGGCACCCGAGGGCGGCGGCGGCGTCCCGACGGTCATCGACGTCGAGCTGTCCGAGTTCGCGATCAGCCCCTCCACACTCGTGGCTCCACCCGGGCCGATCCAGTTGCGGATCTCGAACGTCGGCACTGCGGTGCACAACGTGTCGTTCCCCGACCTCGGCAAGATCACCGCCGACATGCAGCCGGGCGACGTCGAGACCCTCGACCTCGGCACCGTCGCCGTCGGCGAATGGTCGATGCTCTGTGAGATCGCGGGCCATGCCGGCGCGGGCATGACCGGCACCTTGTCGGTCTCCGAGGGCGCAAGCGCGGGTGAAGACGACGAAGAGGGCGCGCTGCACGACGGCTACGACAACTGGCAGGAGATGGACTACGCGATGGAGGCCCGCGGCAAGGCCTTCCCCGCGGAGACGATCGGCGGACCGGGCAACCAGCCGATGGAGCCCGAGATCGAAGCTGACGGCACCAAGGTGTTCCGCCTCGTCGCCGAAGAGGTCGAGTGGGAGGTCGAGCCGGGCAAGATCGTCACCGCCAAGGCTTACAACGGCATGATCCCCGGCCCGGAGATCCGCGTCGACGTCGGCGACAAGGTGAAGATCGAGCTCGTCAACAACCTGAACGAATCGACGAACATCCACTTCCACGGCATCCGCGTGCCGAACAACATGGACGGCGTCGACCCGTACACCGAGGATCCGACGAGGCCCGGCGAGACTCACGTCTACGAGTTCGAGCTGCTCGAGCCGGCCGTCGGCATCTACCACCCGCACCACGACGCGCAGATCCAGATCCCCGACGGCCTGTTCGGGGCGTTCATGGTCGGTGAGATGCCCATCCAGGACGTGCTGAAGGCCGACGGCTACGACAACGTGACGAAGGAAATTCAGATGGTGCTGAACGACTCCGGCGCCATCGGCCTCTCGCTGAACGGCAAGAGCTTCCCCGCCACCCAGCCGTACACGATGCGCCTCGGCGAGGTGATGATGGTCCACTATCAGAACGAGGGCCTGCAGGGTCACCCGATGCACCTGCACCAGCCGATGGGTTGGATCATCGCGAAGGACGGCGAGCCGCTGATCGACCCGATGCCGGCCGACACCATCTGGGTCGGCCCGGGCGAGCGCTACACCGTGCTCTACAAGGCGGTCGACCAGGGTGTATGGGCCTGGCACTGTCACATCCTCAGCCACGCCGAAGGGCCAGACGGCATCTTCGGCATGGCCACAGCACTCGTCGTCACGCCTTAACGGTCACCCCCTCGGGGGTGCGAGGATGGTCGGCGACTCAGGGGGTCTGCAATGGAACGGATGAGCCCGCTCGACGCCACCTTCCTCCACCTGGAGGACGGCGTGGTCCACATGCACATCGCGTCCTGCGCGATCATGGAGGGCCCGCCGCCGCCGTACGAGGACCTCGTCGAGCTGTTCGAGGGCAAGCTGCATCTCGTCCCCCGCTACCGCCAGGTGGTGCGCACCGTGCCGGGCAGCCTCGGGCGGCCCGTGTGGGTGGACGATCCTCACTTCCGGATCGACTACCACGTCCGCCACAGCGCGCTCCCCCCGCCCGGTGACGCCGAGGCGCTGCGCAACCTGATGGGCCGCCTGATGTCCCAGCAGCTCGACCGCAACCGCCCTCTCTGGGAGGCGTGGATGGTGGAGGGCCTCGCCGACGGCACGTGGGCGCTCATCTCCAAGGTGCACCACTGCATGGTCGACGGTGTGTCCGGCACCGACCTGATGGCGCTGATCCTCGACGCCGACCGCGACGCGGCCCTGCTCGAGCCGCAGAGCTGGTCGCCGGACCCGATGCCCACCGGCGGCGATCTCGTGCGCGACGCGATGCGCGAGACCATGGTCAGCCCGGCCGAGGTGGGGCGATGGGTCCGCTCGGCGACACGGCACCCGCGGCGCATCGCCGGCGAGCTGTCCGAGCTGTTGCAGGGTGCGCGGGCGATGGGTTCGCGCCTGCGCCCGAACACGCCGCTCTCGATCGACGGCCCGATCGGGCCGCATCGCCGGTGGGCCTGGGCAAACACCACGCTCGACGAGGTGCGCGCCGTGAAGTCGGTGTTCGGCGGCACCGTCAACGACGTCGTGCTGGCCGCGATCACCCACGGCTTTCGTCAGCTCCTCCTCGAACGCGGCGATCCCGTCGACGATCAGGTCGTGCGCACCCTCGTCCCGGTGTCCGTACGGGCGCGTGGCGACCGCTCCTTGAACAACCAGGTCTCGGGGCTCATCGCCGAGCTTCCCGTCGGGATCGTCGATCCCGTCGAGGCGCTGGCCTCGATCCGCTCGCAGATGCAGGGGTTGAAGGAATCCCACCAGGCCGTCGCCGCCTCCGCGCTCACCGACCTCGCCGAGTTCGCGCCCCCCGTGCTCTTGAACCTCGGCCTGCGCACCGCAGCCGTGGTGCTGCATCGAGCACCCCAGCGCAGCGTCAACACCGTCACCACCAACGTGCCCGGGCCGCAGTACCCGATCTACGCGTGCGGGCGCGAGATGCTCGAGTACTACCCCTTCGTACCGATCGCGGCCAGCATCCGCGTCGGGGTGGCCATCCTCTCCTACAACCGCAAGCTGGCCTTCGGCATCACCGGCGACTGGGACACGATGCCCGACGTCGACGTGCTCGCCGACGGCATCACCGCCGGAATGGCCGAACTGCTCGCCGCCGCCGCCGCAGCAGCAGCAGCAGGCTCGGCTGCGCCGACCGCGCCACCTCGTGCCAAGCCGGCGAAGCCAGCGGTGAAGAAGGCGGCGGCAAAGAAGGCGCCGGCGAAGAAGGCGCCGGCAAGGGCCACCAAGTCGACCCGGGCGACGAAGGCGACGCGGCCACCGAGGGCTCCCGCCGCGGCCCGGCGCTAGCCTCGACGCCTACGGGGAGTGGCGCAGCGGAAGCGCACCTGCTTTGGGTGCAGGAGGTCGGGGGTTCAAATCCCCCCTCCCCGACGTATTCCCTTCATTCTCGGTCGGATCCGTCGCGCTATGTGTCACGGATCCGACCGAGAATCGAGGGTGGGGATCGACGAGCGGCGGGTGTCGAGGTCTTCGGCGAGGCGCTGGAAGTCGATCGAGCCCGCGATCCAGCGCGTGATCGCCTCCCAGTAGGGCGTCGTGCCGACCGCGGCCGGCATCGAGTCCGACGCGTCGAACCGCACCACGTCGGCCGCGGCCACGGCGGCAGCGATCTCTGCAATCGGGCCCGGCGTCTGCTCGGCCAACACCGACTCGAGCGGGCTGACGAAGGGGCTGGAGCGCCGCCAGGCGGCTGAACCCTCGGGCGAGGCGAGCACCGTCATCACCGCCTCGACCGCGGCGCGACCATCGAAGGCCACCGCGACGTCTCCGCCGACCACGACCGACGTGTGGTCGGGCTCGACGCCGGGCAGGACGAACCAGGCCACGTCGGCTTCCGGGCCGATCGAGGTGCCGTCGGGGAACCAGCCGAGGGCGAAGTCGGCCTGCTTGTACAGCGCGCAGGTGGGCGGATCTTCGACGAGCCACTTCGCGACCTTGTCGACCGGGGTCTGCAGGATCGTCTCCCGCCCGCCCGCCGACCGGCCGCTCGACAGCACCAGCGCTTGGAACGTGTCGAAGGCATCTTCGATGTCGGCATCGGCAAAGGGCACCTCGCCGTCCACCCACCGGTCGTACACCTCGGGGCCTTCCCGGACGAGCACGATGTCTTCGACCCAGTCGGTCGCCGCCCAGCCGGTGGCGGTGCCGGCCTGGATCGCGAAGCACCAGGGGGCGATGTCCTCGGTGGCGTCGATGTCCTCGACGAGCGTGACCAGCTCCGCCCAAGTGGTCGGGACCGTCCAACCGTGGGCGGCGAACACGCTCGGGCGGTACCACACCAGGCTCTTCGCCGTCAGCCGGTAAGGCACGCCGAGCTGCTCACCCTCCACCTGGCCGAGGGCGCGGGCCTCCTCGGTGTAGTGCTCGTCGAGCGCCGCGATCGTCGACGTTCCGAGCGGCTCCACCGTGCCGGCGTCGACGAGCTCGCGGACCACTCCGGGCTGGGCGACCATCGCGATGTCCGGCAGATCGGCGTCGTCGAGCACCCTCGACCGCAGATCGGCGACGAAGTCGCGGCTGCCCGTGTACCGGATCTCGACGTCGCGCAACGTCGGGACCGCACGCAACGACTCCACGAACAGGTCGGCATCGCGGCCCCTGTACGACCCGAAGATCTCCACCTGCTCACGCTGCGCGCCGTCGTCGCCCGAACACGACGCGGCGGCGAGTGCCCCGAGCACGCAGCCCACAGCGACGGCCCGCCTCATCGGACGCTCACGATGAACAGCTGGTCCTCCTGGTACTGCATGCGCAGCTCGACCGGTTGGCCGAAGCGGTCGCGGATCTCCTCCGCCAGCCGCCAGGCCCGTTGCGTCGGGTCCTGGCCGGCGACGAGCAGGTCGATGTTGCCGACGTCACCGGAGATGGACACGTCGAGATCGAGGATCCTCACCGTCGGGTCCCAACTGCTGACGGCGGCGGTCACCGCGCTGCGCAGGCTGTTCTCGCGCAGGATCGAGGCGGTGTGGACCGCCAGGGGGACGGTGACCGCGATCACCGCCAGAACGGTCAGCGCGATGCGCAGCGACAGCGCGCGCTTGCCCGCGTCGCGCCCGGGGCGAAAGCCGGTCAGCAGCAGGGCCACCGTCGCCGCGAACACGATCGCGGCGAGGTTCGTGAGAAACAGCAGCATCGCGTTGCGGGCCTCGGTCCGCAGGCCGGCTTCCGCGGTGATCCCGACCGTCGCGAGCGGCGGTACGAGGGCGACGGCGATGCCGACGCCGGGCAACGCGGACGTCGCCGATCGCCGCGGCAAGATGTAGCCGGCCGCTGCCCCGGCGGAGATGGCGATGCCCAGGTCGAGCAGGTTGGGATACGTCCGCGAGCGGATCTCCCTCGGCATCTGGGTGGGTCCGACCGTGCCGCCGGCGGCGATCTTCCCCACCGCCCAGCCGACGGCGACCGCGAGCACGACTCCGAGTGCGATCACGAGGATCGAGCGCACCAGACGATCGTTGCGCGCCGTCGCCGTGGCGGCAGCCGCCGCCGTGATCGGGGTCATCAGCGGCGCCACGAGCATCGCTCCGATCACTACCGCTGCCGAGTCGGCGATCAGGCCGAACGCGGCGATGGAGGCCGACAGCACGATCAGCGCGGCGAAGCGGAAGAGGTAGTCCCTGGCGGCCGCGCCCACGGGGAACAGCTCTTCGACGGCCTCGAACTGCTCCGCCGTCGGCTCGCGCGTGATCCAGGAGCGTGCCCAGCCGCCTGCGCCTCGCGCTCGCCCCCCGATGGCGCTGCCGAGCGCCGTCAAGGGCGGCCCGCCGACCTCTGCGTCGTCGGATTCCATGCGGCCGGCCGCCGTCAGCCGCTCTCGAAGGGTCGGTGGATCTCGGGCACCAGGGCCATCGAGCTCGCCGGCTGGACCACGTACGGGTCCGCCACCCTGGCCACCTCGGGGTCCTTGTACAGGTAGGGCAACGAGTGGAGCACGTGGCGCATCGACTCGAGGCGCGAGCGGCGCTTCTCGTTCGAGTTGACGAGCACCCACGGCGACACCGGGCGGTCGGTGTAGAAGAGCATCTCGTCACGGGCGCGGCTGTACTCGCCGTACCTGCCCATCGACGCCTCGTCGATCGGTGAGATCTTCCATTGGCGGAGCGGGTCCGTCAGGCGATCCTCGAAGCGCTTGCGCTGCTCCACCTCGGACACGGTGAACCACAGCTTGAACAGCCGAATGCCCGACTGCACGAGGCTCTCTTCGAACATCGGCGCCTGCCGGAAGAACTCGGCGTGCTCGTGCGGGGTGCAGAACCCCATCACGATCTCGACCCCGGCGCGGTTGTACCAGGACCGGTCGAAGAACACGATCTCCCCGCCCGACGGCAGGTTCGCGACGTAACGCTGGAAGTACCACTGCGTCGTCTCGATCTCGCTCGGCTTGGCGAGCGCCACCGTGCGGGCACCGCGGGGGTTCAGGTTCTCGGTGAAGCGCCGGATCGAACCGCCCTTGCCCGCCGCGTCTCGGCCCTCGAACAAGATGACCACCCGCTGGTTCGTCTCCTTCACCCAGCGCTGCATCTTCAGCATCTCGATCTGCAACAGCTCCAGCTCGGTTTCGTAACTGGCGCGCTTCATCCTTTGGGCGTACGCCGAGGCGGATTCCATGTCACGGATGGATTCGGGCAAGACGGCGTCCGAGTCGTCCTCCGCGCGGTCCTTGTCCTTGGACTTGCGCCCCGCCTTTTTCGGCTTCTCCGGGGTCGCGGATACGTCGCCGTCACGTCCCTCGCCGTCGACATCTGGAGTCCGGTGCTGCTTCACATGTCACGTTGTAGTCGGTAGCGACCGCGCACGCGATGTTTGTGGCGCGACGGCGCTGGATACGACGCAGCCGATGTCGAGCACGGTCGCCGATCAAGCAGCGGAGCTTCACCGCGAACACCCCTGGGTGGAGCGTCTCACACGCTGGGGCTGGCTCGCGAAGGGCGTCGTCTACACGCTGATGGGCTTCCTCGCCGTGACGATCGCCCGCCACGAGCCGACCGACGAGGACGCTTCACCCGAGGGCGCGCTGTCGATCGTGCTCGAACGCCCGTTTGGGCGGGTGCTGCTACTAGCCGTGGCCGCGGGGCTCGTGCTGTACTCCACGTGGAGGATCTTGTCCGTGCTCATCAAGCAAGGCAACAGCCTGCACGATTGGCTGGAACGGATCGGCTACGGATTCAGCGCCGCGTTCTACCTGCTGCTGGCGTGGGCCGCGGTCCGCGCGGCGGCCGCCGGCGACGACTTGGACCGCTCGACGATGGTCGAGGACCTCTCCCGACCCCTGCTCGAGTCCACCTTCGGGCGAATGCTCGTCGCCCTGGCCGGTCTGGTCGTGGTCGGCGTCGCCGCCTACTTCGCCTCCACCGGCCTGCGGCGCAGCTTCCTCGACGACCTCGACCTCCCGCGCGGCGAAGTGGAGCACCGCCTGATCGAGACCTCTGGTGTCATCGGCTGGCTCGGCCGGGCGACGGTCACCTTCCTCGTCGGCCTGTTCCTCGTCGTCGCCGCGGTCAAGGCCGACCCGAGCGACGCCCGGGGATTCGACCGCTCGTTGCGCGAGGTCGCCTCCAACGGGGTCGGGGGATGGGTGGTGCTCCTCGCCGGTATCGGTTTGCTCGTGTACGGGCTGCACTGCTTCGTGGTCGCCCGGCACATGAGGTTGCGGAGCTGACATGCCGACCGTTCTCGCCGTCTTGCTCGTCGGCCTCGCCGTCGCGCTGCTGCTCGTCGGGTGGTCAGCCGCACGCAGGTCGGGCCGCGCCCCTACCGACCCCGAGGCGGCCGAGCGATGGCTGGTGCGCCATGCTCCTCGGCGCCTGCGGTCGCTTCTCGAACACCTCGACCGGCGCGTCGCGGGCGGGGCGACCGTTGCCGTCGGGTTCGTGGTCGTGCTCGTTGCGGCGCTCGTCGTCGGCTGGATCTTCGAGACCATCGACAGCGCGCGTGGCTTCGCGCAGTTCGACGAGCGGGCCGCCGAGTGGGGTGCGACGAATGCGACCGACACCTCGATCCGCATCCTCGACGCCATCACCCAGGCGGGGGGCACGGCGTTCGTCACCGTCATGCTCTGCCTCGTGGCCGCCGCCGACTGGTGGCGCCGGCGGAATCTCGGGGTCGTCGGCTACCTGGCCACCGTCGGCGTCGGGGTGGTGCTGCTGAACAACGGTCTGAAGCTGCTCGTCGACAGGGAACGTCCCGACGTGGGCCAGTTCGTCGAGCACTGGGGCGCCTCGTTCCCGAGCGGCCACTCCGCCGCTGCGGCAGCCTGCTGGGCCGCCGTCGCGCTGGTCGTCACCCGTCATGGCAGCCGCAGTCAGCGCATCGCCGGCGCGGTCGTCGCCGGTGTCGTCGCCGTCGCCGTGGCGGCGAGTCGGGTGCTGCTCGGCGTCCACTGGCTGACCGACGTGATCGCCGGCCTCGTCGTCGGCTGGACCTGGTTCTTCGTGTCCTCGCTCGCCTTCGGTGGCCGCCTGGTACGCCTCGGGGAGCCCGCCGAGCGCGTCACCGAGCACCGGTTGGAGCCGAGCCACGCCGCGGTGGAGGAGTCATGAGCACAGGAACCGGCCTCGTCGTCGCGATCGTCAACCCGGCGAGCGGAAGCGCGATCGAACCTCTCGACCTGCGCGAGGCGCTGGACCATGTCGGCGGCGCCAAGTGGAGCGAGACCTCCGCGGACGACCCCGGTGCAGGCGCCTGCCGTGACGCCGTCGAGGCGGGGGCGACGACGGTCATCGCCTGCGGCGGCGACGGGACCGTGCGCGCATGCCTCGAAGCGCTGTCGGGCACCGACACGGCACTTGGCATCGTGCCGCTCGGCACCGGGAACCTGCTCGCCACGAACCTCGGGCTGGCCAACGAACTCGACGCGGTGCCGGACGCCGTGCGCGGCCCGCTCAGGCGGATCGACCTCGGCGAAGTGAACGGCGAGCTGTTCGCGGTGATGGCCGGGTCGGGCTTCGACGCGTTGATGATCCGCGACGCGAACCCATCGGTGAAGCGGCGCTTCGGCAGCATCGCCTACGTGGTCGCCGCCATCCGCCACCTGCCTGCGCGACTCGTGACGACCAGCGTGGTCGTCGACGGAGTGCAGGTGTGGACCGGACGTACGGCGATGGTGCTGGTCGGCAACTGCGGAATGGTGACCGGCGGACTTCAGGTGTTCCCGGACGCGCAACCCGACGACGGCCGACTCGACGTCGCCGTGCTCGCTGCCCGCACCGCGCGTGAGTGGGCGTCGGTGCTGTGGCGGCTGGTCCGCGGCGTCGCCCAGCGACCCGAGCTCGTCCATCGCGCAACCGGTCGGGCAGTAGAGGTGCGAACGGCCAAGCCGCGCCCCTACCAGCTCGACGGCGAGGACCGCCCGCCGGCCGACGAGCTGAGCTTCGGCATTCGCCCGGGTGCGCTGTCGGTGCACACCGCTGTCGACGACGCGCCGGTGCGAGATGTCTGAGCGCGTCACCGACCTGTTGAGGGTGGAGCTGCAGCGCGACGGGGTCACCCTGGACGGGCACCCGACGGGCGCCACGCCCGGGATCGGCTCACGGCGCGCGGCCGAGCGCGAACTGGTCGAGCTGCGCGCCGAGCTGGCCGAGCTGCACGAGCGGTTGATCGCCAACGCCGATCAGTCCCTGCTGCTGGTGTTGCAGGGGCTGGATGCAAGCGGCAAGAGCGGGACGATCAAGCACGTGGTCTCGGCGCTGAACCCCGTCGGCGTGCGTGTGGCGAACTTCGTCGAGCCGACAGCGAAGGAGCAGCGTGAGCCGTTCCTGGAACGCATCCGCCGTGAGCTGCCCGAGCGCGGCCACGTCACCGTCTTCGACCGCTCCCACTACGAGGACGCGATCGTTCCCGCCGCGGCCGAGGGGTGCGCCTCGCCGACCGTCGACGAGCGGGTGCGCGAGATCCTGCGCTTCGAGCGCCAGCTCCGCAAGCGCGATGTGGTCGTGCTGAAGGTGTTCTTGCACATCTCCTACGACGAGCAGCGCGAACGGTTCCTGCGCCGCCTGCAACGGCCGGACAAGCAGTGGAAGTTCTCGCCGAGCGACATCGAGACCCGCGCCCAGTGGCCCGCGTACCAGGCCGCGTGCGGCGCCGTCATCGGACGCACTTCCACCGAGGAAGCGCCCTGGCACGTGCTGCCGGCAGACCACCGCTGGTACCGCAACTGGGCGGTGGCCTCGATGCTCGTCGACACGTTGGCGGCCCTCGACCAGCAGTACCCCGACCCCGGCCTCGACACCGACGCCATCATCGCCAGCCTCCGGCCTCCCTGCTGATCCGCAAAGGACCCTCCGTGCTCATCGAAGAAGAACTCACCCCCGTCGATTCCCCCACTGCCGACCCCGATCCGCTGGTCGACGTCCGCGACGGCCGGCCGTGGTGGAAGGTCTCTCCCTTCGACCGGCGCGGGATCGGCGTCGTTCTCGGCGCCTACGTCGTCATGACCGCCCTTTTCACCGGGGTGGGACTGCTGATCGTTCACCTGTGGGAGGACACCCGCCTTGGGCGCAGCGACGGCGACGTGAACGGTTGGTTCGCCGACCGCCGCACCGAGCGCTGGGACACGCTGAGCGACTACGGCTCGATGCTCTCCGACACCATGACGAAGGTCGTGCTCTGCCTGGTACTGCTACCGATCTTCCTGGCGCTCTTCCGGCGGTGGCACGACTGGGCCTTCATCGTCGCCGCCCTGCTGCTCGAGGTGACGACGTTCGTGTCATCGGCCACCCTCGTCGGTCGCGAGCGCCCGCCGGTGGAACAGATCGACTCCGCTCCTACGGCGAGCTTTCCGAGCGGGCACATCGCGGCCTCGGTGGCGTTCTACGTAGGCCTGGCGATCGTCGTCTGCTGGCACACTCGCTCGCTCGCGGTGCGTATTCCGTTCATCGTCCTCGCCGTCGTCGCTCCCCTCGCCGTCACCGTCTCGCGCCTGTACCGCGGCATGCACTACCCCACCGACGCTCTCGCCGGGATCGCCCTCGGAGCCGCCTCGCTGCTCGTCGTCTGGTACGCGATGCGCACGACGAACGAGCGCGCTCTCGCGCGCCGTCGAGCGTGAGCCGGTGCGCATGATCGAACCCCTCGCCGAGCCCGGCCATCCAGCCGGTGCTCCCGGGGTCGTCTCCAGCAGACCCTGGTGGGATCTGGCGCGCATCGTCGTGATCGCGCTGGGTGCCGTCGTGCTGGCGCGGATGGTCTTCCGGTTGACGGACGTCGTCGGTCTGGTGCTGCTCGCCGGCTCGCTCGCGCTCGTCACCGACCCGTTCCGGCGCCGACTCGCGCGCGCCGTCCCCTCCGGCGTGGCGGCGGCCTTGACCGCGGTGGCCACGCTCGTCGCCGCCGTCGCCCTCGGCACATTGCTGTTGAACGACCTCGCCGGTCAGTCCGAGCGGCTTGCCGACGACCTCGTCGAACGGATCGAGTCGTGGCAGCCGGGAAGCGTGCCGGCAGAGGTGGCCGGGTCGCTCGACGCCGCCGACGGGGTGCGTGACGTGCTCGAGCGGCTGCCCACCCTCGTCGTCGCCGGAGAGGACGACGCCGCCGGGGTCGGTCGCCAGGCGATCGACCTGCTGCTCGTCGTGATCCTCGCCGCGTTCTTCCAGGGCGGTGCTCCGCGCATGGTGGACTGGCTCGCCAGCCGTTGGCCCCGGCACCAGCGCGAAGAGGTCCGGGCGATGCTCGCGGACGTCGAGCGTCGCGGCGGCTCGTACGTGCGCCGCACGGTGTTGCTCGCAGTCGCGGTGACGGCTGCCGTTTCCGGCGCCGCCTGGTCGCTCGACATCTCGGGCGCGTTCGTGCTCGGCTGCTGGGCCGGCGCATGGGCCGTGGTGCCGACGATCGGTTGGCTCGTCGGCATCGCGCCGGCGGTCATCGCCGGTTTCGCCGCCGGGCCCACCGAGGGCCTTCTGCTGCTTGCCGCGGCACTGGTGATCGCGCTCGGCACCGGCCTAGCCCGCAGACGCCTGGTCACGCGCGTCGGGCTGCGCCTCGGGTCTGCGCTCTCCGTCATCGCGTTCGCCGTGGGAGTCACGGTGGCCGGGTTCGGCGGCCTCTTCGTGTGCCTGGTCGCCGCCTCTGTCGCGGCTGCGGCGCTGACCACCGCCGCGCCGCTGACCATGCCGGGCGCCACCCCGGCACCGCCCGGAGAGCCGGTCGATCCCGCTCTCGTTCCCGATCCCGACCGCGCCGGATCCCGCGCCCTGCTGCGCGTCGACACCGGCGCGGTTCTGGTCGCGCCCGGCCGGCGCGGCCTGCTCACCCTGGCCGGAGCCGTCGTCGCGGGCGTCCTCGCGTGGATGCTCGCCGGGCACCTCGGCGCGGCCATGGTCTGGGTTGTCGTCGGGGGACTGGTCGCGGTGGCGCTCAGCCGCCCGCTCGGTTGGCTCGGCCGCCGCGCGCATCTGCCCCGCGCCGCCGGTGCGGCAGCGTTGTTCGTGCTGATCGCAACCGTCGCCGGGGCAGCCACCGTCGCCGGCGTCGCCGGAGGTGTCGACACCACGACCGAGCTCGGCGAGGAGCTGCCGACGGTGGTCACCGAGCTCGAGTCCCTGCCGTTGATCGGGGAATGGCTGCGTGACCGCGAAGCCGCGGCATGGGTCGAGGATCAGATGAACGATCTCCCCCAGCGGCTGCAGGAGGCCCGCGACATGTCGTCGTGGTTGCCGACCATCGGCGCGAGGGTGCTCGACCTCTTCTGGACCGTGCTCATCGCGTTTGCGCTCCTGCTCGACGGCCCCCGCCTGCTCGCTGCCGTCCAACGCCGCGTCCCGGCAGCCAAGCGACGGCAGTTCACGAGGCTCGTCGACGTGTCCCAGCGCTCGATCGGCGGCTACCTCGCCGGTGCTGCTCTCGTCGCCGCGCTCAACGCGGGAGTGGTGTTCACGATCGCCATCGCTCTTGGCATCGCGCTCGCCCCAGTGCTCGCGGTGTGGGCGTTCGTGTGGAACTTCGTTCCCCAGATCGGCGGGTTCATGGGCGGATTCCCCCTGGTGGTGCTCGCTCTTGCGGCCGGCCCACTCGCCGCGGTGGTCGCCGGCACGCTGTTCGTCGCCTACCAGTTCGTCGAGAACCACCTGATCCAACCGACGGTGATCGGCGAAGCGATCGACGTGCCCGCATGGGTGACCCTGCTCGCGGCACTCGCCGGAGGTGCTGCGGCCGGCGTCGTCGGCGCGGTCGTGCTCACCCCACTCGTCGGTGTGGTGCGGGTGATCCTGGCCACCTCCCGCCGACGTGACTTCCCCGGCTCGACGGTGCCCCTCGGCGATGCCGCCTGAGCGCGCCCCCAGCGGATGCCCGCGGCTCGTTCTCGGCCCGATCCTGCGCTACGTCGACGGCAGTTCGGCCACGATCTGGGTCGAGACCGACAGGGCCTGCACCGTCGCGGTGCTCGGCCACTGCACCCCCACGTTCGCCGTCGCCGGACACCACTACGCGCTCGTCGTCGTGTCCGGCCTCGCCCCCGCGACGGCCACGCCCTACGACGTGCGCCTCGACGGCGCGCTCGCCTGGCCACCGCCGGGTTGGGGGCTCCCCCACCCGGTGATCCGGACGCGCACGGCGGACGCCCCGCTGCAGGTGCTGTTCTGCTCCTGCCGGTCGGCGGCACCCCACGTCGCTCCGTACACGCTGTCACTGGACGCCGACGAGCGCGGCCGCGGCGTAGACGCGCTGCGTGCCTACGGGCTCGACCTGCTCGACAAGGCGCCGACCGAGTGGCCCGACCTGATGGTGTTCGTCGGCGACCAGGTGTACGCCGACGACCCCTCCCCGGCCGCGCAGGAGCGGATCCGCGCCGCGCGGGGCGACGACTCGGGCCCCGACGCGCCACCGGTGGGCATGGTCGCCGGATTCGAGGAGTACACCTGGCTGTACCACGAGTCGTGGGAGCCCGACGTCGAGCGCTGGATGCTGTCCGTGATCCCGAGCGCGATGGTGTTCGACGACCACGACATGATCGACGACTGGAACATCTCCGCCGGGTGGGTGGACGACATCCGGTCGCTGCCGTGGTGGGACGATCACGTCGTCGGCGGGCTGGTGTCGTACTGGGTGTACCAGCACCTCGGCAACCTCTCCCCCAGCGAGATCGCTGCCGAAGGCATGCTGGCGCGCTTCGTCGAGGCCGGTGACGCGACGAACGAGCTGTGGGAGTGGGCACGCGAGTCCGAGGCCCACACTCCTGTGTTCGGCGGCTACCAGTTCAGCTTCTCCCGTGATCTCGGACGTACGCGCCTCATCGTCGTCGACTGCCGCAACGGCCGCCTGCTCGACCCCTCGGCACGGCGGATCCTCGACGACGGCGAGTGGGCATGGCTCTGCCAGCAGGTGGAGGCCGACGTCGACCATCTGCTCATCGCGACGAGCGTCCCCGTCTTCATGGTCGGCGGCCTGAGCGACTTCGAGCGCTGGAGCGAGGCGGTGTGCGACGGGCGCTGGGGCCGCCGCGCGAGCCGACTGGGCGAGAAGCTCCGCCGGGGCGTCGACTTGGACCACTGGCCGGCGTTCGACACATCGTTCAACCAGCTCGTCCGGCTGTTCGCCGCGCTTGCCGGCCGCGGTGACGCTCCGGCCACGGTGTCGGTGCTGTCCGGTGACGTCCACTTCAGCTACCGCGCGCCCGTGACGCTGCGCGGCGCGCCGACGCGAGCCGACGGCATACCGGTCACCAGGGTGAACCAGATCGTCTGCTCGCCGACGCGCAACGTGCTGCGCCGGCGCGAGCGGCGAGTGCTGCGCTTCGCCACCTCACGCGCGGGGCGGCTGCTCGGGCGCGCCCTGCGCCGCTCCATCGGCGCCGGGGTGCCCGACGCGAGCTGGTCGATCGAAGAGGGACCGCTGTTCGCGAACGCGGTGGCAACGATCGACATCGACGGCAAGCGAGCTCACCTCACTCTCTCCGCCGCTCACTCCGACGACGAGGGCCGGGCCGTGCTGGAGCCGGCATTCGACACCTCTCTGTGAAGGGCGGCCCTCAGGAAGGGCGCAAGACGCAGCACAAGGGAAGGTGATCGGAGGTCTCGGCCCACTGCTGGTAGCTGCCATCGGCGCCGCCTGGTGCGCCGATACGGATGTCCACCACCTCCCACCCCAACGGCACGAACACGAAGTCGATGCGCTGGTCGGGTGAGCGCCCGGTGCGGTCTCCAGGTGACCAGTTGGTGGCTCCCTGGGCTCCGGGTGCGTCGTCGTGACACTCGGCCCACGCGTCGCGCCAACCTGCCGCCGACATCGCGGTGACCACCGCCGAGCCGGGCCAGTCGTTGAAGTCGCCCGCCACGACCGCCGCGCGCTCGGCATCGAACCGCTTCAGTGCATTCTGTAGCCGAACGACTTCGACGTCGCGCTGCTCGGCCGCGTGTTCGGCGGAGAGGTGCACGTCGGCGACGACGATCGTGTCCGAGGGCAGGCGTACCTCGGCGAGCAGCACCACCCTTCGTCGCCAATTCCACCAGCGAGCCCTGCGCACGGTCACCGAACGCGTCCTGGCCAAGCGGTGCGAGGTGACCACCGCCAGGCCCTCGGAGGGACAGCGGATGGGCCAGTGCTTGAAGGCCCACCGCCTCGACGCCATCCCCAGCTCTGTGCCGAGGCGGGCAGCCTGCTTGCGCTGGACCTCTTGAAAGACGGCGACGTCGATCTCGTAGGGCGAGGCCAGCTCACGCAGCCGGGCGGCCGCCTCGGCGACGTCGAAGTCCTGCGAGCCCTGCATGTTCCAGGTGGTGAGGCACACGAGCCCGCCCGGACGGTCCATCGCCGCAGAGGCTACGCAGGCGTGCCCGTGCGTTCCGAGGACCGTGCTGTCGGCTGCTTATGGCGGGCCTGGTGGCAGGGTGCGCAGCGGAGTTGTAGTTCTTCGACGAGGGTGTGGTGGGTGGTGTCGTAGTCGGGTACGTGGTCGTATTCGAGGAGCTCGTTGCGTCCGCAGTCGACGCAGCACCGGTCGCGTTCTTTGACCACTCGTTTCTGACGGGTGCTGGGGTGGCGGTGGCGCCCCGAGGCATTGATCGGGCGCCGGTTCGCGTCGTGGGTGAGGACCCGCAGGAACGCCCCCGGTGCGATCCGCTCGACGATCGAACCCGCGATCGGGGTGCCGTCGTCGAGGGTGACGCCGTCACCGCGTACGTGCACGATCACCTCGGTCAAGATGCCCCCGGTGCCGTTGGTGACCAGCGCATCGAGCGCGTCGGCGTACTGCTGCGCGACGCTCGGCCAGCCACCATCACAGACACCGGGTCGGCTGGTGGGTCGGGTGCGGATCATCACCTTGGCCTGCAAGGCGGCGATCAGCCTGCCAGCGGCCAAGGGCTCCAACCGGGCGCTGAACGCGACGGTGCCGTCGGGTTCGTGGCGCCAGCGCAGCCCCCGCTGGCGGTGTTGATGACCGGCGATCTCAGTTGCGCTGTGGGTGCGGTGCATCCACCGGGCGAGCTCCCGAGCGAGGTCGCTCGCCGGGGTGTGTTCGGCGATCGCGACCAGGTCGGTCTCGTTGTCGGGGGTGGCGATGCGGGTCAGGGTGCGGACCTTGGAGTACGAGATCCGCCCGGTGGTGAACGCGTCCGCGGACGCGGGCAAGCGGGCGAGTTGGCGTCCGATGCGGATCCACTCGCGCGCGGTGCACGTCTCGACATCGGCGACCGCGGCCAGCCAATGCGCCGCGGTCGGCGAACCGTCCGCGATCCACTCGCTGCCATCGGCGAGCTCGGCGGCCAACATCACCAGCTCGCTCTGGTGACGAGCCCAAGCGTGGGCGACCGCACGCAAACGATCGAGCAGCAAACAACCATGGGCAGCCATCGGGGGACCTCCATGCAACACGAATCACCGGATGAAGGACCACCGATCAGCACCCCAGTCGGGGCACTTGTCCCGGCACACCGGAACCGCAGGGCTGGTCGAGCTGCGCTACGACCAGCCTACGAAGCCGGTGTGACACCGACCCCCCGACGCGTCCGCGGACGCGCCGACCCGTACGCCACAGACCCCCCGGACGCGTCCGCGGACGCGTCGACGCATGGGGGTGCGCAGGCGTAACGGGCTCTCCGATCGGGCATGCTTTCGCGATGTCGATCCTCGATGCCTCCATCAACACCCTGCGCGGCGAGCCCACTTCGCTCGCCGACCTCGACGGCAAGGCGATGCTCATCGTCAACGTCGCCTCCCGCTGCGGGTTGACCCCGCAGTACACCGGTCTCGAGCAGCTCCAGCAGACCTACGGCGCGAGGGGGTTCACCGTCGTCGGATTCCCGTGCAACCAGTTCGGCGCCCAAGAGCCCGGTTCGGCCGAAGAGATCGAGACGTTCTGCAGCACCACCTACGGGGTCACGTTCCCGATGATGGAGAAGATCGACGTCAACGGCGACGACCGCCACCCGATCTACACCGAGCTCACGGAGACGGCCGACGCGGAGGGCCACACCGGCGACATCCGCTGGAACTTCGAGAAGTTCCTGGTGTCGCCGAGCGGCGATGTGGTCAGGCGCTACAGCCCGATGGTCGCCCCCGAAGACGCCGGCCTGGTGGCCGACATCGAGGCGAACCTGCCAACTTGATCAGCCTGATCAGCCGGCCGCCGCGGCGAGCTGCTCCTCGGTGACGCCACATTGCGTGGCGGCCTCGGTGAGGATCGCGTCGACCTCGGGCGGGCGAGGACTGGTGGCTACACCCATCGCGAGCAGCTCTTCCTCGCTCTTCTTCGCGATCAGGTTGTCGGCTGCGCAACGCGCCACCCCGGGATCGACCCCGGCGCCGACGAGCGCCGTGTAGAAGGTGCTGGCGACGAGGCCCTCCGGTTCGACCGGCTCTCCTGGGGGCAAGGTGGCGTCGGGGGCGAGGGAGGTCGTCGGCGGCGGCGCGGTGGTCGGCGGCGGCAGCGTCGCCGGCACCCCGGCAGGCACGGTTTGCACCGAGGCCGCCTGCGCATCACCTTCGTCGGTGGCGGTGACCACCGTCAGCACCGCGGCGGCGACGAGCAACGCACCGACGCCGGCAGCGACGAGCTGGGGCACGAGGCGGGGCCGCTCGGGAGCGGTGTCCGGCGCGCGCTGCGTCCCGGGAAGGCGGAGGTAACCCCGGTCGTCGGCCCAGGCGAGCAGCGGCGGCACGACGACGAGCGCGCTGATGACGGCTACGGCGATGTTCAAGGTGACTGCCGCGCCGAAGTCGCGCAGCAGCGGCAGCGAGGAGAACATCAGCACGGCAAACCCGCCGATGGTGGTGAGCGCCGAGGTCAGGAACGCCCTACCCGTGCGGTCGGCCGCGACGCGCTGGGACTCTGCGGGCGTCAGCCCACGTTGGCGCTCCTCCGCGTATCGGTCCACCAGCAGGATCGCGAACTCCGCGCAGGTGGCGACGACGAGCGGGCCACCGACCGTGGTGAGCGGGCTGAGCGTGATGCCGAGCAGCGAGACGAGCGTCGCCGACGCCCCGGTCGCGAGCAGCACGGGGATCATCGTGAGCAGCGCCCTCGCCACGCTGCGATGGCGCAGCACGACGAGGGCCGCCACCAGGGCGAGGGCCAGCAGGGTGAGCTGGGCCTTGTTGGCCGTGATGTTGTCGAGCAGGCCAACCCCAACGATCGCCAGCCCGCCAGTGGTGGCACTCGCGTTGGCGGGCAACCGCGCCGCGTCGCCGGGATCGGCGATGAGCGCGTGGATGTCGTCCACGACGGCACTGCGCGTCTCGAGCGAGGAGTCCCCCACCTGGTACATCACCTGCGTCGAGTTACCCTCCGGCCCGACCAGAAGTCGCTGGATGTCGGGCGGAGCCACCTCGTACGCCTGCAACATGTCGAGGCCCGTAGGCGGCATTGCCGTCGCTCCCGGCACCGCGAGCAGGTACGAGACCGTCGTCGGCAGGCTCGACGCCTCGGGCAGCACCTCGGGGTGCATGTCGGTCGACGCGAAGACGAGGTCGTGCACGAACGCACCCATCTCGTCGGTGAAGATGCCGTTGCCACCCTCCTCGTCGGCCTCGATGAAGATGCCGAGCGTCGACGCGAAGCCGGTCTCCTCGGTGAGGGTGCGCACGTTGCGGATGGCGGTGCTGGACTGGTTGGCCCAGTTGACCGGGTCGCTCTCGATCTTGGCCCTGTCTTCCAGCGCGAGGCCGACGAGAGGGATGACGATCGAGATCAAGATGAGCGGGACGACCGCCCCCCTCGGCAGCGAACCGAGCCAGTCGACGGTCTTTTCCACCCAGCCCCTCCCGGCCGTGCTGGTGGTCGGCTTCCGCCGCTCACGCAGACCGAGCACGCTGAGCATCGTCACGATCCCCGACAAGAGGAGGGCGACGATGCCGATCGCGAGCAGCACGCCGAAGTCCTGAACCATCGGCACCCGGGAGATGAGCATCGCCAGGAACGCAAGAGCGGCGGCGATCGTGGCGAGCAGCAACGGCGGCCCGAGAGCCCGAGCGGTCTCGGCGAACGGGCCCGCCTCGTGGTCGATGACGCACTCCTCCTCCACGCGGTTGTGGAGCTGGATCGAGAACTCGATGCCCATCCCGATGAGAATCGGCAGCCCCGCGATCGTGACGAGTGACAGGTCAGAGCCGGTGAACCCGAAGATGCCGAACCCCCAGATCACCCCGACGATCATCCCGAGCAGCGGCAGCAGTCGCCAGCGGACGTTGAACGCGACGATCAGCACGACGATCATCACCAGCACCGCGATCCCGCCAAGCAACAGCATCCCGCCTTGTAGGTACTCGTTGATCTCGGTCAGGAACGTAGGCGTGCCGGTGACGATCACGGCGGAGTTCTCGAAGCCGCGTCCCTCCAGCGAGGCGAAGACCGCCTCGGAACCGTCGGCAAGCTGGTCAAGGGGGGCGTTGCCGACGAGGATCGCCGCGAGCAGGGCATGGGTGGTGTCCGGGATGAACGCGCGCAGGGCCTTGCGCACGACGAGCTCGGGGTCGGGTGGCGCCGTCAGGGTGCCGTCGTCGGCGAGCTCGAAGCCGACGTTCTCGAACAGCAGAAACTTGATCCACTCCGGGTTCTCCATCCCGGGCACTCCGGCCGCCGCGACGCGCGCCAACGTGACGCGCTCGTCCTGCTCACGAGCTGCAATCGCCGTCTCGTCGGTCTCCCGCTCCATCGCCCTGCTGAGGATCTGCGAGGCAGTACCGCTCGTCACGAGATCGCCCGTCCACTGCAGCGCCGTCAGCGGCGAGACGACGTTCTGGATCGACGGGTCGCCGCGCAGCTGGTCCTCGACGGCGCGCATCTGCTCGATGTTGGCGGGGGTGAAGAGGTCGGCCACCGTGTGGTCCTCTTCCATCGTGAAGAGCACCACCATGTTCTCTCCGCCGAAGAGCTCTTGGTACGCGCGGTTGTCCTTCGCCTCCTGCGAATCGGGCTGCAGGTAGCTGTCCTGCCCCGTCGCGAAGTCGAGCTGGGCAGCCCCGACGAGCGTCACCGCGGTGACGACGACGATGATCGCAAATGCGGCTGTGGTGCGGTTGCCGAGCCATCGACCCACCCCGCGCCAGATGCGTTCCATGAAGTGCTCCCCTCGAAGGTCGGCCCAATCATGGCCGCCCGCGCCGGTAGAGTGCACGCCCGTTCGCGGGTGTAGCTCAATGGCTAGAGTTCCAGCCTTCCAAGCTGGCTATGCGGGTTCGATTCCCGTCACCCGCTCGATGTGATGTCGCGAGACATAGGAAACGGTCCGAACCTTCATTGGGGTTCGGACTGTGTTGTTTTTCGGGTGGGTCGGGGGTCTCGGTCGTTGAAGGGTTGGTAGTCGCGGGTGGGGTCGAGGGTGAGGTGGCGGTAGAGCTCGCCGGTGGCGGCGTCGATGACGCGGATGTCGAGGTCGTCGATGAGGAGTAGGACGCGGGTTCGGGCGAGGGTTCGGCTGAGGCCGATGTGGTGGAGGCGTCCGTGGTGGCGCAGGGTGACGCGTCCGGCTTGGTCGACGGTGTCGCGTCGGACGCGGTGGTGGCGGTCGTCGTCGCGGGTGCCGGGTGTGGCTTTGGGCCGTGTCGCGTAGGCGACGGCGGGGGTGCTGTGGCCGGGTAGGGAGCGGTGGGGGCGCTGGTGGTTGTAGACGTCGACGAAGCGGTCGCAGAGCTGTTGGAGCTCGTCGATCGTGGTGGCGGGTGGTCGGGCGGTGAGCCAGAGCTTCATGGTTTGTTGGACGCGTTCGACCTTGCCGCAGGTGCCGGGGTGGTTGGGTCGGGAGTTCTTCTGGGTGACGCCGAGGTGGCGTAGTTCGGTCTCGAAGCCGTTGCGGCCACCGCGGCCACCTGACAGGCGGGTGGTGAACACCATGCCGTTGTCGGTGAGGGTGGATGCGGGGATCCCGTGGGTGGCGCACGCTTGGCGGAAGGCGGCCACGACGATGGGGCCGGTGACCCGACGGTGGGCGGTGACCGAGATGAGGTAGCGGGAGTGGTCGTCGAGGAAGGTGAGGACTTCGACGTCGGTGCCGTCGGCGAGGCGGACGTGGGTGAAGTCGGCTTGCCAGCACTCGTTGGGTTGGTCGGCTTGGAAGCGGATGTACGACGAGCGGGGACGCTTGTGCGGTTGGGGGTCCACGGCCCCGGCGCGGCGCAGGATCCGCCAGATGGTCGCTGCTGACACCCGGATGTGGTGATGGTGTTCGAGGATCCACACCAACGTCGCCGGGCCGGCGTCGAGCCCGCCGGCGACACGAGACTTGCGGTGCTCGAGGACCAGCTCGACGACAGTCTCAGGGGTCGCGGTCGGCGAGCGGGCCGGGCGACGCGATCGTGGCTCGAACGCCGCCTCGCCTTCGGCGCAGTAGCGGGCCACGAGCTTCGACACCCACCCCTTCGACACCTTGTAGGTGCGGGCGACCTCAGCCTGGGAGCGTCCCTGGACAACGACAGCGGTGATGACCAGACGGGCTATCGACACCGGCAACGGTCACCGCCGGACCCACCCCGGCCGCGGACCCCGCGTTTCCTATGTCTCGCGACACCCGTTTCCTATGTCCTGAAACCACACACCGTCACCCGCTCGAGTGTGATGTCGCGAGACATAGGAAACGGTCCGAACCTTCATTGGGGTTCGGACTGTGTTGTTTTTCGGGTGGGTCGGGGGTCTCGGTCGTTGAAGGGTTGGTAGTCGCGGGTGGGGTCGAGGGTGAGGTGGCGGTAGAGCTCGCCGGTGGCGGCGTCGATGACGCGGATGTCGAGGTCGTCGATGAGGAGTAGGACGCGGGTTCGGGCGAGGGTTCGGCTGAGGCCGATGTGGTGGAGGCGTCCGTGGTGGCGCAGGGTGACGCGTCCGGCTTGGTCGACGGTGTCGCGTCGGACGCGGTGGTGGCGGTCGTCGTCGCGGGTGCCGGGTGTGGCTTTGGGCCGTGTCGCGTAGGCGACGGCGGGGGTGCTGTGGCCGGGTAGGGAGCGGTGGGGGCGCTGGTGGTTGTAGACGTCGACGAAGCGGTCGCAGAGCTGTTGGAGCTCGTCGATCGTGGTGGCGGGTGGTCGGGCGGTGAGCCAGAGCTTCATGGTTTGTTGGACGCGTTCGACCTTGCCGCAGGTGCCGGGGTGGTTGGGTCGGGAGTTCTTCTGGGTGACGCCGAGGTGGCGTAGTTCGGTCTCGAAGCCGTTGCGGCCACCGCGGCCACCTGACAGGCGGGTGGTGAACACCATGCCGTTGTCGGTGAGGGTGGATGCGGGGATCCCGTGGGTGGCGCACGCTTGGCGGAAGGCGGCCACGACGATGGGGCCGGTGACCCGACGGTGGGCGGTGACCGAGATGAGGTAGCGGGAGTGGTCGTCGAGGAAGGTGAGGACTTCGACGTCGGTGCCGTCGGCGAGGCGGACGTGGGTGAAGTCGGCTTGCCAGCACTCGTTGGGTTGGTCGGCTTGGAAGCGGATGTACGACGAGCGGGGACGCTTGTGCGGTTGGGGGTCCACGGCCCCGGCGCGGCGCAGGATCCGCCAGATGGTCGCTGCTGACACCCGGATGTGGTGATGGTGTTCGAGGATCCACACCAACGTCGCCGGGCCGGCGTCGAGCCCGCCGGCGACACGAGACTTGCGGTGCTCGAGGACCAGCTCGACGACAGTCTCAGGGGTCGCGGTCGGCGAGCGGGCCGGGCGACGCGATCGTGGCTCGAACGCCGCCTCGCCTTCGGCGCGGTAGCGGGCCACGAGCTTCGACACCCACCCCTTCGACACCTTGTAGGTGCGGGCGACCTCAGCCTGGGAGCGTCCCTGGACAACGACAGCGGTGATGACCAGACGGGCTATCGACACCGGCAACGGTCACCGCCGGACCCACCCCGGCCGCGGACCCCGCGTTTCCTATGTCTCGCGACACCCGTTTCCTATGTCCTGAAACCACACACCGTCACCCGCTCGAGAGAGGGAGGACGCCCGCCATGGCGACCGAGGGGTTCGAGGGCTTCTACGTCGAGACTCGCGACTACGCGGCCACCGCTGCGTTCTGGGCGTCGCTGGGCTTCGTGAGCGTGTTCGAGTCCGACCACGGCTCGGGCCAGTGGGTGCACCCAGCGGGCGGCCCGTACGTGTTCGTCAGCGAGCAGCACGAGTCCGATCTCACGACCCAACCGATCTTGCGGGTGGCGGACTCGACCGCGTTCTTGCCCGATCCCCCAGCCGACTTCGCGAAGCCCTTCACGCCCGAGCACTGGGGCGTGGTCGAAGCTCTCGTGCGCGATCCCGACGGTCGCATCGTCAGCCTCCACGCGCCTCTCCCCGACGGCGTCGACGCCCCCGACGCGACCGCCCACCACTCGGACAAGTACAGCTCCGACTGATTCGAGGCGGCCCGGACTCGTTCAGCGTCGGAGCGGGCCTAAAACGGCGGCGGAGGTGCGACAGGGCCGAGCCGGTTGGCCGTGGACGCGAAGATCTCACCGATCAGCTTCTTGATCCTGCTCGCGCTCCCGATCTGCGTCGACACCTTGCCGACACCGCCGACCCGGATCAGCGAACCCGTACCCTGGGGCACCACCGACGCCGACATCCGCTGCCCGGTGGTGAAGGCCGACCAGCCGGACTGGAACTCGAGGCGCATCTCCTGCTCGACCTGGGACTCGACCTTCAGGGACGGATGACCGGAGATGGCGCCGACGAGTGCCATCCACGCGGCCAGAGGCGGCGCTTCCGTGTACATCTCGTCGCCGACACGGCGTCTCAATCCCGCACCTCCCGCTAGCCGCCTGTCGCGACACTACGCACTAGCGCCGTGACCTCGCGCCGGGTCAGGGCAGGCCGCCGTCGCAGCGCACCATGGCGCCTGTGGTGAACGACGACATCGGGCTGGCCAGGTACAGCGCTGTGGTGACGATCTCCTCCGGCCGCCCGGGGCGACCGAGCGGATTGGACCAACGCTCGCGGGCCGCGGCCGGCCAGGCCTTGGAGATGTCGGTCAGGAACGGTCCGGCGGAGATCGTGTTGACGCGCACCGTCGGCCCGTACTCGAGGGCGAAGCACTCGGTCATCACGTTCAGCGCCGCCTTGGCGCCGCAGTAGGGCGTCGCCGACGGTGTCGGGCGGAGCGCACCGGAACTGGAGACGTTGATGATCACCCCACCGCCCGCGTCGCGCATGCGGGCCGCGACCGTGGACGCCAGCCGGAACGGGCCTTTCCAGTTGACCGAGACGACCTTGTCGAACAGCTCCTCACTGGTCTCGTGCGACGACGGGGCGAGGGGCGACATGCCCGCGTTGTTCACCAGCACGTCGATCCGGCCGAACTCCGCATACACCCGCTCGACCAGCGCGTCGACCTCGTCCCACTTGCCGACATGGCATTCGACGGCGAGCGCCTTGCGGCCGAGCGCGCGCACCTCGGCGGCCACCTGCTCGCAGGCGTCGAGCTTGCGGCTGGCGACGACGACGTCGGCACCGTGCTCGGCGAACGCCTTCACCATCTCGTAGCCGAGGCCCCGGCTGCCACCGGTGACGAGCGCCACCTTGCCACTCAGGTCGAACAGATCGGTCATCTGCCGGACTCTAAGGCGCGGCGGGGATCTGTACGACGAACCGTGCCCCGCGGCGATGCTCGGCGTCGATTCCGATCGTGCCCCGATGGCGCTCCACGATCGCGCGACAGATGGCAAGGCCGAGCCCGGACCCGCCGGCGTCGCGGCTGCGGGCACCGTCCACGCGACCGAAGCGCTCGAAGACCAGCTCGCGCTGATCCGGGGCGATGCCGGGGCCGTCGTCGGCGACAGCCAGCGTCGCCATCCCGGCGCGTTCGGACAGGGACACCTCCACGACGGAGACGGCGTGGCGCGCGGCGTTGTCGAGCAGGTTGCGCACGAGCCGCGCGAGTTCGGCTGCATCGCCGTGCACCTGGGCGCCGGAGACCGCAGCCGTGTCGACGACGACTCCTGCGCGAAGCCCGGCACGCATACGACGCACCTCGCGCAGCACGACGTCGTCGAGGTCCACGCTTACCGCCGGCGCCTGCCTCGCCCGGTCGTCGTCGAAGCGGGCAAGGACCAACAGGTCGTCGACGAGGCGCTCGAGCTGCTTCGCCTCCTCGAGCACGCTCTCGTGGGTGGAGCGCATGTCGGCGGTCTCGGGATGGGCGAGATCGACCTCGAGCTCGGAGCGAATGCGGGCGAGCGGGCTGCGCAGCTCGTGTGAGGCATCGCCGACGAACTGGCGCTGAGAGCCGGCCGCGCGTTCGACGCGATCGAGCATCTCGTTCATGGTGAGCGCGAGGCGGTGGATCTCGTCACGACCGGCGGGCTCCGGCACGCGCCGGTGGAGGTTCTCCCCCGTCATCTCCGTGACCTCGCGCCGGATCGCCTCGACTGGGCGCAGCGTCCTGCCGACGAGCCACCACGTGAGCCCGGCCAGAACGGCGGCAACCACCGGGATCGCCCCGGCGAAGCCGAGGCGCAGCGCGGACAGGCTCTCGTCGATGTCGTCCACGGGTGCGGCGACGTGCACGAAGCGGTCCTCGACGCGCATCGAGACCACTCGGTAGTCCGGCTCGCCCTCCAGGAGCTCGGCCGTCCAGCGCGCTTCTTCACCACCGGTCGAGGTGGCCGGCGACGTCAGCGCCGGGCGATCCGCGAAGTTCGCCGTCGACGCGAGCACGACGCCGTCGAGCGTGGTCACCTGGGCGATCCCGTCGTCGTCGCCCTGCGGCGCCAGCGGATGGGCCGGGTTCGCCTCGGCGACGGCATCCGCCAGAAGGCGGGCCTGCGCGACCAACGCCTGGTCGAGGTTGTCGGTCAGCATCCGACGCTGGACGCCGAGCAGGACCGCCGCCGTGGCGACGAGCACGACGACCACGACCACCGCCGCCACAGCGGTCGTCCGGGCGCGAACCCCGCGCCACATCTCAGCAGCCGCCCAACCGGTAGCCCGAACCGCGCACGGTCGTGATCAGCGCTTCAGCACCGCCCGGCGCTTCGAGCTTGCGTCGCAGGCGCCCGACGTACACCTCGACGATGTTTTGGTCACCGTCGAAGTCGTCGCTCCACACCCCCTTCAAGATCTCCGCCTTGGAGAGCACCTGGCCCTCCCGTCGCACGAAGAACTCGAGCAGCTCGAACTCCCGCGTGGTGACGAGCACCTCGCAGTCCTGCATCCACACCCGGCGCGCCCGGGGGTCGATGCGCAACTGGCCGACCGTCAGGGGCACCGGGTCGCCGCCACCCGTGCGGCGCAGCAGCGCGCGCACCCTCGCGACCAGCACGGCGAACGAGAACGGCTTGACCAGGTAGTCGTCGGCGCCGGTGTCGAGCCCCTCGGCCTCGTCCAGGTCGCCGTCCTTCGCCGTCAGCATCAGGATCGGGGTCCAATCGCCGGCCGCGCGCAGGTCCGCGCAGATCCGGTAGCCGTTGCGCCCCGGCAGCATGATGTCGAGCAGGATCAGGTCGTAGGAGCCCTCCATCGCCCGCCACAGCCCCTCGTCGCCGGTCGACGCGACTTCCACGCTGAACCCCTCTGCCTCGAGACCGCGCTCGACCGCGGCCGCGATCTTCACGTCGTCCTCGACGAGCAGCAGCTTCATCGCCGCCAAGTGTGCCCGAGCCGGCTGACCCGGAGCTGAACGCGACCTCACGAGGTTCAGCAGCCGTTCAGCCGACATGGCGCACGATCACGGCATGAGGACCGACCACCGCCGCCACCACGTTCGCCACGACCGACCCCGTCGCCGCCGCGTCGCGACCGCGCTCGCCGGCTCCGTCGTCGCCCTGCTCGCGGCGTGCGGAGGCGACGACTCCGCGGCCGCGCCGGTCGTCGACCCCGGCGACGGCGGCGACTACGCACCGGTGCTCGACCCCGACGACTTCGTCGACGTGATCGACAACCCCTTCATGCCGATGCCGGTCGGAGCGAGCTGGCGCTACGAAGGCGAATCGGACGGCGAGCTCGAGGTGGTCGAGGTGACGGTCACCGGTGACCGGGAGTCGATCCTTGGGATCTCGGCCACCGTCGTACGTGACACCGTCACCATCGGCGGTGAGCTGGTCGAGGACACGTACGACTGGTTCGCCCAGGACTCCGCCGGCAACGTCTGGTACCTGGGCGAGGCCGTTTCGGACTACGAAGACGGCGAGCTGGTGAGCACCGCCGGCTCGTGGACAGCAGGGGTCGACGGGGCGATGCCAGGCATCGTGATGCCGGCCGTACCGAAGGTCGGCGACGCCTACCGCCAGGAGTTCTACCCCGGGGAGGCCGAGGACATGATGGAGCTCATCGAGGTCAGCTCCTCGCTCGTCGTCCCCGGTGGCAGCTTCGACGACGTCGTCGTCACCCGTGACTGGAACCCCCTCGAACCCGACACGATCGAGCAGAAGTGGTACGCCCGCGGCGTCGGGCTGATCCGGGAGGAGAAGACCGCCGGTGGTGACGGCTTCGCCGAGCTGGTCGAGTTCACCGGGCCCGAGGGTTGACGGGGCATCGGCTGAACCACCTCGATCGAGTGGTGCTGGGTCTAGCGTCGTCGCCTGCCGAGACAGGAGGACCAGTTGGAGACCAGCACCATCTCGTTCGAGGTCGGCGACGACCACGTCGCCACGATCACTCTGAACCGCCCGGACGCGCTCAACTCGTTCAACGACGAGATGGGCCGTGAGATGGGCTGGGCGTGGGAGACGGTGCGCGACACCCACGACATCCATGCCGTGGTGCTGCGCGCTGCCGGCGAGCGCGCCTTCTCCACCGGCATCGACGTGAAGTCCGGCACCGGTTGGTTCATGAGCGACAACGTGTGGAACTCGTACGACCCCGGCTCGACGCTCGGGCCCAAGCTCTACCACCGGTGCTGGAAGCCGGTCGTCGCCGCGGTCCACGGGATCTGCGCCGGCGGCGGCCAGTACTTCATCAACGAGGCCGACATCGTCATCTGCTCCGACGACGCGTCGTTCTTCGATCCGCATGCGAACGGAGGCATCACGTCCGCGCTGGAGCCGATCGGGCTGCTCGCGCGCGGCGTTCCGCTCGGCGACGTGCTGCGCTGGGCGCTGATGGGCACCGAGGAGCGCATCACCGCCGAGACCGCGCTGCGCCTCGGCATCGTCACCGAGGTCACCCCGCGGGCCGAGCTGTGGGACCGCGCCCACGCCATCGCCGCATCCATCGCCGCTCGATCGCCCAAGCCGATCCAGGGAACCGTCAGGGCGATCTGGGAATCGCTCGACATGACCCGCACGATGGCGCTGCAGAACGCCATGGCGTACACGTTCATCGGCAACGAGTACGACCAGTTCGCCGCGCCCCGCCGCAACGACCCGCCCGTCTACCGCTGAGCAGAGAGCCCACCCGGCCCGAAGGTCGGCTGCCCGGCCCACTACGTTCACCCCCATGTCGATCGCGATCACCGAAGATCACCGCGCACTGGCCGAGACGGCGGCGGAGTTCCTCGCCAAGCGCCGTAGCCGCGAGGCAGCAAGGACGCTGCTGACGGCGCCCTCTGAGGCGCTCCCCGAGCTGTGGCCCGAGCTGCGCCAGCTCGGCTGGCTGGGCCTCCATCTTCCCGACGAGTACGGCGGCTCCGGCTACGGCCTGCCCGAACTGGTCGTCGTCGTCGAGCAGCTCGGCCGCGCGTTGACCCCCGGACCGTTCGTGCCGACGGTCGTCGCGAGTGCGACGATCGCTGCAGCAGGCACGGACGAGCTGCGCGCCCGACTGCTGCCGAGCCTCTGCGAGGGGACGAAGACAGCGGCGATCGCGCTCGCCGGCGAACTGGTGGTGAGCGACGGACTGGCGAACGGTTCGGTCGCCCCTGCTCTCGGAGGCGGGCTCGCCGACGTGCTGCTCGCGGTCAGCGGTGAAGACGTGGTCGTGGTTCCTCTCGACGGCAAGGGCGTCCAGGCGGAGACGCCCGCGAACCTCGACCCGACGCGGCGCTCGTCGCGGGTGACGCTGTCGGGGGTGGCCGTCGACGTGATCGCCGGGGCACGACAGGTGTACATCGACATGGCCCGCACGATCCTCGCCGCCGAGGCGACCGGCATCGCACGGGAGTGCACCGAGCAAGCCGCCGAGTACGCGAAGGTGCGCGTGCAGTTCGGCCGCCCGATCGCCATGTACCAGGCGGTCAAGCACCACTGCGCGAACATGCTCGTCTCCACCGAGCTGGCCACCGCCGCCGTATGGGATGCCGCCCGCGCCGCGGCCACCGGCGGCGACCAGTTCAGCTACACCGCGTCGCTCGCCGCCACGCTCGCCCTCGCCGCCGCCGACCAGAACGCCCAGCTCAACATCCAGGTGCACGGCGGGATCGGGTTCACGTGGGAGCACGACGCGCACCTGTACCTGCGCCGGGCGGCGGCGCTGGCCGCCGTGCTCGACGCCGAGGAGTCCGCGCGCCAGACCACCGACCTGTTGCGCGCCGGCGTGCGCCGCAAGCGCTCGGTAGACCTGCCGCCCGAGGCGGAGCCGATCCGCGACACGGTGCGGGCCTTCGCGAACCAGGTGGCGGGCCTCGAAGGCACCGCCCAGCGCGACGCGCTGATCGAGGCCGGTTACGCGATGCCGCACTGGCCGAAGCCCTTTGGTCGCGACGCGAGCGCCGTCGAGCAGCTCGTCATCGAGCAGGAGTTCGCCGCCGCCGGCGTCAAGCGCCCGGCGTACGGCATCACCGGATGGGTGATCCTGACGCTCATCCAGCACGCCACCGACGACCAGGTCGCCCGCTGGGTGAGGCCCGCACTGCGCCAGGACGTCATCTGGTGCCAGCTGTTCAGCGAGCCCGACGCCGGGTCGGACGCCGCGGGGGTGAAGACCAAGGGCACCCGGGTGGACGGCGGATGGCTGGTGAACGGGCAGAAGGTGTGGACGAGTGGCGCCCACCTGAGCAGCTTCGGGTTCGCCACGGTGCGCACGAACCCAGACGTACCGAAGCACGAGGGGATCACCACGATGGTGATCGACATGTCGGCCGAAGGCGTCGAGGTACGCCCGTTGAAGATGCCGACGGGCGACTCGGAGTTCAACGAGGTGTTCTTCACCGACGTGTTCGTGCCCGACGACGACGTCGTCGGGCCGATCGACGGCGGATGGACGGTCGCGCGCGCCACGCTCGGCAACGAGAGCGTGAGCATCGGCGGCGGCCAGGGCGGCCTGGCCTTGCCCGGAGAGACGTTCGTCGCCGCGTTCGACGCCCATCCGGAGCGTCTCTCCGGCGGTGCCGGCCGGCTGGGACGGTACGTCGCCGTCAACGAGGCGATGACCGCGATGAACCTGCGCAGCGCGCACCGCGCGGTGGCCGGCGGCGGGCCCGGCCCGGAGGGCAACGTGACCAAGCTCGTCCTGTCCGAGGCGGGCCACGAGGCAGCGGCGATCCTGGCCGAGCTGACCGGTCCCGACGGCGCCTTCCTCGACGGTCCCGGCGCGATGTCGGGCATCCTCGTGCTGATGCACCGGGCGATGTCGATCGCCGGGGGGACCTCGGAGATCAAGCGGAACCAGATCGGCGAGCGCATCCTCGGCCTGCCCCGCGACCCGCTGATCAACTGATGGCCGAGCACCGCCTGGTCGAGACGATGGCCGAGGACGGGTACGACGAGCTCGGCCTCTACCACGAGAACGCGCAGGAATGGGGTCTCCCCGACGATCCGCCCCCGGTCGTGAGCCGCGGGGTGGTCGAGGTGGGTGCCGGCGAGTGGATGTCCTACCTGCGCTGGGGCACAGCAGAGCCCGAGATCGGCTTCCTGCACGGTGCCGGCCAGAACGCGCACACGTGGGACACGGTCGGCCTGGCGCTCGGACGCCCGGCGATCGCGTTCGACCTTCCCGGCCACGGCCACTCGTATCGGCGCGGCGACCGTGACTACGGCCCGTGGCGCAACGCCACGGCAGTCGCCCACGCGCTCGAGCGCCTCGCGCCGCAGTTGTCGGCGGTCGTCGGCATGTCGCTCGGCGGGGCAACCGCGATCCGCCTCGCCGCGACGCGCGGGGAGTTGTGCAGGAGGGTGGTGATGATCGACGTCACCCCGCAGATCAACGACCCCACCCGGGAGATGACGACGTTCGAACGCGGCTCGGTGGCGCTGATCGGCGGCCCACCTACGTACGCCTCGCTGGAGGAGATGGCCGAGGCGGCGATCGCGATGAGCCCCTACCGCGCGGCGTCGGGCGTGCGCCGCGGCGTCCGCCACAACGCGTACCGCCGCGCGGACGGGCTGTGGACCTGGCGATACGACCTGTTCGGCCCGCGCCCCGAGCCCGCCGCCGGCGGCACCGACGGTGACGGGCAGTGGGTGGACTTCACGGCGCTGTGGGACGACGTCGCAGGGATCACCATCCCGGCGATGCTCGTGCGTGGCGGGCTGTCCAGGTACGTGCGCGACGAGGACGTGGAGGGGATGCGTGAGCGCATCCCGGGCCTGCGTGTGGAGGTGGTCGAAGGCGCCGGTCACGCGGTGCAGAGCGACCAGCCGCTGGAGCTGGCCGACCTGCTCCGGTCGTTCGTGCCCCCCGACCGCTAGCCGGCCGCGCCGCCCCGGACGTCTTCGAGGAACGAGAACACGACGTCGTTGAAGGCGTCGTTGCGGTCTCCGGCCACCATGTGCCCAGCACCGGCGACGTCGACGAACTTGGTGTGCGGGGCGAGCTCCAGCATCTGGCGGACTCCCTCCTCGCTCAAGATGTCGCTCATCCTCCCCCGCACCAGCAGCGTCGGGACGGTGAGCCCCCTGGCCGCCGCTTCGAGGCGCGAGGCGCGCATCGTGGACGTACGCGATTCGTCGATCGAGCCCAGCCGGCCGTTCAAGAACTCCGGGTCCCAGTGCCACACCCAGCGGCCGTCGGCACGCTGGCGGACGTTCTTGCGCAGCCCGGACAGGTCGGTCGGCCGCGGGCGGTGAGGGTTGTAAGCAGCGATGGCGTCGGCCACCTCGTCGAGGCTCGCGAAGCCGGATTCCGCGTGAGCCCGCATGAACCCGCCCACCCGGTCGGTCCCGGCGCGTTCGAGCTTGGGAGCGACGTCCACCAGCACGAGCGCCGACGCCGGTGGGGGGTCGTGCTCGCCGGCGGCCATCAGTGCGGAGATGCCACCGAGCGAGGCTCCGACGAGGGCAGGGCGCCGCAGTGCACGGGCGACAGCGGTGACGTCGTTCGCGAACGCGTCGATCGTGTAGTCGCCGTCGGGCGCCCAGTCGCTGTCGCCGTGACCGCGCAGGTCGACCGAGTAGGCGCGCCAGCCCCTTGCGGCCAGCGCGAGCAGAGACCCCCTCCACGCATGGCGGGTCTGCCCGCCGCCGTGGAGCAGCACCACCTGCGGGCCTTCGGGAGGGCCGGCGACGTCGGCGACCAGCCGCAATCCCCCGGCGCCCGCCAGCTCGATCTGCTCGACCCGATCGGCCTGCTCCATCTCCGCCCCTCTCTCCTCGCCGTGAGGCTAGGGTCGATTCCCGCGGTGACCGCCCTGGAGGACTGAACGCCACCCCAATGAAGCGAACCCTGTTCGAGGAGACTCACGAGCTGTTCCGGGAGAGCGTGTCGGCCTTCGTCCAGCGAGAGGTGCTGCCCAACGTCGAGCGCTGGGAGCAGGCGGGGATAGTCGACCGCCAGCTCTTCGCCACCGCCGGGAAGCACGGCTTCTTCGGTGTCGACGTCCCCGAGGAGCTCGGCGGTGGCGGGGTTCGCGACTTCCGCTACAACATGGTCTTCGGCGAGGAGCTGGTCTACGCCGGCGCAGCAGGCGTCGCGCTCGGGCTCACCCTGCACAACGACATCTGCATGCCGTACTTCACCCACCTGACGAGCTCGGAGCAGCAGCAGCGCTGGCTGCCCGCCATCTGTCGCGGCGAGCTGATCACGGCCGTGGCGATGACCGAACCGGGAGCGGGATCCGACCTCGCGTCGATCACCACGAGCGCCACCCGCGACGGGGACGAGTACGTGGTGAACGGGTCGAAGACGTTCATCACCAACGGGATCAACGCCGACCTGGTGGTGGTCGCGGTCCGGACCGACCCGACCGACCGCCATGGCGGTCTCTCGCTGCTCGTCGTCGAGCGCGACATGCCCGGCTTCGAGCGTGGCCGCAACCTGTCGAAGGTGGGCCTGCACTCGCAGGACACCGCCGAGCTGTACTTCTCCGACGTGCGCGTCCCCGTGGCCAACCGCCTCGGGGAGGAGGGGCACGGGTTCAAGATGCTGATGCGCAACCTGGCCCAGGAGCGGCTGTCGATCGCCGTCACCGGCGTGGCCGCCGCGCGGGCCGCGCTGGGGTGGACCGTCGCTCACGTGAAAGAGCGCCGCGCGTTCGGCCAACCACTGCTCGCGCTGCAGAACACCCGGTTCACCCTGGCCGAGATGGCCACCGAGGTCGAGGTCGCGCAGGCCTTCGTCGATCGCTGCGTAGAGGCGCTCAACTCCGGCGAGCTCGAGCCCGAGACCGCGGCGATGGCCAAGTGGTGGTGCACCGAGCTGCAGGGACGGGTCGTCGACGCCGGAGTCCAGCTCCACGGCGGCTACGGCTACATGCTGGAGTACCCGATCGCGCGGGCATACGCAGACGCTCGCGTCACGCGCATCTTCGGCGGGGCGACCGAGGTGATGAAAGAGATCATCGCCCGCGGCTTGGAACGCTGACCCGACCGATCGGGCCCTTGCCGATCAGCTGGTTCCCGGAGCGCAGACCTCGAGCTCCATCCCATCGACGTCGCGGAAGAACAGCGACCACTCGTTGCCGAGGCGCTGAATCTCGCCGACCTCGGCACCGGCGTCGACGAGGCGCTCCCTGGCCGCCTCCAACTCGGCGAAGGATCCCACCTGGAGCGCGAAGTGGTCGATCGCGCCGCGCCCGCCCTGGCGGCGGCGCTCGCCGAGGATCTCTTCCTCGCTCGCGACCTCGAAGACGTTCAGCGCCGCCCCACCGCCGAGGTCGAGGATGAACATGCGTGGGTGCTCGGACGTGGCGTCCATCCGAAACGTGACCTCGGCGCCGAACGCTCGGCGGTAGAACTCGGCGTGGCGGTCGAGATCGGTGGTGAGTGTCGCCACGTGGTTGAACCCGGTCGTGATCGGCATCTCAACTACCCGTAAACGATGCAGTAACGGTCGTCTGGGTCCCCGTGCGCGCCACCTCGACAGCGCTGGCGAGGGCCTTCACGATGCCGAGCCCCCGCCCGACCAGGGCATCGGGGCCGGCGAGGTTCCACTCTGCCGGCTCGGCCACTCCGTCGCCTTCTGCGGTGACCGCGATCGACAGCTCACCCCCGTCGTACGCGACGGCGACGACCACTTCGTCTCCCTGGCCGTGTTCGACCGCATTCGTGGCCAGCTCACTGACGACGAGCTCGGCCGACGCGACGTCGATGCCCGAGGGGGGCGTGACTGCGCAGGAAGCTCGTGACCAGCCGCCGCGCAGCAGCGATGGAGTCGGTTCGCGACGCCAAGGTGAGCGTCGCAGATCCTGTGGCTCCGGCGGCGGTGGCAGGCATGATTTCACCCGTCGATGTTCAAGTGGTTGGCCAGGCCGCTGATCTCGAACAGCCGCCGCACGGCGGTGGCCGGGTTGCGCAGCAACAGCCGGGTGCCGGCGGCCTTCGTGCGCTGGTCGGCGTCGACCATCACGCGCAGCCCGCTCGAATCCATGAACTCGACCCCGGCGAGGTCGACGACCACATCGGACTCGCCCGTGAGCAGCTCGGAGAGCCCCTCGGACAGGCGTGGTGCGGTGTGGGCGTCGACCTCCCCAGACAGGGCGAGGCCACCGTCGATGACGGTGATCTCCAGACGCGTGGGCGAGTCAGGCATGGCCGAGAGGTTATCCCCGGACGTGCCCGCCATTGCCTCCACGCGGGGTCGCTCAGTCCCGCCGAGTGGTGTCGGAAACCTTGTCCTTCACCCAGTCGACGGCGTCTTCGACCTTTTCGCGGGCGTCGCCGAGCTCTTCTTTGATCTTCGCGCCCATCTGGTCGAGCTTGCCTTCACGCTCCAGATCCTCGTCGCCGGTCACTACACCTGCGGCCTCTTTGGCGCGACCCTTGGCATCGTCGAACTTCTCTCCCATGGCACTTCCTTTCGATCGGTGTCGAACCCCGGGTTACCCCGGCCCGTTCGCCGTCAAACCGACACCACCACGAGCGCGACGTCGTCCTCGGTGGCGTGGCCGCCGATGCACTGCGCGAGCAGGTGGTCGGCGATCGCCTCGACGTCGTCGCTGTCCGCGCTGGCGAGCGCTGCGGCGAGCCGGTCGATGCCGACGTCGATGCTCTCGCCGCGCCGCTCGACGAGTCCGTCGGTGTAGAGCACGATCACCGACCCTCCGACGAGTGCAGCGCTGGCCGAGCGAGCGCTCGGGTCGTCACCGTCCACCCCGATCGGGGGCACGGTCGACGCGTCGAGACGCGCCACGCCGCCGCCGGGCGCGCGCAGGAGGGTCGGCGGATGCCCGGCATGCAGGTAGTGCACGGCTGTCCGGTCGGGGTCGACGACGACCAGCGCCGCGGTCGCCATGCGCAGGTATGGAGAGTGGCTGTGGGTGACGATCCTCGTCGATCGGCGTGCGGCCTCGGCGAGATCGCTCTGCTGGAGCAGCACCGCGGAGACGGCGGTGCGGATCTCGGTCATGTCCGCGACGGCCTCCACTCCGTGCCCGACGACATCACCGACGACAAACGCCGTCGATCCGCCGGCCAGCTCGAGCACGTCGTACCAATCGCCTCCGATGCCAACCGTGGTGGAGGCTGGGATGTAGCGCGCGGCGACGTCTATGCCGGCGATCTCGGGTGGCTCGGCAAGCAGGCGCCGCTGGAGGTGGACGACCAGCTCGTGGTCGCGTTCGTACAAGATGGCCCGGTCGAGCGTCTGGGCGACGAGGTCGCTCACGGCGGTGATGCGGCCCGGCTCGGTGCGCAGGACGCGCTGGTGCCGTTCGGCGAACCCGAACGCGATGACCCCGAGCACTTCGGAGCGGATGTCGCGCAGTGGGCGGGCGACGACCTGTTGGGTCTCCGTGCCGAACAGCATGTTCAGCTCCGAGTCGGTGCCCACCCAGGCCTGCGACCCGACGACTATCGGACTGCCCTCGCGCATCGCCCGCATGAAAGCGCCGTCGGGGTCGACCGTGACGTGGATGGGGTCGGTCGGGGCGCCCTCGCCGCTCTCGCGCCTGACGACCAGCTCGTTGCCCGTCGGATCGAGCAGGCCGAACACGGCGACCTCGGCCGCGGTCGCCTCCCGGGCGTGGCGGAGCACAGCCGCCGTGATCTGCTCCGTCGTCGACGCGACGGAGAGGTCTCGCCCGAGGTTGGACAGCGCCGCCGCGCTCGCCCTGCGCGCCTCTTGGACGTCGGCACGGGTGAGGCCCTGCCGGCAGAGCACCGCAGTCGCGGCGACGGAGTTGCGCACCGACTCGGTGAGCTGAGTCGACGCGCGCCATCCCCACGCGATGACCGCTGGCCTGCTCGCGAGCGGTGACTCGAGCGGCGCCGCGGCGACGGTGCGGAAGCCACGTGCGGCCAAGCTCCGCGCCAGCGGATCGCCACGACGGGTCGTGTCGGCGATGTAGACCTCCGTGCCCGCGGTGATCACCGCGGCGACGAGCTCCGGGTCGGCCAGCTCGGCGCTTTCGGTGTCGGCGTCGGTCGTCACCAGCTCTACCAGGTCGGCGCGAAGTCCCCGCCCAGCGTGCGCGCAGGCGGTCTCGGCGAGTTCCGAACGCGTGCTGGCCCCGGCCAGCTGCTCGCTCAGCACACCGAGCAGCCGCACGCTCTCCGCCGACTCGCGCAGCTCCCTGGTGCGGCGCCCGAGACGCCGCAAGAACACCCCCACCGCGGCCGCCACGGCGATCGTGGACGCGAGAGCCACCATTACAGGGATCAAGTGCGCCGAGCCGAGGCTCGCCGTGACGGTCCAACGTCGACCGCCGGCGGTGACGTCCGCGGAGTGACCGCCATCTGGAGGCGGCGTCGACGCGGCGAGCAGCGAGCCCCCGTCGAGCACCTCGAACCGAGTGTCGCGCGGGAGCTGACTGGTCAAGCCCTCGGCGATGAACTGCGCGCTCACCGCGGTCACCAAGTAGGCGACCGGCTCGCTGCCCGGCGTCGGATCGAGCCCGTACAGCGGGTTGGCCACGAAGAACCCCTGCTCCCCGAGCGGCTGGATGGCCACGGGCGGCGAGAAGCGCGGCTCCCCGGCCGCTGCGGACGCCCTTGCCGCGGCGATGCGCTGCGGATCGGAGTTGACGTCCATGCCGACCAGATTGGCGGTCGACTCGTTGTCCGGCTCCACCCACCGCACGGCCATGTATTCGTCGTGGCGCCCGGCCACCACGAGCTCGTCGTTCGCCGTCACTTCGACGATCGGCCCGCCGATGTCGCTCTCGAACTCGGCCCGTTCGGCGTGGGGGACGGGCACGACGTAGGCGATCCGTTCGACGGGGGTGGAGACCACCACGCCCGCGGCGAAGCGGCGGAACGCCGACTCCTGCAGCGGCGAATTGGGATCGGCGAGCACCTGAGCGCCGGAGAGACCGGCGTTGACCGACGTCGCCATGGACTCCACCGCCTCGGCGGCCCGTGCTGCGAGGGTCTGCTCACGCCTGCTGGCGGCATCGAGCTCGTACTGGAGCAGGATCGCGCAGATCACGAGGCCGAGCACCAGGATCGCCGTGACGATGCCGGCGACGGCCCGCCGCCCGAGCACGTCTATCCGGCCCGCGCGGGGGCCCGGAGGCGAACTCACCGACTGCACGGGCGTTGTTCTAGCGGAAGCGCGAGCCGACGCGGTTTGGAGCATTCCACCGTGGGGTACGGAGGGCCCACAACTCGACCTTTCGAAGGAGATGGAAGATGGAACTCGTACTTTGGCTCATCGCAGTGGTGCTGGTGATCGCGGGCATCTTGGCCCTCGTGCGCAAGGAGTTCGCGTGGGGCGCCGTGCTCATCGTCGTCGGACTGCTCGTCGGCCCCGGCGGTGTGAGCGTCTTCAGTTGAACGAAGGCTCGGGACTACTTTCCCCCCGGTGACGACGTGGCCCGTGCTGCCGATGAAGGCGCGCAGCGGGCAGTTGCCTCTCGGGGAGGACTGGGTCTACGAGCCGAAATGGGACGGGCACCGTCTGCTCGTCAGAGTGCGCGGTGATCGCATCGACGCGATCAGCTCCACCGGCAAGCCGCGCACGCTGGAACGGTGGCCCTGGCTCGGCGAGCTCGTCGCCATCGACGCCGAAGACACGGTGCTCGACGGAGAGGTCGTCGCGTACGACGAGTCGGGGGCCCACCGCTTCCAGCTCGTCGGCCGCGGTGACCGCCCCCACTCCTTCGTCGTGTTCGACGTCCTCACGCACGTCGGCGCCGACTTGTTCGCGGTGCCGTGGTCCGATCGCCGCAGTCTGCTGGAGTCGATCGTTCGCCCCGCGGTGGCATCGCACGTCTCGCTGACCCCGGTCACCACCGATGCCGAAGCGATCGTTCGCGTAACCCGCGAGGCCGGCATGGAGGGCATCGTCGCCAAGCGAGCGCAGTCGCCTTACCAGCCGGGGTTGCGCTCCACCGCGTGGCGCAAGGTGAAGCACCGGCGCGTGCAGGAGCTGGTGGTCGGTGGCTGGTTGGTGGGCGAGGGCACGCGAGCAGCGACGTTCGGCTCGCTGCTGCTCGGCGTCCACGACGACGAGGGCCGGTTGCGCTTCGCCGGCGCGGTGGGCACCGGCTTCGACGACCGCTCGCTGCGCGAGCTCTCGACCGCCTTACGCACGCTCGCGGTGCCCGAGTGTCCGTTCGACCCCCCGCCGGCCCTCGCCCGCGGCCGGGCGCGCTGGGTGAGACCGGAGCTCGTCGTTCAGGTGGCCTTTGGCGAGTGGACGCTCGACGGCATGCTCCGCCACCCTGTGTACCTCGGGTTGCGCGACGACCGCTCGCCGGCGGACGTCGTGCGAGAGCCCTGAGCGCGCTACGCGCTCTTGCGCACCCGCTTTGCAGCTGGTGCAGCGGAGCTGGCGGTCTTGGCCGCCTTCTTCGGCCTCTCGGCTGCCTTCGTCGCCCGGGGCTTGGCCGCCCGGGCGGGCTTGGCGGCCCCACTCGGCTTCGCTGCGCGCTTGGAGGCCGGACGAGCGGCGGGGTGACGGCCCTTGGCCGCTTCCGCCTCACGCAGGCTCGCCTCGAGCGCCGCGGCGAGATCGATCACCGTCGCCCGGGCAGGAGCCTCGACGAGCGGTTCGGCCTTGCGCCCCGAGGCCTTGCTCTCGATCAGGCGCTCCACGGCTGCTCGGTACTCGTCCACGTACTGGTCGGGCTGGAAGTCCTCGCTGAGCGCCTCGACGAGGGAGCGAGCCATGGTCAGCTCCTTGGCGGACACCTCGACGCCGTCGAGTTGGTCGAACTCGTCGACGCTGCCGACGTCGACAAGCTCGTCGGGGAACACGAGCGTCGACAAGGTGAGGTGCTCGCCGTCGGAGCGCACGGCGGCGAGGTACTCCTTCTGGCGCATCACGAACCGCCCGATGCCCACGCGCTCGGAGCCCTCGAGCGCGGCAGCCAGCAGCGCGTACGGCTTCGCGACCTTGTCGGGCACCACGAAGTACGACGAGTCGAACATCGTCGGGTCCACGTCGGCCGCGGGAACGAACGTCTCCAGCGCGATCTGCTTGGAGCGCACGGGGGCCAACGGTTCGAGGTCGTCCTCGGTGAGCACGACGTAGTTGTCGCCACCGACGTCGTACCCCTTCACGATGCGCTCCGGCGGAACCTCCTCGCCCGTGGCCTCGCTGACCTTGCGGTAGCGGATGCGCGCGAGGGTGTCTCTCTCGAGCTGATTGAACGAGATGCTCTTGCGGCGGACCGCTGGCACGAGTCTCACCGGGATTGAGACCATCCCGAACGAGATCGAGCCGGTCCAGGCTGGACGGGCCATGGCGTTGCTTACCCCTCGCGCTCTTTGATCGAAACGGCGTCGGAAGGACAGAAAAACGACAGGAGGGCTCTAGAGCGCAGGTAGATCTTGCTCTATTCCGACAAGTGACGTAAAGGGGTCGCCGATCTCGGCCAGCCGCCGCGGCACGTCGGCGATGGTCCAGCGATCCGGGCGCAGCTGCGGATCGTCGAGCTCTTCCCACGTGATCGGCACCGAGACCGGGCCGCCGGGAGCGGGGCGCATGCTGTAGGGCGCGACGAGTGTCTTCGACAGCGCGTTCTGCGTGTAGTCCAGCCGGGCCCGCCCCGAGCGGTCTTGCTTGGCCCACCGCCAGCTCACCAGCTCGGGCACCGTCGCCCCGACCGTGCGCGACAGCGCTTCCACGAAATCGCTGGTCTCCGTGAAGGTCGTGCCCCGGCGCACCGGGATCCACACCTGGATGCCGCGCTGGCCGGTCACCTTCGGTTGGGCGACGAGGCCGAGGTGGGCGACGGCGGTGCGGAAGAGCTTGGCGAGCACGAGGGTCTCGTCCCACTTCGTCGAAGGACCGGGATCGATGTCGACCAGCGCGTACGAAGGGTGCTCCGGGTCGGCGGCGGTGCTGGTCCACGGGTGCAGCTCCACACCGGCGAAGTTCGCGGCCCACACGAGCGACGGCACACCGTCGGCGACGAGGTAGTGCCGGGTGGTGCCGGCCGAGGCGAGCGGGTTGGACCAGCGCCGCACCCACGCCGGCGCGTGGGCGGGCACCGCCTTGTGCCAGAACCCGCCCTTGAGGACGCCATCCGGGAAGCGGTGCAGGTTGAGCGGGCGACCGGCGAGGTAGGGCGTCATCCACGGCCCGACGGTCGCGTAGTAGCGAACGATGTCGCGCTTGCAGATCGGTTCGCCGCCGCTGCGCGCGGGAACGAGCACCTTGTCGAGGTTCGTCAGCGCGATCGACCGGCCGGCCACCTCCCATGTGCCGTTCGCGCCGAGTGCTTCGAGCGCGGTGAGCTCGTCTGCCGTCGGCGCCTGCCAGCGCCCTGGTCGCCCTGCGCGGACGTCGTCGTTCGTGCGCCCGCTCAACACCGACGTCGGGTGGTCCTCGGCGCGCCAGCCCGGCACGGCGGCCTCGTCACGCTTCTTGATCAGCAGCCACTGATCGTCGCCGGTGCGCACGATCACGAAGCGGCCAGCGAGCTTCGTGCCGTGCAGCGCGAACTTCAGTTCGCCCGCATGCAGCGCAACGGCCGGATCGGCGGCGCGCTCCTCGGTCGGATCGGGCTCCCACCACCCGTCGTCCCAGACGACGACGTCGCCCTTGCCGTACCCCTCGGGGATGACGCCTTCGAACCACCCGTAGTCGAGGGGATGGTCCTCGACGCGGACGGCGAGCGATCTCACCGCCGGGTCGAGGCTGGGGCCCTTCGGCACGGCCCAGCTCACGAACACACCCGCGAGCTCGAGGCGCAGGTCGTAGTGGAGTCGGCGGGCCCGGTGCCGCTGCACGACGAAGCGCAGCTTGCCGTCGTGGCGCGCCGGGACCGAGACATCGCCCCCGGGCTCGGGGGTGCGCTGCACATCGCGCTTCGCGCGGTACTCGGCGAGAGGAGTGGAGTCTTCTCGCCGGGCCACCGGGGTTACACGATCCCGGTGCGCTGCACGCGACGGAGCATGACGTAGCCGGGCAAGGTCGGCAGCCAGAACGTCATGAAGCGGAACAGCAGCACGATCGCCGCCGCCGTCGCCCCTTCCACGCCGGCGCTCAGCAGGACCGCGGTCAGCGCCGCCTCGATCCCGCCCACGCCACCCGGGGTGGGCACCGCCGAGCCGATCGTGTTCGCCAGCATGTACATCGCGCCGACGTGAGCGAAGGACAGGTCGACCCCGAACGCATCGACACTGGCCGCGAACGCGAACACGATCGCGGCCTTGGCGAGCAGGGCCCCGCCGAACAGCCTGCCGAGCAGCCGCGGGCTGCGGAACAGCTCACGGATGGAGCTGACCGCCTTGCCGAGCGTTCGCCGCACCACCGGAACGACCACCCGGCGCCCCCAGCCCGACAGCAGCACAGCACCGACGATTGCCGCGACGACGACCACCACGGTGAGCAGCCCGAAGTCGCCGCCCGACGTGAAGTGGCGCAATTCGGACGTGCTGTTACCCCACACCAGGAACAGCACGATCAGCATCACCTGCACGACCCCACTGACCACCGAGGTCATCCCCACGGCCGCCGCGGCGGTGGTGAGGTCGCAACCTTCGAGCTGCAGGTACCGAGTGCGCATCGCCATGCCGCCCGCGTTCGCGGGGGTGAAGCGGTTGAGGAACGACTGGGCGTAGTTCACCTGCAGTGTGCGCAGGAACGACAGGTCCACGGTCACCGCGCCCATCAGGCTGATCGCGCCGCCCACGAACGCGAGGAAGCTGAACAGCGCGAGCCAGAGAAGCGAGCTGAGGTGGGCATCGGTCAGCGCCGTCCAGATGTCGCCCCAGTTGGAGACGACTGTGAGGGCATAGCTGCCGAGGACGAGACCGCCGACGAGCGAGACGACCCCCTTCAGGGTGATCCGCTTGAGCTTCGCGACCTCCACCGTCTCGATGCCCACCGCTCTGCCGGCCTCGGCACGAGCCTGGTCGAGGAAGCCCTTGCGGCTGCGCAGCTGGGCGCGCACCGCGCCGGTGAGCACCGCCTGCTGCACCATCGGCAGCGCGGCCGCGAACCGTTCGGCGCCGATGGCCTCCACCGCCGCGCGGGCCGCGCGTCGTTCGTCGACCACCAAGGCGAGCGAGACGAACAGGTTGGCGACGTCCGCGGCGAGCAGCTCGTCGCTCGCATCCAGCGCCGCGCGCCCGAAGCTGTTGATGCTCACCCCGTTCGCGTGCCGCACGAGGTGGCGCGCATCGAGGTCTCTGTGAGCGATCCGGCGCTGCTGCAGCAGATCGACCTCGCGCCAGACCTCCGCCAGGACCTGGTCGTCGATGTCGGCGGCGTCGAGATCGACGAGCCGCGCTCCGTCGACGCGCTCCTCGACGAGCACTGCAGCCCCCTCTTCGGTGAACGCCACACCGATCGGGGCCGGTGCGTCGACACCTGCCGAACGCGCCAGTGCGAGCGTGAGCGCCTCGTGCTCGGCGGCACGCCTCGGCGACGTGGAGGGCCGGGTGTCGCCGAGGCCCTTGACGCTGACCGCGCGCCATGTCCGCAGCATCAGGTCGGCGTCGCGCTCGTCACGACCGATCACCTGCACGAGCACGTCCCCGCCGTCGGACATCGTCGACGCGAACTCGAGCTCGCCTCGTGGTGCCGCCAGTGGTTCGAGGTGGGTGACCTCGATTCCCCCCCTGGCGAGCGCGTCGTGCACGGTGGCCTCGTCGGTGGATCGCGAGGGGGCGCCGAGGATGAGCAGGGCGATCGAACCCACCGCAGAACCGACCGCGAGGACCAACCCGAGGTGCAGCGGAACTTCGGTGGCGGTGAGGATGCGAGCGAGCACCACCAGCCCGAGAGCGGTCCAGCCGGCACGCCGCCACGGCCGGCGCATCCAGCGCGAGCCGGCGATGAGCACCGCGGAGACAGCAGCGAGGTAAGCGCTCGACGGGAAGGCCCCTCCCGTGAACCAGGAGTCGATCCTCTGGTACACGAGCGCCGCCCGCGGCACGTTGTCTGAGCGCCACGCGGTGAGCCCGGCGGTGACCAGCGCGGCCAGTCCACCGGCGAGCACGATCAGGCCGAGCAGGCGCCATCGCCGGCGCCAGGCGAGCCCCGCCAGCACGACGAGCGGGACGACGACGGCGAGCAGCTGGACCACCCCGACCAGGAACTGACGCAGCCCGAGGGGCAGGTTCTCGACCAGGGCGACGATGTCGCTCGACACCGCGGTGACCGTGTCCGGCGCGAGGGCGGTGATGCCGATCAGCACCAGGGCCACTACGGCCGAGAACACCAGACGGGCGAGATCGGCGACGTGACGCTCCCACGGGGGTTCTGACGCGGCGCTGCCCATGGGGAAACTTCATACCATGGCACCACCCTCCGGCTTCGGCTAGGAGCGCAGAGGGTGGTCTTCCTCCCACAGCACCGCGAGGCGGCGCTCGGTGATCCTCCAGCCGTCGGGCTGCCGGCGGAACCTGTCGTCGTAGCGGATGTGCATCACGCTCACCCGCTCGGCGTCGCCCACGGCGTACACGTGGCGCGCGATGCAGTAGGTCCACCCACTCGCCGCCGCGCCGTCGGCGGCAAGCTGCACGTCGTGGTTCCCCACGAGGTGCATCGTCACTCGATACCGCTCGAGGCGCTCGGGCACGGCGAGCAGTTGCTCGCGCCCACGCACCTCGCCACGACCCGTGATCAGCACCGCGTCGTCGGCGAACACGTCCGCGAATGCGGCGGCGTCGCGATCGTCGACGGAGCGCGCATAGCGCTCCACCAGGCGACGCAGCTCGGCGCGAGCGAACAGCTCCTCTTGCGGGGTCATGCCCGCCCCACCGTCTTGCGGAACGCGCCGACCACAGCAGCAAGCAGCTCGCCGTCGAGATGCGGATCGACCCATCGGTGATGGAAGCGGAAGTCGGTCACCCCGGCCTCGAGCAGATTCGGCACGCCCGCCATCGTCGCGTCGACGTCCACCTCGCCACCTGTGCCGCGAACTGTCGGGAGTGTTCCTTGCACTTGCAACGAACGCGGATCGCGCGAGGCATCCTCCAAGCCCTGCCGCATCGCTTTCACACCGTTGCGCGGGTCGACGATGTCGTCACCCCAGGGGATCCAGCCGGCGCCGAAGCGCGCCACCCGCGCGACGACCCGGGGGGTGGCCCGCCCCGAGACCCAGACGGGGACGCCGCCGGGCTGTGCGGGCTTGGGCATCGCGTGGACGCGCTCCAGGCGCAGCTCGCCGTCGTCGAAGTCCACCACCTGCTCGGTCCAGAGACGGGTGCACAACAACAGGCAGCGGTCGAGCAGTTCACCGCGGCGACCGAAGTCCAGCCCACACGCCGCGTACTCCTCCCGCTGCCACCCGACGCCCACTCCGAGGTCCAGCCGGCCACCGGAGAGCACGTCGAGCGTCGCCGCCTGCTTCGCGAGCACGGCGGGCGGCCGCAGGGCGGCCAGCAGCACCGCCGTTCCGAGGCGCACGCGTGAGGTGACGCCGGCGAGCAGCGCCAGCAGGGTGAGCGGCTCCAGCCAGTGGCCGTCGGGATCGGTCGGCTGCCTGCCGCCCGCGGTGCCGCCGAGCGAGGGTACGCCGTAGGCGTCGAGCCGCTCGCCGTAGAGGATGTGGTCGGAGACGACGACACGGTCCACGCCTGCGCGGTCGGCGGCCACGGCCAGGTCGATCGATGTCTGCCAGCCCGGCGGGGACTGGGCGAAGTTCGGGACCTGGATGGAGAGCTGGGCCGGCTGAGGGGTGTCGCCGGCGCCCACGGCTGCGACCGTATCGCGCCCTCGCGCCCTGTCCGGCGCCCGGTTCAACCGCCCGCACGGCGGTAGGCGCGCACTGCGCTGTTGATCGTGGAGAACGACCGGACGCTGCCGGCGGGGTGCAGGAGGCGGGCTCGGCGCAGCGTTCGCTGCGCGCCCTGGTTCGCCCGGGCGACGGCGACGACGTCGACGCCACTGGCGTGCAGCTCGTCGACGAGGGCGGCGAGCTCGCGAACCGCCGTGGTGTCGATCGACCCGACTCCTTCGCAGTCCAGCACCACCCAGCGCTCCTCCCCCGTGCTCGCCACGAGTGCCTCGCGCAACCTGTCACGGAAGTGCTCGACGTTCGCGAAGAACAACGGGGCGTCGAACCGGTAGACGAGGAGTCCGGCGAGCGGGCGCCCTCCCGACTCGACCGGGATCCAGCCCTCCAGGTCGGCGACGTCGCCGAGCACCGCGTCCTCGGGACGCGCGATCCGCTGCAAGGCGACGAGGAGTGACAGCCCGACCGCGACCCCGACACCGATCAGCACGTCGGAGAGGATCACGCCGAGCGCGGCCCCGACCGCCAGTGCGAACTCGATCCGGTCCAGCCGCCACAGCGCCGCGAACTCCGCCACGTCGATGATCAGCACGGCCGCGGCCAGGATCACCGCGCCGATCGCGGCTTCGGGTACGTAGGCGAGCGCCGGGCGGGCAGTGGCGAGAGCGAGAAGCAGGGTTGCCGCCGCGACGAGACCCACGAGGCGGGTGTGGCTGCCGAGCGACGCGGGTGTCACCGACCGGCTCGCGCTCGACGAGACCGGGAAGCCTCCGCCGAGGCCGGCGGCGACGTTCGTGGCTCCGAGCGCGCCGAGCTCGCGGTCGGGGTCGGTCGTGTAGCCGTGTTTGGCACCGATCGAGCGGGCGGTCAGGACGTTGTCGGTGAAGCCGACGACGGCGATGCCGAGCGCCCCCGGCAGCAGCGCCCACACGTCGTCGAGCGGCACCGACGGCACGGCGAACGTGGGGAACGCCGACGGCAGATCCCCGACGACTGCCACCCCGTGCGCGGCCCAGTCGAACACCCACGCCAGCGCCGTCGCCACCGCGACCGCAACCAGCACCCCGGGCACCTTCGGCGCGAGACGCCGCAGCACCAGAATCGCCGCGAAGCATCCGGCGCCGATCGCCGCGGTCGGCCAGTGGATCTCGTCGAGGCGGCGCAAGGCATCCGCGAAGCGCGGCAGTGCCCGGTCCCCCTCGACGGCGATGCCGGTCAGCTTCGAGAGCTGGCTGGAGGCGAGCGTGATCCCGACCCCGGCGAGGTACCCGACGAGAATCGGGCGGGAGAGCAAGGACGAGACGATCGACAGCCGCAGGAGGCGCGCGGCCAGCGCGACGAGGCCGACGAGGACGGCGAGCGCGGCCATCAGCTCGGCGTAGTCGTCGCTGCCGCGGGCGGCGAAGGGGGCCACCGCCGTCGCCGCGAGCAGCGCCGTCCCGGGCTCGGGCCCCACCCCCAGATGCCGTGACGATCCGACGAGTGCGTATACGACGAGCGCCGGCAGCGCCGCGCGGAAGCCGGCCGAGGCGGGCAGACCGGCCAACTCCGCGTAGGCCATGCACTGCGGCACGAGCAGGGCGGCCACGGCGACGCCCCCGACGATGTCGGCAGAGAGCCACTCCCGCCGATAACCACGGGCCAGCTCCGGCAACCAGCGCACGATGGCGCAGCGTAAGGGTTTGAGGGGCGACCCGGGAGGGAACCGTCGTCACCGTGGCGCTGACCGTCCCCCTACCTCCCTCTCCAACCTCTCCGCCCGCTACTCCCTCTACCGACTCGCCGCCCGCAGAGAGCGCATCAGAAGGCGAGTCCAAGGCCGAGCAGCTGCGTCGCGAGCACGAGGAGCTCTTCCACGAGCTGCGCGCCGTGATCCCCGGTGCCGAGGTGCTGTTCGCGTTCTTGTTGACGGTGGCCTTCAGCCAGCGGATGGAGACGCTGACGTCGACCCAGCGCGGCGTGTACTACGGGACTTTCCTCTCCGCCGGCGCGGCGCTGGTGCTGCTGCTCGCCCCCTCGGCCTTCCATCGTCTGCGCTTCCGCAAGCACGACAAGGAAGCGATGATGATCACCGCCACCGTCGAAGCGATCGTCGCGCTCTGGCTCATCTCGCTGTCGATCGCGGGAGCCGTGTTCTTGATCACCGACATCTTGTTCTCGACGACCTGGGCCGCGCTGGCCGCCGGCGGGATCTTCCTGCTCGCAGTCACCTGCTGGTGGATCATCCCGCTCAGCCGGCGCGCCGCGCGGGACACGCCACGAGACGACATGCCCACTCGGTACAGTTCGGGCCGATGAGCGCCGGAGACGTACAAGTGATCACGCTCTCGCTACCGCTCGACCTGCGTCACGCCTCCACGGCGCGCATGGTCGCCTCGTCGCTCGGTGCCGATGCCGGCTTCTCCGTCGACGACATCGACGACCTGCGTCTCGGCATCAACGAGGTTTTCTCGGTGTTGGCCGAAGACCCCGCCGACGGTGCGCCGGACGACGCCCGGCTGACGGTCGACTTCCGCGTGCGCCCGGGATTCGTCGAAGCGACGATGACCCGCACGGATGGCGCCGGAGCGGCTCGGTTCGACGACCTCGCCGAACGGATCCTCGAAACCGTCGTCGACTCGTACGAGCTGCTCGATCACGGCGGCTGCCGACTGCGCAAGTCCGGCGGTCGCAGCGACGATCGCGATGGGTGACGGCGCCCGCGGCAACGACCACCACGAGCTCTTCCTCCGGTACCGGGCCGAACCGAGCCGGCGGTTGCGCAACGAGTTGGTGGAGCTGCACATGGCGCTGGCCGCACACATCGCGCGGCGGCTGTCGCGAGGCACCCACGACCCCGACATACGCCAGGTGGCGATGGTCGGCCTGGTGAAGGCGGTGGAGCGGTTCGAGCCCGAACGGGGCATTCCGTTCGCCGCGTTCGCCGGACGCACGATCGAGGGCGAGATCAAGCGCCACTTCCGCGACCGGACGTGGTCGGTGCGCGTCCCGCGCAGTGCGAAGGAGCTGCACCTCGCCGTGCGCCGGGCGACGGACGAGCTGAACCAGAAGCTGCACCGCTCACCCACCGTCGACGAGCTCGCCGCCCACCTCCAGATCGATCGCGACGACGTGGTGACCGGCCTCACCGCCGGCGCCTCGTACACCGCCAGCAGCCTCGACACCGCGCCCGGGGACGAAAACCGCGTCGCCTCCGACCACCGCTCCTCGCTCGCCACCACCGACGCCGGCCTCGAGCTCTCCGAGCAGCGCGCCATCGCGGTGGAGTTGCTCTCCCGGCTGCCCGCGCGCGAGCGCGAGATCGTCGTGCTGCGGTTCTTCGAGGATCTGTCGCAGTCCGAGATCGCCGAGCGCATGGGGATCTCGCAGATGCACGTGTCCCGCCTGTTGCGCTCGTCGTTCGAACGGATGCGCGCCTCGGCGGGCTCCCTGGAAGAGTGAGCTCCTCCTGGTAGGTTCGTACGACGTGATCGGGCGACAGCGACAGGCCTTCGTGGCGCTGGTGATCGTGGTTGCGACAGGGTGCGGTGTCGCGGCGATCACCGGCCTCGGCAACGACGATGCCGCTGCATCCGGTCCCGACGACGCGTCGACGGCGATCGCCTCGATGATCGAGTCGACTACCGCGTCGACTACCGCGTCGACCACCGCATCGACGACAGCATCGACGGCCGCTCCCGCAGCAGACGGCGACCTGGCCTTCGCCGGCGACGAGCAGGACCCCGCCCTCACCGAGGCTGCGCTTACCGAGACGCTCGCCCCGAGCGCCGAAGGCTGCACGCTGGAAGTGCGCTCGCTGCGCCTCGGCGCCACCGGCGACAGCGTCGCCTGCCTGCAGCAGGCCCTCGTCGCCGCCGGAGCTTACGAAGGGCCGGCCAGCGGCCAGTTCGACCAGGCGACCTTCGACGCCGTGAGCGCGGTGCAGGCCGAACGCAAGCTGTACGTCGACGGCGTCGTCGGGCGTGAGACCGCCCTGTCGCTCGGCATCTGGCCCGACGAGCAGTCACTGGTCGTGCGCACCCCGGCGCCTCCCGACGGCGCGCAGGACCTGTGGGGTTACCCGTTGTCGTCGGTGGCGACGAGCGGGCCCGACGCCCCGCCGCTGCCGGAGAGCTCCGGTTCGGGCTACCGCCTGGTGTACGACCGAGCCGGCCAGCGGGTGTGGGCAGTCGACGACGACGAGACGGTGATCCGCTCCTGGCTCGTCGCCGGCAGCCAGTACGACAACGAGACCCCCGGCACGCACCAGGTGTACAGCCGCTCGGACGTGTCCACGGCGTGGAACGGCAAGGCCTACCTGCCGAAGATGGTCCGCTGGCTCGACACCGAGCGCGGCGCGATCGGTTTCCACGCGATACCCCTGCACGTCGAGGACAACTCGCCGTACCAGACCGAGGCCGAGCTCGGCCAGCGCCTCTCTGGTGGCTGCCAGCGTCAGGCCAACGCCGACGCGGCCTTCGTGTGGGACTTCGCCCAGATCGGCACGACGGTCGTCGTCATCTGAGCGTGGGCACCGAACTCGACCCCGACAGCATCGACGCGCTCGACGGGCGGAGCCTGCTCACCACCGACGACTGGTCCACCGCCGAGCTGCGCACGTTGCTCGCCGTGGCCCGGCGCCTCGCCGAGATGGACCGTGGCGGAGCAGGCACCGAGATGCTGCCCGGCGAGCTCGCCTATGCGGTGTTCTTCGACAACTCGACGCGCACCAAGTCGGCATGGGCCGGCGCCGCCGCCAGGCTCGGCATGCACCCGGTGATCGTCGACGGCACGTCCACCCAGGTGGCTCACGGCGAGACGGCCGCGGAGACCGGCGCGATGCTCGGCATGAACGCCCACGCGCTCGGCATCCGCCACGACCTGATCCTCGGCGAGGGCAACACCTTCATGCGGGCGGTGAAACGCGGCATCGACGACTACCTCGCCGCCACCGGCGACACGCGGGCGGTGCCCGTGGTGAACCTGCAGTGCGACGTCGACCACCCGACCCAGACGCTCGCCGACCTGCTGTGGCTGCAGGAGTACTTCGGCGGTGATGTCGCCGGGCGCCGGATCACCGTCTCGTGGGCGTACTCACCGAGCTACGCGAAGCCGCTCTCGGTACCCCAGGGCCTGATCACGTTGCTGCCCCGCTTCGGCGCCCACGTCACCCTCGCTCATCCTCCCGGCTACGACCTGTCGCCAGAGTCACTGGCGAGGGCCGCGGCGAACGCCGTCGCCGGCGACGGGTCGCTGCGCACGGTGACGTCGATGGACGAGGCCTTTGCCGGCGCCGACGTGGTGTATCCGAAGTCGTGGGGCCCGCTCGCCCTCATGACCGAGCGCGTCGACGCGAACAGGTCCGGCGACACGGAACGGATGCGAGAGATCGAGCACCGAGCGCTGGAGCGAAACGCCGGGTACCGCGACTGGATCTGCGACGAACGCAAGATGCGGCTCACCGACGACGCCTTGTACATGCACTGCTTGCCCGCCGACGTCGGCGCCGAGGTGAGCCCGTCGGTGATGGAGAGGTTCAAGGTGCACGTCGCGCGCGAGGCGCAATGGAAGCTGTACGTGGTGATGGCGCTGCTCGCCGCGGCGAAGGTTCCCCAGCTGGGCCGCCGCCTGACCGCGGAGGGGCCACGATGACCGAACCCGCCGTGCTCGATGCACGCGTCGCCGAGCTCGCCGAGCGCTACCGCCCGCTGGCGGTGCAGATCCTGCGCGCGGCGATCCGTGTGCCGGCCGAGGTCGTCGACCTGCCCGCCGACGAAGGCGGCGATCCCGAGGCCGGGCTCTCGAACCACGAGCAGGCGCGACTCGCGCTGCTCCACGCGGCGATCGTCGACGTGCGCGCGGTGCAGCACGCCGACGACGTGTCGATCGACGAGTTCGGCAACCTGGTGTGGGTGGTGCAGGACCCCTTCGACGGCATCGCGCCGGAACACAAGCGGGTGGTGTACTTCGACGGCCACTGCGACACCGTCCAGGCGCTGCGCGCCCAGTGGACCGCGAAGCTGCACGGCACCGTCGACGCCTACGACGGTGCCGGCGCCATCCCGCCAGACCCGGCGGCCCTGCGCGAGCAGCTCGGCTGGGTGCCCCCAGACGACGAGTGGCACCACCTCGTGTTCGGCCGCGGCGCCGCCGACCAGCTCGCCGGGGTGGTCGCCCAGATCGTGGCGACGAAGATCCTGCTCGAGCTGGTCCCCGACGGAGCGCTACGGGGGACGATCGTTCGCTCCTACGCCACGGTGGCCGAGGAGGACAACGACGGCGGCGGACCCCGCCACCTGATGACGAGCGTGCTACCCGGTGCCGCCGCGGACCTGGTCCCCGACGTCGTCGTGCTCACCGAGGGCACCGGCGACGCACGCCACGGCGCCCTCGGCATCTACCGCGGTCAGCGAGGACGGATGCAGATCGAGGTCAGCGTCACCGGTCGCTCCTGCCACGGTTCGATGCCGGAAGAGGGGCTCAACCCGCTGGAGCACGGCGGCGCGATCCTGGCCGAGGCCGCTCTCCGCCACGAGCGTGGGGAGGGATTCGTCTCCCACCCCTTCCTCGGCCGCGGCACCCGCACCGCGTCGTGGTCGCGCCTCGACACGCCGAGCGACTGCGCCGTGCCGGAACGGTTCACGTTCCGCTTCGACCGCCGGCTCACCGTCGGCGAGACGCCCGAGCAGGCGCTGGCCGACGTCGAGGGCCTGGACGCGGTGCAAGCGGCCCGCACCGCCGGGCTGAGCGTCGACGTCAGCGTGCCCCACTACCGCCAACCCACCTGGCGCGGCCACACGGTCGACAACGAGCAGGTGTACCCGGGGTGGATCACCCCCGAGGAGCATCCCGCGATCGTCGCCGCCGTCGACACCTACCGCGCCGTGGTCAGCCCGCACGTCACCGAGCCAGAAGGCGGTGCCGGCGGCGGCTCGCTGCGGCGCGAGCCCCGCGTCGGGCACTGGATCTTCTCCACCGACGGTGTCGGCTTCCCTGTCCCGGCAGACGACACCACGATCGAGGTTCCCGACGCGAAGCGCTGGGTGGTGTCCGGCCCGGTCAAGCACCCCGCGATGTTCGGGATCGGCGCCGGCTTGGAGCAGAACACGCATCGCATCGGCGAGTACGTCGACGAACGCGAACTGCAGCACGCGATCGCGGTCCTCGCTCGCTACCCCGCCATGTACGCCGCGCTCACCAGCTGACGCGGCCGCACCGCGTCAGTTGCCGAAGTCCCAGGACTCGCCCTTCGCGAACCGGCCGAGCACGTTCTTGGCGATCAGGATGCGATGCACCTCGTCGGGCCCGTCGGCGATGCGCAGCGTCCGCGCCCCCATGTACATGCCCGCGAGGGGCAGATCGTTCGACACGCCCGCGGCTCCCCACACCTGGATCGCCCGGTCGACCACGCGCGTGTACGCGGCGGGGACGAACACCTTGATCGCCGAGATGTCGGTGCGCGCCCCGTCCATCCCCTGGTCGGTCTTCTCCGCGGCGTGGATCGTCATCAGCCGCGCGGCCTGGATGTCGATGTAGCTGTCGGCGATGAAACCCTGGACGAACTGCTTGTCCTGAAGCTTGCCGCCGTGCACCTCGCGCTTGGCGGCCCGCTCGACCATCAGGTCGAAGGCCCGCCACATCTGGCCGACGGAGTTCATGCAGTGGTAGATGCGCCCCGCCCCGAGGCGGTCCTGCGCCGCCTGGTGGCCCTGGCCGACCTGGCCGAGAGCGTTCTCCAGCGGGACGCGCACGTCGTTGTACTTCACCTCGCAGTGGTCGGACTCGGAGCGGCCCCAAACGCCGATGCCGCGCACGATCTCGACGCCCTTCACCGCCGTGGGCACGATGATCTGCACCATCGGGCCGACCTTCGGGTCGGTCTGGCCGGGCTCGCGGACGCGGCACATGACGATGAAGAAGTCGGCATCGATGCCGTTCGAGGTGAACCACTTGTGGCCGTTGATCACCCACTCGTCGCCGTCGCGCACCGCGCTGGTGTCGAGCGAGCGCGGGTCGGAGCCGGGGTTGTGCGGCTCGGTCATCGAGAACCCGGACTCGAGCGTGCCCTCGATCAAGGGCAGCAGCCACTTCTCCTTCTGCTGCTGCGTGCCGTACTTCACGAGCACCGACTGGTTGCCCGAATTGGGCGCGACGACGCCGAACAACGACGCCGCCCCGATGGCGTACGCGAGCACCTCGTTCATGTACGCGTGAGCCAGGAAGTCGAGGCCCATGCCGCCGTACTCGGCGGGCAGGTGCGGCGCCCAGAGGCCTGCCTGCTTGACCCGCTCCTTGATCTCGGCGCGCAGCTCGAGCGTGGATGCGTGGTCGCCCCACGATTCCTCCGTCGCGCGGCGCCAGAGGCGCGCCTCGTTGGGCAGGATGTACTCGTTGACGATCTCCGCGGTGCGCATGCGGATGTCGTTGATCCGCTCGTCCAGCGTGGCGATCGGCTGACAGTTCATCGGCATGTCGGCGAGGCTACGTGGCTCGGGTCCTAAGGCTCTAGTGCTGCTCTCCCCGTCGGCGGAGCATCGCCGGATGAAGCGACATGGGGGAGAGCTGCTGGTCGACACGCTCCAGCGCGCCGGCATCGACACATTGTTCACGCTGCACGGGGGGCACCTCGATGCCATCTTGCAGGCGGCGGCCGAGGCAGGGATGCGCCTCGTCGACACCCGCCACGAGCAGGCGGCGGGACATGCCGCCGACGGCTGGGCACGCACCACGGGGCGCCCCGGCGTGGCGGTGGTCACCGCCGGACCCGGGTTCACCGACTGCGTGACCGCAATCGCCAACGCGCATCTCGACGCGGTGCCGACGCTGTTCATCGCCGGCGCGGCGCCGCTGCGCGACGCCGAGACGCTGCCCCTACAGGGCGGTATCGACCAGGTGGCGATCGTCGCGTCGATCACGAAGTGGGCGCACCGCATAACCCACACGCACCGCATTCCCGACCTCGTCGCCCGCGCCCTCACCATTGCGTGCACCGGTCGGCCCGGACCGGTGTTCTTGGAGATCCCGATCGACGTGCTGTTCGCGTCGGCCGAGCACGAACCGGCGATCGGGCTGGAGACATCCCCGTCACCACCCGCACCGACCGCCGCCGCGGTGGTCACCGCCGCCGAATGGCTCGCGGCCGGCGAGCGACCGGCGATCCTCGCCGGTGGCGGCGCCTGGTTCTCCGGCCTCGGTGACGAGCTGACTCAGCTCGCCGAGCGCTTCGGCGCACCGGTGTTCGCCAACTCGAAGGCGCGGGGGATGATCTCCGACGTGCACCCCCTTTCCGGGGGCGGGTTCACGAACCTCGCGATCGCGTCGATGGGCGCAGGCGGACCCGACGTGGTGCTGGTGCTCGGGGCCCGTCTCGGTCTGTTCACCGGTGGACGCAGCGGTTCGCTGATCCCGGCGGACGCGAAGGTGATCCACGTCGACGTCGAGCCCGAGGAGATCGGGCGCAACCGCGACGTCGAGCTGGCGATCACCGCCGACTGTCGCGAGACGGTGCTGGCGCTGCTCGCGGCGACGGCGGGTGCGGCACCCCGCGAGCACACGCAGTGGCAGCAGTCGATCGCCATGGTGCGTGGCGCCGGACAAATGATGTTCGCCGAGCAGATCCAGAGCACAGAAGCCCCGATCCATCCGTACAAGCTGATGGTGGAGCTGGCCAAGGTGCTGCCCGAAGACTCGATCGTCGCCGCCGACGGCGGCGAGACGGCCGGATGGATGGAGATGGCCGCACGCGTCCACCACGGCGGGCACTGGATGAGCCACGGATACCTCGGATGCCTCGGCACGGGCATGCCGTTCGCGATCGCCGCGCAGGTGGCCCACCCCGACAAGCGGGTCGTCTGCGTGGTCGGCGACGGATCGGTGGGCCTCAACTTCGCCGAGTTCGACACGATGGTCCGCCACCAGCTGCCGATCGTCGTCGTCGTCAACAACGACCAGCTGTGGGGCATGTCGGCACACGGCCAGGACCTGATCTACGGCCGTGACAAGCGGGTGGCGACCGAGCTCGGCTTCGTCCGCTACGACCTCGCCGCGGCCGGGTTCGGCTGCCATGCCGAGTGCGTCACCGAGCCCGCCGAGCTGCCCGGCGCGCTGGAGCGGGCGTTCGCGAGCGGCAAGCCGGCATGCGTGAACGTGATGACCGACCCCGAGGTGATCTCACCGGTGACGATGGCGCTGGTCGGCAAGCTCGGCGGTGACGACGGCGAAGGTGCCGACGGCGAGGTGGTCGTGCCCTACTACGACAACCTGCGTCAGACCCCGTAGCCACCGTCCACGTCCAGCTTCTGGCCGGTCACGAAGTCGGCCCGGTCGGAGGCGAGGAAGCACACCGCTTCGGCGACGTCCACCGCGTCGCCGAAGCGGCGGAGCGCGATGTTCGACCTGGTCGCGGCGAGCGCTGCCTCGTCGAGGTCGCCGGACTCGATCAGCCGGCGGGCCATGCCGTCGGTGAGCATGCCCGGCCCCACGCAGTTCGCCCGCACCCCGAAGCGGCCCTCCTCGGCCGCGATCGCGCGGACGAGCGACTCGACGGCACCCTTCGGCACCGACGACAGGCCGTCGCGCACCGGGAACCGCGACGTCGCTGCCGTGGTGACGGCCACGAGGCTGCCCCCCGCCGCGCGGAGATGGGCGAGGCAGTGGTGCACGAGGCGGAAGCAGGCGCCGACCTCGGCGTCGAGGTGATCGGCCATCTCGGCCGGGGCGACACGGCTGAGGTGGCGCTGGGGTACGTGGGGGCCGGCGGCGTGGACCACCGTGTGCAGCCCGCCGAACTCGGCGACCACCTCGGCCACCAGCTCTCGCACCGCGTCGTCGTCGCCCAGGTCGACGGCCACCGCCAGCCCACGGGAACCGGCGGCGTCGATCGCGGCGAGCACCGCGGACGCGGCCCCCTCGTTGTGCAGATAGGTGAACGCGACGTCGCTGCCCCGTTCGGCCAACATCTGGCAGATCGCGGCGCCGATGCCGCCGCTGCCACCGGTGACGAGGGCCGCCCCCGAGCGGTGCGAGAAGTCGTCCAATGCCGGGCGCGCCAGGCGCTCAGAGCTGCTGGGCGAGGTAGTTCTGCAGGCCGATCTGCTCGATCGTGTCGAGCTGGGTCTCCAGCCAGTCGGTGTGCTGCTCCTCGGAGACGAGGATCCCCGCCAGCAGCTCCCTGGTGCCGTTGTCGCCCTTGGCCACCGCCAGCTCGACCCCGCGGTTCAACCGCTCGATCGCCGCGTACTCGAGCGCGACGTCGGAACGGAACTGCTCCTCGACCGTCTCGCCGACCTTCAGCGGGAAGAGACGCTGCAGGTTGGGCACGCCGTCGAAGTACAAGATGCGCTCGATCAGCATCTCCGCGTGCTTCATCTCGTCGATCGACTCGGTGCGGACGAACTGCTCCAGCTTGGTGTAACCCCAGTCGCCGCACATCTTGGCGTGGATGAAGTACTGGCTGATCGCGGTCAACTCCGCCGACAGCACGTCGTTCAGAGTCTCGAGGATTTCGGGGTCACCCTGCATGTCGGGCAACCTAGCGCCCGGCGAACGCCCCCGCGACTCCCACAGGCACCCACACCTCGGCCTCGGCCAGGAGCTCTTCGAGCGAGGGCCGGCAAGACCCGCAGGAGGTGCCCGCCTGGCACGCGGCGCCGATCTCTTCCACCGAGCGCGCCCCACCGTGGATGGCTCGCCGAATGGCACGCTCACTCACACGATGGCACTGGCACAGGATCATCGCGAACTCCCACTCACTAGATCTGTATAGCAACCCTAACAGTACTAGTGACGCTCGGTAAAGCCGAACGCGGCGCGCAGGTTCTGATCGGTGAGCACCTCGTCGGGGGTGCCGTGGGCCACGACGCGGTGGGCGAGCAACAGCACCGAATCGGCCGATGCGGCATCGCTCGTGTCATGGGTGGCCATCACCACCGCCACCCCTCGCGCCCGCTCCTGCACCAGCACGGCATCGAGCGCCTCACGCCCCGCGATGTCGAGGCCCGCCGTCGGCTCGTCGAGCAGCAGCACATCGGCCTGCCGGGCCAGGGCCTGGGCCAGGTGGGTGCGCTGTTGCTGGCCCCCGGACAGCTCGCTGAGCGGCGTGTTCGCGAAGCCGTCCACGCCCATGCGCGCGATCGCCGCGCGTGCCGCGGCCCGGTCGGCGGCGCCGGTTCGCTTCCACAGCCCGAGCGCGGCGTAGCGCCCCATCGCCACCACGTCGGCCGCGCGCAGCGGCAGCGTGAACGACGACGCCGGGTGCTGGCCGAGGTAGGCGACCCGGTGAGGCAGTGCCCCCGGGGACTCTCCGAGCACGGTGACCGCGCCCGAGACAGGGGAAAGCAGCCCGGCGAGCGTCTTCAGCAGCGTCGACTTGCCCGAACCGTTCGTACCCATCAGGACGAGCATTCCCCCCGGCGGGACGTGCAGCGTCAGGTCGGCCACCACGGTCTGGCCCCCGTAGCCGACGTCGAGGCCGGCAGTACTGATCGGCGACTGCTCAGTGGGCATGGCCGTGATCGCTCCCTGCACCGGCCCGCACGACCGGCTGCGACCGGCGCAGCTCGACGGCGGCGAACACGAGGACGAAGATGCCGACGGCGACGGCGACGATGCTGGCGCTCGCCGCGAGGCCGGCGTGGTACGACACGAGCAGACCCGCGTACGTCGACACCGAGCCGCACGCCGCGGCGACGAGCATCATCGAGGCCACCCTTCTCGCGACGAGCGCCCCCGTCGCCGCGGGGGCGACGAGCATGCCGAACACGAGCAGCGTCCCGACCGACTGGAACGACGTGATCACCGCCACCGCCACCATGGCGAGCATCACGTTCTCGTAGAGCCTGACGCTGAACCCGCTCGTCTGCGCCAGCTCGGGGTCGACGCAGAGCAGCAGGAACGGTCGCCGGCACACCCACGCGGTCACGCCGACCAGGGCGACGGCGCCTGCCTGCCACGCCAGCTCGGAGAGCCCGACACCGAGCACCTCACCGAACAGGATCCGGGTCAGGTCGCCCGAGAAGCTCCCCGAGCGCGAGGTGATCATCACCCCGAGCGCCAACATGCCGGCGAAGAGCAGCCCGATCGCGGTGTCCCCCGACAGCCGGGAACGCCGGGTGACCACCGCGACGCCGCCCATCATCACCGTGGTGCCGATCGCCGCGCCGAGCAAGGCGGGCAGCCCGAGCAGCAGTGCTCCGGCGATGCCGGGGAGCACGCCGTGGGCGAGGGCGTCGGCCACGAACGCGAGCCCGCGCAGCACGACGAACGTGCCCACCACGGAACAGACGAGCGCGACGAGCACCCCGGCGGTGAGCGCCTGGCGGAGGAACTCGTTGTCGACGAACGGGGCCACGAAGAAGTCGGTCATGAGGTGAGCGCTTTGGCGATGTCGCCGGCCAGCCGGCGCATGAACCCGGCGTAACCGGTGTCGCCCGGCAGCAGGTGCGTGGCCAACTCGACGAGGGGCACATCTGCCTCGGCGGCGATCTGCTCGGCGAGGTCGGTGGATGTGCCGAGCTCGGTGAAGATCGCCCGCGCCCCTTCGCTTACGACCAGCTCGCGCAGCTCGGCGAGGTCTTGCGCCGAAGCCTCGGCACTCGAGGACAGGCTCGGCACCACGGCCGCGATCACCTCGCAGCCGAAGCGGTCGGCGAAGTAGCCGAGCGATTCGTGACCGGTGACGAGGCGGCACTCCCCCACTCCGATCGGCTCGAGGATCTCACGCACCTCGGCGTCGAGCGCGACGAGCTGGTCGACCAGTGCGGTTGCAGATGGGCCGAGGTCGACGCCGAGGGCGTCGCCGAGCGCGGCGGCGAGCGCGGGCACCATCTCGGCCATCGTCGTCGGATCGAGCCACACGTGCGGGTCGCCGGCTCCGTCGCCTACCTGACGCACCTGGACGTGGTCGGCGACTTTGAACACCAGTACTCCGGCGTCGGCCACGGCGTTCAGCGCGTCGAGCATGCCTTCTTCGAGGTCGAGGCCGTTCGCGACGACGAACCGGGCATTGCGCAGAGCCTCGATCTCGCGCGCCGACGGTGAGTGGTGGTGCGGGTCCTGGCCGTTCGGCACGACCACCCTCACCCTGGCCTCGTCACCGACGAGATCGGCGACCAGGTCGCCGAGCACCGCGTACGTCACCACCACCTCGTCAACCGCCTCTTCCACCACCGCGCCGGGCGCGCCACCGTCATCGCCACAACCCGCCGTCGCCGCGGCGAGCACGGCGGCGAAGGAGACGAGGAGACCGATCGAGGAGGTGGCTGCCATTCTCCCTCAGCAAACCCAGCAAAATGGGAACAGTTCTCACTAGTTCTACCGGCTCCGACCGTCGCCGAGCAACGCCCGCGTGCTTACATGACCCGATGAGCGCCGCCGCCGAGCTGCTCTTCGACCCGTTCGACCCGGCCTTCCGCGCGGATCCCTACCCGTTCTACGACCGCCTGCGCGCCGCGGCGCCGGCCTACTGGACGCCAAGGGGCAACGTCGTGCTCTCCCGCTACGACGACGTGGCCTGGACGCTGCGCAGCAACGACTTCAGCCGTGACGTCGAGGCGACCGCCAACGCCCCTGCCGACCCGCTCGTTCAAGCCATGCGTGACCGCCGCCGCGCCCGCGCGAAGACGATCCTCAACCTCGACCCGCCCGACCACACCCGGCTGCGGCGGCTGGTGTCGAAGGCGTTCACCCCGTCGGCGATCGAGCGGCTGCGCCCACGGGTGCAACAGCTCGTCGACGACGTGCTCGACCGCGCCGAGGAGCGGGGCACGATCGAGCTCGTCGACGAGCTCGCCTTCCCGGTGCCGTTCCAGGTGATCTCCGATCTGCTCGACATGCCCGTCGACCGCGCCGAGGAGCTGCGCGGGTGGAGCCAGGTGATCACGTTCGGGCTGGAGCCCACCGCGACGCTCGCCGACCTCGACGCCGTCGACGCCGCGTTCGCCGAGCTGATCCCCTACCTACTGGAGGTGATCGAGCGTCGCCGCCACGATCTCGGCGACGACGTGCTGTCAAGCCTGATCCAGGTGGAGGAAGAGGGTGACCGCCTCGACGTCGGTGAGCTGATCGCCTTCGTCACGCTGTTGTACATCGCCGGTCACGAGACCACCGTGAACCTGATCGGCAACGCGACCTTGGCGCTGCTGCGCCATCCCGACGAGCTGGCGCGCTGGCACGACGACCCCGCGCTCGGCCCGCAGGCGGTGGACGAGCTGCTGCGCTTCGACGGGCCGGTGCAACAGACGGTCCGTGTGCCCACCACGACGGTGCGCTACGGCGAGGGATCGACCGCCGTCGAGGTGCCCCCGGGCACCATCGTGACCACCCTGCTCGGCGCCGCGAACCACGACCCGGCGGTGTTCGACGACCCCCACGGGCTGCACCTCGAGCGCCCGAACGCTCACCGCCACCTCGCGTTCTCGGCAGGCGTCCACTACTGCCTCGGCGCGAACCTGGCCAAACTCGAGGCCGAGGTCGCCCTCGGCTCGCTAGTGCGCCGGTTCCCCGGGCTCCGCCTGGACGGCACGCCGACGTGGCGCGACCGGTTGACGATCCGCGGCGTCGACCACCTGCCCCTCGCCGTGCGTTGACTCACCCCTGCAGCAGGTGCACGAGGCTGCTCGTGTCCCAGCGCAGGCCGCCGCCGGCGACCACCTCGGCGTAGAACTGGTCGACGAGCGCGGTCACCGGCAGCCGGGATCCGTTGCGTCGTGCCTCGTCGAGGCAGATGGCGAGGTCCTTGCGCATCCACTCCACCGCGAATCCGAACTCGAACTCGCCACGGGCCATCGTGTGTGCGCGGTTGTCCATCTGCCAGCTCTGCGCCGCGCCCTTGCCGATCACGTCGACGACGCGGTCGACGTCGAGCCCGGCGCGTTGGGCGAAGGCCACCGCCTCGCTCAGCCCCTGCACCGTGCCGGCGATGCAGATCTGGTTGACCATCTTCGTGAGCTGCCCGGCGCCGGCCGGACCGAGCCGCTCGCACGCCCGGGCAAACGCGACGATCACCGCGCGGGCGGTCTCGAACACGGCCTCGTCGTCGCTGCCGCACATCACCGTCAATGCGCCGTTCTCGGCACCTGCCTGGCCGCCCGACACCGGGGCGTCGACGAACCCGACGCCCGCGGTGGCGCACGCCTCGGCCAGCTCACGGGCCACCCCCGCAGACGCGGTGGTGTGGTCGACGAGGATCGCACCAGGGCTCATGCCGGCGAGCGCGCCGGCGTCGCCGAGTGCCACCGCCCGCACGTCGTCGTCGTTGCCGACGCACATCATCACCACCTCGGCACCTTCGGCCGCCGCGCGTGGCGTGGGCGCCGAACGCCCACCGTTGGCCGCTACCCACTCGGCCGCCCTCCGCGCGGTGCGGTTGTAGACCGTCATTTCGTGGCCGGCCCCGGCGAGGTGGCGCGCCATCGGCGCGCCCATCACTCCCAGACCGCAGAACGAGATTCGTGCCATCGGGCGAGTCTGCCCGATGGCTACTCCCCGACGACGTCCTCGGGCGTGGTGTAGGCGGCGGTGATGCCGCCGTCGATGACGAGCGACTGGCCGGTCATCCAGCTGCTCTCGTCGGAGGCGAGGAACAGCGCGCCGGCGGCGATCTCCTCCGCCTCGCCGAAGCGGCCCATCGGGATGTGCACCAGCCGCCGCCGACGGCGCTCCTCGTCGGTGAGAAAAGCGGCGAGCAGCGGGGTCATCACCGGACCAGGGCACAACGTGTTCGCCCGCACTCCCCGGAGGGCGTAGACGACCGCGATCTCGCGGGTCATCGCGAGCACCGCACCCTTCGACGCGGTGTACGCGACCTGGGGTGTCGCCGCTCCGATGTGCGCGACGAAGCTGGCGACGTTGACGATCGAGCCCCTGCCGGCGGAGAGCATGACGGGCAGGGCGTGCTTGCACATCAAGAGCGTGCCCAACACGTTGATGTCCATCGTCCGCTTGTACACGTCGATCGGCGTGTGCACCGGATCGTCGTCGCCGGGCAGCATCACCCCGGCGTTGTTGTACAGCACGTCGATCCCGCCGAAGGTCTCCACGGCGTGCGCGACGGTGGCCGCGACGGCGTCCTCGTCGGTGACGTCGCAGCGCACGTAGGTCGCCTCTCCCCCACGGGCGGCGATCGTGTCGACCACCTCGTCGCCGTCGACGACGTCGGCCACGACCACCCGAGCGCCCTCAGCCGCGAACAGCTCGGCGCCGACGCGGCCCAGCCCCGCCGCCGCGCCGGTGATCACCGCGACCTTTGCCTCCAACCGACCCATTCGACCCTCCGCCTCAGATGCGCTCGAAGTAGCGGCGCAACTCCCAGTCGGTGACCGCGCCGTTGAATGCCTGCCACTCGGCACGGGCCATGGTCAGCAGATGGTGGTGCACCTCGTCGCCGAAGCACTCGCGGGCGGCGTCACTGCGCTCCCACAGCTCGATCGCTTCGACGAACGTCGCCGGGACGCGCTCGATGTCGGTCGCGAGGTAGCCGTTGCCGGCGAACGCCTCACCCAGCTCCAGCCCGTGGCGGATGCCGTACAGGCCGCCCGCGATGGTGCCCGCGAACGCGTGGTAGGTGTTCGCGTCAGCGCCGGGGATGCGGCACTCGACGCGCTTCGACGCGCCGTGGCCGACCACCCGGAAGCCGAGCGTGCGGTTGTCGAGGCCCCAGCCGACGCCGGTCGGCGCCCACGAGCCGGGCTGGAAGCGCCGGTAGCTGTTGACGGTCGGCGCCCACAGCAAGGAGAACTCCCGGGCCGTGGCGACGAGGCCGGCGAGGTACTGGCGGAACAGGTCGCTCATCCCCTCCGGTGCGCCCTCACCGCCGTCGAAGAGCGCCTCGCCGACGGAGAGGTCCCACAAGCTGGAGTGGACGTGGCACGACGAGCCGGTGTCGGCCATCGACCACTTCGCCATGAACGACACGCTGCGACCGTGGGCGGCGGCGATCTCCTTGGCCGCCGTCTTGTACACGTGGTTGCGGTCGGCCATCTCGACCGGCGTGGTGTGGTCGAGGTTGATCTCGTGCTGTCCCCGTCCGGCCTCCCCCTTCGAGAACTCCACCGGCACCCCGGCCGCCTCCAAGCCCCGACGGATGTCGCCGATGACGTACTCGTCGAGCGTCGTCGCCAGCACGTGGTAGTCCTGCACCCACGGTGAGTGCGGCCGCAGATCGCGGTAGCCGCGTTCGAACGCCTCGGCGTAGCTGTCGCGGAACAAGAAGAACTCGATCTCGCTCGCCACCAACGCCACGTACCCGAGGGCGGCCGCCGCTTGCTCCTGGCGGCGCAAGACGGTGCGCGGCGCGACCTCGATCGGCTCACCGGTGTGCACGTCGAGGAGATCGCACATCACGAGCGCCGTCTTCGGCACCCACGGGGTGATGCGCACCGTTTCCCAATCGGCCCTGGCCACCATGTCGCCGTAGCCCTGCTCGTAGCTGGCGAAGTGGTACCCGGCCACGGGCTCGTTGTCGACGTCGCAGGCGATCAGGTAGTCGCAGTTCTCGGTGCCGGCGTCGGCGACTTGTTCCAGGAAGAACCTCCCGGTCGTGCGCTTGCCGACGAGACGGCCGTAGAGATCGGGGAAGGCCATCACGACGGTGTCGATCTCGCCCGCGGAGATCTTGACCTCGAGCTCTTCCCGGCTGACGTGGATCCGCGCACCCATGGTGGCACCGACCCTACGCCAGCGCTCAGGCCTTCTTCTTGGTCTCCTTCGGAGCCCTCAGCACGCCCTTCGCCAGAGCGTCGTCGAGGTAGCGCTCTGCCTCCTCCGACGACACCTTCAGAGCCGGAGCGATCTCGGAGATCAGGTTGATCCGCGCCCGCTCGTACATCGTGCGCTCGGCGGCGGAAAGCGAGGCGTCACGGTTGCGCGCCGCCAGGTTCCGGACCACCTCGGCGACTTGGTAGACGTCGCCGCTCTTCAGCTTCTCCTGGTGGTTCTTGAAGCGGCGGCTCCAGTTCGACGGCACGCGCGGATCGGCCTTCGCGAGCACGGCGACGAGGTCTTCGAGCTCGTCGGGCGACACCGGCGGGCGCACCCCGACCTCGTCGGCCTTGGCCACCGGCACGGAGAGCGTCATCTCGTTGATGACCGTCCGCAGGATGAGATAGTCCTGCACCTCGTCGAACATCGTCATCTTCTTGGTTCCCTGCACGATGCACGCCCCGTGCTGGGGATAGATGACGGTGTCGCCCTTCTTGAACTTCACGCCGTGCACCTCGTGTGGTCGCCCTTGCCCGTCGATCGAGGATAGAGGCAGACCCGGCCGAATCCGCACCCGACCCGCACGTCGGGACCATCGCCCCTGGCCCGCCCGGTCACTCGGTGCGACCCTCGACGCCGAGGGTCGACGGCCGCGAAGGGAGGCACGCGCGATGCACCTGGATTCGCACACCGTTCTGCAAGAGCTCGAACCCGCCGAGTGCCTCCGGCTGATCAACACCCAACACGTCGGACGCGTCGCGTTCGAAGACGTCGACGGCCCGGTGGTGCTCCCCGTCCACTTCGCGCTGGTGCAGCGCCTGGTCGTCGTCCGCACCGCTGCCGGATCGTGGTTCGACCGCGCCATCCGCTCGCGGCGGGTGGCGTTCGAGGTCGACTCGCTCGACCCCGGCTACCACGCCGGGTGGAGCGTGATGGGGCGCGGGCGGGCCCGCGGGCTGGAGGAGTACATGGCCACCGGACACCTACCCGAGCTCGACCTGCGACCATGGGCACTGACCGATCCGCCCGGTTGGGTCGGCATCGACCTGGACGAGCTGAGCGGGCGCCGCATCGTGCAGATCCTCACCTGAACCCGTAACCGACGATCGACCGGAGGGCCGATGGAGATCACAGCCACCCACACCTACCAGCACGCCGCTGACCGCGTGTTCGCCGTGCTCACCGACTTCGACGCGATCCGCGCCAAGTACGAGGCGCTCGGGCAAGAGGACGTGGAGCTGATCGACCGCACCGAGGCCGACGACGGCAGCGTGATGATCGTCACCCGGCGAATCGTCCCGCTGGAGCTCCCCGGCTTCGCGAAGAAGGTCCTCTCGCCGCGCCAGGCGGTGACCCAGACGGACCACTGGCGGGCCCCCGACGCGAAGGGAGCCCGCGAGGGGACCTTCGCGGTCGAGGCCAAGGGCTCGCCGGTGCACATCCGCGGCACGCTGCACCTCACCCCGAAGGGGGCGAAGGCGTGTGCCAACGACACCCACGTCACGGTGGAGTGCAAGGTGCCCCTGATCGGCGGCAAGATCGCCGACTTCGTCGCCGGCGACACCCGCCGCGCCGTCGAGCACGAACAGACCTGGATGAGGAAGCGCCTCGCCGCCAAGTGAAGCACCGTCTGCCGATCGGATTGGCCGCGGCGGGCCTTTGCCTGGCGCTCGCGGTGGTGTGGTGGTTCGTGGTCCCGTCCGAGGCAAGCGACGAAACCGGGATCGGCAAGGCCGTCTTGCGGTACGGCCACTCGGCCGTGTGGGCGCTGCTGGCCGTGTCGGCACTGCTGATCGCGCTGGGAGCACCCCGCCGCGCCTACCAAGCCACAGCGATAGCGGCCGGCGCGGTCTACGCAGCCTTCGTGGCGGCCCTCGTCTTCTGAGCTCGGGGCGGGTCCGGCGGCGACCGTTGCCGGTGTCGATAGCCCGTCTGGTCATCACCGCTGTCGTTGTCCAGGGACGCTGCCACGGTCGATGGTCTGCCCCGGTGATCGCGCGATCGGCGTACTTGAATCTCGGGCACTGATGAGGAGGTCATCGTGCCGAGGAGGTACCCGGTCGAGTTCCGTCGCAAGGTGCTTGATCTGATCGAGGCCGGCAGGCCGGTCGTCGAGATCGCCGAGCAGCTCGGCGTGTCGGACCAGACGATCTACAACTGGCGGAACCAGGACCGCATCGATCGCGGGCTGCGTGCTGGTGTGACGACGGCGGAGTCGGCGGAACTCGCAGCAGCTCGGAAGCGGATCCGCGAGCTGGAGACCGAGCTGGCCGTGACCACGCGGGCCAACGAGCTGCTGAAGGCGCAGGCCGACCCAAAAGGAGATGGGAGGTCGTCGCCCAGATCGTGAGCGAGCACCTCCCTGCCGAAGTGGCGTGCCGGGTCGTCGGTGTGTCGGTGTCGGGGTTCTACGCCTGGCGCACTCGCACGCCGTCGGCGCGCAGTGTGCGCCACGCGATCCTCGCCGACGTCATCCGCGTTGTGCACGAAGAGTCCCGCCAGACCTACGGGGCGCGCCGGGTTCACGCTGAGCTCGTGCTCGGCCGCCAGATGACAGTCGCTCGTTGCACCGTCGAGCTAGTGATGCGCCGCCTCGGTCTCGCCGGTCTTCCGGGCCGGCCGAGGTTCCGCAAGATCCCGAACACGCCGACCGCCGAGGATCTCGTGAACCGGGACTTCGCCCGGACCGAGCCGAACCGGCTGTGGTTGACCGACATCACCGAGCACCGCACCCGCGAGGGCAAGGTGTACTGCGCGGTCGTGCTCGACGCGTTCTCCCGCCGAGTCGTGGGCTGGGCGATCGACAGCTCCCAGACCGCCAACCTCGTCGTCAACGCGCTCGGGATGGCGATCGAGAACCGCCAAGCCGAGGGCGTCGTGATCCACTCCGACCACGGAACGCAATACACGTCGTGGGCCTTCACCAGGCGAGCGCTCGACTCAGCGCTCGTCCCATCAATGGGATCGATCGGCGATTGCTACGACAACGGCCAGATGGAGTCATTCTGGGCGCGGATGCAAGTCGAGCTCCTGAACCGCAAGCGATGGAACACCAGGCTCGAGTTGGCCAACGCGATCTTCGAGTACCTTGAGATCTTCCACAACCGGCGACGCCGGCACTCATCACTCGGGATGCTCAGCCCGATCGAGTACGAGCGCCGTCACGCCCACCACACCGCCCGCGATCAAGCAAGCTGACCGCGCGGAACCCGGGGCACACGAGCATGATGGGCGAATGACATCGACATGGATTGTGGGCGTGGACGGATCGGACAACGCGCGGCACGCTGCTGAGTGGGCGATCGATCAAGCCGTCGGACGCGACGTGCGCATCGTCGTACTCGCGACGTGGACGCTCCCGATTGTCCCCATGGGTGCGATGTCCAGCATGGCCGTTCTGCCAGATTGGTCGGACCTCGAGTCCGAGTTACGGCGCTCTACCGAAGCGCTCGCGACAAAGCTCTCGCGCGACGGCGTGGAGGTCGAGGCCCGAATCGCCCAAGGGTCAGCGGCAGACGTACTGATTGAGGCCAGTCGTGAGGCTGATCTGCTCGTCGTCGGAGCGCGCGGGCTCGGCCGTGTCACGGGACTGGTGCTCGGGTCGGTCAGTCAGCGCTGTGTGTCGCACAGCGTCGCGCCCGTTGCGGTGATCGCGATGGAGGCGCCGCTCGGACCTGCCCGCCGCATTCTGGTCGGCTATGACGCTTCGGCGAACGCGCGGACAGCAGCGCAGTGGGCGCTCGGGTTCGCCCAACCCGACGCGGCAATCACCATTCTCGACGCACTCGGGATTGCCCCATGGCTCGCTCCGGACTTGGTCCGTGAGCGGTTCCCGGTCGAGGTCGAAGCCACCGAGGCAGAGTTCCGGACCCATATGGGCGAGCTTGACCCGGACAACCGCGCGGACCACTCATTCGTGATTGCCGATGCCCGCGTTGCCCTCCTGGACGCATCCACGCGTGCCGACCTCGTCGTGCTCGGTGCGCGTGGTCGAGGCAGACTCGCCGCGATGCTGCTCGGATCGACCACCACGTGGATGCTCCAGAGCGCTACCCGCGCGACGGTCGTGGTCCCGCTGCCGGAACGCGCCAGCGACTGACCGCTGCCGGACCCCCTGAGCCCGACGTGTGCCTCCGGCAGGATTCGAACCTGCGGCCAACGGATTAGAAGTCCGCCGCTCTGTCCAGCTGAGCTACGGAGGCGAGGCGCGCGCAAGATACCCGTCGAGAGGTATGCACCGGCGCGGTTACGTTGGACATCTCCCGACGAATCGAGGACGCGCCATGCCGAGGACCACCCCACGCCCGGCCGGGGCGCCGTGCTGGATCGACCTGATGACCTCCGACGTCGACGGAGCGTTGGCGTTCTACGGAGAGCTGTTCGGCTGGGAGTTCGAAGACGCCAGCAACGACGAGGGGGGCAGCTACCACCTCGCGTCCCTCGGCGGAGCCGTCGTCGCCGGCGTGATGGCCAAGCAGGAAGCCGAGTTCCCCGACTCCTGGAACGTCTACCTGGCTTCGTCGGACATCGCCGCCACGGCCCGCCGCGTGGAAGCCGCCGGTGGGACCATCGTCGTGCCGGTGATGCAGATCGACACCAGCGGCTCGATGATGGTGGTCGCCGACCCGGCCGGAGCGGTGGTGTCGGTGTGGCAGAGCGCGGACTTCGCCGGAACCGAATTGCTCGCCGAGCACGGCACGCCGATCTGGTTCGAGTCGCTCTCGAAGGACTACGAGCGCTCGCTCGCCTTCTACCGCGACGCGTTCGACTGGGAGTTGCACACCCTGAGCGACACAGATCAGTTCAGGTACACCACGCTCGGCGAGAGCGAAGTCGCGCGAGCAGGCATCATGGACGCCGCGTCGCTCGCGCCGGAGATCCCCTCGATGTGGCAGATCTACTTCGCCTCCGACGACGTCGACGCGACGGCGGCGAGGCTGTTGGCGCTCGGGGGAACCGAGGTGACCGCGGCGCACGACACCCCCTACGGACACCTCGGTGCGTATACCGACCCGACCGGCGCCTTCTTCTGCTTGTCGAGCATCGACTCCTGATCACCACGCGGACTGCTCGCCGCCACCCTCGTCACCGTCATCGCTGTCGCCGTCGTTCGCTTCTTCGTTGGCTGCGTCTTCGGCGGCTTGGGCTTGTTGGTTGCGCCAGCGGATGAGGGCGCGGAGGCGGTCGAGGTCGTCGATCGGTCTCACGGGTTGGGGTTTGACCTGGTGGTGGTCGCTGACGTCGGGGTGGCGGTTGTGGAAGGCGCACAGCAGCCTCCCGTTGAACTGGCTGGTCTGCCCGCCGTCGCGCCAGGGCGTGATGTGGTCGACGTCGCAACGCTCCACGCTCTGGTAGCAGCCCGAGGAGTGTTGGCAGCGGCGGTCACGGACTTCGATCGCGCGGCGTAGGGCGCCGGTGAAGCGGCGTTTGTGGGTGACGGCGATGACGGTGGTCTTGTTGTCGAAGATCACCGATTCCACTAGTGCGTCGTTGACCAGTCCGGCTGCTTGGCCGGGGGTGATCACGGTGCCGTTGGACAGCTCACACATGTGCCGCAAGGTTTCGTCGCCGACGAGCACGGTGACAAGTGGTCGTTGGCGGCCGGTCTTGGACGCGGCTGAGCGTTTGGCCATCTCCACCAACGCCGCCGCCCGCCGCTGCGTCACGGTTCTCACGACCAGTTGCGCCTTGTCGGCCAGCAGCAACTGGCGTTCCAAGCGGTTGAGTTCGTTGGTGAACACCGCCCCCGATATCGCGTCGAGTTGACCGTTGATCACCACCGTGCCGTCCAAGGTCGCCGACGCGTGCAACGCGTTGGCGCTCTCGTTGCGCTCGGCCTCGTCCTCCGCCGCGGCGGCGTCGGCGCGTTGGCGCCAGTAGCGGACGAGCCGTTCGGCGTCGGGGAACGGCAACCGGGCGCATTGGTCGACGAGCCATTCCTCGCTGTCGGCGAACGCCGCTTGGCAGGGTTCCTTGCGCGCCCTGGCGAACAGGTACACGTGATCCAACGACAACCGACCGGCCTCGATCGCCGCTGCGGTCTTCGTCATCACGGCAAGATCCCGCGCCCGAGCGAGCTCCACCCGCGCCGAGTGCGTTGAGGTGTTCGTCTCTCGGGCCAGGCGGTGGGCGGGGCTGCGCGACCCGTCTGCGGCCCACACCCCACGTGTATCCCAGCGGCGGACCATCGCGGCGCGGGCCACACCCAACCGGGCGGTGCAGCGCTGTACCGCAACGGTCAACGCGTGCAATCTGTCGTCAGAGAGCTCGACGAGGTCGAGGCGAGAGAGTGCATCGACACCGGCGTTCAAGGCCGCCAGCGCCTCTTCCTCGACCCCTACAACCCCAACTGCGGGTTCCATGAACACAGTATACGAACGTATGTTCGTCTCGTCAACCCGGAAAGCGAAGATCGCGCAGCTATCTTCGGGACATGGCATTAGAGGGTGAATACGTACCGAGCGCTTTCGAATGGGTCCGCGACCAGGTGGCGGCCTACGAGCGCTCCGGGGGCACCGAGGCGAACACGTTGCTCGACACCGGCATCCCGATCGTCGTCGTCACGATGCGCGGCCGTAGTTCGGGAAACCTGCGCAAGATCGCGCTGATGCGCGTCGAGCACGAGGGCGAGTACGCGCTGGTTGCGTCGATGGGCGGCGCGCCGAACAACCCCGTCTGGTACAAGAACCTCGTCGACAACCCGACGGAGGTCACCATCCAGGACGGCCCGGCGCCGTTCCCGGTGACCGTGCGTGAGGTCGAGGGCGACGAACGCGACGCCTGGTGGCAACGAGCGGCCGCGGTGTTCCCCAACTACGACGAGTACCAGGCCAAGACGCAGCGCCGCATCCCGGTGCTCGTCGCCAGCCCTAGCTGAAGCGACCGGCGCGGAACTCGAGGCCGGCGAACTCGCCCGACGTGCGCCAGCGGTCGAGGTACTGCCAGTACGCCACCGGGCCGTCGGGATAGCCGCTCGAGTTCAGCCGCTCCCGCCGCCCGATCGGGCCGCCTTCGTTGTTGTAGTACCCGGGTGTGCACTCGGGGCTGCCGAGGAATGCCCGCGGGCTGCCTTCCAGCATCGCCACCCAGTCGTGCTCCGCCGCGGCGGTGGCCTCCACCTCGTCGGCGGCTTCGTCCAGCGCGTGGTTGATGATCGCCGCGATCGTGGTGCCGGCCTCGGTCAGGTTCTGGGTGATGTTGGAGATCAGGTTGGCGCCCTGGCTCGGCCCGACCACGAACAGGTTGGGAAAGCCGTGCACGTGGACGCCGTGAAGGCTCTGCATGCCCCCTGACCACTTCTCCGAGAGCGTCAGCCCGTCGCGTCCGTAGGTCTCGAACCCCGAACGCCGGGCGGCGGGTGTGCCCACCTCGAACCCTGAAGCGAACACGATGCAGTCGAGCTCGTAGTGCACGCCGGCCACCCACACCCCGGTCTCGTCGATGCGTTCCACTCCCAAGCCGTCGGTGTCGACGAGGTGGGTGGACGCCACGTTGTAGGCCTGCAGGTACTCGTCGTGGAAGCAGGGCCGCTTGCAGAGCTGGCGGAACCAGGGCTTTAGCGCCGAGGCGGTGGCGGGGTCACGGACCACCTCGTCGACGCGGGCGCGGATCTCGGTCATCTTCTCGTCGTCGCTGTCCTCGTACGCGCGCAGCATCGCCTCCGGCCCGAACTCGGCGCCCGCGGCGATGTCGGCCATCATCCGGTCGCGAATGCGCTTGGAGATGTCGGTCCAGCCGTCCTGCACCAGGTCCTCGTCGGCGAAACCACCGGTCTGCAGCGTGGCGAAGTTGGTGAGCCACCGTTGCTGCCAGCCCGGGCCGAGCGTCGCGAACCACTCCGGGTCGATGGCGTGGTTGTTCCTCACGTCGATCGACGAAGGCGTGCGCTGGAACACGTACAGCTCCTGCGCGTCGCGGGCGAGGTGAGGGATGCATTGCACGGCCGTGGCACCGGTGCCGATGATGCCGACGCGCTTGTCGGCGAGGTTCGACATCGGCGCGCCGTTGGTGTCGCCACCGGTGTAGGCGTAGTCCCAGCGGCTGGTGTGGAAGGTGTGGCCGGCGAAGGTCTCGATGCCGGGGATGCCAGGCAACTTCGGGCGGTGCAAGGGCCCGGTGCCCATCGTGACGAAGCGTGCCCTGATCGCGTCGCCGCGGTCGGTGTGGATGATCCAGCGCGACGCCTGCTCGTCCCACTCCAACTTCGTCACCTGGGTGGAGAAGAGGGCGTCGTCGTAGAGCGAGAACGTGCGGGCGATGCGCCGACCGTGCTCGAAGATCTCCGGCGCGAACACGTACTTCATGCTCGGCATGTGCCCGGTCTCTTCCAGCAGAGGTAGGTACACCATCGCCGCGGTGTCGCACATCGCACCCGGGTAGCGGTTCCAGTACCACGCCCCGCCGAAGTCGCCGCCGCCCTCGATGATGCGCACGTCGTCGATGCCGGCCTGCTTGAGCCGGGCCCCGGTGACCAGGCCAGAGAAGCCGCCGCCGATGACGGCGACGGTGACCTCGTCGGACAACGGGTCGCGCTCGGTGCGCTCCACGTAGGGGTCGTCGAGGAGGTGGGCGAACTTGCCGGTCGGCTGCAGGTACTGCTCGTTGCCGTCGGGCCGCAGCCGCTTGTCGCGCTCTTCGCGGTACTTCTCACGAAGCGCCTCGCGGTCGATCGTGGGAACCGCGGTCGAACCCGGCCCAACCCCGTGGTCGCTCATCCCCATCCTCCCCAGAACGTCCGATGACCCGTGCAGCCTAGGCAGTGGGGTCCGCCGACATCGGCTCGGGGATCACGCCTCGGGAATCGTCAGCGGGCGGCCGGCGCGGTGAGCGGGATCGTCGCCGTCACCGTGTAGCGGGGGCCGTCGGGGTGCAGCCGGCTGCCCACCACGGTCACCTCGTTCACCCGCCACTCCCCCTCCAGCACCTCGCCCGTCAGGCTGCAAGCACCGGGCCGCTTGACGCGGGCGAGGGTGAGGTGGCCGTGGAACGCCCGCCCGTCGAACGACCGTTGCGCGAGTCCGCCGACGCATCGGCGCACCTCGGCGGCGAGAAGATCGAGGCCGGCGACGGGCACGACGAGGGCGTCGCGGCCGAGCCTGCCCACCTTTGCCTCGAAGCGCGCGGTGGCCGGCGGGTGGGCAAGCCCGGCGAGGGCCGAGGCGACTTGGCCGGGATCGACGTCGCCGAGGAACGCGAGCGTCACGTGCCACTCGGCCGGCGTGGTCCAGCGGATGCCAACACGTTCGTCACGCTCCAGTGCAGCGAGCATCCGGCGCACCTCGGCCGGGGGCCAGACGGCGACGAACACCCGGTTCAACTCAACCGCCGGCGAGCAGGTGGCGGCGCAGCAGGTCGAGTGCCGAGATCACCGCCATCTGGCGCATCTGCTCGCGCTGGCCGGGAAGGCGCAGCGTCGAGGTGAGCGCCGGCCCGTCACCGGACGCGATGCCCACGCACAGCATCCCGACGGGCATCCCGTCCTGCTCGGCGGGGCCGGCCACCCCGGTGAGCGCGAGACCGACGTCGGCTCTCAGCACACGCCGGGCACCCGTGGCCATCGCGGCCGCTGCAGCCTCGCTGACCACCGGTCCCTCGGGGACGCCGAGCAGATCGTGCTTGACCTCGCTCGCGTACGACACGATCGCCCCGCGCAGCACGTCGCTCGCACCCGGCACAGACGTCAGCCGGCCGGCGACGAGGCCTCCGGTCACCGACTCGGCCAGGCCGAGGGTGACGCCGCGGCGGCGCATCAGGTCGAGCACGACGGACTCCATCGTGTCGTCGTCGGCGCCGAACACGAACTGGCCGACGTGGCGGCGCACCTCGGCGTCCCAGCGGTCGATCAGCTCCTCTGCCGCTTCACGGGTGCGGGCCTTCGCGGTGAGCCTGATCTTCAACCCCTCCCACCCGCTGGCCAAGAACGCGAGCGTCGGTGTGCCCTCCTCCTCCAGCCTGGAGATCACCTCGTCGAGCCGCTCGCCGAGGCCGCTTTCGCTCTCGCCCCAGGTGCGCAGCACGCGGCTCACGATCACCGAGCCCTCGGCCTCGCGTGAGTCGAGGTGGGGCAGCACCGCGCGCTCCACCATGTCGTACAGCTCGTGGGGCACGCCGGGGACGGCGTACACCACCTTGTCGCCGACCGGGCAGATCAAACCCGGAGCCGTCCCCCTCGTCTGGGGGATCACGGTGGCGCCGACGGGCACCAGTGCCTGGCGCAGGTTGTTCTCCGGCATCTGCCGGCCGCGGCGCGCGAACAGCTCGCGGATGCGATCGGCCACCTCAACGTCCGGGACCAGCTCGGCCCCCATCAGCTCTGCGATCGCGTCGCGGGTGAGGTCGTCGTGGGTCGGCCCGAGGCCACCGCAGACGACCACCGCGTCGGCGTCGGCGAGCACCCTGCGCAACACGTCGACGATCCGGGCGCGGTTGTCGCCGACCTTCACCTGCAGCAGCGAGTCGATCCCGTGCGCGGCGAGGCGCTCGCCGATCCAGGCCGAGTTCGTGTCGACGATCTGGCCGAGGAGCAACTCGGTGCCGACGGCGACGACGTCGCAGCGCATCAGACGTTCTGCTCGATGGCGACCACGCCACGGTGGGCGTGCCACAGGTAGTGCACGCCGCTGACGACTGTGAGTACCACGGCGAGCCAGAGCAACGACTGCCAAAGCCAGGTCGCGTCGCGCGCGGTCAACGGCATCAGTGCGAACGCGACGGCGAACTGCTGCACGGTGGTCTTCACCTTGGCGAGGCGGCTCGCCGGCACGCTGACCCCCTTCGCGCCGACCAGCACCCGGTAGACGCTGATCGCCACCTCGCGGGTGGCGATGATCAGCACGGGGACGATCCAGAACACCTCGCGACTGACGAGGGTGAACATCGCCCCGAGCACCAGCACCTTGTCGGCCAGGGGGTCGAGGAACGCGCCCGAGCGGGTGGTGCCGTGGCGCCGGGCCAGGTAACCGTCGACGAAGTCGCTGGAGCACAGCACGAACCACAGCAGGAACGACGGCCACGATCCGCCGTCGTCGTTGGGGATGATCACGAACAGCAGCGGGGCGACGAGCACACGGCCGACGGTGACCGCGTTGGCCCACGTCGCGAACGCGTTCGGGTCGACGGCCATCAGCGACCTCGCTCCGCCACCGCGGCCACGGGCTCGGCGACCAGATCGGTGCCGAGCGCGCTGCGGACGACCACCTCGTGGAACGACCCGACAGCGAGGATCTCGGGCACCTCGACGACGCCGTCGATCTCGGGGGCCTCGCGGTGGCTGCGCGCGGTACCCGGCTCGTCGACGAGGACCCTGACGGTGGAGCCGATCAACTGATCACGCTTGCGCGCCGTGATGCCGTCCTGCAGCTCGCGCAGCTCGGCCAGGCGCTCGCCGGCCAGTCCCTCGGGCACCTGCGCGTCGAGCCCGGCGGCATACGTGCCTTCCTCGGCCGAGTATGCGAAAAAGCCGCACCAGTCGAGCTCGGCCTGCTCGACGAACGCGAGCAGCTCGTCGTGGTCGGCCTCGGTCTCCCCCGGATAGCCGACGATGAAGTTGCTGCGGAACGCGGCGTCGACCTGCCGCCGGCGGATGTCGGCGATGCGGCGCGCGAACCGCTCGCCGTCGCCCCAGCGGCGCATCCGGCGCAGCAGCGGCTTGGAGACGTGCTGGAGGGACAGGTCGAAGTACGGCACGCCTGTCGCACAGATGGCATCGATCAGCTCGTCGGAGAGATCGCTCGGGTACAGGTAGAGCAGGCGTACCCAGTCGGCCCGCTCGGCGACCGCGTGCACGAGCGGAACGATGCTGCCGGCGCCGAGCTCGGTAGGCCGATCCTTGCCGTAGCTCGCGAGGTCCTGAGCGACGAGCACGATCTCGCGCGCCCCGAGCGCGTCGACCTCGTCGAGGATGCTCGCCACGTCGCGGCTGCGCTGGGGCCCGCGGAAGCTGGGGATGGCGCAGAACCCGCACGTGCGATCGCAGCCCTCGGCGATCTTCACGTAGGCCCAGGGGGCGCTCGCCCGGGGCCGGGGCAGGTTGAGCAGGTCGAGGAGGGGGACCGGCGCGGCGGTGACGGGGATCAGCGTGCGCCCCTGCACCGGCACGCCAAAGCCGGCGACGAGGTCCACCTCGGGCAGCGCGTCGGCCAGCTCGGTCCCGTAGCGCTCGGCCATGCAACCGGTGACGACGAGGCGCGCACCGTCCTTACGCCGGTCGTCGAGGGCCAAGATGACCTCGATCGACTCCTGCCGCGCCTGCGCGATGAAGGCGCAGGTGTTGACCACCACCAGGTCAGCCTGCTCGGGGTCGTCGGTACCGACGAGGCCGTCGGCCAGCATCGTGCCGGCGAGCTTGTCGGAGTCGACCTGGTTCTTCGGACAGCCCAGGGTTTCGAGGTAGAAGCGCTGGGGCACGGCCGGGAGGCTATCCCCCGCGGCCTTCGGCTCAGGCGGTGTAGGCGAGCTGCGGCGCGGCGAAGGCCCAAGGCATCGACAACAGCCTGCCGGTGGCCGAGACGGTGATGAAGGCCGTGCACCCACCGGCCGCGCTGAAGCAGACGTTCGTCGTCAGCAGGTCGTCGGTGGCGATGTGCTCGATTATCTCGCCAGCCGGGGAGATGACGGTGATCCCCCCGTTGACGAGGGTCGCCACGCACACGTTGCCGGCACCGTCGACGGCGAGGGAGTCGAGCAGCTGGAAGCCGGGCAGCCCGCAGAGCACCCCGCTCGGGTCGACGAGACCCACCTCGGCGAGTTGTCCGGGGGCGACGACGTCACGCTGGAACACCCGCCCGGTGTGCGTCTCGGCCCAGTACAGCCTGGACCCGTCGGGGGCGAGCCCGATGCCGTTCGGTTGATCGCAGGGGAAGACGACCTCGGTGATGGAGGAGCCGTCGGCCAGCGCGTAGTAGATGCCGGTCATGTCGCTCGTCCTCGCCTCCCGGTCACGGATGCCGTGGTCGGTGAAGTAGAAGCCGCCGTGGGCGTCGAAGACGAGGTCGTTCGGGCCGCGTAGTGGCCGGCCGTCGCATTCGGTGTACAGGTCGGTCACGGCACCGCTCGCGAGATCGACGCGCTGGATGCGCCCGCCGATGTAGCGGTCGGGGTCGAACGGGCCGGGCAGCACGAGCCCACCCAGGTCGACCGGCGTGAAGCTGCCGCCGTTGTTGCACAGGTACACCGCGCCGTCAGGGCCGATCGCCGCGCCGTTGGGGCCGCCCTCGATCTCCGCGATCGTCTCTTTCGTGCCGTCGAGGCGCACCCGCGTGAGGCGCTTGCCGAACATCTCGACGAGCACGATGCTGCCGTCTGCCATCGCGATAGGGCCTTCGGGGAAGCTCAGTCCCGATGCGATCTCAATCAGTCCTGCGTGGGCCATCACAGGATCATGCCACCGGTCAACGGCCCTCGGCTTCGTGGAGCAGCTCGAACTCCTCGATCGACATCAGCACCGCCCGCGCCTTCGAGCCCTCGCTCGCCCCGACCACACCGCGCTGCTCGAGCTCGTCCATCAGCCTGCCGGCGCGCGCGAAGCCGACCTTCAGCTTGCGCTGCAACATCGAGGTGGAGCCGAGCTGGCTGCGCACGACGAGCTCCATCGCCTGCTTCAGCAGCACCTCGTCCTCGGAGTCGGCGCCGCCGGCCGTGATCGTGTCGGCGAACGCGCTCTGCGCCGTCTCGCCGCCTTCCTCGACGCCGGACACGTACTGCACCTCGGGAGCCTGACGGCGCCAGTGGGCGACGACCTTGCGCACCTCTTCCTCGGACACCCACGAGCCCTGGATGCGCTGGGCGACGTTGGAGTTGCCGGGGAGCAGCAACATGTCGCCCTTGCCGACGAGCTTCTCGGCGCCGCTCTGGTCGAGCACCACCCGGCTGTCGGTGAGGCTCGACACCGCGAACGCCATCCTGGCGGGCACGTTCGCCTTGATCACACCGGTGATCACGTTCACGCTCGGGCGCTGGGTGGCCACGATCAGGTGGATGCCGACGGCGCGAGCCTTCTGGGAGATGCGGATGATGCTCTCCTCGACGTCACGCTGGGCGACCATCATCAAGTCGTTCAGCTCGTCGACGACGACCACGATGTAGGGCATCCGTTCGAACTGGCGGTCGGAGCCGGGCTCGGGTTGCAGCTCGCCGCGGTCGAAGGCCGCGTTGTAGCCAGTGACGTCGCGGAAGCCGACCTCGTACAGCACGTCGTAGCGGCGCTCCATCTCCTTCACCGCCCAAGCCAGCGCGTTGGCGGCCTTCTTCGGGTTCGTGACCGGCTGGGTGAGCAGGTGGGGCAGCCGGCTGTACTGGCCCATCTCCACCTGCTTCGGGTCGACGAGGATCAGGCGCACCTGGTCTGGGGTGGTGCGCATCAGGAGCGAGGTGATGATGCAGTTCAGCCCGCTCGACTTGCCCGCGCCGGTGGCGCCGGCGATGAGCAGGTGCGGCGTCGTGGCCAGGTTCAAGAACACCGCGCGCCCGGCGATGTCCTTGCCGATCGCGACGTCGAGGGGATGGTTCGCATGCTTGGCCTCGGGCGCCGACAAGATGTCGCCGAGGGAGACGAGCTGGCGGGTGTGGTTGGGCACCTCGATGCCGATGGCCGACCGACCCGGGATGGGGGCGAGGATGCGCACGTCGGTGGCCGCGAGCGCGTAGGCGATGTCGCGCTGCAGGCTGGTCACCCGGGCCACCTTCACGCCGAGGCCGAGCTCGAGCTCGTAGCGCGTCACCGTCGGGCCGACGGTCATGCCGGCGAGGTTGGTCTCGACACCGTGCGACGCGAGCGATTCCTCCAGCGTGCGACCGCGGGACTCGACCTCGGCGCGGTCGATCGTCTGGGTGCCGCTGCGCACGAGCAGCGTCGCCGGCGGCAGCACCCACTGGCCGCGTGCCGCGCCAGGCCCGAGCGCGAGCTCGCCTTGCTCGCCCCCGGGCTCGCCCGGCACGACCGGCGCGGGTAAGGACTTGCGGCCCCGCGTGCCACCGGCCTTGGCGCCGCGCGGCGAGGCGTCGTCTTCCAGCGCGGCGTCGTACAGGGGCGGAGGTGCCGGCCACGTGGCGTCGGTGAACTCGCCAGAGCCACCTGCTTGCCCGTTGCGGTCGCTCGACAGGGTGGCGAGGTCGCCGAACGCCTTGCGGGCACGGCGACTGAGTGGCCCGACGACGCCGCCGACGGCGTGGCCGCCGGTGCTGACCATCGAGCGCAGCGATGCCTTCGTGAGCAGCATCAGCCCGGCGACGGCCAGCGCGACGAGCAGCACTGAGGCCCCGACCGTGCCGAGCAGACCAACGAGTGGCACACCGAGCAGCGCTCCGAGCCAGCCTCCACCACGCTTCAGCTCGGACACGCCGCTCAGCCCACTCGGCCCGCGGGCGACGTGCAGCAGGCCGAGCACCGCGCCGGAGACGAGCGCACCGCCGAGCACGAGGCGCGTCCGCTCGGCGTGGCGGCCCTCACGGATGAGGGCCACACCGACGCCGACCAGGATCACCGGGATCGCGAACCGCCCCAGTCCGGCGAGCCACCCGAGCGCGGTGGACACCGCTCTGCCGAGGGGACCGGCGAGGCGCAGGTAGACCCCGAGCGCGGCGAGCACGCCGGCGCCGACGAGCGCGATGCCCCACAGCTCGTCTTCGCGCCCGTGAACGGCCTCGCGCAGCTCGCTGCGCGGCTCGGCGGCCCGCTTGCCCGCCGCGGCGGCCGGCTGCGCCTGGCGCGACTTGGACGCCTTGGACACCTTGGAGGCCGCCGGCGTGCGGCTGGCGCGGGCGGTGCGCCGTTTGTCGGGACCCCACGTGGGCATGGGGCTCAACCTACCAAGGGGGCGCGCGAGCGTTCGGGCAAGTCGACGCTTTCGGCCAAGTCCGCGCCCAGGGGGCTCAGGCCTCCATCACCACGGGCACGATCATCGGGCGGCGTTTCGTGCGCTCGTTGACGAACTTGCCCGCGGCCCGGCGCACGTCGCGCTCCAACCCCTCCGGGTCACGCACACCCTCACGCAGCGCCTTTTCGACCGCTGCCGACACCGCCTCGCACGCCTCGTCGAGCAGATCTTCCGCCTCCGGCGCGTACACCCAGCCGCGGGTGATGATCTCCGGGCCGGTGAGCACCTTGCCGGCCTCGACGTCGACCGACACGACGACCACGACGACGCCTTCTTCGGCGAGCACCCGGCGGTCACGCAGCACGCCCTGGCCCACGTCGCCGACGATGCCGTCGACGTACAGGTAGCCGGCCGGGACCCGCCCCGTCGGCGTCAATCCCTCGTCGTTCAGCTCGAGCACGTCGCCGTCCTCGCACAGCAGGATCTTGCGCCGGTCGACACCCATCAGCTGTCCGAGCTTCGCGTTCGCGACCATGTGGCGGTACTCGCCGTGGATCGGCACGAACCACTCCGGCTGTACGATCGACAGGTAGGTCTTCAACTCGTCGGCCTGGGCGTGACCGCTCGCGTGCACGTCGGCGACACCGGAGTGGACCACCTCGGCCCCTGCCTTCAGCAGCCCGTCGATCACCCGGCTGACGTTCATCTCGTTGCCCGGAATGGCGTGGCTGGAGAGGATCACCGTGTCGTGCTCGCCGACCTTCAGCCAGCGATTGTCGCCGCGGGCGAGCAGGGCGAGGGCCGACATCGGCTCGCCCTGGCTGCCGGTGGAGATGACGCACACCTCGCCGGGCGCGTGGTCGTCGATCTGTTCGATGTCGATCAGCGACGAGTCGGCGATGGAGAACACCCCGAGCTCACGAGCCATGCGTACGTTCTTCTTCACGCTCAGCCCGAGCGTGGCCACCTTGCGCCCTGACGCGACCGCGGCGTCGGCGATCTGCTGGATGCGGTGGATGTGGCTGGCGAAGCTGGCGGTGATGATGCGCCGGCCGGCGTGGTCGGCGAAGAGCTGGCGCAGCACCGCGCCGATCGAGCTCTCCGTCGGCGAGTGCCCGCGCTCCTCGGCGTTGGTCGAGTCGGCGAGCAGCAGGCGGACACCGCCGTCGGACGCGAGCGAACCCAGCCGGGCGAGGTCGGTGCGCCGGCCGTCTACCGGGGTGAGGTCGATCTTGAAGTCGCCCGAGTGCAGGATCACCCCTTGCGGGGTGTGCAACGCCACCGCCATCGCGTGCGGGACGGAGTGCGTGACGGGGATGAACTCGACGTCGAAGGGACCGATCCGAAGGCGCTCTCCGTCCTTGACCGTCACCAGCCGGGTACGCCCGAGCAGGCCCGCCTCCTCGATGCGGCTCCGGGCGAGACCGAGGGTGACCGCGGAGCCGTAGATGGGGAACTCGAGCTCGCGCAGCAGGAAGTGGAGCCCGCCCACGTGGTCTTCGTGACCGTGGGTGGCGACGCAGGCCTCGACCCGTCGCGCGTTCTCGCGCAGCCAGGTGAAGTCGGGCAGAACGAGATCGATGCCGTGCATGTCGGCGTCGGGGAACATCAGCCCGCAGTCGATGAGCAGCAGGCGGTCCTCCTGCTCGATCACCATGCAGTTGCGGCCGATCTCGCCGAGGCCGCCGAGGAACGCGATGCGGACGGGATCAGCCACGTCGAGCCTGCTCCAGACCGTCGAGCACCTCGCGGGCACGGTCCGCCAGGCCTGGTGGCGGCGGGCCCATCGGCAAGCGGCACTCGCCGACCTTCAGATCGAGCAGGTTCATCATCACCTTCGTCGGGATCGGGTTCGGGGCTTCGTCGCCGGTCTCGTAGGCGAAGCTCGGCAGGAGCTGGGCGTTGAGCGCGCGTGCGCCGGCGGTGTCACCAGCTTGCCAGCGTTCGAACAGGCGCTGGTGCTCACGCCCTGTCCAGTGGGTGGCCACGCCGATCACCCCCACCGCGCCGACCGCGAGGAGGGGCAGGGTCATCGCGTCGTCGCCGCTCAAGACCTCGAAGCCAGCCGGTGCCGCCGCGACGATCCGCGCGGTCTCGCCCGGGTTGCCCGCCGCGTCCTTCAGCCCGAGCATGTTCGGCACGTCGTGCGCGAGCTCGAGCAGCGTGGCGGTGTTCACCTTGCGACCGGTGCGCACCGGGATGTCGTACACGACGACCGGCAGGGTCGTCGCGCCGGCCACTGCGCGGATGTGCCCGGCGATGCCGGCCTGGGACGGGCGGTTGTAGTAGGGGCACACCACCAGCACCCCGGCGGCGCCGAGCGCGGCCGCCTGCGCGGTGAGGTGCACGCTGTGGGCGGTGTCGTTGGTGGCGGTGCCGGCGATCACCGGGATCGTCACCGCCTCCGCGACCGCGGCGACGAGAGACAGGCGCTCGTCGTCGGTGAGCACCGGCGCCTCGCCGGTGGTGCCGGCGACGACGAGGCCGTCGTTGCCGTTGTCCTGCAGGTAGCGCGCGACGTCGCGGGCGGCGTCGAGGTCGAGCGCTCCCGTGGCGTCGAACGGGGTGACCATCGCCGTCAGCACCTGCCCGAACCGCGGCATCAGTACGACCCCTCGGCAGCCCGATCGATCCCTTGGGAAAGGATCAGGTCCTCGTGCAGTTCCATCCACACGTCGTGGTACGAGCCGCACATCACACCGGTGAACATGTTGTTCTCACCTTCGACTATGCGCAGGCAGGTGCGGTCCAGGCGGGTGACGTACGGCGACAACCGCCCGAGCACGCCTGCCATCGCCCCGACCACGCGCACGGCCCCGTCGTTCAGGTCGACGAGGCGCTCGACGACCGCGCGGTCGTAGTCGCGGTCGCCGTGGTCGTTCGGGCCCCCGTCGCGGAGCTGCCAGTCGCCACAGAGCGTCTTGAACGCATCGTTGACCGTCAGGAACTCGCGGTAAGGCGCCCCGAGCGCGGCCACGTCGACCGAGGCGAGGTCGACGGCGAGGGCCTCGTGGTGGGCCTCGCGCCCTGCCGGGCTTAGCTGCCACAGCGCACGGGCCTCACGGAAGACGGCGAGCTCTTCGGCCTCGAGGTCACGCAGGTGCTGGTGGACCTCGGTCACGTCGAGGTCGGCGAGCTCGGCGACGACCTCGACCTTCGCGAACCCCTTGATGCGCAACGCATGGTGCGTCATGAAGCGAGGATCGGAGTTCGTCGGCATCGCGTGCCCATCGTAGTGAGCCTTGCCGCGGCCCGGAGGTGTCCCGAGTAGCGTCGCCCGCATGCCGGGAGAGGCGGGCAGCACCGCACGCACACGCCTGGTGGTGCTGTTCGGCGGACAGTCCGCCGAACACGACGTGAGCTGCATGACCGCCTTCCACGTGATGCGCGCCTGCGATCCGCAGCGTTACGAGCTCGTCCCCGTGGGCATCGACCGCGACGGCGGCTGGCACCTCGCGCATCACGCCGTCGCCGCGCTGGAAGGCTCCGGCGCCGATGCACGCTCCCTGCCCGCCACGGTCGAGGCCACCGGCGAGGCCGTGACCCCGGCCCACGCGCTGTCCGGCGCGTCCACGGACGTCGCCCCGCTGCCGTCGACCACCGTCGTGTTGCCGTTGCTCCACGGCCCGATGGGCGAGGACGGCACGGTGCAGGGCCTGCTGGAGCTGGCAGGGGTGCCGTACGTCGGCAGCGGTGTGCTCGGGTCCGCGCTCGGCATGGACAAGGCGATGGCGAAGGACGTGCTCGCCCGACACGGGGTGCCCCAGGCGCGCTGGGTGGCACTGCACGAGCACGACGCCTCCCCGGCGTCGCTCGAGGCCGCCGCGGCGACGCTCGGCATGCCCGTGTTCGTGAAGCCGGCGAACATGGGCTCCTCGGTCGGCGTGTCGAAGGCGCGCACCGTCGACGAGCTCGACTCCGCGGTGAAGGACGCGTTCGCCTACGACGAGTGGGTTGTAATCGAAGAAGCGATCACCGGTCGCGAGATAGAGGTGGCCGTACTCGGCGATCTCCGACCGAGGGCTTCCGTACCCGGTGAGATCGTGCCGGGCAACGAGTTCTACGACTACGAGGACAAGTACGTCGACGACGGTGCCGAGCTGCTCGTGCCCGCGCCGCTGTCGCCCGACGAAGCGGCGAAGGTGCAGGCACTCGCGCTCGAAGTCTTCGCCCTGCTGCGCTGCGACGGGCTCGCCCGCGTCGATTTCTTCTACGAAGAAGGTGGCCGCGGGTTCCTGTGCAACGAGGTCAACACGATGCCGGGGTTCACCCCGATCTCGATGTACCCCAAGCTGTGGCAGGCGTCCGGGATGAGCTACCCCGCCCTGATCGACGAGCTCGTGCGCCTCGCGCTGGAGCGCCACGCCCGCAAGCGGCGCACCACGAGCCGCTGAGCGGTCGCCGATCTCGACGCACGGATCACGCGGTTCACGGGGCCAGGGCGGCGCGCAAGAACGCGAGCAGCTCGGCGCGCAGGTGGCGAAGGCCCGTGGCGTCGGGTTGCCAGCCGACCACCCGCAGGGCTTCGGGCTCGGTGGCGATGCCGGTGACCGTCGCGTAGGCCAGGGCCACGACGAGGCCGGGATCGCCGCGGCGCACGCGTCCGGCTTCCATCTCGGCGCGCAGCCACGTCACGGCCCGCTCGACGAGTGGGGCCAGCTCGCGCGTCAGCCCGTCGGCGAGCGGCGCCGGCAGCCGGCTGACCTCCCGCACCAGGCCGAGCAGCGCCGGGCGGCGCACCGCGGGGCGGAACACCGCCCGCACCACCGCCTCCACGCGGGCGAGCGGATCGTCGGGGGCGGCGCGGATCGCGGCCTCGACGACCACGACCAGCTCGGCCGCGGTCTCCGCCAGCACCGACTGCACCAGCTCGTCGCGCGACGGGAACCAGTAGAGCAGCGTCTGCTTGCGCACCCCCACCTCGGCGGCGATCACGTCGAGGCTGACCGCGTCGAAGCCGCGCGTGCCGTAGAGGTCGGTGGCCGCCCGCAGGATGCGCTCGCGCGTGCTCGGGCTCGGTTCGAGGGTGGTGGGCATCGGTTCGACCTGCAGTCTCTCTACCACTTGGTAGACGGACGTGCTAGAACTTCGCTCGATGATCGCCGAGGCCCTCGCCGGTAAGCGCATCGCCGTCACGGGCTCCACAGGCTTCGTCGGCACTGCACTCGTCGAGCGCCTGCTGCGCGGCGTGCCCGGCTGCGAGCTGGTGCTGCTGGTGCGCGCCGGCAAGCGCACCACGGCGGCCGATCGGGTCAAGCGCGAGATCCTGAAGAACAACGCGTTCGACCGCCTGCGCGAGAGCCACGCCGGTGGCGACGAGTCGTTCGAGGAGATGTGCGCCCGGCGCATCCGCACGATCACCGGCGACGTCGGCACCGACGGTCTCGGGCTCTCCGTTGAGGACCGCGCAGTGCTCGCCGAGTGCGATCTCGTCATCCACTCCGCGGCCACCGTCTCGTTCGACTCCCCGCTCGACGGGGCGGTCGAGGTGAACCTGCTCGGGCCGGTGCGCATCGCCGAGCTGCTGAACGAGCTCGGCCCCCACGCCGACGGCTCGTTCCCCCACATGGTGTCGGTGAGCACCTGCTACGTCGCCGGCAACCGGCGCGGCAACGCGCCGGAGGAGCTGGTCAGCGAGGGACCGTTCGACCTCGGGCTGCGCTGGCGCGTCGAGGTCGCCGCCGCGCGCCGCCTGCGCGGCGACGCCGAGGCAGAGAGCCGCACGCCGGTCGAGCTGCAGCGCTTCCGCGCCGAAGCCCGCGCCGAGCTCGGCGCCGCCGGAGCGCCTGCGCTCGCCGCGAAGACCGAGCAGCTCCGTGAGCGCTGGGTGAAGGACCGCCTAGTTGAGGCCGGGCGCTCACGGGCGGCGAGCGTGGGCTGGCCCGATGCCTACGCGTTCACGAAGGCCCTCGGCGAGCAGGCGCTCGTCGAGTCGAAGGGCTCGGTGCCTGTCAGCATCGTGCGGCCCTCGATCATCGAGTCGTCCCTGGCCGAGCCGTTCCCCGGTTGGATCCGCGGCTTCCGCATGGCCGAGCCGGTGATCATCTCCTACGCCCGCGGGCTGCTGAAGGAGTTCCCCGGGGTGCCAGAAGGCACCGTCGACGTCATCCCCGTCGACCTCGTCGTCGCCGCGATCATCGCCGTCGCCGCGCTGGGGCCCGAGCGCGCGCCGCGCATCACCCAGGCGGCGTCCGGCTCGCTCAACCCGCTCAAGTACCGCACCCTCGTCGACAACGTCCACGACTGGTTCACCGAGCACCCCTTGTACGACTCGGATGGCCAGCCCATCGTCGTGCCGGACTGGCAGTTCCCCGGGCGGGGGCGGGTCCAGAACCAGCTCCAGCGGGCACAGAAGTCGATCGCTCGCGCGGAGCGCGCGCTGCAGACGCTGCCGCTGCGCGGCAAGCAGGCGTCGCTCTCGGCGACGCTCGAGGACAAGCGCGGCGAGATCGAACGCGCCCTCGAGTACGTCGAGCTGTACGGCTTGTACACCGAGTGCGAGGCGATCTACCAGGTCGACAACCTGATGTCGGTCTGGAACGAGCTCGACGCGGCGGACCGTGAGGCGTTCTGCCTGGATCCCCGTGCCGTCCATTGGCCGACCTACATCACCACCGTCCACCTGCCCTCGATCGTGCAGCACGCGCGGGTCAAGACCACGCCGGGCAAGCACCGCGTCGACCGGGCCGACCGGTTGCGCCGCCAGGTGCTCGATGCGAAGCGCCACGTCGCCGCGTTCGACCTGGAGAACACGCTCATCGCCTCGAACGTCGTCGAGAGCTACTCGTTCCTCGCGACGCGGCGGCTGAACGGGCCAGAGCGCGTGCGCTACGTGCTGCGCACGCTGCGCGAGGCACCGGGCCTGCTGGCAATGGACCGCAAGGACCGCGGCGACTTCCTGCGCTACTTCTACCGCCGCTACGAGGACGCGCCGGTGGAGCAGATCGAGACGGACGCGGCCGAGCTCCTCGCCAGGCTGGTGATGACGAAGAGCTTCCCGGCCGGGTTGCGCCGGGTCCGCGAGCACCGCGCCCTCGGGCACCGCACGATCCTCATCACGGGGGCCCTCGACTTCGCGGTGGCGGGGTTGCGTCCGCTCTTCGACGAGATCATCTCCGCCGAGATGACGGTGAGGCCCGACGGCACCTATTCCGGAGAGCTGGCTCAGGTACCGCCGACGGGCGAGACCCGAGCCCAGATCCTCGCCGACTACTGCGCCGCCGAGGGGATGCTCCTCGAGGAGTCGATCGCCTACGCCGACAGCACCTCTGACCTGCCCCTGCTCGAGGCCGTCGGCTTCCCTGTGGCGGTGAACCCCGAGACCCGCCTGGCGGCGATCGCGCGAAAGCGCGGCTGGCTGGTGGAGCACTGGTCGAAGGCATCCGGCGGGCCGCGGCCGCTGCTGCCGATCGGGCCGATGTTGAGCGAGGGTGAGCGGAGTCGCTTCACCGCGTCGCGGTTCACCGGTCGGGGCTCTCGATGAGGGCGCTGCGCGTATCCCGCCGGCCGGCCAAGTTCGCGCTCGCCCGCCTCGTCAGCCCGCTCAGCCCGGCGACCGCGGCACGCGTCGGACCGCTGCAGCTGGTCGACATCGCGCCACCGGCGCTGCCCGGCGACGGATGGCACCGGGTGCGTCCCCGCCTGACCGGCATCTGCGGCAGCGACCTGTCGACGGTCGAGGGGCACGCGTCGACCTACTTCGACGACTGGATCTCGTTCCCCTTCGTGCCGGGGCACGAGGTGGTCGGCGACGCTGACGACGGTCGCCGGGTGGTGATCGAGCCGGTGCTCGGCCACGAGGCACGCGGTGCCGAGCCGCCGTTCCCCGGAGCGGCCCCTGGTGACGGCGACGACTACGCGCACCTCGTCACCGGCCCGCTGGAGCCGGGGATCCAGATCGGCTTCTGCAGCTCCACGAGCGGCGGCTGGGCGGACGAGCTCGTCGCCCACGACAGCCAGCTGCACGACGTGCCCGACGACATGCCCGACGAGCAGGCACTGCTCGTCGAGCCGGCCGCGGGTGGGATCCACGCCGCCCTGTCCACCTGGGCGCAGGTCGCCGCGGCGGCGCAACGTGGCGAGCAGCCCGTCGTCGCGGTGCTCGGCGCAGGCACGATGGGTCTCTGCGCGGTCGCCGGGCTGCGCCGCTACGTGCCCGGCGCGAGGATCGTCGTCGGCGCCCGCTACCCCCACCAGCAGGCACTGGCCCGCAGCCTCGGCGCCGACCAGGTGGTCGCCCCCGGCGAGCTCACCCGCGCCGTGCGCCGAGAGGTGGGCTGCCACGTCGTCGGCGACTACTTGTCGAGCGGCGCGCACGCGGCGATCGACGCCGTCGGCACCGCCGACTCGATCGCCGTCTGCTTGCGCCTCACCCGGCCGCGGGGCCGGGTGGTGCTGATGGGGATGCCGGCCGAGGTCACCGTCGACCTGACCGGCCTCTGGCACCGCGAGACCCAGCTCGTCGGCGCGTACACCTACGGCACCGAGACGATGCCCGACGGCGGACGGCGGCGCACGTTCGAGCTGGCCATCGACACCGCGGCCGCGTGCCGGCTGGAGCGGCTGTGCTCGGCCACCTACCCGATCGACGACTTCGAGGACGCCATCGCCCACGCCGCCGCGGCGGGCCGCCGCGGCGCGGTGAAGGTGGCCTTCGACCTACGGCAGAACGTGCGGAGGAAGTAATGCCCCGTCCCGGATTCGTCCTCGAGGTCGACCGCTCGACCCCCCCGACCCTCTTCTGGAGAGGCGAGCAGTTCTCGCTGGAGCGCCTGCCTGCGGGCCGCAGCCGGGTGGTCTACCCCGCCGAGCCGCTGGCCGCGATCGACGACGTCGACGGTGCCATCCGCCACGCGCTGTTGAACCCGATCGACCAGGACCCGCTGCCGACGCTGCTGCACGCGGGGATGAAGCTGACGATCGCGTTCGATGACGTCAGCCTGCCGCTGCCGAAGATGCGCCGCCCCGACATCCGCCAGCGCGTGATCGAGGCGGTGCTCGATCTCGCCGCCGAGGCCGGCGTCGACGACGTGCACATCATCTCCGCGCTCGCGCTGCACCGGCGGATGACCGAGGCCGAGCTGCGTCACGCGGTCGGCGACAGGGTGTACGACGCGTTCGCGCCCCGCGGGCTGCTGTACCAGCACGACGCCGAGGATCCCGACAACCTGAGCTTCCTCGGCACCACCCCCCACGGCGAGGAGGTGGAGATTAACAAGCGGGCCGCCGAGAGCGACCTGCTGGTGTACGTGAACATCAACCTCGTCGCCATGGACGGTGGCTGGAAGAGCACCGCCACCGGTCTCGCGTCGTACCGCTCGCTGCGCCACCACCACAACCCGGTGACGATGCTGCAATCGCGCAGCTTCATGGACCAGCACCGCAGCGAGTTGCACAAGAGCAACTGGCGCATGGGCCAGGTGCTCGTCGACTCCGGGGTGAAGGTGTTCCAGGTGGAGACGACGCTCAACACCGACACCTTCCCGACGCCGTTCGCCTTCTTGTCCAAGCGGGAGTGGGAGTGGACCGCCCGTGACCGGGCGATGTACCTCGGCACCGAGAAGTCGCTGAAGCGGGCGCCGCGGCGAGTGGCCCGCAACATCTTCCACTCCATCGAGTCACCGCACCAGATGACGAGCGTGCAGGCCGGCGAGGTGGAGGCGGTGCACAAGCTCACCACCGAGCACGTCTACGCCCAGCAGCTGGTCGAGGTGCAGGGCCAGACCGACATCTTGACGATGGGCATCCCCTACATCAGCCCGTACAACGTGCACTCGATCCTCAACCCGATCCTCGTCATGTGCATGGGCCTCGGCTACTTCTTCAACATGTACCGGGGGATGCCCCTCGTGCGTGAGGGCGGGGTGGTGATCATGACCCACCCGACGTACCCGGACTTCAACCCCGTGCACCACCCGAGCTACATCGACTTCTACGACCAGGTGCTCACCGACACCACCGACCCCCACGTGATGAGCGAGAAGTGGGAGCGCCGCTACGCCGAGGACGAGTGGTACCGCCACCTGTACCGCACCAGCTACGCCTACCACGGGGTGCACCCGTTCTACATGTGGTACTGGGGCAGCCACGGGATGCAGCACTGCGCCAAGGTGATCATCGTCGGCGGCGACCCGAAGGCCGTCCGCCGGTTGGGGTTCACCCCCGCGAGCACGCTCGACGACGCGTTGGAGATCGCGAGCGACGTCGTCGGGCGCTCCCCCACCATCACCCACCTGCACTCGCCGCCGCTGCTCGTGGCCGACGTCCGCTGATGGCTCGCGACGACGCCCCGTGGAGGCCGAGCCGCCTGGCGAAGGTGGGCAAGGTGGCGGGTTCGCTGGAGCGCGCCTCGGCGGGCGCGGTGCGCAAGGTGAGCTCCTACGGCTTCCCGTACCGGTCGCCGACGGTCCCCCGCGGGGTGGCAGTGCCGCGCGAGCCCTCGACGCTCGGCGCGGACTACGACACCGACTGGGCGCGCTCGGTCCCGGCGCGCGCCGCCCGGCGGGTGCTGGCCGAAGGGCCGGTGCGGGCGATGATCACCGGACTCGCCAGCCCGGAGGTGTTCGGCGTCGATCGCCTGGCCGACCTGCGCCGGCTCGACGACGACGCCCCGCCGCTGATCTTCACGCCGAACCACCACTCGCACCTCGACACCCCGCTGATGGCGGTGTGCGTCCCCGAGCCGTGGCGCTCCAAGCTGGTCGTCGCCGCTGCGGCCGACTACTTCTTCGACACCCGCTGGAAGGCGGTGCTGGCCGCACTCACGCTGAACGCGATCCCGATCGATCGCGAGGCCACCGGGAGGCGGTCAGCCGACATGATCAGGGGCCTCCTCGAAGACGGCTGGAGCCTCGTGATCTACCCGGAGGGGGGCCGCTCTCCCGACGGCTGGGGCCAGGAGTGGAAGGGTGGCGCGGCTTACTTGTCGGCGCGCACCGGGGCGCCGGTGGTGCCGGTCTTCATCGACGGCACCGGCGCGCTCTACGGCAAGGGTGCCAAGCGCCCGAAGGCAGGGACGACGAAGGTGGTGTTCGGCCACCCGCTGCGACCCGGCACCGACGAGAGCACGCGCCGCTTCTCCGCGCGCATCGAGGCGGCGGTGACCGCGCTCGGCGACGAGGCACTGACCGACTTCTGGACCGCGCGACGCCGCGCCCATGCCGGCACCAGCCCGAAGTTGACCGGCCCCGACTACACCGGCTGGCGCCGCCAGTGGGAGCTGTCCGAGCGCCGCCGCTTGGGCACGGCCGGAGTCCGCCGGCGTCAACGCCGGCGCTGGCCCGACCTCGGAGACTGAGCTACTCGCTCTTTGCCGGGATGACGATCACGTCGCCGGCGAAGATGCTGTGGTTCACCCCGTCGGTCCAGCCGTTGGCCGTGGCGATCGCCTCGGCGGTCGTGCCGAACTTCTCCGCGATCCCGTAGAGGAAGTCGCCCTCCTCGACCGTGTACGTGCCCTGGGAATCCGGTGGGACGGTGGTCGGGGTAGAGGGCGTCGAGTCAGACGACGGCGCGGCCGACTCGGTCGTCGGGTCGGTCGTCGGCGTTGTGCCCCCGGGCGGGATCTTCACCACGTCGCCGGGGTTCAGCGGGTGGCGCACGCCGTCGGTCCAGCTGTTGTAGCTCGCAATGTCCTCCGCCTTCACGCCGAAGGCCTCAGCGATCGCGTACAAGTAGTCGCCCGACTGCACGGTGTACTGACGCTCGGGCGGGACCGTGTTCGACGGATCGACGGTGCTCGACACGAGCGGCGGAGTGGTGACGTACGCGGTCGACGTGAGCGGCTTCAAGGTGGTGCTCGAGGCCTCGGAACCGCCGCCCCCGCAGGCTGTCAGCCCGACGATGCCGACGATGCCGACGAAGCCGACTCCGACGACGGAGCGGAGGGAACGAGTTCGATGCGCGCGCACGGGACGACAGCGTACGCGTGAACCGGAGTCAACTGGTGTCGCCCCCGTCACCTTGCGTCACATCAGTGGACGATCGGTGGGATTCACCGGGCGCGGCAGGGTGCTGGAACCCGTCAGGTAGCGGTCGACGCCTGCCGCGCAGGACCGCCCCTCGGCGATGGCCCAGACGATCAGGCTCTGACCCCTGCCCATGTCGCCGGCCACGAACACCCCCGGCACGTTCGTCTGGTAGTCCTGGCCCCGGGCGACGTTGCCGCGCTGGTCGAACGCGACGCCGAGCTGGTCGAGCCAGGATCCGCGCTCTGGGCCGACGAAGCCCATCGCCAAGAACACGAAGTCGGCAGGCAGCTCACGCTCGGTGCCCGCGATCTTTTCGAACCTGCCGTCGACGAGCTCGACCTCGTGGATCAAGAGCGCGCGGACGTTGCCGTCGCCGTCGTCCAAGAAGCGCTCGGTGTTGACCGAGTAGACGCGGTCGCCGCCTTCTTCGTGCGCGGACGACACCCGGAACACCTGACTCCACTGCGGCCAGGGGTTGTCCGGCGCTCGCGCGTCGGGCGGCCTGGCCAGGATCTCGAGCTGGGTCACCGACGCCGCCCCCTGACGGTGCGCGGTGCCGAGGCAGTCCGCGCCGGTGTCCCCGCCGCCGATGATCACCACGTGCTTGCCGGCCACGTCGATCGGCGAGCTGTCGATGTCGCCCTGTTGCACCCTGTTCGCGAGCGGGAGGTACTCCATCGCCTGGAAGATCCCGTTCAGCTCACGCCCGGGCACGGGCAGGTCACGCCACTGCGTGGCTCCGCAGGCGAGCACCAAGGCATCGTGGGAGGCGAGCAGCACCTCGACGTCGACACTCACGCCGACGATGGCACCGGTGCGGAACTCGGTGCCCTCGGCCTCCATCTGGGCGAGGCGCCGGTCGACGTGGCGCTTCTCCAGCTTGAACTCGGGGATCCCGTAGCGCAGCAACCCGCCGACCCGATCGGCGCGCTCGAGCACGAGCACGTCGTGACCGGCGCGGGTGAGCTGCTGGGCAGCGGCCAGGCCCGCCGGGCCAGAGCCGATCACGGCGACCCGCTTGCCGGTGCGCACCGCTGGCACGTGGGGGGTCACCCACCCCTCGTCCCAGGCGCGGTCGATGATCTCCACCTCGACCTGCTTGATCGTCACCGGGTCGGCGTTGATCCCGAGCACGCACGCCGCTTCGCACGGCGCCGGACACAGCCGGCCGGTGAACTCGGGGAAGTTGTTGGTGGCATGCAGGCGGTCGAACGCGTCGCGCCAGTGATCGCGGTAGACGAGGTCGTTCCAGTCGGGGATCAGGTTGCCTAGCGGGCAGCCGTTGTTGCAGAACGGGATCCCGCAGTCCATGCAACGCCCGGCCTGGCGTGTGATCCGGTCGACCCCGAAGTCCTCGTACACCTCCGACCAGTCGCGCAGGCGCACCGGGACCGGGCGCCGCGACGGCATCTCGCGGTCCCATTGCAGGAAACCCGTCACCTCACCCATGCGCCGCCTCCATCACTCGCTCGGCCGTCTGCTCCTCGTCGAGACCTTCGGCCTCGGCCGCCCGGATCACCGCGAGCACGCGCTCGTAGTCGGTGGGCATCACCTTGCGGAAGTGGGCCTGCTCCGCCTCCCAGGCGTCGAGGATCCGCGCCGCGACCGGGCTCCCCGTGAGCGCGCGGTGGCGCTCGACGGTGTTCGCGACGAACTCACGGTCGCCGTCATCGAGCTCCTGCAGCGTGACGAGCTCGTAGTTGACCCTGGAAGCGAACACCCCCTCGGGGTCGTACACATAGGCGATGCCGCCGGACATCCCGGCGCCGAAGTTGCGACCCGTCGGGCCGAGCACGATCACCCGGCCACCGGTCATGTACTCGCAGCCGTGGTCGCCGACACCCTCGACGACGGCCGTCGCCCCCGAGTTGCGCACGCAGAAGCGCTCGCCGACGACGCCGCGCAGGTAGATCTCCCCGGCGGTGGCGCCGTAGCCGATGACGTTGCCGGCGACGACGTTGGCCTCGGCGGGGAAGGTCGCCCGCTCGTCGGGGTGCACGACGACCGTGCCCCCGGACAGGCCCTTGCCGACGTAGTCGTTCGCGTCTCCCTCCAGGCGCAACGTGATCCCTCGTGGCACGAACGCGCCGAACGACTGGCCGGCAGAACCGCGGAAGTGGATCGAGATCGTCCCGTCGGGAAGGCCCTCGCCCTTCCAACGCTTGGTCACCTCGTGGCCGAGCAGGGTGCCGACGGTGCGGTTCACGTTGCGGATCGCCATCGAGAACGCGACCGGCTCGGCGCGCTCGATCGCGCCCTGCGCGCGCTCGATGAGCTGACGGTCGAGGGCCACGTCGAGGCCGTGGTCCTGGGCCACCGACTGCACGAGCGTCTGGCCGTAGGGGTTCTCCGGAACGGCGAGGATCGCGCTGAGGTCGAGCCCGTGGGCCTTCCAGTGGTCGACCGCCTGGCGGGTGTCGAGCAGCTCGGCATGGCCGATCATCTCGGCCATCGTGCGGAAGCCGAGCTCGGCCATCAGCTCACGTACCTCCTCGGCGATGAACTCGAAGAAGTTGACGACGAACTCGGGCTTGCCGCTGAACCGCTTGCGCAGCTCGGGGTTCTGCGTGGCGACGCCCACGGGGCAGGTGTCGAGGTGGCAGACGCGCATCATCACGCAGCCGCTGACGACGAGCGGCGCGGTCGCGAAGCCGAACTCCTCCGCGCCGAGCAGCGCGGCGACGACCACGTCGCGACCGGTCTTCAGCTGGCCGTCCGTCTGCACGACGATGCGATCACGCAGCCCGTTCAGCAGCAGCGTCTGCTGGGTCTCGGCGAGACCGAGCTCCCACGGCCCGCCGGCGTGCTTCAACGAGGTCAGCGGCGAGGCACCCGTCCCGCCGTCGTGGCCCGAGATCAGCACCACGTCGGCCTTCGCCTTCGACACCCCCGCGGCGACGGTGCCGACACCCACCTCGGCGACGAGCTTGACGTGGATGCGCGCCTCGGGGTTCGAGTTCTTCAGGTCGTGGATCAGCTGCTTCAGATCCTCGATCGAGTAGATGTCGTGGTGCGGTGGGGGGCTGATCAGGCCCACACCGGGGGTGGAGTGCCGGGTGCGGGCGATCCACGGGTACACCTTGGCGCCGGGCAGCTGACCGCCCTCGCCGGGTTTGGCCCCCTGGGCCATCTTGATCTGCAGGTCCGCGGCGTTCGTCAGGTACTCGCTCGTCACTCCGAACCGGCCCGAGGCGACCTGCTTGATCGCCGACCGCCGCTCGGGGTCGTACAGCCGGTCGGGATCCTCACCGCCCTCGCCGGTGTTGCTCTTCGCGCCGAGGCTGTTCATCGCGACGGCGAGCGTCTCGTGGGCCTCCTGCGAGATCGAGCCGTAGCTCATCGCGCCGGTGGAGAAGCGCTTGACCAGCTCGGCGACGGGCTCGACCTCTTCGATCGGCACCGCCGGCCGCGCGCCGGTCTTCAGCTCGAACAGGCCGCGCAGCGTGGCGAGGCGCGCGGACTGGTCGTTCACCTTCGCCGTGTACTCCTTGAAGATGTCGTAGCGCTTGGCCCGCGCCGCGTGCTGCAGCTTGAACACCGTCTCGGGGTTGAACAGGTGGTGCTCGCCCTCGCGGCGCCACTGGTACTCCCCGCCGAGCTCCAGCTTGCGGTGCGCCCGCTGCTCGGGATTCGCGGGGTGGGCGTCGGCGTGGCGAGCTGCGGTCTCGGCCGCGATCTCGTCGAGCCCGATGCCCCCGAGCCGGCTGACCGTGCCGGTGAAGTACTCGTCGACCAGTTCCCGACCGAGGCCGATGGCCTCGAAGATCTGGGCGCCGGTGTAGCTGGCGACGGTGCTGACGCCCATCTTCGACATCACCTTCAGCACACCCTTGCCGCAGGCCTTGATGTAGTTCTTCACCGCCTTGTGCGGGTCCATCTCCCCGAGGCCGTGGAAGTTCTCGGCGATCATCTTCTCGATCGACTCGAACGCCAGGTAGGGGTTGATCGCGCCGGCGCCGTAGCCGACGAGCAGCGCCATGTGGTGCACCTCGCGGGCGTCGCCACACTCCACCACCAGCCCCGCCATCGTGCGCTTCTTCTCGCGGATCAGATGGTGGTGAACGGCGCTCGTCAGCAGCAGCGACGGGATCGGCGCGTACACCTCGTCGGAGTTGCGCTGGGAGAGCACGATGATCCGGGCACCCTCGTCGATGGCGTTCGACACCTCGCGGCGGATCGCGTCGAGCGCGCGCTTCAGCGCCAGCCCCCCGCCCGCCACGCGGTACAGCCCGGCGACGACGTGGGCCCGCAGATCGGGCCGTGAGCCGTCGTCGTCGATGTGGATGATCTTGGCCAACTCGTCGTTGTCGATGATCGGGAACGGCAGCACGAGCTGACGGCAGCTCTGCGGGCCAGGCGACAGCAGGTTCGACTCCGGCCCGATCGTCGCCCCGACTGCAGTCACCACCTCTTCGCGGATCGCGTCAAGGGGAGGGTTAGTGACCTGGGCGAAGAGCTGCGCGAAGTAGTCGAACAGCAGGCGAGGCCGGTCCGACAGCACCGCGATCGGGGTGTCGGTGCCCATCGAGCCGATCGGTTCGGTCCCCTTCGCCGCCATCGGGGCGACGATCACCTTCAGCTCCTCGTGCGTGTACCCGAACACCTGCTGGCGGCGCAGCACGCTCATGTGGCTGTGCACGACGTGCTCACGAGCGGGTAGATCGGCGAGCTCGACCAGGCCGGCGTCGAGCCACTCGGCGTAGGGCTGCTCGGCGGCGAGGGTGCGCTTCAGCTCCTCGTCGTCGACGATGCGCCCCTGCGCGGTGTCGACGAGGAACATCTTGCCGGGCTGGAGGCGCCCCTTGCGCACGATCCGCGCCGGGTCGAGGTCGAGCACGCCGACCTCGGAGGCGAGCACGACGACGTCGTCGTCGGTCACCCAGTACCGGCTGGGGCGCAGCCCGTTGCGGTCGAGGACCGCGCCGATGACGGTGCCGTCGGTGAACGCGATGCTTGCCGGGCCGTCCCACGGCTCCATCAGCGACCCGTGGAAGCGGTAGAACGCCCGCTTGTCGGCGTCCATCGTCTCGTGGTTCTCCCAGGCCTCGGGGATCATCATCAGCACCGCGTGGGGCAGCGAGCGACCGCCGAGGTGGAGCAGCTCGAGCACCTCGTCGAAGGTGGCCGAGTCGCTCGCACCCGGGGTGCAGATGGGGAACGCGCGGTCGAGGCCGGGCACGAGGCTGGAAGCGAGCATCGCCTCGCGGGTGCGCATCCAGTTGCGGTTGCCCTGCACGGTGTTGATCTCACCGTTGTGCGCGACGTACCGGTAGGGGTGGGCGAGGGGCCAAGTGGGGAAGGTGTTGGTGGAGAACCGGCTGTGCACCAACGCGAGCGCGCTCTCGACACGCTCGTCTTGGAGGTCGGGGAAGAACGTCGCGAGCTGGGGGGTGGTGAACATCCCCTTGTAGACGAGGGTGCGGCTCCCGAGCGAGGGGAAGTACGTGCGCTCCTCGGGGGAGAGCTCGTGCTCGACCCGCTTCCTGACCACGTACACCAAGCGGTCGAGATCGATCCCGCTCGCTCCCGCCGGGTCGGTGACGAAGAGCTGCTGGAACGACGGCATCGCCCGGCGCGCCGTTGCACCGAGGCACTCGGGCTTCACCGGCACGGCGCGCCAGCCGAGCACGGTCAGGCCCTCGTCGGCGACGATCCGCTCGATCGACTCCTGCGCCTTCTCGGCGAGCGCCGGGTCGGCCGGCAAGAACGCGAGCCCGACGGCGTAGTGCCCGGCGGCGGGCAGCCCGAACGGCGCCGTCTCACGCAAGAACCGGTCCGGCACCTGCACGAGGATGCCGGCGCCGTCGCCGGTGTCGGCCTCGGCCCCGGTGGCACCACGGTGCTCCAGGTTGCAGAGCGCCCCGATCGCCATCGAGACGATCGAGCGGCTGGGCTTGCCCAACACGTTGGCGACGAACGACACGCCGCACGAGTCGTGCTCGAAGCGCGGATCGTAGAGCCCATACGGCGCGGGGTACTGGTTGTGCATCGTCCTCATCCACGGAGTCGAGATCGGCTGGGTGGACCTCCGGGACGGCACTGGCCCGAGCGGTGTCGGAACCCATGTTAGGCCGCGGCGGGGCCGCGCGACCAAGGTTTACCGTGCCAGACTCTGCCGGTGAGCATGCCGCCTCCGCCTCCGAGCCCGCCGCCCGGCTACCAGCCGCCGCCCCAAGGCGGGTACGGCTGGGGAGGCGGCCAGATCGACCACCCCCAGGGGACCGCGGTGCTCGTGGTCGGCATCTTGAGCCTCGTGCTCTGCCAGATCCTCGGCCCGATCGCCTGGTCGATGGGCAACAACGCGCTGCGCGAGATCGACGCCAATCCCGCCATGTACCGCAACCGGGGGGCCGTCCAGGCCGGCCGCGTCTGCGGCATTGTGGCGTCGATCCTGCTGCTCGTCGGCCTCGCCGGCATCCTTCTTCTCGTCGTCGCCACCGTAGGCGGGCGGAGCTGACCGCCCCGGTTCAGCCGGGGTCGTTCAGCCGAGGTCGCCGAAGGCGGGGGGACGCTTCTCGAAGTTCGCGCTCACCGCTTCCACCTGGTTGGCGGTGCCCACCAGCGAGCCGATCACCCGGCGCTCGGCGGCGAACTGCTCGGCTGCCCCCGCGCCCGTCAACCGGTTGAACAGCTCCTTCACCCCGCGGATGGCATGCGGGCTGCGCCCGGCGATCTCGCCGGCAAGGGCCAACGCGTCCTCGAGCGGGGTCTCCGACAGACGCGTGCCGAGGCCGAGCTCGACCGCTTCGCGCCCGGACACGACCCGCGCGGTGAAGGTCAGCTCCTTCGCCACGTCGGGGCGCACGAGGTGGCTCAGCATGAGCGTGCCGGTCATGTCGGGAACGAGCCCCCAGTGCACCTCTCGCACCGACAGCTGGGCGTCGGGGTGCACGATGCGGATGTCGGCGCCGAGCGCGATCTGGATGCCGCCGCCCAGCGCGTGGCCGTGCACGGCGGCGATCACCGGTACCGGCACCTCCTGCCACACCCAGCACACCTGCTGGCCGAGGTGGGTGATGCGGCCCGCGTCGACGCGGCCCGGGTTGCCGTCGTCGTTGCCGGCAGCTGCGCCACCTGCCATTTGCTGGAACGACGAGAAGTCGAGGCCGGCGCAGAACGAGGGCCCCTCACCGCTCAGCACCACGGCGCGCACCCCGGGTTCGGAGCACAGCCGCTCGCCGGCCCTCGCTATGGCGAGGAACATCTCCCCGTCGAGCGCGTTGCGCTTGTCGGGTCGGTTCAGGCGGACGTCGGCGACTCCGCCGGCGATGGAGATGGTCACGCGCTCGGTCATGGAACCGAGTCTGGCAGGCGGTCAGCGCTCGTCGACGAGGCGCAGACCCGTCGGCGCGATCGAGGGCTCGGCGTGGGGCAGGTCGACGACGAACTCGGTGCGGTGGCCGGGGAAGACGTGCTCGGACAGCAGCACCGCGCGCCCGGTGGTGTCGGTGGTCACGCGCCGGCAGCGCAGCACCGGCGAGCCTGAGGGCACGCCCAGCAGGCGGGCATCGGCCGCGGTGGCCGCGTCTGCGGCGATGGTCTGCGTCGCGCCGGCGAGCACCACGTCGAGCAGCTCGTAGAACGGCGAGCGCTCCACGTCGCTCCGGCTCAGGTGCTGGCCGCGCTCGGCCGGGCACCAGACCGTGACGACGGCGAACGGCTCACCGTCAGCCAGGTTGACGCGCTTCACGCGCAGCACCTGTTCGGCTCCGAGCACGGCCGCGACCGCGCGTGTGGCGGGGACGAACGCGAACTCGAGGATCCGCCGTTCGGGGCGGATGCCCGACTCGGCCAGTTGGCCTTCGATCGTGGCCAGATGGCCGAGGCTCTGGCGCAGCGGCTCCCGGGCGACGAACCAGCCGAAACCCTGACGGGCATCGACGAGCCCTTCCTCGCGCAGCAGCTCGAGCGCCCGGCGCACGGTGACCCTGCTCACGCCGAACTCGACGCCGAGCTCCGCCTCGCTCGGCAGCACGCCCCCGGCGCCGTACGCGCCGTCGACGACTCGCTCGCGCACCTCACGTGCGATCTGCTGGTAGCGGATCTCCCTCACTTGTATTAGAGTTGTCTACATCAGGTAGAGAACGCAAGGGGGAATCCCAGATGGCCACCGTCACCGCCGGTACACCGATCGAGCTCGTCGAGCGGGTCTACAGCACCCTGGCCGAGCGGGTCGCGCTCGGCCGCGAGCGGCTCGGCCGGCCGCTCACCCTCACCGAGAAGGTGCTGATCAACCACCTCGTCGACCCCGCCGGCCAGGAGCTGGAGCGCAACGCGAGCTACGCCGACTTCCGCCCCGACCGGGTGGCGATGCAAGACGCGACCGCCCAGATGGCGCTGTTGCAGTTCATGACCGCCGGCCTCCCCGAGACCGCCGTGCCCTCGACGGTGCACTGCGACCACCTCATCCTCGCCAAGGTGGGCGCGAACATCGACCTCGGCGTGGCGCTCGACACCAACCGCGAGGTCTACGACTTCTTGCGCTCGGTGTCCGCGAAGTACGGCATCGGCTTCTGGGGCCCGGGCAGCGGGATCATCCACCAGGTGGTGCTGGAAAACTACGCGTTCCCGGGCGGGATGATGATCGGCACCGACAGCCACACCCCGAACGCCGGTGGCCTCGGCATGGTGGCGATCGGCGTCGGCGGGGCCGACGCCGTCGACGTGATGACCGGCTTCCCGTTCAACGTGCGCTGGCCGAAGGTGATCGGCGTCAAGTTGACCGGCTCGCTGAGCGGCTGGTCCAGCCCGAAAGACGTCATCTTGGAGGTCGCCCGGATCCTCACCGTCGAGGGTGGCACCGGGGCCATCGTCGAGTACTTCGGGCCCGGGGCAGACAGCATCTCGGCCACCGGCAAGGCCACCATCTGCAACATGGGCGCCGAGATCGGCGCCACCTGCTCGCTCTTCGCCTACGACGAGAACATGGCCGCGTACCTGAAGGCGACCGGGCGTGAGGCCATCGCCGACGCCGCGGACCGGGTCGCGCAGCACCTGCGTCCCGACGACGGCGCCCTCTACGACCAACTCGTCGAGATCGACCTCGACGGTCTGAAGCCGCTGATCAACGGCCCGCACTCCCCCGACCGCGCCCATCCCGTCGGCGCCGCCGGCGTCGGGGCCGCCGCCGCGGAGAACGGCTGGCCGCTCGAGGTGTCCTCCGCGCTGATCGGCTCCTGCACGAACTCCTCGTACGAGGACATCACCCGCGCCGCCTCGGTCGCGAGGCAGGCCGCGGCGAAGGGGCTCCGCGCGAAGTGCGAGCTGTTGATCACGCCGGGCTCGGAGCAGATCCGGGCCACGATCGAGCGCGACGGCCTGCTCGCCGACCTCGAGGCAGTGGGGGCGACGGTGCTCGCGAACGCCTGCGGGCCCTGCATCGGCCAGTGGGAGCGCGCGAAGGAGATCACCGACAAGCCGAACACGATTGTCAACTCGTTCAACCGCAACTTCCCGAAGCGCAACGACGGTTCGGCCAACACGCTCAGCTTCGTCACCTCCCCCGACACGGTGATGGCGATCGCGCTCGCCGGCCGGCTCGACTTCGACCCGACCGCCGACACCATCGCCGCCCCCGACGGCACCGCCGTGCGCCTCGACCCGCCCGTCGGCGAGGTGCTGCCGAACCGCGGCTACGACCCCGGAGTCGACACCTTCACCGCTCCGCCGGCGGACGGTTCTGGGGTCCAGGTCGCGGTCAGCCCGACGAGCGAGCGCCTGCAGCTCCTCGCCCCGTTCCCCGCCTGGGACGGCCACGACTACCTCGGCCTGCCGGTGCTGATGAAGGCGCAGGGCAAGTGCACCACCGACCACATCTCGGCGGCCGGCAAGTGGCTCACGTACCGCGGGCATCTGGAGAACATCTCCGGCAACCTGTTCATCGGGGCGGTCAACGCGTTCACCGGCGCCACCGGGGAGGGGGTCGACGTCACCGACGGAGCGACGCGCCCGTTCCCCGACATCGCGAAGCGCTACGGCGACGCCGGCATCCGCTGGGCGGCGATCGGCGACCGCAACTACGGCGAAGGCTCCTCCCGCGAGCACGCGGCGATGGAGCCTCGCTTCCGGGGTGGCGTGGTGATCCTCGCCCGCAGCTTCGCCCGCATCCACGAGACGAACCTGAAGAAGCAAGGCCTGGTACCGCTCACGTTCTCCGACCCGTCCACGTACGACCTCGTCGAAGAGGGTGACCGGATCAACGTGCTCGGCCTGCCGCCGGTACCCGGCCGGCCGGTGCGCGGCCAGATCGTGAAGCCGGACGGCACCACCGTCGACTTCGAGGCCACGCACACCTTCTCCGACGAGCAGGTGGAGTGGTTCCGGGCCGGCTCGGCGCTGAACATCGTGCGCGAGAAGGTGGCCGCGGCCGGTCACTGACCGCGTAGTGTCCGCGGTGATGGAGCTACGTGAGGGGTTGAGGACCACCGGGGCGGTGCGCCGGTTCACATCGGAGCCCGTCGACGAAGCGACGCTGTACGGCATCTTGGACGATGCCCGCTTCGCGCCGAGCGGCGGCAACCGCCAGCCCTGGCGGGTGGCCATCGTCACCGACGGGATGATGCGCCGTGAGCTCGCGACGTTGATGCAGCCGGTGTGGAACGAGTACGTCGCCATCGGCGCGACCGGGGTGACTCCGTACAACGTCGTCGAGGCGGTGCCAGCAGGCGTCGTGCCGGCGACCCCGCCGCACGTCGACCACGAGCTGCTCGAGCACATCGAGCGGGTGCCGTTGGTGCTGGCCGTCGCCGTCGACCTCTCGCTGGTGGCGCTGATGGACTCCGGCCTGCACCGCCCGCCGGTCACCGCCGGTGCATCGATCTACCCGTTCTGCTGGAACCTGCTCCTCGCCGCCCGCGTCCGCGGGCTGGGAGGGGTGATCACCACGTTCGCGTCGCGAGCCGAGCAGGTGACGGGACCGCTGCTCGGCCTGCCCCCCGATCACGCCCTGGCGGCAACGGTGTTCCTCGGCTACCCCCAGCATCAGCCGACCGTGCTGAGCCGACACCCAGTGTCCGCGTTCGCCACCCGCAACCGCTTCGACGGCGAGCCCTTCGACGAGCCCTGAGCGTTGCCTCAGTCGGTTCCCGGGCGCCGCGCGAGCTCGCGCTCGGGGTCGCCGCTGTAACCCGGCGGGTAGGTGAGCGCCAGCTCCGCCTCGGTCGGCGTGCGGCGGCGGCGGGCTTCGGCGGGCAGCAGCTCGGAGATCGCGCTCATGATCCGCTTCGTGTCGGCGTCGGGGCTCTTGTACTTCAGCTCCACCGGCCGCCCGACGCGCACCCGGATCTCGGGGGGGTCAGTGATGTTCGTGACGTCAGGCAGGCGCGACGACCGCGGCCAGACCTTCTCGGTGCCCCACAGGCCGAAGGGGATCACCGGCGCCTTCGTCATCGCGGCGAGCCGGGCAGCGCCCCAGCGCCCGACGAGCTCGGGCTCGAAGAACGCCGGGCCGCGCGGGATCGTGCCCTGGGGCATCATCACCACCACCTCGCCGCCGAGCAGCGCTTCCGCAGCGGCATGCAGCGGCTCCTCGCTGCCCGTGCCGCGGTCGACCCGGATCCCGCCGAGCATCGTCATCAACTGACCGACGATCGGCACGTCGAAGACCTCTTTCTTGCCGAGGAAGCGCCCCGTGCGTCCGCTCTTCGCGATCGTCATCAGCGTCGCGACCGAGTCGAAGTAGCTGCGGTGGTTGCCGCACAGGATCGCGGGGCCCTCGGAGGGGATGTGCTCGGTGCCGGCGATGTCGAAGCGCGCATAAGGTACGAGCACCGGCCGCGCGAACTGCATCCCGATGCGCGCCAGCTCCAGCCCGATCACGGGGATCTTGGCCACTCCCGGGGGGACGTCGAGATGCAGTACGGGCCAGCGGCGGGCTGTGGCCATGATCACCAACCTTGGGTCGGGGTTGACAGCGAACGGGTGGCCGACGGCCGAGAGCAGGGGGGTGTCGTAGATGCTGTCGGAGTAGGCGTAGCTCTCGGCGAGATCGATGCCGTGCTCCTCGGCCCAGGTCGTGACGGCTTCGAGCTTGCCGGCCGCCCACACGAACGGGCCGGTCAGCGTGCCGTCGTAGGTGCCGTCCTCGGCCACCCCGTAGCGGGTGGCGACGACGTCGTCGAATCCGAGCTTGTCGACGAGCGGTTTGACGAGGTCGTACGGAGTGGTGGTGGCCAGCACGATCGGGCGACGCGCGGCCCGGTGCTGAGCGAACAGCAGCCCGGCGAAGGGCTGGATCATGTCGGCCAGGGTGTCTGCGGCGAGCTCGGCGGCCTCGAGCACCGCCTCTTGGGAGCGCCCCTTGGCCAAGGTCACCGCCTGACGGGCGAGCACCATCGACGGCAGGTTCTCGCCGACCCGGTTGAAGAGCCCGTAGAGCAGGCGCTCACCGGGGAGCTTGCGCCCGACGATTCCCGCGGAACGCATCGCCTCGGCGAAAACCGCGCCGGATGCCCCGGCGAGCAGCGTGCGGTCGAGATCGATGAAGGCAGCGCCCTTCGACGCTCGACGGCTCATGGGTGGAGAGGTTAGATGCCCCCGAGTGCGCGGGCCGCGAAAACGGGAAAGGCCCCGCTTTGGGGGAAGCGGGGCCTCTCAACCGATTGGAACCCGGTGGCTGGGGGAACCACCTTCGTTGGGTTCACGTCGGGCAGGACATGGGGGGCGTCCTGCCGCGATCGACATGTGAAATTATGCACGTGATCTCGTGATCGTTCAAGCTGTATTCGGCGATACCTCGTATCGTTTCCACAGATGGATCTTCGCCAGCTTGCCGCCCTCGTCGCGATCGCCGACCACGGATCGTTCTCCGCCGCCGCCCGCGCGCTGTACACGGTCCAATCCAACGTCTCGACCCACGTCGCCCGCCTCGAACGGGAGCTGCACGCGGTGCTCGTCGACCGCGGCACGGGCGAGCTCACCGAGGAAGGAGCGATCGTCGTCGAGCGGGCCCGGCGGATACTGCGTGAGCTCGACGAGATCACCGCCGACATCGCTTCGCGTGACGCCGAGGTGGCCGGCGACACGCGCATCGGGGTGATCGGCACCACCGCGCGCTGGATGATGCCGCGCTTTCTCACCGAGCTCTCCCGCGAGCACCCCCGTGTGCGTCCCCTCGTCTACGAGGGGGGCACCTCGTCGCTGCTGCCGCGCCTCGTCGCCGGCCAGCTCGACGCGGCGATCGTCCACCTGCCCGTCGACGACGTCGAGATCGAGGTACAGCCGCTGTTCGCCGAGGACCTGATGCTGCTCGTCCCGGCACGCCACCACCTCGCCGACCGCACCGAGATCGGCCTCGCCGAGCTGGCCCACGAGCCGTTGCTGCTGCCTCCGAGCACGGCCGCGCTGCGCCGGATCCTCGACCGCGCCGCGGCGCACGTCGGGGTCAGCCTCACCCCGCAGGCCGAGATCGACGGGGTTCGGCTGCTGGCGTCGCTCGCGTTCGAGGGCTTCGGCGCGGCGATCGTCCCGGCCACCGCGGTCCCCCGCTGGCTGACCGGCGAGTTCACGCGGGTCAGCGTGCCCGAGCTCCCCCGGCGCGTCGTCGGGTGGGCGCAGCGCCGCCGGCCCCGCCCCGGCGCTCCCACCCGCGCAGCGCGCGACGTGGCGCAGAACGTCATCGCGACGAAGGGCAAGCGCCAGCCGGGGGTGCACACCGGCAGCGAGGTTTCGCCCCTCGCCGGGCGCTGACCGGCACAAGTTATGGTGACTCGATGTCCTCGGTGGGGCTCCGCGCGCACGTCCCCGGCGCGGCACGGGTCGACGTCCGGCGCTTCGCCGGACGCCACGTGGTGTGGCTCGACGTAGACGCCGAAGTGCGCAAGGGCGCGCTCAGCTCGGACGCTTCGTCCATGATCGAGCACGCGGCGCGCGTCGCCCTCGCCGAGCGCATCCCCCTGGTGGGAGTGATGGGCTCGTCGGGTGCAGACATCGTCGAGGGCTTCGCCGCGCTGCACGGATGGGGCCTCGCCGCGCGAGCGCTCACCGATTGCTCCGGGATCGTGCCGACGATCTTCGTCGTCAACGGGCCTGCGGTCTCGGGGCCGGCACTGCTGCTCGGCATCGCTGACCACGTGGTGATGACCGAGCAGGCCTACGCGTTCGTGTCCGGGCCGACGATGGTCGCCGAGTTCACGGGGGTACGGGTCGACAACGACGAGCTGGGCGGCGCCGCCACCCACGCCCGCTACACCGGGGCGGCGACGCTCGTCGTCGCCGACGACGTGGAGGCCACCGCCGCCGTCGAGGCGCTCCTCGAATACCTGCCCTCGCACAACGACGAGCTGCCCGGGCGCTGGGACGTCGACGACGACGGCGAGCGCCTCACCCCAGAAGCCGGTGAGCTGATCCCACCGTCGTCCACCGGCAGCTACGACGTGCGCGACGTGATCCGTGCCCTCTGCGACGACGGCGCGTTCCTCGAGCTGCGCGGCCGCTGGGCAGCCAACCTGGTGACGGCGTTCGCGACCATCGACGGGCGCCCGATCGGCGTGGTCGCCAACCAGCCGACCGCGCTTGCCGGCACCCTCGACATCCCCGCATCGCAGAAGGGAGCCGGGTTCATCAACTTCTGCGACGCGTTCAACCTGCCGATCCTCACGCTCGTCGACACGCCGGGGTTCTACCCCGGCAAGGACCTCGAGTGGAGAGGGATGATCCGCCACGGGGCCCAGCTCGTCTACGCGTACGGCCGGGCGACCGTGCCGCGGATATGCGTCATCTTGCGCAAGAGCTACGGCGGGGCGTACATCGTGATGGACTCCAAGCGGATGGGCAACGACGTGTGCCTGGCCTGGCCGTGGGCCGAGCTCGCGGTGATGGGTGCCGGCCAGGCGGCGGCGATCCTCCAACGCCGGGCGACCGACGCTGAACGCGCCGCGTTCGAGGCCGACTACGCGGAGCGGCTGCTCAACCCGTACGTCGCGGCCGAGCGGGGATACGTCGACGCGGTGATCGATCCGGCCGACACCAGGCGCGAGATCGCGCGGGCGCTCGACGCCCTCGCCGACAAGCGCGAGGTGCTCGCCCCGCGCAAGCACGGCAACGGGCCACTGTGACCCGCGGGGGGCTATCGTCCCTCGCCGGGGGAGAAAGCCCCCATCGCCCAAGATGATCTCTCGAAGGGGACGCGCAAGGTGCCCGACACCATCACCATCACCGACGACCGCACCGGCAAGCAGGTAACGGTGCCGATCACCGACGGGGTGTTCCCTTCGTCGGCGATCCGCGAGCTCGACCCGACGCTGTACGTCTACGACCCGGCCTTTCTCTCCACCGCCGCCTGCCGGTCCGCGATCACCTTCGTCGACGGTGAGGCCGGCATCCTGCGCTACCGCGGCTACCCGATCGAGCAGCTCGCCGAGCACTCGACGTTCATCGAGGTCGCGTACCTGTTGCTGCACGGCAGCCTGCCGAACGAGGCGCAGCTCGCGCAGTGGCAGCACGACGTCACGCACCACACGTTCATCCACGAGAACATGCGCAAGCGGTTCGTCGACGGCTTCCACTACGACGCCCACCCGATGGGCATGTTCGTCTCCGCCCTCGCCGCGCTCGGGACGTTCTACGAGGACTCGAAGGAGCTCTGGCTCGACGACAGCCGCCGCAAGCAGATCCTGCGCCTCATCGCGAAGACGCCGACCATCGCGGCGATGTGCTACCGCTTCTCGATCGGGTTGCCGTTCAACTATCCCGACAACAGGCTCAGCTTCCCGGCCAACTTCTTGAACATGATGTGGAGGGTCGGCGACTACTCGGTCGACCCGGTGCTCGAGCGAGCGATGGACGTGCTGTTCATCCTCCACGCCGACCACGAGCAGAACTGCGGCACCACCGCGATGCGCGTCGTCGGCTCCAGCCATGCCGATCCGTACTCCGCCTCCGCCGCGGCGGCCGCCGCGCTGTACGGCCCGTTGCACGGCGGCGCGAACGAGGCCGCGGTGCGCATGCTCGGCGAGATCGGCTCGGTCGAGAACGTCCCGGCGTACATCGAGAGTGTGAAGCGCGGTGAGGGCCGGCTGATGGGCTTTGGCCACCGGGTGTACAAGCACTACGACCCGCGGGCGAAGATCGTGAAGCAGACGGCCTACGACGTGTTCGGGGTCACCGGCAAGAACCCGTTGATCGACATCGCGCTGACGTTGGAGGAAGCCGCGCTCAGCGACCCGTACTTCATCGACCGCAAGCTGTACCCGAACGTCGACTTCTACTCCGGGCTGATCTACCAGGCGATGGGCTTCCCCGTCGACATGTTCACGGTGCTGTTCGCGATCCCGCGCATCGTCGGCTGGCTGGCCCACTGGGAAGAGCTGCTCGACGACAAGGACCAGAAGATCAGCCGCCCCCGCCAGTGGTACGTGGGCTCCCCCGAACGGGACTACGTGCCGCTGACCGAGCGCTAGCCGGTGAGGTGACGGCGCCCCGCGCCGCGGCGGCCCTGGCCGGCATCGTCGCCGGCGGCGTCGCGGTGGCGGTCGCCGTGTTCACCGCCGCCGTCCTCGACGACGAGTCGCCGGTCGACGCCGTCGCCGGTGCGTTCGTCGACCGCACACCGGCATGGCTGAGGGAACTGGCCATCGACTGGTTCGCGACCAACGACAAGCGCGCCCTGCGCGTGGGGATCTTCGTGGTGCTCGGCATCGCTGCCGCCATCGTCGGCATGCTCGGGCAGCGGCGGCGCTGGATGGGGCTGGCCGGGATCGCGGCGTTCGGCGTGCTCGGCGCGGCGGCCGCGGCCGAGCGGCCCGGCGCCGGGACCGCGGCGATCCTCGCCCCCTTCGTCGGTGCCGCCGCCGGCGCACTGACGCTCACCGTGCTGCTCGCCGCGCTTCGCGCCCCCGCGCCGCGGGTGGAGGTGCCCGGGCCGTCGCGGGTGCCCCTCGGTTGGGATCGGCGTCGGTTCCTCGCCACGAGCGGCGCCGGAGTGGCCGTCGCCGCAGTCGCCGGCGCGGGGGCCTTCCGCCTGGAACGCCAGCGGGTGAGGGCGATCGAAGCCGCCGCCCCCGACCAACTGCCCGCCCTCGGCCCCGGCGGCGCGGCAGCCGAGATCCCGAACGGCGCCGGTGTCGTCCCGGGCACCCCGTACCTCACCCCGAACGCCGACTTCTACCGCATCGACACCGCGCACTCCTTCCCCCGGGTCGACCTCGACCGGTGGACCATGCGCGTGCACGGCCTCGTCGACGAAGAGCTGTCGCTGACCTACGCCGACCTCTCCCGCCTGCCGCAGGTGGAGCGCGTGATCACCCTGTGTTGCGTGTCGAACGAGGTCGGTGGGCCCTACATCGGCAACGCCGTCTGGCAGGGGGTGCTGCTCGCCGACGTGCTCGCCATGGCCGGCGTGCGCGACGAGGCCGAGCAGGTGTTCAGCCGCAGCCTCGACGGCTGGACGTGCGGGTTTCCGGTGCAGGTCGCCCTCGACGGGCGCGACAACCTGATCGCGCTCGGCATGAACGGCGAGCCACTCCCTCTCGCCCACGGCTTCCCGGCGCGTCTCGTGGTGCCCGGGCTGTACGGCTACGTCTCGGCGACGAAGTGGCTGAAGGAGATCGAGCTCACCACGTGGGACGCTGCCGAGGGCTACTGGGTGCCGCGGGGCTGGGCGCGCGAAGCCCCGGTGAAGACCCAGTCACGGATCGACGTCCCCCGGCGCGGCGAGCGGCTACTGGCCGGTCCGACCGCTGTCGCCGGAGTGGCGTGGGCGCAGCACCGGGGAGTCGAGCGGGTGGAGGTGCGCGTCGACGGCGGCCCGTGGCGTCTGGCTCGCCTCGGCACGGACGTCACCGACGACTCCTGGCGGCAGTGGGTGCTCGACTGGGAGGCCACCGAGGGCGACCACCTGATCGAGGTGCGGGCCACCGACAAGACCGGCGAGACCCAGACCGAAGCGCGCTCCCCCGTCGCCCCTGACGGGGCGACGGGGTGGCACTCGCGACGCGTCAGCGTCTCACCGGCCTGAGCCGAGCTATCGGCGACGCACCGTCCCGCTGAAGGTGGCGTAGATGTCGCCGGCCACCGCGGTGGTGTCGACGAGCACGTCGTTGCGGTAGGTACCAGCGGTGACACCGATCGCGTCGAACGTGATCGTGTGCGAGCCGCCGGGGCCGCCCGGCACCGACGACACCAGCACCTCGGTGCCGTTCGCCGGGGCGGTGCCGGCGCCGTCGAAGTACACCGCCTGGCCGGAGCTGCCGTAGCGGTTCTCGGCGCCGACGGTGAGGTAACCGAGGTCTCCACCGGTGACGGGGCCGAAGGCGTAGGTGACGTCCTCCGTGCCGTTCACCCCGATCCAGATCTGGAACGAGTTCAGCTGCGCCGCGTTCGAGAAGTTCCGCACGCCATCCCATTCGAGGACGAGCCAGTCGTTGACGCCGTCGGTCAGGATGTCGATCCGCAGCGCACCGGCCGCGCCGGGGTTGAGGTCGGTCCAGAACGGGGCGAGCACGTTGTTCGGCGGCAGCACGTTGGGGAAGTCGGTGTTGACGAAGTCCACGTCTGCACCGGTGCCGCCGCCCACCACGGCGTAGCCGTTGGAGACGATCCCGATGCGGGTCCAGGTCTCACCCGCGAACTCGAACGCCGGCACGGTGTAGTTGACGATCGTCTCGTCGCCGACGCCGGCGATCGCCGGCGTTCCGAACAGCGACAACGGCAGATACCCAGCCGGTGTCGAGCCAGGTGCCACTGCCGCGGAGACGACCGCCGCCTGCTGGGCGCCGAGGGTGGCTGTGGCCTGCAGGGTGTGGCTGTTCAGCACGGTCGCCCCGACCACGCTCGGGCGGTCGATGCGCATGTTGTTGGTCAAGAAGTCGGTGATCGTCACGTCGGCCGGCTGGAACGAGTTGTTCGTCACCGTCACCTGGCACGACGTCTCCTGACGCACCCGGATGTCCGTCGGCGAGCACGACGTCGCCGCCGTGACGTCGCCCTCGGCGCGCACGACGGTGATCGGGAACACCAGCGCCTGGCCGCTCTGGCGGTGCACGAAGGTGATCGAGCCGTGACGCACCTCGCCGAGGGGGATGTTGCGCCCGTCGACGGCGATGTCGATGGTGGCGTTGCCGTTCTTCGGCACGTTGACGCTCGTCGGCACCGTGATCTTCAGATCGGACGGCGCCGAAACCTGCACGCGGTAGTTGCGGTTGGCACCGCTCTCGTCGTGCAAGGTGCGCTGCACCAGGATCGCCCCGGCGAATTGCGGCACGTACAGGCTGGGATAGTTGGCGTCCCACAAGTTGTCCTGGAGGGCGACGTAGTCGGCGGCGTCCTCGGAAATCGTGAACCCGACGCGGGCGGCGACGGCGGGGCGGATGCTGCCCGAGCCCTCGTCGAACGGCGTCGCGTGCACCGTGCCGTCACCGACGGTGACGACGCCGGCGGCAGCACCCATCATCAGCGCCGACTTGATCTGACCAGGCGTCCAACTCGGATGACTGGCCTTCAGCAGCGCTGCCGCACCCGCCGCGTGCGGCGAGGACATCGAGGTGCCCTGGATGGCCTGGAACAACTCGCCCGGACGGCCGCCCTCGGAGGTGGCCGGCATCGGCGTCGCCCCGGCGAGGATCTGCACGCCGGGCGCCGTGACGTCGGGCTTGGACACGCCGAGCGTCTGGCCCGGGCCGCCGCGCGAGGAGAACGGCGCCATCACGTCGCCCTGCACCGCTTGCGGTGCGCCCGGGGTGAAGGTGGCCGAAACCTGCGGGTGCGCAGCCAGGAACGACGTCAACTGCGCCCCGGCGTCGTTCTCGAGGTGCACGGCGGGCAGGAAGTGGTTGTCGGTCGAAAGACCCTGCTGGGTCGGGTTGTACAGCAGCATTCCGGCGGCACCGCCGGCCTGCACGTTGAAGCCCTTCATCACCCTGGCGATGACGCCGCGCGGGCACACCGCGATCATCCCGGTGAGCGTGCCCGCCGCGGCCGGCGAGTTGCAGTTGGCGGGCGTCGGCACGACGACCGGCAGCGGGCTGGAGATGCCTTCGGTGACCGACGCTCCCTTCAGCACCAGGCTCGCGCCGTCGGTGGAGGTGAGCGTGACGGTCGAAAGGAAGTGGCGGTTCGAAGTACTGGCGCCGACGGTGAGCGTCCACGGCTCACGGTGGTCGGTGGTGTCGAGATCGGGCCCGGCGTTGCCCGCCGACGCCGACACGAGCACGCCCGCGTCGTACGCGCTCAAGAAGGCGAGCGACACCACGTCGCCGTAAGGGTTGGCGCCGCCGCTGATCGAGAAGTTGATCACGTCGACACCGTCGAGGATCGCCTGACCGACCGCGGCCGCGGAGTCGCTGCCGAAGCAGCCCTCGTTGCCGCACACGCGATAGCTGACCACATGCGCCCGCGGGGCGACACCGGACACCGTTCCGCGCGGCACCCCGAAGATGGAGGCCGCGACGCCGTTGTTGCCGGCCGACGTCGTCGCCGTGTGCGTGCCGTGACCGTTGTCGTCACGTCCGCTCAAGAACTCGGTCGGCAGCAGGCCGACGTTGGCCTGGTAGCCGTCGGTGAAGTTGTACGCGCCGATCAGCTTGCCGTTGCACGTGAACGCCGCGTCGTTCGGGTTGTAGGCGGTGTTGCCGAAGTCGCACGTCGAGCGCGCCCCGGCGGAGAAACCGTTGCTGCCCGGCACCACCGGCGGCGCCGGGTAGGCGACACCGTTCGGGTCAGGGTCCGAGAACGAGGGGTGCTCGGGCCATACGCCCGAGTCGAGGACGCCCACGATCACTCCTCCGCCGGCGTTCTGCACTCCCCCCTGGGCGGCCCACAGATCGTCAGCCCCGATGAAGTCGTTGCTCACGTCGGTGTTCAGTTGCAGCAACTCGTCGTGGTAGATGCCGGCAACGCCGGGCAATGCCTCGATCGTCTTCAACTCGTCGGCGGGAACGCGAGCGGCGAAACCGGCGAACGCAAGGTCGAGCCGGCGCGTCACCTGGGTCTCGGGCACTGCAGCGCGGACGCGCTGCTCTACCGTCGCGCTCTCGCCGGCGACGAACGCGCGATAGCGCCGCACGTTCTGCGAGTTCGCGTTCAGCGGCTGGCCGGTTACGGCCGGGCTCGTCGCCGGCAAGCCGGCGACGCCACCGTCGTAGGAGGCGACCGAATCGGCGGTCAGCCGTACGACGACGGGGATCAGCTTCTGTCCGTTCACCACCACCGATGAGCGCGAGTAGGTGGACTCGGGCACCAGGGTGCCCGACGCCGACAGGCCGTCGGCATCGGTTCGCGCGGCCTGCGCTCCCGACGTCGACACCACCACCGACGCGCTTGCCAGCGCTCCGAGCAGCAACCACCGCTTCGATCTCATCGGTCCTCCCAGCCGCCACGCCATCGTGGCGGGCGGATTCTCACACCGCCACCGAAGCTGGCGCAAGCACCACCCTCTGTGGCTCGGCCGCCGGATCACCGGAGGTCGATCAACACCTTGCCCGCGTTGGCGTTGGCCTCCATGTGGCGGTGGGCGTCGGCGATGCGGTCGAGGGGGAAGCGGCTGTCGATCACCGGGCGCAGGGCGCCGCTCTCGAAGAGGGGCAGCATCTCGCTGGCGAATCGGCGGGTGACGGCGATCTTGTCTTCGATCGGGCGGGCGCGCAGCGTGGTGCCAACCCAGGTGACGCGCTTCGTGAGCAGCAGCCCGGCGTTCACGGACGCCACCCCGCCCCCCATCAAGCCCACCTGCACGACCGTGCCGCGCAGCGCGGCGGCGCGCAGGTTGCGGTCGATCTCTTCGCCGCCGACCACGTCGAGGACCACGTCGAACCCCTCCGGCACAGCGCTGCCGGCGTCGGCCAGCCAATCGTGGGGGGAGCGCTGAAGCACCACGTCCGCGCCGAGCGCCTCGCACACGGCTGCCTTCCCCGCCGAGCAGGTGACCGCGATGCGCGCACCGATCGCCTTCGCGATCTGGATCGCGGCCGTGCCCACGCCCGACGCGCCGGCGTGCACGAGTGCCCAGCGCCCCGACGTCAGCCCGCCCTGCAGCACGAGCGCGTCCCATGCCGTCAGGAACACCTCGGGGATCGCCGCCGCGTCGTCGAGCGGCACCGCCGCCGGAACGGCGAGCAGTTGGCGCTCGTGGGTGGCGATGCGCTCTGCGTAACCCCCGCCGGCCTCGATCGCCATCACCTCGTCACCGGGGCGCCAGAGCGTGACGCGCTCGCCCACCTGCGCCACCGTGCCGGCGAACTCGAGCCCGGGGATCTCGGGACCTGTCCCCCGCCGTGGGTCGGGATAGAGACCCATCCGCTGCAACAGGTCGGCCCGGTTCAGCGCCGTCGCGCGGATGTCGACGAGCACCTCGTCGGCGCCGGGCACCGGGTCGGGCACGTCTTCCACGGTGAGCACCTCGGGCCCACCGTGGTCATGGAGGACGACGGCTCGCATGTCAGCCGGCCATCTTCTCCTGCAGGCGCCTGTCGAGCGCGGCGAGGAACTCCTCGGTGGTCAGCCACCCCTGCTCGGGCCCGACGAGCAGGGAGAGGTCCTTCGTCATCTCGCCGCCCTCGACGGCCTCGACGCACACCGTCTCCAGCTTCTCGGCGAAGTCGATCAGCGCGGCGTTGTCGTCGAGCTTGCCGCGGTGGGCGAGGCCGCGCGTCCAGGCGAAGATCGACGCGATCGGGTTGGTGGAGGTGGGGTTGCCCTTCTGGTGCTCACGGAAGTGGCGGGTGACGGTGCCGTGCGCGGCCTCGGCCTCGACCGTGCGGCCGTCGGGGGTCATCAGCACCGACGTCATCAGCCCGAGCGAGCCGAAGCCCTGGGCGACGGTGTCGCTCTGCACGTCGCCGTCGTAGTTCTTGCACGCCCACACGTAGCCGCCCTCCCACTTCATCGCGGCCGCGACCATGTCGTCGATCAGGCGATGTTCGTAGGTGAGCCCGGCGGCGTCGAACTGCGGCTTGAACTCGGCGTCGAACACCTCTTGGAACAGGTCCTTGAACTGGCCGTCGTACGCCTTCAGGATCGTGTTCTTGGTGGACAGGTAGACCGGATAGTGGCGGGCCAGCCCGTAGCGGAACGAGGCCCGCGCGAAGTCGCGGATCGAGTCGTTGAAGTTGTACATACCCATCGCCACCCCGCCGTCGTCGCCGTAGGTGGCGACGTCGAAGCGCATCGGCTCGCTGCCGTCGGCGGGCGTGTAGGTGATCGTGACGGTCCCCGCGCCGGGCACCTTGAAGTCGGTGGCCTTGTACTGGTCGCCGTGCGCGTGACGCCCGATGACGATCGGCTTGGTCCAACCCGGCACCAGACGGGGGATGTTCGAGCAGATGATCGGCTCGCGGAACACGACCCCGCCCAAGATGTTGCGGATCGTCCCGTTCGGCGACTTCCACATGTGCTTCAGGCCGAACTCCTCGACCCGCGCCTCGTCGGGGGTGATCGTGGCGCACTTCACGCCGACTCCGTGGCGCTGGATGGCATGCGCGGCGTCGACGGTCACCTGGTCGTCGGTGGCGTCGCGGTGCTCGATGCCGAGGTCGTAGTACTCGAGCTCCACGTCGAGGTACGGCAGGATCAGGCGGTCCTTGATGAACTGCCAGATGATCCTCGTCATCTCGTCGCCGTCGAGCTCGACGACCGGGTTGTCGACCTTGATCTTCGCCATCTGCGTTCCCTTCGGACTTGTATTCGACTTGTCATGATATCCCTTTGCCGGCGGGCGTTGTGCATGGGGCGGGCGCGCCCGAGGGCTCTAAGGTCGCCCGGCAGTGGACTTCTCGTGGACCCCCGAGCAACAGGCCCTGCGCGAGCACGCTCGCCAGGTTGCCGCCGATGCCGTCGCTCGCTACGGCCGCGCCAACGACTCGTGGATCAACGGTTACTCCAAGGAGTTCGCGCGCGAACTGGCGGCGCTCGGCTGGATCGGGATGACCTGGCCGGTCGAGTTCGGGGGTGGTGGGCGGCCCCCGATCGAGCGCCTGATCGTCGGCGAAGAGCTGATCAATGCAGGTGCACCGATCGCGTCGATGTGGTTCGCCGACCGACAGATGGGCCCGACGCTCATCGCCTACGGACGGCCCGACCAGCAGGCCGAGTACCTGCCGCGGATCCTCTCCGGCGAGACGACATGGTGCATCGGCATGTCGGAGCCGGACGCGGGGTCCGACCTCGCCTCGCTCACCACCTCGGCCCGCCGCGACGGCGACTCGTGGGTGATCAACGGGCAGAAGATCTGGACCAGCTTCGGTGAGCTCGCCGACTGCTGCTACCTGATCTGTCGCACCGCCGCCGACGGGCCGGCGCACGTCGGGATCAGCGAGATCGTCGTCCCGATGGGCACCGCCGGCATCGAGGTGCGCCCGATCCAGGACATGACCACGAACCGGCACTTCTGCGAGGTGTTCTTCACCGACGTGCGGGTGCCGATCGACAACCTCGTCGGCACCGAGGGCGCCGCGTTCAAGCAGACGATGCGCCAGCTCGAACACGAGCGCGGCGGCATCGACCGGCTGGTCTCCAATCACGCGTTGTACCGCTTCGCCCGCGAGCGCGCCGACACCTCCGATCCGCTCGTGCGCCAGGAGATCGCCGGGCTCGAGGCGGCGTACCGGATCGGGCGCATCCTCGTCGTCCGCGAGGTGCTGCGCCAGGCGCCGGCCGGCTTCTCGGCGGCCACGAAGTGCTTCTGCACCGAGCACGAGTGGCGGGTGGCGCAGTTCGTCGCCCGCGTGCTCGGCCCGGAGGCCATGCTGTGGAACGAGCTCACCCAGGGGCTCGTCTACGCCCCCGGCTACACGATCATGGGTGGCACCTCGAACGTGCTGCGCAACATCCTCGGCGAGCGTGTGCTCGGCCTGCCGCGCGAGCCGGCGGCCCGCTGAAGCACCCCGAGTAGGGTCGGCGCGATGGGCGACCTCTGCGATCTCTCGGCCCGCATCATCGACTCCGGCGTGGCCGACCAGCCGGTGAACAGGGTGACCAACGAGCTGTCCGAGCTGGCCGCGGATCTCGCGTTGGTGGAGAGCTTCAGCCACTGCGCGGTGTGGGACACGGGCGAGGGCCTGGTGTGCTTCGACACGTCGGCCGTGCAAACCGGCCAGGCGGTGGTCGAGGCCGTCCGCACCTGGCGCAGCACCCCGTTCGAGCGGCTCGTGTACACCCACGGCCACGTCGACCACGTCGGCGGCAGCGGGTTCTTCGCCGCCGACGCGGCGGCGAGACATCACCCCCGCCCGCGCGTCGTCGGCCACGAGAACGTGGCCACGCGCCTCGACCGATACGACGCGACGAACGGCTGGAACCTCGCGATCAACGCCCGCCAGTTCGGCGCCACCGGCGGCGGGCTCGGTCTCGGCCTCGGCCGGCGCTTCGTCGCCGACGAAGTGATGCGGCCCGACGAAACGTTCCGCGAGCACCACGAGCTGGCCGCCGGCGACGACGTGCTCGAGCTGCACCACGCGAGGGGCGAGACCGACGACCACCTGTGGGGCTGGGTGCCAGGCCGGCGCTGGCTGTTCGCCGGTGACTTCGTCATCTGGAACTTCCCCAACGCCGGCAACCCGCAGAAGGTGCAGCGCTACCCGCTCGAGTGGGCCGCAGCGCTGCGCGACATGGCCGAACACGGACCAGAGCTGCTCGTGCCCGCCCACGGTCTGCCGATCGCCGGCCGGGAGCGCATCGCGACCGTGCTCACCGATATCGCCGCAGTGCTCGAGACGCTCGTCGAGGAGGTGCTCGCCATGATGAACGCCGGCGCCGCCCTGGACACGATCGTGCACGAGGTGCGTGTCCCCGCCGAGGAGCTCGCCAAGCCGTACCTGCGCCCTCTCTACGACGAACCCGAGTTCGTCGTCCGCAACATCTGGCGCCAGTACGGCGGATGGTGGGACGGCGCGCCGTCGCGGCTGAAGCCCTCCCCCGACGCGCACCTCGCCGGCGTGCTCGCCGAGCTCGCCGGCGGCGCGGAGGCGATGGTGCAGCGTGCCGAGCGAGCGCTCGCCGAGGGTGACCTGCGCCTCGCTTGCCACCTGGCTGATCTCGCCGCATGGGCCGCGCCCGACGACCCGCTGGTGCACGGCGCGCGTGCCGAGGTGTACGCGGCACGGCGGGCGGCGGAGACGTCGCTGATGGCGAAGGGCATCTTCCTCGGCGCGGAGCGGGAATCCCGCGCCGTCGTGCCGGGTGGCCGATGACGACAGCACGACGCGGGCTGGTAGCTGCGCTGGCGCTCCTCGCGGGGTGCGGTCTCGCCGAGCGGCCCTCGGTCGACACTGCGTTCCCCGCCGACGGTGAGGGCACGGTGCTGCTCGGCGACTCGATCATGTTCTCGGCCACAGAGCCGATCCTCGCCGAACTGCCGCGCAGCACGGTCGACGCCGTTCCCGGGCGCACGATGGTCAGCCCGGCGCTGTCCGACGCGGGTCTGCCCCGGGTGGAGGTGTTGGCCGCGTCCGAGCCCGACCGGTGGGTGGTGGAGCTCGGCACCAACGACGCGTTCACGGTCGGCTCGGTCACCGACGACGTTGTCCTCGCCGATCTCGACGTGCTGCTCGGCTCGATCGACGCGACGGCGTCCGACGGTGAGGCTTGCGTGTGGTGGGTGCTCCCCCACGTCGCCGCGCCCGTCGACCCCGCGTCCATCGCCCGCGCCGATCTGATCGCAACCACGTTGCGCGACCGGCTGGCGGCCCGCGACTGCGGCGGCCCGATCGACTGGCCGGGAGCGGTCGGCCTCGACCCCTCCCTGCTCGACGCCGACGGCGTCCACCTCACCACGCGGGGGCGCGACATGTTCGCCGAGCTGATCGCCGGCACCATCGCCGAGGGCGACTGAGCCCGCAGTAGGTTCGGGCACGTGCACCACGTCCGCTTCGGCCGCACCGGCCTCAAGGTGTCCCGGCTCTGCCTCGGCACGATGACGTTCGGATTCCAGTGCGACGAAGAGACGTCGTTCGCGATCCTCGACGCCGCGGCAGCCGCCGGCATCGACTTCATCGACACCGCCGACGTCTACCCCCTCGGAGCCTCACCCGAGCTGTTCGGCCGTACCGAGGAGATCGTCGGGCGCTGGCTGCACGGCCGGCGCGACGAGTACGTGCTGGCCACGAAGTGCTACTTCCCGACCGGGCCCAAGCCGTGGGACTCGGGCAACAGCCGCCAGAACATCATGCGCGCCGTCGAGGCTTCGCTGCGCCGTCTCGGCACGGACCACATCGACCTCTACCAGCTCCACGCGTGGGACCACGACACACCGATCGACGAGAGCCTGCGGGCGCTCGACGACCTCGTCCACTCGGGCAAGGTGCGCTACCTCGGCTGCTCCAACCTGGCCGCCTACCAGTTGGCGCGCTCGCTCGGACGCAGCGAGGTGCTCGGCACGGCGCGGTTCGACTGCGTTCAGCCGCGCTACAACCTGCTCCACCGCGAGATCGAACGAGAGATGCTGCCGCTCTGCGCCGAAGAAGGCATCGCCGTCATCCCCTACAACCCTCTCGCCGGGGGGTTTCTGAGCGGCAAGCACCGGCCGGGAACGCCGACCGAGCAGACCCGGTTCACGCTTGGCTGGGCGGCAGGCCGCTACCAGGAGCGCTACTGGCACGAGCAGATGTTCTCGACCGTCGATGACCTGCGCCCGATCGCGGACGAGGCCGGCGTACCGCTCGCCACGCTCGCCATGCAGTGGGTGCTCGCCAACCCGGTGATCACCTCGCCGATCGTCGGCGCCAGCCGACCCGACCAGCTCGCGGCCGCGGTCGAAGCCGTGCGCACCCCCCTCGACGCCGAGCTGAAGCAGCGCATCGACGAGCTGACGCACGAATACCGCCTCGTCGAGCACGCCCGCTGACCCGGCGCTATTGGTGGGCGTAGCCGGACTCGAACCGGAGACCTCTACCGTGTCAACTCTCCGTCGACGGCACTTGTGCTGGTGGTTCGCCGGTGTGTGCGCTCATCGATGGGGTCTGCGAGCAGGCGTGATGCGTCTGCGGTGTCATGCGATGTCACGTCGCATTCCAAGCGAGCCCCTCGCCGAGGTCGATTGGTTGAAGCTCGTGACGGGGATGGGCAGCGACCTCAAGCGGGCAGCCTTCCAGCAGCTCCTCGACGACGAGCGCATCGAGAAGGTGCCCGTCACCATCACCGTCGAAGAACGGCAGCCGACGCACCGTCGAGCGCTACCGACTGAACGAATCCGAGCTGGAGAAGGGGGCCGCGTGAACCCGTCCGAGCGGCGACTTCGCTCGCCGGAGAGGCAGCTCATGAGCTGCTCATCGGGGCGAACGACCGAACAGAAATGACCTCACCTGCGGGGCGAGCGAACGTAGCCCCTGACCAGGGGAAACAGAGCGAAATGCTCGTTCGCCGGGCGAGCGACGGGGCGAGCGACCGTCGCTTGCCTCGCTTGCCCCGGGGGTAGAGTCCCGGGCGAGCGAGCGAGTGGGCGACGAGAGCACGCCAGCGATGCCCCGACTGTGACGAGGAGATGCCCAGTCACGTGCTCGACGTGCACCGGACACTCGTGTCCCCGCTCCGACCCCAACACGCCGAGAAGGCCATGGTTCGGACTCGTCCCCTCATCGTGGATCGTCTCCTTCGTCGCTGAGGCCCAGCACCTGCCGGGCCTTCGGGGTGAGCCGGCCACCGGGGCGCCCACGGCCGGCTGACTCGAGCAGTCCCCGCCGCCGCGCCTCGGCGAGCTTGTCGCGCACGGTGATCGGGTCGAAGCCGAGCGATCCGCATCGTTCGGGCAGAGCCTCCCAAGCCGACGTGGCCGAAGCGGTCGGGGTCGCCCAGCGGACCGTGGCCCGCTGGGAGCTCGGCCAGAACCCACACGCCAAGCACCTCGTGCGCTACATCGCTGTGCTCGACGAGCTGAAGGCCCTCGCATGATCGCCCTCACCGTGAACGGCACCGACTTCCCGCCGACGCTCTCCACCGACCAGGCGGCCGAGCTGCTCGACACCGGCAGCGGTACCTCAGTTGCTCCTGTTGGTGTTGCCGGCGGCGAGGATGAAGCCGAGCACAGCCATCGCCTCAATGATCTTCTGCTGGACCCCTGAGTCGAGCACGTCGAACACGAGCTCCAAGCCGAGCAGAGTGGTCAGCGTGAGGTACACGTAGTACCGCACCTTGGCGGGTAGCAGGTCAGCGAGCATCGGCGTCTCCTTCCGGATTGATTGACGGACATCTCTCAGGCGACATGGTCATCGAGCCTCCCGTGGCGATCTTGCGGTTCCTGCCGCCGGAGCCGTCGGACGACGGCTCCGGCGGCAGGTCACCCCACCGGCGAGCCCACGCCTTCAGGCTGGACACGTCGCCAATGATCTCCCGGTGGATGGCCTCGTTGCGCCGGTCGAAGTCGACCAGGTTCTCCTCGAGCCGCTCGACGGTGGCACGGGTCATCACCGCATGGTCCGCAAGGGTGGGAGCTCCTGGGTGGCGATGATTGACGGAGTCCTCGACCCGGTCGACGGTGTTGTTCACGATCCCGACGTGTTCGAGGATCTCATGCAGCACCGGGCGCACCGAGCGCAGGGCCAGGATCGCCCCCATCACGATGATGACGATGAGCGCCACCAGCACCCACGACAGCACCTCGACGTTGTCGCCCGACGGGGCTGGCGGGATCGACAGGACGATCACCGCTGCTCCACCTCGACGCCGTCGGGCCACAGTGCCCGAATGGCTTGCTGGGCGTCGCGCACATCGTTGTACGCCTCGGACGACATGGCGAGGATCTTGGCGTTGACGGTCGCCACCGCCCGCCACCGCCACCGCCCCTCCACGTCCCGGTAGACGACGACCTTCACGGTCGACGGGGTGCGCTTGCGGCCGAACATCACCGCAGCCCTGCCAGGTAGTCGACCGCTGTCCACGTCTTGGGGCCGACGACCCCGTCGACTGCTTGTGGGGTGAAGAAGCGTTGGACGTTCAGCACCGCCGACAGGGTCTGGTTGCCGAGCACCCCGTCGACCGGACCGAGCTGGGTCTGGCCGGCCTTGTGCTTGAGCACGCCCTGGAGGTAGCGCACGGCGTCACCGGTCGTGCCGAGGCGGACGGTCGGCTTGCCCTGCCAAAACGGCCACAGCGACCACAGTCCCCGGTCCGGTGCGAACTCGGGCAGGTCTAGGGCCGGGGCGGCGAGACGCTGGTCGACCGGGGTGGCGTCCGCCCACCGGTCCGGGTGCGTCTCGATGTGCAACCAGTCGCCCGACCCGATGGATGAGACGTACCAGCCCTTGCCGGCCTTCCACCGGTTGGCACCCTGGTGTGGGCCCTGCGACCACTTGGCGTAGTGGTGCACGACCTGGATGCCGAGCTCGGCCGAGCTGTCGACCAGCCAGGGGAGGATGATCTTCTCGACGGTGTTGATGCCGGGGCCGCCGTGGCGGGTGGCGAGCCCGTGGTCGATCGCTGCACCGAAAGCGTGCGCGGACCAGCGGGTCCCGCCCCGGACCGGCCGCACAAAATACCCGCCGAGCACGGTCCCGCCCCACCGCTTCTGCATCTCCTCACGCAGTGCCCGCAGGTTGGGGGACAAGGCGTCGTACGGGGCGCCGGGCGCACCATCAGCCCACTCGAAGTACCTAGTTGCCACAGTCATCGGCCCCATCCTTCCCGGCGACGTTGACGCCTGGTCTCATTCCGGCGGGTGATCGTCACGATGACCGACACCCAGGCGGCCGCTGCCGCCACCCAGCCGAAGGCGACGGCGAACCCGGCGACGAACAGCCGCCGGAAAAACGTGGTCACCCGGTCCACGCCGACCACGCCGACGTTCCGTTGGAGCTGGCTGTGGCGAGCACCCGGTACTCGAACGCGACGCCGGACGACACCGCCCAGTCGACATAGGTGGCGTCGACGGCGACGCCGGTGGCGATGCGCACCCCGTCGTCGCCCACGGTGCGCTCACCGGTTCGGGTGCCGCCGGACGCCACCCGAACGTAAACATCGTTGGTCGACACGGAAGCGAACTCCGGCGATGGCGAGATCTCCATGTTGTCGATCGCCACCTTGCCCACCTCGCCGTCCTTGAAGGCGATCGACCGACCCGGTGTGGTGATCCCGGTCACCGTGTAAGCACCGACCAGCGACACCGTCCCTCCCGGAGTCGACGACTGATAGACGGTCAAGGTGTTCAGCCCACCCCACTCCAGGCGGAACCGGCCAGAAGACGTGTCGACCAGCCCGAGGTTCGTCACGTTCGTCACCGAGCCGCCGACCGTCTTGTAAATGTTCCAGGTCCCGAACGCGGCCGACCGTTGCAGCCGAACAAAGTTCGACGCCGACGCCCAGCCGACGGCCACGTAGAACGCGTCGTTAGAGGCGTCGCCGTCGAACACGTAGTCGAACTCGACAGCGTGCACGTACGACCAGGTGTCCACCAAGACACGGGCGACGCCGCCGGACAGAGCCGTCACCTCCAGGGCGTTGGACTGCACCCCCCAGGTGCCGGCATCGGCGGTCCAGAAGCCCTCACCGGAGATGTCGGTCGAGTTCGACCGGGTAAAGGAGTCGGTCCAATCAGTGGCACCGTTGTCGATCGCCACCGAGATGCTGCCGCCGGATGCTGTCACCGTCAGGATCGGGGTGGTCGGCGGTGTGAACGAGACGGAGAAGGTGTTCGTATCGGCGGCGCCGGCCAGCCCATCGTCGCCCCGCGTCTGAACCGACACCTTGTACGACGTCGAGTCCGCCATCTCGACCGAGCTGAAGGTGTGCGACGTCGCCGTCGACGTCACCCACCCCGAGTCGGCGAGCATCACGTCACCGGACGTGTAGAGGATCGCCCGGTACGCCGCCTGCTCGGACACGGCCCAGGTGACGGTGAGCGTGGACCCGGCGACCGTGCCACCGTCCGCCGGTGAGGAAATCGTCGGGGTCGCCGCCGCCGAGTAGGTGAGCGTCAGGGTCGACGAGTACCCGGACTCCGCGAGGTCGGCATCCCTCGTGGCAACCGAGTAGGCAATGCTGTCCCCGTCAGCCACCGTGGCGGCAGTGATCGACACCACCGTAGACAACGACGTGACCCAGCCCTCGGTGGTCCAGGTGGTGCCGTTCCACCACTGGTTCGCCCCGCCGTTGACCGAACGTCGCAGCTTGTACGAATGCTGGGCATCGCCGTCGGGGTCATTGTGCTGCCATGTCAGGTTGTGGGCGCTGGCTTCGTCAAACGCCCCCGATGTCGTGACCCACGTCGGCGTCGTCGGCGACCGGTTCGCACCGACCAGCTCATGCTTCACCGCCGCGGAGGACGACCACACCACCGACCGCTTCGACAACGCATTGTTGCATCGCTCCGACGACACGTACGGGTGCACAACCGTGGTCGCCTCAACCGTCTGCCACGCCCCCCACGTCCCGGCCGCCCGGGTGTACATCAAGCTGGATATGTCGTCGGCCGTCTGCCCCGAGGCGAACAGCCACACATTGGCGCTGTTCGAAGTCAGGCACAAACTGTCGACATCCCCGCCGGACAACGCTGTCGGTGTGCGGGTCGTCGTCTTGGTGTCGCCGGCGTTGCGCTCGTAGACAACGATGGTCGAGTCGGTGGCGTCCTGGGCGGCAACGACAAAACGGGACCCGTCGAACACCCCGGCGATCGGGCCGGCGGTGTCCACGGTCACGTCAACGACTGTGGATGACGCCGACGCGTAACCCGAACCGGTCCACGTGAATCGACCCATCACGAGATCGTCGGTGTCCCGGACATAGGCCACCCACAAGTGAGGCGACGACGTCGCCGTCTTGCCGTCACCGGTGTGGGCGAAGTCGAGCACCAGCGGTGACAGCAACGTCATGGAGTCAAAAGCGTTGGAGGAGTAGAGCGAGCTAACGGTTTGGAGCGTGTATCGGTTGATCTGGTGGACGTGCATCCAGCAGGTTCCGCCCCCGGAGTTCCAGCCGGTCGCCTGAATCGACCAGCTGGGCAGCGTTGGATGCTTGAACACCACCACCGCCGTCGTCGTCGCCGCCGTGGCTATTGGGCGGTTGTATGTCCACGACGACGACGACGTGATCGACTGGTTCACCCACAGCCTGGCGTCGTCGTTCTCGTCGACCAGCGACACCCAGGCGTTGTCGTCCATGTCGATGAACAAGCACCACTGCTTGATCGCCCCGGTGATTTTCGGTGTCGCCAATGTCCACGACCCGCCGGAGTTGTCCGAATAGGAGAACCGCAGGTCGGTGGCATTCCGGTGAGCAACCCAGATCCGCCCCGACGACGTCCGGGCGACGTGACGCTGCCCCGAGAAGTTGGTCGGCAGGGTCGGAGAGGATGCAACCGTCGTCACCGTCATGTCAGCTCACCTTCACTGCCGAGTAACCGCTGCCGCGGGGCACCAGGAGCACGATGTCCCCGTTCGCCAGCGTGGCCGTCGACTTGTTCGTCCTCAGGTTTGCGACGTCGCCGGCCGGGCGCACCGTCCCAGTTGTGGCATCCACGACCTCACCCCAGGTGATTCGGGGCCGCTCACGTTCGGGCAGCGTCGGCAGCCACCCGGCGACGAGCTCCAGGTCGTGCGACTCGACGCCGAGTCGCCACCGCACCACGGTCATCGTGGCATCGACCGGGACCGCAGCGTCGACGTAGCGGACCGGGGTGGCGTGCCACAGGCCGGGCAACGGCGACGCCACTGCCCGAATAACCATCGTCTGCGCCCTGTCGGCGGCGACGATGGCGTCACCGAGCGCCTGGAGGGCCGTCTGGTCGGCGACTGCCAGGCGCACCACCTTGCGCACCACCCGGCCACCACGCTCGGAGATCGACGACGGCCCGTCAAATGCATTGGCCACGACGTACAGGCCGGCACCCTCAACCGGGGCATCACCGGCAGGCGCCTCGGCCACGAACGTCCACTGGTTCGGAGACGACCACATGTCATGGACGACGGTGCGATCCTCACCCACCACCGGCACATCGGCGTCGGCGTCAATGGTCAAAACCGGCGTGCGAGTGGCAACGACGGGCACCGGGTCCGACCGAAAGGTCCCGTCCCGGTCACACCACAACGGCTCGTAACCGACCTGGGCGAGCAGGTCGTTCACGATCCTGAGCACCGTGTTCGACTCGTCCAACGGCCACGACCACTCGGTGCACGCCGTCAACACCGATACCGGCGACAGGTTCACCGTGGCGCCCGGCACTTGGGCGACGATGAGGTCCGCCACCTTTGTCAGCACATAATCGGACGTGGTGACCTGCATTGCTGCGCCGGCCGGAGTGTCAAGCACCGCCGTCAGGTCCGACCCCTGCACCTGCCAAGTGGGCGGCGTCTCGGCGATCACCCGCTCCGGCGTGTCGAGCACGAAGACACCCAGGTCCCATGACTCCGAGGCGCCGGTGGCATCGGTGACCGTGACGTTCGGGCGCACCCGGGCGGTACCCCAGTCGAGCTCGCGAGTAACGGCGAACGACACCGTGGCGCCGATGGTGCGCTCGGCATCCATGTCGACCGACAACGATTCGGCGACCAGGTCGTCGTCGAGCGACATCACCCACGCCCCAGTCGAGTCGAGCAGGTCCAAGCCGTAGTCGACCTGCAGCCACGGGGAGCCGTAGTCGACCGCCACCTCACACCACCTCCGACCAGGTGATCGAGGTGAACGTGAACGCGACGTCACGCATCACCTGCACCGCCCGCTCCGGGGTGCCCTGCACGTCGGAGATCAGCCCCCACTCCCGGAACCCGCGGCCATCGCGCATCAGCACCGCCACCCCAGCGAACGTGGTCTTAAGGGTCCGCCAGTCGGCGATCGCCACCTTCGGCGCCCCCACGGTGACGCTGACCGTCGAACCCGGACGGCTGATTATCCGCTTCACCCCGCCAGCGAAGCGGCGCACCTCGGCGGAGACAGTGAACGACTCCGGCCAGGTGGCCTGGCGGATCGTCAAGTGCGTGTCGGGGTCGCTGGCCAGGTTGAGCCAAATGCGGTCGAGGGTGACGGTCGCCATCAGCGGGCCCTCTCCATCCGGCGCATCTCCCGGGCGAACGCCCGGGCTGCAGCCTCACCGAACTCGACCGGATCCAAAGTGCCAACGCCTTGACGGTGAGTGGGCAGGATCGTCTCACCGCCGTGGACGAGCGCCACCTGGCGGGACCCGATCGGGCCGGGAACGACACCGCCGGCATCGAAGCCGGATTTGGCCCATGCCGCTTCAATGCCGGCCAGGTCATCCCATGTGCGCTGGTAGGAGCCGGCGAAGTAGCGCAGCCAGTCGAGGCCCTTGCCGCCGTTGACCTTCTTGGCGAGCTTGGCGGCGGCGACGATGGCGGCCGCCAGTTCGCCGTCGGACGCTCCAGACTCGTCGAGCTGGCGGACACGGGCAATCGCAGCGTCTAGCTGGTTGCGGGCGTCGAGCTGCTCCTCAGCGGTCGACGACGGCGCGTCCGGGTTGGCGGCGTTAGCCTCGTCAAGCTCGCCCTGTGCGGCCTTGAGGTCCTTGTACGCCTGAATCAGCGCACGGACCTGCCCCTCGGTCAGGCCGGCAGCGGCCCCGAGGGCGGCGAACGTCGCCTCCCCCTCGGGGCCCTGGTCGATCAGGTCCTGCGACGACTCGAGCAGGTCCAAGTTGGCGTCGCGGACCCGGCGCTCGGCGTCCTCGACCCGCTCCTGGGCGTCGGCGAGATCCTCCTGCGCCTCGGTGTAGTCCTCGGTGCCCGGCGTCGCCCCGGCTAGCGCACGCTGGGCGTCGACGAGACGACGCCGGGCATCAGCGAGCGTATCGTTGGCGTCGCTGACGCCCTCCTGGAGCCGCTCCTGGTGCCGCTCGTCGTCGATCGAGTCCCACAGACCGTCGAAGATTGACTTGGCACCATCAACGAGATCCTCGGCTTCCTCGATGGACGAGGTGACGAGGTCTGCCATCGCCTGCCGCACGGTCGGTGCGCCCGCTTCGATGCCGACGGCGATGCCCTCGGCCAGCGGCTCGCCGATCCGTTCGGCCGACTCCTTCGATGGTGACCGAATCCGGGCCACGTTCACGCCACGGTCGAGCAGGCGGCGCACGACTGCTGCCATCTCGTTCTCGGCGATGATCCTGTTCACCCGGATGCCGGCGGCGATGCCGTCCATCAACCCTTTACCGATCGCCTGGCCGGCAGGCTCGGCCTGATGCATCTGGGCTTCCAACGTGGCGACGATCCCGTCGAGCGCCTGGGCGACCGGAGATCCAGGAGCGATGTTCTGCGACAGCTCGCGGATCTTGTCGATGTAAAGCTGGATGCCATCCTTGGTGTCGAGCGACGCCCCGGTCATCTCCACCTGAGCGGCGGCGGCGTCCAAGATCGAGTCCCGAGTGGATTCCAGCTCGTCACGCAGCTCGCCGGCCGTCATTTTGGCATCGTCTGACGCCGCCGCCTGCTCGGCGAGCGAGGCGTTGTATTCGCTCACCGCTTCGGTGGCGGCGAACATCGCATCCTCGGCGCTGACCAAGGCGGCGACGCTGTCGACGATCGCGGTGTAGATGTCCCGCTGCGCCTGCTCCTGCCCCTCAATCGCCTGGGTCAGCTCGTCAGCGGCATGAGCAGCCTCAGCCGAGGTGAGCCCGTACTTGACGGTGGCATCGGTGACGCTGCCGAGCTGGCCACCAAGGTCCTCCGCAGCGCCTTGCGTGCCCGCCATCGTCGCCTCGTACTGCTGCTGCGCTGCGGCGTTGCTGCCGACGATCTCGCGCAGCAGCTCCAGCGTGATGCCAGTCTCCTCCAGCCCGGCCCGGAACGCGGCATCCGACTCGGCGAGCTCCAGCAGGCGGGCCTGCAGCTCAGCCGTAGGCGCAGTCATCTTCACCAGCTCCTCGGCCGAGTAGCCAGCAGCGTCGCCCAACGTGAAGATCTCGTCTGCGAAGCCTGGCTGGAACCTGCTGAGCGCGTCGACGCTGTCGAGGATGGACGCTTTGAACTCGTCGTCCATCATCGACGCCAGCTCTCGGATTTGCTTCTCGGCTTCCCCCGCGTGGAGCTCATAGAGGACCAACGCCCCCGTGAGCACCCCTAGGCCCGCTGCAGCCGTCTTCCCGGACACGCCTATCTTGCCCAGGACCCCCTCCAACGCCTTCGCCTGGGTCACCACTGCCCGGATCGGCCCCTGGAAGGCGATCAGTCCGGCCAGGGCCACCACGGCGGTCTGCACCGGTGCGGGCAGCTTGCCGAACACCCCCGCCAACGCCCCGGCGACTTCAACGACCCGGGTGTAGACGGGGAGCAGCACCTCACCGAACGACGCTGCAGCGTCCTCAGCGGACGCTGCGGCGATTGCCTGGGCGCCTGCCGCCGTGGTGGACTCGCGGGCGAATTGACCCTGCGCCCCCGCCGACCGCTCGGTGATGAGCGCCAACGTCGCCTGCGCCCGCCCGTTGGCGTCGAGCGCCCCCACACCGTCGTACAGGCCCAGCTCCAACGCCTTCTGCTTGACAGCCGCCTCGTTGAGGCTGATGCCGTAGCGCTCGATCGGGTCCCGCTCGCCGCGCAGGGCGGCGCCGAGCGCCTGCACCGCCGCCTCCGGCTTGCCGCCGAACGTGGCGGCCAGATCGGCGCCGAGCTGGGCGAGCTCGACCGACGTGGATGCCGCCTCTTCGGCGGTGAACCCCATGCCTTGCAGTAACGCCCCGATCTGGGCGGTCAGCTCGCGGGCGGCCGACGCCGAGATGCCGAACGACTGGGCGGACGTGTCGGCGAACTCCTTGACCGCCCGCCCAGCCGAGCCGAACACCGCCTCGGTTGCCCCGACCGCCTGCTGCAGCCGGTTGGCGGCGTTGATCGACTTGGCGACGCCGGCGGTGAAGGCGGCCGCAGCGAACGCCTGGGCGAACGCCCCGGCGACCTGCTGGCCGGCCGACTTGCCCTCCTTGGTCAGCTCGGAGCGGAACTTCTTGTAGTCGCCCTTGATCTCGACGTACGCCTCGGCAATCTTCATATCAACCCACCTCGAACCCCGCTGCCGCTACAGCGGACTGACGGCGGCGCTCGATTTCGACGCGGGCCGCCTCGTCGCCGAGCGCAGCGTCGATGCGCAGGCGCGACTCCTCGGTCACCCCGCCGACGAGGGTGTCGTAGATGAAGTCGAAGGCGCGCCAGGCAGGCATCAGCTCGACCGGGTTGTCCCAGCCGGCTCGGGCTTGGAGGTCCGCCCAGTGCTCCGCCGCCCACGCGAGGAGCGCGCGGGCGGCAACGTAGGGCGGGTGGTGATCTGCTCCGTGATCCAGGACGCCAGCTCGATGATGACCGGCGACTCGGTCGACGGGATGGTGAGCAGCACCCGGTCCCAAGACAACCGGTCCTTGTCGGGAAGCATCCGGCGGATGAACCTGGCGAGGATGCGGACCGACTGCTGCTCGTTGTCGGGTGTCGGCTCGGGGGCGTCCATCAGCTCGAACACGTCACCTAGCGACGGGTCGGGAAGCACGGTGAACCGCTCCCCGCCGAGGTCGAAGGTGATCGGGTCCCGCTCGACGTGGTAGGCCCGCCGAGCCGCATCGAAGCTTCGATGCGGCATCGCCCGGGCCCGGTCAGACTCGGCCGGACGAGTTGGGGAACACCTTGACGGCGGCGGTGGTGGAGTCCGGCTTGGCGCACGCCATCGTCACCGCGATGCCGGTCTTCTGTGGTGCCTTGCGGCGGGCCATCGCCACTGTGCCCTGCGGCTTGCACTGGCGGAACACCCAACGCCGGTTGGTGGCGTCTGGGGAGTCCGTCGAGTCCCACACGAGCATCACCGCGGTGAGCGAGTCGGGGAACTCGAACGACGAGGCGTCGTCGGCTCGAGCGGCGCCGGAGCCCATCGCCAAGGCGAGGCGGGCGGCAGTGGCCTCCACCATGGTGAACGTCACCGTGGTGGTGCGCTTCGTCATCAGCTGGTCGATCGGGTCCAGCTCCTCGGCGACCTCGATGTCCTCGACCGTCAAGTCGGTCGACACTTCGGTGCCTTCCTCGGTGTAGCCGATCACCTTCCACGCCGACGGCAACGCCGCCGAGCATGAGGTGGGTTCGGTGGTGCCGAGGGGGGCGTAGTAGAGCCGGCCCGGACCGAGGGTCACGTTGCCGGGGGTGCCACCTGCTGCCATTGCTGCTCCTCCTACGAAGCGATTGCCGTCACCTCTGCGGTGACGGAGTAACGAGGTCGGTCGTTGTCGGGATCTGGCGCCCAGACGACGCTCTCGACGGTGATGCCGAAGGCGTCGACCCCGCTGGTGAGAGTGGTGCGTCCGTTCACTGCCTCTAATGCTGCACGCACGGTGTTGACCAGGTGTGTGGCGGTCACCTTCAACGGGTCGCCGTTGGCGTTCAGCGACCCCCAGCAGTCGACCTGCAGGAGCGCAACGTCCACCGGGGCGTCCGACAGGTCTGCCCCGCCGCCGACCCGCTGCACGGTCACCAGTGGGAACGACGTCTCGGTCGCCTTGCGAGGCACGCCGAAGAACACTCGGTTGCCGACCAGGGCGGACACACCCGAGTTGGCACGCAGGTAGGTGCGCAGACCGCCTTCGACGTCCGGCCAGGTGCTCACGGCTGCATCCCCCGCACCTTGGCGAGCGCCGGACGCAGGAACGGCCGGGGGCGCATCTTGGACGTGCCGAGCTCCAAGTGTTTGGCGTAGGTGACGTTGGTGCCGACCCTGGCGACAAGCACGGGGCCCTTGGCGCCGAGCTCGTGGGTGATCGACGAGCGCAGCCGGCCGGTGTCGACGGCGGGGGGCTGGCCGGGGGCGGACGCCCGGTGGGTCACCTTGCCCCGACGGTAGGTGCGCCCGGAGCCGCCCTTCATCGACTGCTTCGCCTCCCGGTCGATGCGCACGGCGACCTTCGTCAGGTACTTGCCGAGCGGGCCCTGCGGTGACTCGAACATCTGGCGCAGCCCGGCCTCGTCGAGCTTCACGTAGCCGGCCATCACGCCGCCCCGTCCACACGTCGCAAGCCGACCCGCTGGTGATCGAGACCGAATCCTCGGCGGCGCTGCACCCAGGTGGCCGTCCACGTCTCACCGGACGCCGGCTCGGTCACCCGGTCACCGTGGGCGAACATCACGTCGACGGGAGCGTGGAGCACGGCGTCGACGACCTCCTTGCCGCCGCCCACCTGCAGGTCACGTCCCGACGGGGAGCCGATGTGGGTGGCGCAGTTGGACACCACCTGCGACCAGGTCTGCGCCTCGTACGGGTCGTCGTCGCCGCCAGGGTCGGGGCGCTCCACGTCGACACGGGTCGTCCACAGGAGCATCACACGCTCCGGGTCACCCGGTAGCGGTAGGCGAGCGTGCGCCTCGACCAGCGGATGCCGGAGCGGTTCACCCCGGGGGCGCCACCTCGGAACGACACCGACACGTCGCCGAGCTGCACGCTTGTCGCACCGGCGGGGACGTCCAAGCCGGGGCCGGGGTGGATGAGCGCATGAGCCGCCCAGGCGAGGTCCTCCTCAATGCACACGGGCAGCCGGTTAGTGGCCGACGGGTCCGCCGAGGGCTCCACCCAACCACCGGTGTAGGTGACGGTGAAGGTGGTGGAGCCGAACATGCCGCCCTTGAGCGCCAGGCCGTCGACGGTGTAGTCGCCCGGGTCGGTGACCGGGACAGCGCGAGGCCACAGCTTGCCATCCCGGGTGGGGGTCAGCGCCTCCGTGCGCTCGGCGCTCTCCAGCGGGCGGTCGAGCACCTCTTCGAGCAGGTCGACGGCGTCCTCGATCCGTGCCGTCACCGTGGAAGCGGTGGTGGCCGTGTCGCCGGTGATCGCCCGATACCTGGCGACAGTGACGAGGCTCACAGCCGCGACCGGTCCTCGGTCAGATGTCGGGCCCGGTCCTCGACGAGATATCGGGACCGTGGCTCACCGCGACGACGCCCCCGCACCGGCTCCGACTCAAGTTTGGGTTGGGGTTCAGCCACGATCACCTCGGCGGGTAGGAACGGGTACCGGTCGTGAGCAGGGGGGGGCGTGAACGGCTCCCGGCAGGGGCCACCGCAGACGTCGCACTCCCCTGGCGTGGCAGCTGGGAAGTGCGACGTCATGGCGGCCCCAGGGGGGATCAGCTGGTCGGGACGGTCGCCTTCACGACGAGGTCCGGTCGATGCCAGGCGATGCCGATTCGCTTCTCAGCCAGCACCACAACCAGGTTGCGGGTGAAGTAGTCCGAGTGCTGGTCGCCGACCCGGACGGTGGTCTGCTGTCGATCGAACAGCGTGGACGCGATGCGGAAGTCACCGACGTACGCCTTACCGGACGCCACGGCACGGGTACGCACGGCGGGCAGGCCCCAGGTGATGCCGGCTTCCGCCGAGGGGGCGTTACCACCGCCGGCGTTGTCCTGCTGGGTCGACCAGCGCTTGATGACCGCCGCCCAGTAGTCGAGTGGGTTGGCCAACACAGCGTTCGGCTCGCCGTACATGTTCTCGACCTTGGCGATGGAGTTGCCGATGATGCCGGGAAAATCGCCGGTCGGGGTCGACTGGGTCTGTGTCCCCGACACCGTTTCGACGCCGGTGATCTCCGGCGACGTGCCGGTCCCGTTGATGATCTGGTCGTCTTCCTTGATGGACAGCATGTACGACAGCCGCGTATCGATGTAGCCGCGCAGCGTCGGGGCGTCGGTGAGGATCTCGTCGGTCGCCGGGACCCAGGCGGTGATCTTCTCGATGATCGCCGAGTGGGTCTCGAACTGCATCGTCGCCTCGGTCTTGGCCGAGCCCTCCGACGTCATCCCGGCACCCGACTCGCTGGTGATCGGGGCCAGCTCACGCACGTAGGGCACGACCCGCAACCCGGTCGGCTGGACGCTCATCACGTCCCGCAGGAAGGTACGCCGGCGGGGTGCGGTGGCGGGCACGTACATCGGCGAGCCGGCGGCGAGGAAGCCGTCGGCGCCCGTGTCGTACGCGCCGGCGGAGAACCCGCCGAGCAGGTTGCGGACCTCGGTAACGAACGGGCCGCCGGCCCGGCCGCGGGTCGCCCACTGGGCGTAGGCGTCGCCGTCGGTCACCTGGGCGCCCATGGAACGCCGGTCGTTGGTGAGGTCGATCTCACCGGTGCGGGGGCCACGGGCCTCCGACTCGATGCGGCCACGCTCGACGGAGGTGAACGCCTGTTCGATCACGTTGGCGGCGTGGATGAAGTCGATCACCGACTTGGCGTCGGCGTCGAACGTGTCGCCACGGGCGTCGGCCGGCTTGGAGCGCAGCTCCAGCAGGGTCCGGGCCCCGTCGGCGAGGGCGCTGCGTACGTCTGACAGGGTGGCGTCGGGGCGCAGCTCGGGGAGCTTGATGCTCACAATGGGTCTCCTTGTGGGTGGGAGCGGTTGTTCACTCCACCGGCACAGAGCAGTCGGCCAGGCCCGGCGGTCGACGAACAGGGTGCGCAGACGGTGTTGACCTACCGTCTCGGCCGCCACTGGGCGACGACGCGTGCCAGCTCAGCGAGCGTGATCCGCCCGGCGTGGTACTCGAGCACCGCCTTGCGGATCACCTCGGCCCGGGACATCGCCACTCAGACTCTCACGGCGCCCTTGGGCTTGTGCCGTCGGCAGTAGCAAACCGCCAGCCAGGTGCCGCCGAACCCGTCCTCAGCAGCCTCGACGTTGGAGCGGACCTCCCACACGTCCCCGTGACGCAGCTGGCGGTCACACACCCGGCAGTGGTCGGGGGTGAGGTTCCGGGGGCGACGCCACCACCTCATCGGCGCACCACTGGTCGGACCGCCCGGGCGACCTCGCCACGGGTCGCCGGCTCCTCCACCGGCATCGCCCGCAGATCGGTGAGCATCTCCACCTCGTCGAGCACCGCCTGGAACGCTGCCTCGGCGCCTTTGCGGGTGAGCTTGCCGATCCGGTCGTAGGCGGCGACCGCCCACGGGAGCGACGTGGCGTGGCGCTTCACGGCGTCCGACACGAGCATCCGGTGCAGCTCGTCCGCCGAGTAGGCGTCCACCCCCTTGCGACCATCCGGTGACCTGCGACTCATGACAGCCCCTTCACTGCAGTGTTCACCCCGTCGGCGATGGTGACGACCGGGGGGAACACGCCCAACATCTTCGTCGGGTCCCCCACCCGGTAGCGGACCCCGGTGGGGTAGCCCTCCAGCACTCGCACCTCCGGCTCGTAGCCGACGACCGAGGCGGCCAGATGGGCGAGCTGGGAGAATGACGTGGCCACCCCGGTGCAGATGTTCAGCGGGCCGTCAACGCCCGCCTCGACGGCGGCTAGCGTGCAGGCGACCACGTCGTCGACGTGGACGAAGTCCCGCACCGTGTCCGACCACACGTCCAACGGATCCTCGCGGGCGACAGCGCGGGCGAGGATCGACGGGAACGGGTAGTCGAGCGCCTGGTCGCCGCCGTAGCCGGAGAACGGGCGCAGCACCGTCACCGCCAACCCCTGCTCACGAGCGTGAACAGCGAGTAGTTCGCCGGTCAGCTTCACCCAGCCGTACGTCTGGTCGGGCCGGCCCAAATGATGACCGGCGCCCAGGTCGATGTCGTCCTCGAGCAGCGCCGCTATCGCGTCGTCGGTCTGCAACCACGTCGGATAGGCGGCTGCAGATGAGAAATAGACGACCCGGCCGGGCCGGGTGCGTAGCGCCCATCGCCACATCTCGGCGTCGATCGACAGGTCCTCGGCGGCGAGCTGCAGCGGCGAACCGTCGATCATTGCCCGCCCGCCGACAACGGCGGCGCAGTGGACGACCAGGTCGAACCGGCGGTCGTCCAGTCGGAAGAAGTGCCGCACGTCCGACACGGAGGCGACCGTGCAGTCGGCGGAGAGCGCCAGGTCGATGCCGTGCACGTCCCACCCGCGATCCCGCAACGCCCGCACCGTGTGGCGGCCGACGAACCCGGCCGAGCCGGTGACGAGGGCGATCACCGGACCACCGTCGTGTCCAGCCCGCGGGCCTCGTAGTCGCCGATCGCCTCCGGGTAGTGCCGGGCACGCACGTCCAGGCGCACCAGCGTGTCCACACCGAGCAGGTGTTGAGCGTCGTGGTGGTAGCAGGGGTCGTCGGACATGCCGTCGTCGAGGTCCCAGCGCCAGCGGATGCGCCGGAACACGTCTCGGGCGATGAAGACGCAGGCGGCCGACGCCATCGCCCGCTCCACCGGGAACGGATACCCGGCCACATGGTCGCCGCGCAGCCCGTAGGTGTTGATGTACGGGGCGACCAGCGGGTGGTTCATCTCCAACATGCGAGGGATCACGTCCGACGGTGGAGCGCAGTCGGCGGCGCAGAACAGCAGGTGGGACACCGACGGGTCCGACTGGGCTCGTTCCACCACCAGGTTCTGTCCGAATGTGATGTGACGCCACCGATTGGTCATCGTCACTCGGTCGCGCCCGTCGTCGAGCGTGTACGTCCAGTGCTCCCCGCCGAGGTCGTCGAGCCGGGCGAGCAGCGGAACGAACGGGTCGATGCCCCGCCCGTCGAGCTGGATGGCGGCGAAGAAGTGCACGTCGCCGTCGTAGAACTGGCGGATGCGCTCGGCGTGCATCAGCCACGCCGACCAGGTGTCGTGGTGGCTCATCGCCATCGCTGCCAACGTGGTGCCGACGAGCACTGTCACAACATCACCTCGGTTGTTGCTGCCACCCGATCATGCTGCGCAGACGGTGTTGACTGGGGTTGTCCAGGCGTCCCACCAGCGGCCGCAGTTGGCCTCGATCGTCAACCCGGCGGCCACCTCGCGTGCCCGGCCGGCCAGATCGAGCCGCCAGTCGGTGTCACCGACCAGGCGCTTCACCAGGCCCTCCCACTCGCGGGGGCGTTCGGCGAGCAGCCCGGCCCCCCGCTCGACCAGGGCCCGGTACGGCCCGGTCGGTGAGGCGACGAACGGCACCCCCACTGCCGACAGCTCCAGCCCCTTCAGCCACGACTTCGCCTCGTTGAAGGGGGTCAGCTCCAACGGGACTACCCCGAGGTTGAGCTGGGCGAGCGCCGTCGGGTACTGCTCGATCGGCACCCAGCCGCACGCCAACGGCGGCTCGGGCAGCCCCAACGCCCTCTGCACGCCCCTGCCGGTGCCGATCACGGCGAAGCGGGCCCCGGTGCGGGCCACCGCCCGCCCAACACCGCCGCCGGTCGCCTGCAGGTCGTCCGGGTGGGTCATGATCGACCCCGACCAGCCGACGAACACGCCGTCGTGCGGGGTGCCGGTGATGCCCAGGTAGTGCTCGGGGATGCAATTCTCGACCACGACGGCCCGGCCGTGGCGCCCGTAGTGGGCCGCCAGGGCGGGGGTGGACGCCACCACCAGGTCGGCCAGCTCGCACGCCCGACGCAGGTGCAGCCAGTTGCGACGGGGCGACGTGCGGGGATGCAGCGCCTTCCACGACACGTTGCGGGGGGAAATGGCGTCGAAGGCGTCGTCGATCTCCACGACCACCCGCACCCCTTGGGCCTGCAGCATCGGGATCGCCTCGACCAGCGTGTCGGTGAGCGGGCGTTGCAGCACCACCACGTCGGCATCGGGGGCGACCACGTCGACTAGGCGTCGGTCGTCGCCGTCACCGATCCACGCCGCCTGGATCTGGCGGTCGTCGTCGACGTCGGGGCGCACCAACACCACGTCGGCACCCTGGGCGGCGAGCGCCTCGGCCGGCCAGATCACCCGGTAGTACCCGCACCCGCCGAGGTCGGCGGGGAAGACGGCAACTCTCACCGGCTGCGTCCCAGCGACGCCAACGCTGCATCGATCTCGGCGTCGATCGCGACCGGCGGCTCCGGCTCCGGCTCCGGCTCCGGCTCCGGCAGCTCGGCAACGCCGCCGGCGAGCAGGCCGAGCGCGGCCTTCGCCTCGGCGTCGGACAGCTCACCGGCGGCCTTGCGCTTGGCGATCGCCACCAGGGCGTCCAGGTCGACCGCACCCCCGGCCGAGCGTACGGACAGCACCTCGGCGCCCGGCACCGCCCCGCGGAGCACCACCGACACCTCGTCGAGGTCACCGCGGATGATGTCGACCACCCCGTCGTCGCCGGTGCGTTCCTCCAGGCGTAAGAACCCGACCGACACCGAGTCGAGCGTCCCGTCGGCCAGCTGCACCATCGCCTGGCGGGCCCTGGGCACCGCCTCCGGGTCGGACAGGCGAGCGGTGATGTACAGCCCGTCGTCGCGCTCATCCCAGCTGGTGGCACGCCCGATCGGCTCGGACCAGTCGTGCGACCAGGCGATGACCGGCAGGCGGCGAGCCAGCGAGGCGTTGAACACCCCCTTGATGAAACGAGTGTTGTAGTCGTCGACTACGTCGTAGGTGACGGCCCGGGCGGTGAACGTGCGGCCGTCGCCGTCGACGGCGGCCACGGGGGCGGCGCGATGCTCGCGGTTCATGCTGCAACCTCCTGTGCGGCCCGGCGGAAGCCGAGCTCGTCGAACTCTCCTGGGATGACCAGGCTGAGCAGGGCCCGTGCGGCCCGATCAGGCACCCGGGCCGGGACCCGCCCGACCATCTCGGCCATCTCCTCGGGGGTGAGAAACGCCACCGCGCACCGGCAGTTGACCGTCTGCGACGCCGGGAGAGCCGGGTCGCCCGGGTAGGCGGCCGAATAGCCCGCGACGACGAACGGGGCGCCGGCGGTGACGATCTGGCCGTCGGCGGAGGCGTGGGCGTCGCGGGTGCGGGTGTCGCGGGTGGCGATCCACTCCTGGCCGGCGACCACGTCACGGGGCAGCTGGGAGGCGCCGAGGACGGCGGCGCCGTTGTAGGCGGAGATCACCTCGGTGCGGGCGATGGTGCGTGCACGATGCTCGGACGCCTGGGAGAACACGTTGATCACCCGGTCGGACAGCTCGTCGATCGACTCGCCGAGCCCCACCCCGTCGGACAGCTCGTCACGGAGCTGGTCGTAGGTGGTCTGCGTGACCTGCCCGGCGAGCTGAGCGGCCCGGACTTGGATGAAGTCCTCGACCCAGGCGGCGTGCACGTCGAACGCCACCTCGAACAGGGCGACCAGCCGGTCGAGGCCGGCACCGGCGGCCGCCTCGAACAGCCCGACCGCCATCTCGTTGGTTTCGACGAACCAGAAGTCGGGCGAGAAGATGTTCTCCGGCTCGATCGGGTCGCCCGGCGCGCGGGTTTCGGCACCGACGGGGAGGCCGTCGGTGCCGTAGCCGAGCGCCTGTCGGCCACGCTTGCCGCGCAGGCGGGTCAAGGTGGCGTCCCGCTGCCGGTCGAAGAACCGGCGCCATGCCCGCTCCCAGCGGGTCTCGACGGTCTGTGCGGCGGCGTCGGTGGCTCGCCAGATCCGGGCCCGGCGGGCCTCCACCTGCTCGGGGTCGATGCCACGGTGCTCGGGGGCGGCGGGCAGGGCACGAGGTTCCGGCGCCGGCTCCAGCTCCGGCTCCGGCTCTGGCTTGGGGGCGGGGGTGTTGTCGGGCAGGGTGGCGTCGGGGACGCTCGTCGCCGGCTGCAGCGGCCGGTCGCCCCACTCGACGGGCTTCAGCGACAGGTCACCGCGTACCTCGTTTGGCAGCAGCACGCCCCGGTCGAGCAGGGCCGGCAGGTCGCCGCCGCCAATCGTGAACATGCGCCGCTGCAGCGCCCGTACGCCCCGCAGGTCGAACCAGACGACCTCGTCGCCGAGGCGGGGGGCGAGCTGCATGTTGATGTCGTCCTGCAGGTCGACCAGGTCGGGCAGGATCGTCTCCTCGTAGAACGCCCGGTCCTCCACCTCGGCGTTGTCGAACGTGCGCCCGGAGGCGTCCAGCTTCGACCAGGGGACGCCGAGCGACATCGCCACCTCGAGCATCGCTTCCTTGCGGGCCTCGACGAGGCGGGCGTCCTTGGCGGACAGGCCGAGCACCTTCACGTCGATCGAGTCGCCGACCGGGCCGTCGCCGTCGTCGCCGACCTCGTTGAGCGCCACCCGGCCGGCGTTCTCCGGCCCGCCGAACTCGGCCTGCCAGGCGGCGAGGAAACGCTGGCGGTGGTCGTCGTCGGGGAAGGCGGTGGTGGTGATGATCGCGGCGGGCACGGCGCCGTTGCGTAGGAAGCCGATGCCGTAGCGGTCGCAGAGCTGCACGAGCGACAAGTCGAACCGGGACGACTGCAGCGGCGATTCGGCTTGGCGGAAGTTCAGCCCCGACGGGGTCCAGCCGTAGAACACGAACCCGGGGACGAGGGAGACCGGGTCGTGGGCGGGGCCGTACTCGAACAGCCGGAACCACTCGGTCCCCTTGTGCGCCGGGGTGGCTCGCACCTGGGCGGATACCAGCGGCCAGAAGGCGACGGGGCGCCCGTCGGGGCGCTGGTTGTCAGTCTCGATCTCCCATGCCCGCCGGCCGGTGACGATCTCCTGGGCGACCGTCCAGCGGATGAGGCGGGTGGCGGACAGCTTGGGGGCCGGCCCGCCGGGTGGGGGGCCGAGCAGGCGGGCGATCGGGGCGTTGGGGCGGATCGTCGTGTGGTCCCCGAGGCGGGTGCCGGCGACCAGCGGGATGCTGGAGCAGGCGTTGGCTCGCAGCTGGACGCAGCGGTAGGCGACGACGTTGGCGAGCACACCGAGGCGCCACGCCTGCTCGGCGTCCCAATGCTCGACCTGTGGCAGGTCGGGGGCCGTCCAGCCGAGGGTGGCGGTGGCGGCCCGCGGGTCGCGAATGTTGGGTGGCAGGATGAGGCGGCGCTCGACGGCGGTCATGCTGCGACGGTCCCGACGATGCTGCGTCGACGAGTTTTCGCCTGCTCGACGGCGAGGTCGGTGACCGCCCACACGAGGGCGTCGAGCCGGTCGGGGGAGGATCCGGTGTCGGGTGTCCAGGTTGTCATCTGGTCTTCCAGGTCGGACAGGTCGGCACCCACCACGTGGTGCACCCGGCCCTGCTCGTAGAGCGCAGCGACCGGTTCGGCGCGCATCCGCTTGCCACGGCTGGCGTGCACCTGGCGGATGGGAACGGACGGCTCGATGGTGCGCAGCACGGTGCCCACAAGATCGCCGCCGTTGTTGACCTCGGCGACGATGCGGTCGGCGAGGACGTCGTCGTAGAGGGCGACGGCCCGTCGGGCCCAGTCGGCGGGGCTGGCGACGCAGGTGCGGTCGGCGAGAATGTACACGTGCCCGTCGACGCCGATGCCGGCGGCGACGATGCCGGTGGAGTCAGAGTTTTCGCCGGCGGTGACGGCCGGGTCGATCGCGACGACAACCCGGGTGAGCGGCGGGTGGGTGGCGACCCGGTGGCGGTCGATGAGGTCGACGGTCCACAGGGCGCCGGGGGTGTCGGTGAGCAGCTCGCCGAATAGCTCTTGGCGGCCGAGGCGGGTGTGTTCGTAGGTGGCTCGCAGTTCGGCGAGGGCAACGGCGGACAGGTTGTCGGCGTTGTCGAACGTGGATCCGCCCACCCAGCGGACCTCGTCGCCACGCTGGGAGCGTTCCCGCAGCCGGCGGACGGTGCGGGTGGGCTTGGGGGTGGTGGTGACGAACGTGCGGGGGTGGTCGCCGAGGCGGAGCCCGAACTGCAGCTGGTCCCAGGCGTCGTGGTAGCGCCAGGCGGCCAGTTCGTCCGCCCAGGCGCCATGATGCTGGGGTCCGCGGAGGCGGTTCGGCTCGTCGGCGGAGAAGCCTTTGATGCGGGCCCCGTTGGGCAGGTTCAGCTCGAGCAGGGTGCGGTTCCAGGCTTTGGCGACATCGAGGCCGGGGATGCGGCGGCGAACGACGGTGAGCAGGCCGGATTGGCCTTCGATGCAGGTGTCTCGCACGTCGGCGAAGGTGGGGGCGACGACCGCCCAACGGGTGCCGGGCTGGGTGACGGCCTGCTCGGCGAGCCATTCGGCGCCGGCTCGGGTCTTGCCGGCGCCCCGGCCGGCGACGTAGGCGTACACGAGCCAATCGGCGGCGCCCGGTTTCTGCTCCGATCGGCCTGTTGGGAACCAGGTGAGCAGCACCTTGGAGATCTCGGCCCATTCGGTGTCGGTCATGGAGCGGACGACGGTGAGCAGGTCGGTCATGCGCTGCGAACGAGCTGGAGGACGCGAGCAACTTCTGCTTCCCGCTCGGGGGTGCGCTCGACGTGTTCGGTGCGTGTGGTGACGCCGCCGGAGAGCAGCTGGGCTTTGTCGACGAGCACGGACAGCGAGCCGGAGAGGTTGCGGATCGACTGGTAGTCGCGTCGGGTGCCGGTTTCGAGCTCGGCGTCGATGCGGTCGGCGATCTTGGCCGCTAGGTCGCCGATGCGGTTGCCGAGGTCGACCCGTCGTTCGGCGAAGGCGACCCGCTTGGCGGCGACGGCTTTCTGGCGACCGACGAACTCCTCGGGCCCCTTGAGCCCAGCGCGAGACGCCCAGGAGCAGACGGTCCCGAAGGGGATGCCGGAGATGCGCGCCGCTTCGGCTTGGCCGAGCGATGCGACGAGCTGCAAGGCTTCGGCCTTCTGCTCGGGCAAATACCGGGTTCGTGGCATGCACTTGCAAGTGTTGCAACGGGTGTTGACGAGTTATCGGTCGTGCCACGTGTTCCCCCAGATGGTGGCGGGGTGCAGGCCGAGGCGGGTGGCGTAGGCGTCGGCTTGCCGGTCGGTGAGGGGGCGGCAGAGCAGTGCTGGGTCGATGGCGAGGCGTCGGGCGAGGGGGCGCACGCCGAGGCTGGTGGCGTGGAGGAGTGCTTGGGGGTTCCAGGTGCGTGTGGTCATGGCTGTGGGATGCGGAACAGGGCGGCCGGTTGGTGGCCGTTGGGGAGTTTGTTGGGTGTGATCTGTTCGATGACGCCCTCACGGGCAGCGAGTCGGAGCATCTCTCGTTTCCAGGGTCGTCGTGAGCCGCCGTGGGTGGCGACGAGTTCGCTGGAGGTGTGCCAGTTGCCGTCAGCGAGGACGTCGAGCATGTGTTGCCAGGCGGTGAGCGAGGTGGTGTTCAGCATGCCGGTGTCGAATGGGGGGGGGGCATTAGAAGATTTCCTCGTGTGGGGTGGGGCCGCGGTGGGTGGCTTGGGGGTGTTCTCTGGGTTCGGGGCCGCGGTGGGTGTGTTCTCTGGGGTCGCCGTCCGACCGCGGCCCCGTGTCCCCCCCGAAGGGGGGGGGGACCACGGGGCCGCGGTCATCCGGGCTTTCGGACCGCGGCCGGGCCGCGGTGGGGCCGCGGTGGGCCGCGGTGGGCCGCGGTGGGTCTTCGGGGCTTTCGGACCGCGGCCGGGCCGCGGTGGGGCCGCGGTGGGCCGCGGTGGGCCGCGGTGGGGCTGCGGTGGGGCTGCGGTGGGCCGACCCGTGGTTGTCCACAGGGTTCCCCACATCCGTGCCGGTGTCGTCGAGCTCGCGGAACGATCGCTGCGACCGGTACGACTTGCCTCCTCGCTCCCCAGCTTCGGCGGCGACCCAGCCTTCGGCGGTGAGCACTTCGAGGGCCTCTTGCAGCGTCTCCCGCTTGCCGGTGACGGAGGCGAAAATTTGCCGAGTGGATGCGCCCGGGTTGATCTCCAGCCAGCGGCTGATTCGTTCCATCAGCACCGTTGGTCGGAATCGTCGGCCTTCGGCGGCGGCGGCTTGGGCGTCGCTCAGGTGGATCATCAGCTCGACGGTGTCGCCGTCGCTGATGATGTCGACGATGGCGGCGGTGGTGCTCTTGGCCCGGTTGCCGGGGCGGTCTTTGGCGACGGTGAGGCGCAGTTTGCCGTCGCGGCCTTTGGCGGGTTCCCGCAGGGTGTCGATCCGGTAGGCGGCGCCGCTGACGGCGGCGCGTTTGCGTTGGGAGCCGATGGCGTAGGCGCTGGGGGCGTCGGCGGCTTTGGGGACGTGGTCGAGGATGAGGACGGCGGGTCCGCCGTCGAGCCGGGTGAGTTGGCGGATGAGGACGAACCAGCGGGCGACTTCGGCGTCGGCGTTGGGGTCGACTCCGCCGGCGGCCATGGCTTCGCCGGTGGAGTCGATGACGATGAGCCGGTACGTGTGGGTGCGTTTGGTGATTTCGGCGACGCTGAGTTCACTGAGGCCGGTGGTGGGGTTGACGTAGTCGATGAGGGCGATTTCGTTGTCGGAGAGGCCGAGGGCGACGAGGCGTTCGGCGATGCCGGCGGGGGCGTCTTCGTAGTCGATGAGCAGGGCTCGTTGCCCGTTGCGGGTGGTTTCGGCGATGGCGGCGAGCGCTACCCAGGTTTTGCCGCCGCCGGATTCGCCGAACAGCGAGTTGATGCGGCCCGGATACAGCAGGGGTATGGATTTGTCGACGTGGAGGATTTCGGGGGTGGTTGGTTGGTAGTTGCCGGTGCGGATGAGGGCGGAGATGGTGGCGAGGTCGGTGGGGTCCCAGTCGCTGTTTGCCTCGTCGGTGAGTGCCTGGTGGGCGTGGCGGGTGCTGTCCATGGTGACGATCTGCGCGTTGGCGGCGTGGCGGTAGGTTCGGGCGCATTCGGAGCGGTCGCCGTGGTGGCGTGTTGCGGCGACGTAGCCGAACAGGCTGTACGTCCAGCCGGTGCCGCCGTTGACGGCCGCCCACGGCTGTTGGAGCGCCTGTACGGCGGTGGTGAACACGGTGAATGGTCCGTCGGGGTGGTGGAGCACGGCGGACGAGCCGTCGCGCACGTTTTTGCCGGGGCGCGTCCAGTGGGTGTCATGGTTGGTGTGGTCGGTGTGGTGGAGCTGCCAACCGTCGGCGTACAGCACGTCGTGCCAGCGATGGTCGGCGTTGATGCGGGCGGCGATGGAGTCGGTGTCTCCGATCTTCAGCCCGGTGCGCTCGATTTTGGCTGCCGGCTGGGGGTCGGCGGCGAGCTCGAGGAGCCATTGGGGGGTGTCGGCGGTGGTGATTTCGTCGGGTCCGTGGTCGATTTCCCAGGCGTAGGGGTGCCCGTTGGGGTGGATGGTGGGGGCTGCGACGACTACCCCAACGTTGCCGCGTATGTCGAGGCCGGGGCCGAGGCGGGTGCTGGCCGAGTTGCGGATCGGGACGCCGCCGGGGTCCTTGAAGAAGATATGGCTACCTCCGGAGCCGGTGATTGCGCGAACTGTCGGCGGTAGCGGACCGTGGATTGATTCTAATTCAGCGAGTGTCTCGTCGCCTCTTTTGCCGTCGGAGACGTCAACGTCGAGTACCCATATTCCCGATGTGGGCCCGGTGAGGATGCCGACGCCGTGGTTTCGGTACAGGCCCTGGTACCAGTTGGTGATGACGCCAGGGTTGGTGGTGGCGGCGTGCTGCCACGAGCCCATCGGCGGGTGCTTGCTGCCGGGGCGGATGGGCAGGACCCGCCAGCCGAGCGAGGCGTAGTAGAGGGCAGCGGTGAACGGTGAGCCCTCGTAGTCGGCGTGCTTGGTGGCGGTCACGTCACGTTCACCTTGCGCACCTGCCAGCGGTGCCCCTTCTTGGCCCACCCCCACACTTCGATGGTGAAGCACCCGGCCTCCCGCACGTGGGCGACGTTGGGGTGGTCTTCGATCTTGCGCACCCGTGAGGCGACGTGGGTCGCCGAGGTGGCCTGCACGAGGAGCGGGGCGGGGTGGTCGGGGTGGCCGACGGCGACGATGTCGACGAAGCCGAACAGGTCTTTGCGGATGCGCTGCTGGGGCAGCCAGCGTTCCACGACTTCCACGAGCGGCCATCCGTCGTTGCGGAGTGCTCGGAGGGTGAGCTGGGTGGGGGTCACGCGCTGCGTCTCCTCAGTCGGTTGCGTTCGCTCCGGGTGAGCCCGGCGAAGATGCCGTCCAGCCAGTCGCCTTCGCTCATCGCCCACGTGTGGCAGTGGTGGAGGGCGGTGCAGGTGGCGCAGATGTTGCGGGCGGGTTGGGCGGAGCGGCCGGGGGCGGGGAAGAACAGGTCCAGGGGTTGCTCTCGACAAGCGGCGTCTCGCCACCAGAGGGGCCGTCCGGGGAGGGTCACCAGTCGTTGTCATCCGCCGGTGATCGCTCAGGCGAGTGCCGGCACACGGCGTCCAACTCGGCGTCGGCGGTGTCCCGCCACGCGTCCAGCTCGAACTGCTGCGCCCGGTAGGGCTGGTGCCGCCAGCGCCGCAGGACGTCGATTTCGCCGCGCAAAGCGCCGATGTGAAGGGCTTGGACGATCGCCACGCACGCGACCAGCCAGCAAGTGACCCCGAGCACCCAGATCATCGGGCCTCCCATCGTCCCGCGCATTGAGACCGGACCGGACACAGCCGACAGAGCGGCTCGTCAGGGAGGCACACGGTGCTCCCCAAGCGGTGCAGCGCAGCGTTCAGTAGAGCCGCGTCCTCGCCAGCGCCGACCAACTTGGCGAGTTCCATGCGACCCGCGGACAACCGATTCTGGCGGTGCACGTCGGTGCCGGTGACGCGAGCAGTCACTCGAAGCACGGCCGTTGACGCCACCAGTCCCAGCGTCTCGCCGGCGAGCAACCTGTACCAGGTTCGGTTGGCCGGTCCGAGGTTCGCCGCCTTCATCCACGACTGTCCCTCCCACCCGGCTGCATCGGCGCGGACCGAGTCGGCGACGCGGCGGAGTCGCTCCGCCGCATCACGCCGGCGGCCGGGCGTGGACATTGTTGCGACCGCCGACAGAAGGCTCGGTGTGGCATCGCTGAAGCCCGGCGCCAGACGAAGGACGTCGGCTGGGGCGGGCCACGCCGACCCACCTTTCGATCCCAGGATCAGTCCAACCGCGACCGGCCACGGTTCTCCGGGGTACTCCCAGGGAGCTTGCTGGCGGTCAGCCTTCGCCCACTCCCGGACTGATGTGCGGAACTTCGCGCGGCGGACCGACGGACGTGCGGCACGTAGCAGGGGCCCTCGACATGCCTCGATGATGGCGCCGCCAATCGCCTCGGCCAGAGCGGGAGGAACCGCGTTTCCGATCTGATGGAACTGGTGCGATCTGCTGCCGGCGAACCGAAAGTTGTCGGGGAACGTCTGCACGCGAGCTGCCTCACGGACGGTGAGCGTTCGGTGCTGGTCTGGGTGGATGTACCAGTACCCGTCCTTGGCTATGTGCGCCGTGATCGATCGCGAGTAGTCATCCCAACCGAGGCGGTTGTACTTGTCGTCGAAGATGTCGTCGCGGTAGCGCTTCATCTCGTCGGGGAGATCCGAGTAGAGCGTGCCGGATGTCATCAGACGAAAGGCCTCGAGATCGTCGGCCCTCACCGCCCGTGTCAGGTGGTCGTGGATGGTCACCGCCGAGTCTCCCGCACACTGTTTGCGGGCGCGTCGGGCGAAGTCGCTCGCTCTTCGATCGTCGTAGGGCAGGGCCTCAGCACCGATCGGAGCGTCCGCCTTAACGTCGAGCACTGGCAGGTCGCCGATCGCGTCTCGCACGGTGACGGGCTCGACAGGGTCGGGCCACTGGAACGCGCCGCCGTCACGTACCCCGACCAGGATCAGCCGTTGGCGATGCTGGGGAACACCGTGGACCCAGGTGTCGACGATCCTGGCGTCGACCTCATAACCGAGCGTCTCCAGTCGGTCCAGCATCTGGCGAAGCACGATCGTGTCGTCGCCGAGTGCCATGTCTGGCACGTTCTCCATCAGCACCGACCGGGGAGCAATGCGCTCGACCACATCCAGGAATGCGCGCCAGAGCTCCTTGCGCAGGTCGACCTCGTCGCGCGCGCCCAGCTCCACGAGACTCCGGATCTTGGACCGACCTGCTCGCGAGAACGGTTGGCACGGCGGTCCGCCGGCGACCAAATCCACGGCGATTCCGTCAAACATGCCAACGACAGCGTCTCGGTCGGCGTCGGACGCCAGATCGAGACCCAGGGCGCGTCCGGCAAAGTTGTGAACGTGTGTTTCGAGCGCCCAAGGGTCGATGTCGACGGCTAGCGCGACTCGATAGCCGGCCGCTTCCAACCCCTGTGAGAGACCACCTGCGCCCGAGAACAGGTCGATCGCGATGGGCCTCTCCGAGCTTTGCGCCCACGTTCGCCATTCGCCTTGGTCAGGCGCATCATGGTGCATCGGTAGGCGCAACGGCGCGCTACGGCGGACCGTGACTCCGTAGGCCCGCGGTGTCATCCCTGCTGCCCTTCACCGGTCATCTCACAAACACCTCTGCTGGCGCCCCACGCACCCACTCGACCACTTCGCCCGGGTCGAAGAAAAGCGCCCCTTGACCACCACTAGGGCGATGACTCGGCATGCCGGCCCGGCGCCATCGGTCGATCGTCGCGATGGACACGCCCAACAGGTCGGCAAGTTCGGCGCGCGAGACGAACGGTGTCGGTGTGGTCATGACGCCACGCCTTTGGCGCCCTCAAGGTTGACGCCCTCAAGATTGACGCCGGACAGGTTGGCGTCGGACAGGTTGGCGTCGGACAGGTCGGCGCCCGACAGGTTGGCGCCCCCAAGATTGGCGGCGGACAAGTCGGCGCCACGCAAATCGGCGTCACGAAGATCGGCGCCGAACAGGTCGGCGCCACGAAGATCGGCGCCCTCAAGGTTTGCGCCGTACAGCCTGGCGTAGGCCAGTTCGGCTTCGCGCAGATCGGCGCCACGCAGATTGGCGCCGAACAGGTTGACGTCGGCCAGGCAGGCGCCGGACAGGTCGGCGGCGGCCAGGCAGGCGCCGGACAGGTTGGCGTTGACTAGCCTGGCGTCGACCAGGTTGGCCTCTCGCAAGTCGGCGCGGGACAATTTGGCGCCGTACAATTTGGCGCCACGCAGATCGACGCCCTCAAGATTGACGTCTTCAAGGTCGACGCCCTCAAGATCGGCGCCGGACAGGTTGGCGCCCCCAAGGCAGGCTCTGCGCAGATCGGCGCCCCCAAGATTGGCGCCGGACAGGTCGGCGCCACGCAAATCGGCTCTGCGCAGATCGGCGCCCTCAAGATCGGCGCCCTCAAGATTTGCGCCGTACAGGTTGGCGACGGACATGTAGGCGCCCCCAAGATCGGCGCCCCCAAGATTGGCGCCGGACAAGTCGGCGCCACGCAGATCGGCTCTGCGCAGATCGGCTCTGCGCAGATCGGCGCCCCCAAGATCGGCGCCCCCAAGATCGGCCTTGGTTACGATCCCATTTGCTGAGTCCATGCCATCCTCCTGTGATGTGGTCATGACGTCACGCCCTCGGCGCCCTCAAGATTGGCGCCCTCAAGATTTGCGCCCTCAAGATTGGCGCCGGCCAGGTTGGCGCCACGCAGATCGGCGCCCTCAAGGTCGCACCGCAGATCGACGCCCTCAAGATCGGCCTTGTTTACGAATTTGAACCCGATCACAGGCTGCGGCATCAGAACGGCTCCTCGTCCCATCCGGTGTCGTTGCCCCATCCGGTGTCGTTGTCGTGGCCGCTGGCGCCGATCTGCACGCCGGTCATCTCTCGATGCAGCTGCTCGCACCGCTGCGTCTGTGCGGCCTCGTCGGGCTTGGCGCGCCGCAGGTTGGCGGTGCGCAGCTTGCGCGGGTTGGCGCCCTGTCCGGCGACGTCGCCTTCGTAGGTGATGGTGAGGACGTCGCCGGACATCAGCTGGCCGTGCTCGTCCTTCGCCCCGCCCCAGCTCTTGGGCTGGCCGGGTTGGCGGGTCTTGTCGAGGTCGGGGTCCCAGCGGTTGCGGCCGGAGAAGTACCAGCGGACGAGGTCGCCGGGCTGGACATCGACGTCGGCCCCGTCGTTGGTGACGGTGGCGCCGGAGTGGCCGACGACGATGCCGAGCACCATCACCTGAGTGCGGGGCTCACCTTTGGCGTTGAGCTTGGGGGCGCCGGTGCCGAACTCGAGCCAGGGGACTTCGCGCTCGTCCACGAGGGCAATGCCGACCCGGTCGCCAGGGTGGCGAAGCTTGACGGTGGGGATGGAGGGGGTCTTGGGGGTCCCGATGGGGATGGGCATGGTGGTTGTCCCTTTCAGTTGGGGTTGGTGGTGTTCACGCCGCTTCGTGCAGCGTGAGCTGTCCGTCATCGGTGATGGCGGCGGTGAGCCGTCCTGCGACGTAGTCGTCGCATAGACGGGCGAACTGGGCGGCCGAGGTGGCGTCGAGCGCTCCGACGGCGTGACCGAGGGCGACGGCGGTGAGCATCGGGGCGTCGGAGGACATGGCCTTGGCGGCGAGCGCTCGCACCACCTCGTCGTCCCAGCCGGCCTCGAGCAGGGGGAGCAGACCTCGGGCGATCTCATACCGGCGGACGGTGCGGGCCTGCGACATGTGGATCGGCACCCCGGCGTTGGTCGCTTGCACCACCAGCTCTCGGAACACCGCCTGCTGGTTGGGGGCGAGGCGTTCGAACCGAGCTTTCATCGCTTCGGCGTCGGCGTCGGTGACGTAGGCGCCTTCGTCGGGCGCCGGGCGGCCCGGGGCGTGGACGCCGGGCAGGGTGGCCCGGCGCTCGGCTGGCGTCGCCGGGGTGTAGGTGGTGGCGAGGTCCTTGCGGGTCCGCCAAGCGCGCACCTGCATGGATTGGCGGAACGCCTGCCAGCCGGCGGCGATGTCCACGAGGTGCAGGGTGCAGGTGCCGCACCCGACGGGCAGGTGGATGACGAGCCCGTGGGTGCGGGACACGGCGGGCATGGGGAGCCGCTGGTCCTGCGTGCCGTCGTCCCGGTCGCCTTGGACGTACAGGGCGTCGGCGTTGGCGTAGGCGGCGAGCTGCACGGCGATCGACTGCCAGCTGTAGGACAGGTTGGCGCCGGTCTTTATGTCGGCGACGAGTGGCCCGTAGCCGGGGAGGTGGGCGACCAACCGGTCGGCGGTCCCGGCCACATGGTCGCCGTCGAGCACGACGGTCACTTCGATCATGTCGGGGTCGAACGTGATCTCTGCCGCCTGGATGGTGCGCACGTAGGTGTCCACGTCGGCGGCCATCGTCGGCAGCAGGATCGGCATGTTGCCCCGGTCCACCAGCTCGGTGACGGCGTGCAGCGCGGTGCCTTGGTTGGCCCGGTCGGTGGCACCGCCGGCGGTGCTGCATTCTTCCACCAGCCGCTTGCATTCCTTCTTGGCCGCCGAGTACCACGGGTCGGGGTGCTCGGCGATGAGTGCCTGCCAGCGGGCGTGCAGGCCCGAATTGCGGATCGCCCCGACCATTGCCGCGGTCGCTTTCCACGGTCCGAGCCCGTCACCGGAGTCGAGCGTCTTGGCGACGGTGGTGACCCGGGTGTAGCCGACCGGGCGGCCGCCCTCGGGTGGGACGACCAGGTAGCGGCCCCAGCGGTCTCGGCGTGTCTCGGTCATCGTGATATCTCCTGGGGGTCGGGATGCAGCTCGGCGTAGTGGGTGAGCGTTTGACGCAGCGTGTAGAGGTCGATCGAGCGGAGCCCGTGGCGCTCCAACTCGTCGCAGAGCAGGTTCAGTTGGTGGGCGAGGCGCTGGTCAGTCATCGAGCCACACTCCGACGAGGACGAGCGCGGCCAGCACGGCGATGATGGCGGCGGTCATCCCCGCACCTGCACCGTGTACGGCCTGGGCGTCCAGGCGGCGGCGGCGGCCCGCAGCTCGGTGACCTGCCGGCGAATCTCGGCGATGGCGGCGAGCGACTCGGCGTGGGTGCGGTCGATGGGGGCGTTCATGACAGCGCCCACGGGTCGTAGCCGGCGACGTCGAACAAGGCCTTGGCGGCACACGCCTGGCGCATCTTCGAGTCGGGGTCGTCCCCGATGATGTTGGTCCAGGTGGCGCCGCACTCGGCCAGCGGGCCGATCATGCGGTGGTCCCGGAAGATGACGTAGTGCAGCTGCCACCACCCGACGCAGCACCCCGACGGTGACGTCACGGTGTTGAGGCAGCGGGACTCCCGGTAGCCGAGGGCGTTGAATTGCTCGGGAAGCCCGACGACGACTCGGTACAGGTTCATCTCGTCGCACGGCCCGTCGAGGCGCAGGTTGGGCGGTGCCGGCGGCGGTGCGGTCGGGGTGACCTGCACGACGGTTCCCCGCACCGCAGGCACCTCGGCGATGACGTTCAGGTCCGCCTGGTAGTCGGCGGGGTCGTTGATGACCCCGCCGATGAAGACGACGAGGGCGGCGGCAATCCAGCGGATCATGTGGTGCCGTCCGGTGAGAAGGTGCCCCCAGCCGGCCCGGACGTCGGTACGGGGGCTGGGGGCGTCCCCGTCGGCTGAGCACAGGAGGCGCTAGGGGCCGACGAGATGGGGAGACCGGTGTGGTGGTTGTGGGCGATGCGCCGGTGTTTGCGCCAGGCATCGAGCGAGAGGAAGGGGAGCGAGTCGGCGGGGCAGTGCAAGCAGCGGAACAGGTGGATGCTCACTGGCTCTCCCACAGGTGGTGCTCGATGGCTTGGCTGGAGAAGCGCCACACCTTGCCGAGCTTGCGGCCGGGCAGCTCGCCGGTTTCGGCGAGGCGCCGGATGGTGGCGGGCGATAGGCGCAGCAACTCCCCCACTTCTTCGGCGGTGAGGATGGCGGGCAGGTTGGTCATCACGCTGCCCCGCTGTCTCGGTGCTCGATCCAGTGCTGGGGCACGTCGAGGGCGTCGGCGATGCGGCGACGGAGGGCGGGGTTGCGCTTAAGTCGGCGGTTGCCGTGCATGATGCGCACCACGTAGGAGAGGCTGACGCCGAGCTCGTCTGCGAGACGGGTGGGCGTCAGCCCTGATCGCTCCATCGCCTTGGTGAGGTTGTTGGGGTCGATTGCGGGCACGAGTCGAACAGTACCGGTCACTTCTGGTCAGTGTCAACCATGATCCACCATGTCCACACAAAAAACAGCACGACCAGGCATGATGCGCCACTGGGGCTGTTGGTTCGTCCAGTCGAGTCCAGTTGTGGCGTGGTTGACTGTCCACGAATGGGCATCGATGATGGGAGCGTGAAGGGGGGCGGGTTCGACGCCGTTGCCGACCTCGTGCAGCGCCACCGGATCCTTGCCGGGCTGACCGTCGTCGACGCAGCGAAGGCGGCCGGGGTCGGCCGGACGAAGTGGACCGAGGTGGAGGCAGGTCAGTCAGCCAAGCCGGAGACGCTCGCCCGCATGGCCATCGTCGTCGGCCTCGAGCCGGCCGAGCTGCTCGCCCTGGTCGACCCCAGGTTCACGCCACCCGCTGCCAGCGAGCCCGGCAACGACCTGGTCGCCCGACTCCTGCGGCTGGGTGACGTCGTGCAGCGTCTTGCAGATCGAGTCGGAGATCTAGAGCGTCGAGTCGACGCTCTAGATCCTCCAGCGCCCGCTCCAACCGTTCGACCGCCTCGTCCACGCTCACAGGCGCAACGCTAGACAGAGGGTGTTGCGCACCGGGGGTACGTTGACGGCATGGAGAAGGCTGCCAGTCAGATCCGGTTCGTGGCCGGCTTGCTGCTCGTCGCCTCGGTCGCCGTTGGCGCTCTCGCCGGCCGGGATATCCCCGACGCCGGGGAGTCGTTCGACTGGGTGGTGGCGTTGCTGGCGTGGGGGCCGGTGTTCCTCGGCTCCGTCGTCGCCTGGTGCTCAGCCGCCATCGTTGCCGTGTTGGGCCAGTCGTCGGGCGAGTGAGTCGGCGGCCGCCCGGTCGGTGGCGGGGACGAAGTGGGCGTAGCGTCGCAGCGTCGTCGCCGCCGTGGCGTGCCCGAGCCGTCCGGCGACGGTGACGGGCGCCTCCCCGTCGGCGAGGAGGGTGGTGGCGACGTAGTGGCGCAGGTCATGCAGCCGCACGTGCTCCAGGCCGAGGTCGCCTCGCAGCACCCCGAAGGCGTGGGTGACGTAGTCGGGCCGCCACGACGTCTCGCCGAGTCGGTGCGAGAACACCCACCAGTCGTCCCGCCACGCCAGCCCGAGCCCGAGCAAGTGCTCGGCGCGCTCGGCGCGGTGGCGAGCGAGCAGGCGTGACGTGGGCACGTCGAGCGCCACCACCCGATGCCCTTTCGCCCCGGTCTTGGTGGCGGTGACGACGAGCCCGCTGGCGGGCGTGTAGGAGACGGCGCGCCGGATGACGAGCGCCCCAGTGTCGAGGTCGAGGTCGTGCCACTGGAGTCCGCAGATCTCGCCTCGCCGGGCCCCGGTGGTGGCGGCGAGGCGCAGCCAGACGCCGAGCGGGCCGTCGGCGGCGTCGAGCAAGCGGGCGACGTCGACGTCGTCGGGTGGGGTGACGGGCCGGGGGGTGACCTTGGGACGTTGGGCGAGGCGCACCACGTTGCGGTCCGCCCAGTCGTAGCGCATCGCCCGCTGCCAGGCGGCCGAGAGCACGGTGTGCAGCCTGTCGAGCCGGTGCGGCGACCAGCCGAGGGTGCGGTACAGGTGCTCGACGTCGCCGACGCCGACGTCGGCGACCCGGCGGTCGGTGAAGTGGGCGGGGAGGGCGTCCACGACCCGCCGGTAGTCATCGGCGGTGGTGGCGGCCAGCTCGGCGTCGGCCAGGTGGGTGCCGGCCAGCACGGCGACAGTGACGTCTCGGCCGGCCAGGTGCCGTCCGAGCTCGATCAGGAGCCGGGCGCCGGCGATCTCGGCGTCCCGCCGGGTGGGCGCGGTGGTGGAGCGCCGACGGCCACCAACGGAGACTCGGACCCGCCAGGAGCCGGAGGGGAGACGGTCGAGGTGCACCCCCCGATTCTGCACCGTCGGTGCGACGGCGTGGTCACGGGTGTCACGCCGGAGACAACGACCGCACCCCACCACGTCTGCGACCAGGGGCGATGGGTGGGCGTAGCCGGACTCGAACCGGAGACCTCTACCGTGTCAAGGTAGCGCTCTAACCAACTGAGCTATACGCCCGAAGCGGATGCGTACGCTACCAGCGGTGCCCGGCCCGCTCCCACTCATCGACGTCGCCGCGCTGCGCGCACCTGGGCCGGCGGCGCTCGCCGCGGCCCGCGAGATCGACGCCGCCTGCCGCAACGCCGGCTTCTTCCGGATCACCGGCCACGGGGTGCCCGACGAGCTGTTCGACGACCTAGACCGGGCCGCTCGCGAGTTCTTCGCCCTGCCCGACGCCGTGAAGTCGCAGATCGCGATGCCCCGCGGCGGCACCGCCTGGCGGGGGTGGTTCCCCGTCGGCGGCGAGCTCACCTCCGGGCGTCCGGACCGCAAGGAGGGCCTGTACGTCGGCACCGAGCTGCGCGCCGACCACCCGCGCGTCGCGGCCGGCGTGCCCCTGCACGGGCCGAACCTGTTCCCGAGTGAGCCGGCCGAGCTCGGCCCATTGGCGCTCGCCTGGATCGCGCAGCTGACCGAACTCGCCAACGTGGTGATGCGCGGCGTGGCGCTCGGCCTCGGTCTCTCGCCGACTTGGTTCGAGGAGAACCTCACCGGCGATCCGACGGTGCTGTTCCGCATCTTCCACTACCCGCCCGGCGACGACACCGACTGGGGCGTCGGCGAGCACACCGACTACGGGCTGCTCACCCTGCTCGCCCAGGACGGCTGCGGCGGGCTGCAGGTGCGCACGCCCGACGGCTGGGTGGACGTGCCCGCCGAGCGGGGCGTGATCGTGTGCAACATCGGCGACATGCTCGATCGCCTCACCGAGGGCCGCTATCGCTCGACGGCGCACAGGGTGCGCAACACGAGTGGGCGCAGCCGGCTGTCGATGCCGTTCTTCTTCGACCCCTCGTGGGACGCGTGCGTCGTGCCGCTGCCGCTCACCGGCTCGCCCCCTGCCGACGACGCCGACCTCCGGTGGGACGCGGCGAGCGTCCACGCGTGGGACGGGACCTACGGCGACTACCTCACCGCGAAGGTGGCGAAGGTCTTCCCCGAGCTGTTCACGTCGGTGGCGGCCGGCGTGGAAGACCTCAGCGGAGGCGGTGCGAGACCTCGTTCGCCAGCAGGCGGCCCGCCCGCGTGAGCACCGCCCTCTCACCGCGGACCTCTACCAGCCCGGCGAGATCGGTCATGTCCAGCGAGCCGGCGGGAACACCGTCGCGAGTCCGCAGCGCTAGCTGCAGACCCTCCATCCGGCGGGTCTCCACGTCGAGCTGCTCCGCCGCTGCCTCGGCCGGGCTCCCCTCGCCGACGAGATCCACATAACGCTCGGGGGCTCGCACGTTCCACCACCGCCGCCCGTCGCGGTGAGAGTGGGCCGCGCAGCCGAAGCCGAGGTAGTCGCCCTGCCCCCAGTAGAGCTGGTTGTGCCGGCACTCGTGGCCGGGCAGCGCCCAGTTCGACACCTCGTAGGTGGAAAGCCCCGCGGCACTCAACAGCTCGTCGGCGATCTCGTACATCTCCGCCTGCACGTCGTCGTCGGGATGCCGCTCGGGATCGAGGGCAAGCGGAGTCCCGGCCTCGACCGTCAGCCCATAGGCCGACACGTGCGGCGGTTCGAGCGCGAGCGCAGCGCGCACCGTCTCCGCCCAGTCGCCCGGCGTCTCGCCTGCGGCCCCGTAGATGAGGTCGAGGTTGAACGACTCGAACCCCACCTCGCGCGCCGCGTCGACGGCGGCGACGACGTTGGCGGGATCGTGCGTGCGCCCGAGCGCGGCGAGCACATCGGTCACCATCGACTGCACCCCGAAGCTCAGCCGGTTCACCCCCGCGGCGCGGTACGTGCCGAGCATCGCGACCGTCACGTCGTCGGGGTTGCACTCGACGCTCACCTCGGCGCCGGGGGCGATCGGGATCCGTCCGAGGACGCCGGCGAGTGCCTCGGCGGGCACGCGGGTGGGAGTGCCGCCGCCGACGAACACGCTCGTCGCGGCCGGCATCCCGGCGGCCACGGCACGGCCGATCTCGGCCGCGAGCGCGTCCATGTAGACGGCGACCAGGTGATCACGATCGGCCCAGGTGGCAAACGCGCAGTAGTCGCAACGGTGCCGACAGAACGGGATGTGGACGTAGACACCGAACGGCACTAACTCAGTCTGGCGTTCGCCGGCACCGTCCGTTTCTCAGTTCAGGGGTTGACAAGACGAACATATGTTCGTATACTGGTGTGATGGAACTCGTAGTTGGGGTCGTAGGGGTTGAGGAAGAGGCGCTGGCAGCTTTGAACGCCGGTGTCGATGCCCTCTCTCGGCTCGACCTCGACGGGCTGTCTGACGACAGATTGCATGCGTTGACGATCGCGGTGCAGCGCTGTACCGCTCGACTGGGGGTGGCCCGCGCCGCGGTGGTCCGCCGTTGGGATACGCGTGGGGTGTGGGCCGCAGATGGTTCGCGCAGCCCCGCTCACCGCCTGGCGCGAGAGACGAACACCTCGACGCACTCGGCCAGGGTGGAGCTCGCCCGGGCAAGGGATCTGGCGGTGATGCGTCGTGCTGCGGACGCGATCACCGCTGGTCGGCTGTCGTTGGATCACGTGTACCTGTTCGCCAAGGCGCGCAAGGAACCCTGCCAAGCGGCGTTCGCCGACAGTGAGGAATGGCTCGTCGATCAATGCGCCCGGTTGCCGTTCCCCGACGCCGAACGGCTCGTCAAGTACTGGCGTCAACGCGCCGACGCCGCCGCCGCCGAGGACGAGGCCGAACGCAACGAGAGCGCCAACTCGTTGCACACGTCCGCGACCTTGGACGGCACGGTGGTGATCAACGGTCAACTCGACGCGATATCAGGGGCGGTGTTCACCAACGAACTACAGCGTCTGGAGCGCCAGCTGCTGTTGGCGGACAAGGCTTCGTTGACCGTGAGAACCGTCACGCAGCGGCGGGCGGCGGCGTTGGTGGAGATGGCCAAACGCTCAGCGGCGTCCAAGACCGGTCGGCAACGGCCGCTGGTCACCGTGCTCGTCGGCGACGAAACGCTGCGGCACATGTGTGAGTTGTCCAACGGCACCGTGATCACCCCCGGCCAAGCGGCCGGACTGGTCAACGACGCACTGGTGGAATCGGTGATCTTCGACAACAAGACCACCGTCATCGCCGTCACCCACAAACGACGCTTCACCGGGGCTTTGCGGCGCGCGATCGAAGTCCGCGACCGCCGCTGCCAACACAGCTCAGGCTGCTACCAGGCCGTGGAACGTTGCGACGTCGACCACATCACCCCCTACCGCGACGGCGGGCCGACCAGCCAGTTCAACGGGAGGCTGCTGTGCGCCTTCCACAACCGCCACCCCGACGTCAGCGACCACCACCAGATCAAACCCCAACCCGTGAGACCGATCGACGACCTCGACCGCCTCCGCGCCCTCATCCGCTGGCGCAACCAACACCGACCCGACGACGACAGCGACGACGCCGCCTGAGGCAGGTCGGTCAGTCGGTGCGGAAGACGAGGTCGAGCGCTTCCAGGCGCTCACCTACCTGGTCGATCGGGACGTCGAGCATGGCCGCGATCGCCCGCGTGTCGTGGCCCCGCACGGTCAGCACCTTGCCGTTGAAGTCCTGGCGCTGTACCTGGATCATCCGCAGGAAGCGGGCAAGCATCTCGAACGGCTGGCCCTTCATCTGCGCGAGCTTGACGAGGTCGATCGCCAGCTTGCGGTACGTCCCCGTCGGCGCGTCGAGCGCGTCGAGGCTCGGCACGGCGTCGTCGCGGGGCAGCAGCTGGTCGATCGGCACGGCGTAGAACTTGGCCAGACGCTCGAGGCGCGGCACCGAGATCGCCCGCTCACCGCGCTCGTAGGCCCCGAGCACGGAGGCCTTGAACTCCTCGTCGGACTGAGCCTCGACGTCTTGGAGGGAGAGCCGCTTCTGCCGGCGGATGGCGCGCAATCGCTCGCCGACCTTGCGACTGTAAGGGGATGCGAGTGCATCCTCGTCGAAGTCAGTCATGGCTCGTTCCTTCTCCGCCTTCACTCATCGTGGCCGTTCTCACGGTGAGAGGCAACATTAGGACGAGTTGACGGCCATGGGAACCCCGATGGCCGAATCTTGACTCCCCGTAGCCTCGTCAGCACCCTACGTGGCAGCAATACCACGTAAGGCAGCCAGGATCGCGCCGGCAGTGACGGCCGCGGTCTCGGTGCGCAGAACGCCGCCGGGCAGCCCGACTCGGTGCAGCGGCAGGTCCAGCTCGACCTCGCTCCAGCCGCCCTCCGGCCCGACGAGCACCGTCGAGGTCGCGCGGGCGTCGATCAACGGCGTGGCGCCGGGCTCGGCCAGCGCCATGCGCCCTGGCGCAGCACCCGCGCCGCTCAGCACCCCGGCCACTCCCGCCGCGTGCACGATCTCGGGCAAGTACACCGCGCGGCTCTGCATCGCGGCCTCCCGCGCCACACGCTGGAGCCGCTGGAGGTGGGTGGGAAGACGCTCGGTGTCCCAGCGCACGACGCTGCGATCGGCGGCGAGCAGCACCACCTTGTCGATCCCGAGCTCGGTCAGCTTCTGCACCGCCCAGTCGACGCGGTCACCCTTCACGAGAGCGATGCCGACCGTCAGCGTTACCGCCGGCCGGGGTTCGACGCGCACCTCACCCTCGGGTTCGAGCGCGGCCCCGCCGGCGAAGCGCGCCATGCGCCAGCGGCCGGCCCCGTCGCTGACGACGACTCGTTCGCCCCGGCGCAGCCGCAGCACTCGGGCCAAATGGTGGGCGTCGGCATCGGCGAGCGACAAGAGACCGCCGTCGTCGACGGTCTCGACGAACACCTGCGCCGCGGCGTCGCGGCGCTCGCCGATCATGTGAACGCGGACTTGATCCGCGAGAACAGCCCGCCTGACTCCGGCGGGGCGACGTCGTCGCCACGCATCTCCGCGTACTGGCGCAGCAGCGTCGCCTCGGCCTCGCTCAGCTTGGTCGGCACATCGACCCTGACCAAGACGCGCATGTGGCCTCGGCCGCGACCGTGCAGCGCAGGCACGCCCCGGCCGCGCAGCACGAACTGACGCCCGGGCTGGGTGCCCGCCGGGACGACGAGCTCTTCCTCGCCGTCGAGCGTGGGCATCATCAACCGCACACCGAGAGCGGCCTGCGCGATCGAGATCGGCAACTCGGTGACGATGTCGTCGCCGTCTCGGGTGAAGTGCTCGTGGGGCGCGACGCGCAAGTGCACGTAGAGATCTCCGGCACCGCCGCCGCGTGGCCCGACCGCACCGCGCCCGGTGAGGCGCAGCGTCGAGCCGGTGTCGACCCCGGCAGGAATGTCGACCTGATACGTCTTGTCGAGGATGCGCCGTCCTTCGCCGGCGCACGTCGCGCACGGGGTGGCGATGACGGTGCCGAACCCACCACAGCGAGGGCACGCGGAAGCGGTGACCATCTGGCCGAGGATGCTCTGGCGCACGCGGCGGACCTGTCCCGAGCCGTTGCACTCGGCGCAGGTGACGGGCTCGGTGCCCGACCCGGCGCCGCTGCCTGCACAGTCTTCGCAGGCGGCGGCGGTGCGCACGCTCACCGGCACCGTGGCCCCGAACACCGCCTGCTCGAACGCGACGTCTGCGACCACCTCGAGGTCCTGGCCGCGCGGCGGGCCGGCCGCGCCGCGCCCGCCACCGCCGCCGAAGGGCGAGCCACCGAAGAACGCGTCGAACAGGTCGCCGAGGCCGCCCCCGCCGGAGAACATGTCACCCGTCGCGCCCGACCCGCCCAACCCGGCCTCGCCGAAGCGGTCGTAGCGGGCGCGCAGGTCGGCGTCGGAGAGCACCTCGTAGGCGCGGGACAGCTCCTTGAAGAGCTCTTCGGCCTGGGGGTCGTCGGGCTGCGCGTCGGGATGCAGCTCGCGGGCGCGCCGGCGGTACGCCTTCTTGATCTCGTCCGCGCTGGCGCGGCGCGACACCCCGAGCAGCTCGTAGAAGTCGGCCACAGCTCTCAGCCTTCGGCCAGGCGTTGGGCCAGCCGCTCGGAGACGACGTCGACCGTCGCCAGAGCCTGTGGGTAGTTCATGCGGGTCGGGCCGAGCACGCCGACGGTGCCGAGCTGCTCGCCGTCGACGACGACGGGAGCGACGACGACCGAGCACGCGGCGAGCGGCTCCACCCCGTGCTCGGCTCCGATGGCCACGCTCAGCCCGCGGTCGAGGACGTCACGCACCAGCGAGACCACCACGTACTGCTGCTCGAGGGTCTGCAGCACCTGGCGGACGACGGCGACCGCGTCGAACGCGCTCGCCATGGCCGACGCCCCGCCGACGTACACGTGGTCGCCCTCGTCGAGGCAGTGGCCGAGGGCGGCAACAGCCCGCGCGCTGATCATGTCGACCGCGAAGTCGCCCGTGCTCGGCACCGCCGGCAGATCGGCGAGCGCGCAGCCGGCCAACGCCTGCTGCAGGTGGGCAGTGGCAGCGGCGAGGCGGGCGTCACCGACGTCGTCCTCGAGCTCGATCTGGTCGCTCTCCACCGAGCCGTTGGACATCACCGCGACCACCATCGCGAGGCGAGCGGACAGCCCGACCACCTGCACCGATCGCACGACCGCGGCTTCGTGGGCCGGCCCGAGCACGACCGAGGCATAGCTGGTCAAGCCGGCGACGAGGTGCGAGGTGCGGGCGAGCATCTCTTCCAGTCGACCGTGCGCGGTGTCGAAGAACTCACGCACCTGCTGCACCGAGGGCTCGTCCAAGCGGCCCGGCTGGGTGAGGTGGTCGACGAAGAACCGGTACCCCTTGTCGGTGGGCACGCGCCCGGCCGACGTGTGCGGTTGGACGAGATAGCCCTCCTGTTCGAGCACCGCCATCTCGTTGCGCACCGTCGCCGAGGAGACCTTGACACCGGGCGCGGCGGCCACGTGCGTCGAGCCCACAGGCTGCCCGCTGCCGATGTACTCCTGCACGACGGCCCGCAGGATGGAGGTCTTGCGCTCGTCGAGCATCGTGGCATCAGGCTACCGACTAGAGGTGGGGGAATCGGCGGCGCAAAGCGGCGGCGTGAGCGGGAAATCCCTCTACGTCGGCGAGGGCCAGCACCGACGGGGCCATCCGCGCGAGAGCCGCGCTGTCGGCACGCGCGACGGCGGTGCGCTTCACGAAAGCCTCGGCGGTGATCCCGCTCGACACCCGCGCGAAGCCGTTCGTCGGCAGCGACGCCGGGCAGCCGATCACGAAGTTGGCCGCCGAGAACGGGGTGTCCTGGCCGAGGAGGATCTCCCCTGCGTGCAGGATGCGCCCGAGCACGTCGGCCTCGGCGTCGGCACGCACCACGAGCTGGAGATGCTCGGGGGCGAACGCGTTGACTACTTCGGCGGCCTCGACGAGCGAGTCGACGAGCACGCAACCACCGTTGACGCCGAGCGACGCGGCCGCTGCTTGCGTCCTCGCGGCGGGCAGTTCGGCGATCTGGGTGGCGAGCTCGGCGTCGGTCGACGCGGCCAGCTCCGCGCACGTGGTGACGAGCAGCGTGCACGAGTCGGTGCCGTGCTCGGCCTCGATCAACAAGTCGGCGGCGAGGCGCACCGGATCGGCCGAGGCGTCCGCGACGACCACGCTCTCCGTCGGGCCGAGGGCCATCATCGTCGCGGTCCCCCACCGCTGCACCTCGATCTGGGCCACCGTCACCGGCCACGACCCGGGCCCGACCACCTTCACCACCTTCGGGATGCGCTCCGTGCCGAACGCCATCGCCGCCACGCCCGCGGGGCCGTTCGCGCGGAACACCTCGCGCAGACCGAGCTGGCCGGCGACGGCGAGCACGACGGGGTCGACGCGGCCCCCGGTGCCGGGCTTGGGGGGCACGACCACGACGATTTCGGGCACCCCCGCGACCACGGCGGGCCCGCCGAGCTGAGCGAGCACGCTCGGGTAGCTCGCCTTGCCGCTCGGGCAGAAGAGCCCCGCCGAGGCGATCGGCGTCACCTTCTCCCCCACCGTCAACCCCGGTTCGGCCTCGAACTCCCAGTCGCCGCGGCGAGCGAGCAGCTCGGTGTTGAAGCGGCGGATGCGCCCGACCATCTCGGCGATGGCGGCGCGCAGGCCGTCGTCGGGAAAGGCCTGGGCCACCTCCCACTCCTCGTCGCCGACGCGCAGGCCGTCGGGCTCGACGTCGACGCCGTCGAAGCGGGCGAGGGCGTCGCACACCGCGACGTCGCCGCGCTCGCGCACGTCTTCGATCAGCTCGCCGACCTGGCGGCGCAACTCCGGGGAGATCGACCGGCCGAGGTCGCGCTCGACCAGCTCAGCTCGCTCGGCCTGACTCAGGCGAGACCAGCGCAGCATCCGCAGCACCATGCGCGCCGACGGTAGCGGGGCGCCGCGCAAGCACCACCGCCGACACCGCCACAGCGGCGATGGTGATCAAGGCGCCGTACCCGAGTGCCCACTCCGCACCGACGACGTCGCCGACCACACCGGTGACCGGGCCACCGATCGGTGTCGAGCCGAGGAACGCGACCGCGGTCAGCGCCATCAGGCGGCCGCGCATGTCGTCGGGGCTCTCCTGCTGGGTGATCGAGTTGACCGAGGCGAGGAACCCGGCGCCGCCGAAGCCCATCGGCAGCACGAGCACGAAGGCCGCGGCGGCGTTGGGCGCCCAGGCCACCGCCAGCGCGGAGAGCCCGAGCAGCAAGGTGTTGGCAAGGAACCACCGCATCGAGACCCAGCGCATCCTGGCTGTCGCCAACGAGCCGACCACGCTGCCGATGCTCGTGGCCGCGAGGAGCCATCCGTACAGGTTCTCGTTGCCCCAGCGCAGGTCGGCCAGCTTGGGCAGCGCGACGTTGTAGTTGAACGCGAACGTGCTGACGACGACGAGCACCACGAACACCACCCGCAGCGAGGGGTTCTGCACCACCGTGCGCAGTGCGTCGCGCACCGGCGTCCCTCCACGGGGAGCGACGACGGCCGCGTACAGCTCGCGGCGGTCCATCGCGAGCAGCGAGCCGAGTACCGCGGCGAACGACAGCCCGTTCAGCACGAAGCACCACCCCGTGCCGAGCGGGCCGACCAGCATCGCGGCGAGGGCCGGTCCGAAAACCCGGGAGCCGGTCATCACCGCGGTGTTCAACGACACCGCGTTGCCGATGTCGGCCTTCGGCACGAGCTCGGTGACGAACCCCCTCCGCGCCGGGTTGTCGAACGCGTTGATCAGCCCCAGCACGAGCGACGACACGTAGACGACGGGCATCGACACCCATCCCGCGATGTCGACGAAGCCGAGCACCAGTGCCTGCACGGCGAGCGCGGATTGGGTCAGGATCGCCATTCTCAGCTTGTCGACGCGGTCCGCTACGGCGCCCGCCCACGCGCCGAGCACGAGCATCGGCAGGAACTGGAACATCACCGTGATGCCGAGGTCGGTGGCCCGGCCCGTGGTGCGGTAGACGAGGATCGCCATCGCCGTCATCTGCAACCAGGTGCCGACGTTCGACACGAGCAGGCCGCCGAAGAACAACCGGGCGTTGCGGTGCCGCAGGGATCTGAAGGCCGAGGCGCGCTCGGTGTCAGCCCCCGGCGTGGACATCAGTCGTCCAGCTTGAGCGCCGAGATGAACACGTCGCCGGGCACCTCCACCCGGCCGATCGCCTTCATCTTCTTCTTGCCTTCCTTCTGCTTCTCGAGCAGCTTGCGCTTGCGCGTGATGTCACCGCCGTAGCACTTGGCGAGCACGTCCTTGCGCTTGGCCTTCACCGTCTCGCGAGAGATCACCTTGCCGCCGATGCCCGCTTGGATCGGCACGTCGAACATCTGGCGAGGGATCAGCTCCTTCAGCTTCTCGCACATCCGCCGGCCGTACTCGTACGCCTTGTCACGGTGCACGATCGTCGAGAACGCGTCGGCGACGATGCCGTTCAGCAACAGGTCGACCTTGACGAGCTGGCTGCGCTGGTAGCCGGCGAGCTCGTAGTCGAGGCTCGCGTATCCCTGCGTACGGCTCTTCATCTGGTCGAAGAAGTCGACCACGACCTCGGCGAGAGGGATCAGGTAGTGCAGCTCGACCCGCTCGGGCGAGAGGTACTCCAGCTTGATCAGATCGCCGCGGCGGGTCTGGCACAGGTCCATCAGCGTGCCCGTGTACTCCTTCGGGGTGATGATGCCCACCTTGAAGTAGGGCTCCTCGATGTGGTCGATCTCCTGGGCGGAGGGCAGGTCGGCGGGATTGTCGACGACCTCGAGCTCGCCGTTCGTCTTGTGCACCCGGTACTCGACGCTCGGCGCGGTGGCGATCAGCGCCAGGCCGAACTCACGCTCGAGGCGCTCCTTCACGATCTCCATGTGCAACAGCCCGAGGAACCCGCAGCGGAACCCGAAGCCGAGCGCACCCGAGGTCTCGGGTTGGTAGGTGACGGCGGCGTCGTTCAGCTTCAGCTTCTCGAGGCTCTCGCGCAGATCCTCGAAGTCGTCGCCGTCGATCGGGTAGAGCCCGCAGAACACCATCGGCTTGGGGTCGCGGTAACCGGGCAGGGCACTCGCCGCCGGGCGCGCGGCGGCGGTGACGGTCTCGCCCGAGCGGGCCTCGCCGACGTCCTTGATGCCGGCGATGAGGTAGCCCACCTCGCCGGGGCCGAGCTCGGCCACCGGCGTCGGCACCGGTCGGCGGACGCCGACCTCGATCGCCTCGTGCTGGGACCCGGCCTGCATGAACGCCACCCGCGAGCCCGGCGACAGCCTGCCGTTGACGACTCGGATCGACGACACCACGCCGCGGTACTGGTCGTACTGGCTGTCGAAGATCAACGCCTGCAGCGGGGCGTCCGCGTCGCCGCTCGGCGCCGGGATGCGGGCGACGACCGCGTCGAGCAGTGCACCCACCCCCTCGCCCGTCTTGGCCGACATGCGCAAGATGTCCTCGGCAGCGATGCCGAGCACGTTCTCGATCTCCATCGCGTAACGATCGGGGTCGGCGGCAGGCAGGTCGATCTTGTTCAGCGCGGCGACGATCTCGAGGTCATGCTCGAGCGCCAGGTAGCAGTTGGCGAGGGTCTGCGCCTCGATCCCCTGCGCCGCGTCGACGACCAGCACTACGCCCTCACACGCGGCGAGGGATCGGCTCACCTCGTAGCCGAAGTCGACGTGGCCGGGCGTGTCGATGAGGTGCAGCACGTGGTCGCGCCACTCGACCCGCACGTTCTGGGCCTTGATCGTGATCCCCCGCTCACGCTCCAGGTCCATCGAGTCGAGGTACTGCTGGCGCATCTCGCGGGCGTCGACGGCGTTCGTCAGCTCGAGGATGCGGTCCGAAAGCGTCGACTTGCCATGGTCGATGTGGGCGATGATCGAGAAGTTGCGGATGCGGGCGAGATCCATGGCCGTCCTGGGAGTCGAATGGCCATGCTACCGGTGGCCTGCTGGCGGCCTCGGTTGCCTGGTTGGGGCCGCACGTGCGCCGCTGCTACCCTCTCCGGGCCGTCTGAGCGCGCTCGTCGCGCCGCCGTCCACGACTTCGAGGGATCCTCTGTGGCCAACATCAAGAGCCAGAAGAAGCGCAACATCACCAATGCGAAGCGTGCCGAGCGGAACAAGGCCGTGCGCAGCGAGCTGAAGACGCGGGTGAAGACGGCTACGCGCACCATCGGCGAGGACTCCAACGACCAAGACGTGCGTCTCGCGGTGAAGAAGCTCGACATGGCCGCCGCCAAGGGGATCATCCACCCCAACGCCGCGGCTCGCAAGAAGAGCCGGCTGATGAAGAAGGTCCAGGCAGGCGCCTGAACCCGGCGCTAGCGGCGCCGAGCAGTGGCCGGCGCCAGCCTGGCCAAGCGCGCCACCAGCACCTCCACCACCAGCTCGGGCGGCCAGGCCTTCGCCCCCTTCAGGTCGAGGTCGGCCCCCGCGAGCAGCTCGATCGCCCGTTGCACGCCGCCGGCGCCGAGACGCTGGTACGTCACCAACGCCTTCTTCGCCGGGTATGTGGATCCGGTCATGCCGAGCACCGCGGCCGCCTCGGCCTCGCTCGCCACGTCGCGCCCGTCGAGCTGGAGCATCTTCACGTAGTGGCCGTGCAGAATGGCCATGATCGCGAGGGGATGGCGCTCGCCGCCCTGCATCATCCGCTCCAGCAGGGTCAGCGCACGCCGCGGGTCGCCGGCGTCGATCGCGTCGGTCAGGTCCCACGGCGGCACTCCCCCGGCGTCGCCGAGGAACGGCTCGACGTCGGCCACGTCGAGGACACGCCCGGGGTCGTAGGCGCCGGCGAGGGTTCCGAGCAGACCGTGCAGCAGCGCCGCGTCCTCGCCGAGCCAACGCTCGATGCGGTTGACGGCCGCGTCGGTGAGCTTCACGCCGTGGCGCTCGGCGCGCTCTTGCACCCACTCCACGCGGAACTTGGCCTTCGCCGGCGGTGTCGCCGACGTGGTCGTGCCCCCCGACCGCTTCACCGCGTCGGTCAACGACTTCGCCAACCTGCCGCCGCCGGCGACCAGCAGGAGATGGGTCGAGGGCAGCGGATCGTCGAGGTAGGCGACGAGCGGTGCCAGCGCCGCGGTGTCGAAAGCACCGATCTCCCGACCGATCACCACCCGGTGCTCGGTGAGGAACGGGGGGGTCTGGGCGGCGTCGACGAGGGCCGCGACGTCGAAGTCGCCGTCGAAATCGTCGACCATCAGACTGCGGTCGCCGTCGCCGACCAGCGCGTCGACCAGATCGCGGACGGCCTCGGAGACCAGGCTCGCTTCGTCGCCGGTGACCAGGTGGACGCTCATCTACGCAGAAGGATCGCGCAACGCGGCCGCGGCGCGCCCCCTCGTCCGGCGCACCAGCGCGAGCGGAACGCCGATCCAGACGGCCACGTCGAGCGGGCTCGCCGGCACACGTGCCGCCAGGCGGGCCACGGTCGCCACCCAGCGCACACCCATCCCGGGCAGCCACAGCAGCCAAGCGGCGAACCCGTCCGGCAGGTTCGCGCCGACGAGCGCCGCGGGAATGCCCGTGAGCATCACCGCTCCGGCGACGGGCACCGCGAGCAGGTTCGCCGGCAGCGCCACCGCCGGCGGCCAGCCGAAGACGACCAGGGTGACCGGAAGCACCCCGAGCTGAGCCGCGAGTGTCACCGCGAGCGGGGCCGTTAGCCACTGCGGTCCCGGGAGCAGCCCGGCGAGGGGGGCGGCGAGCAGGGAGAGGCCGAGCGCGGCGGTGACCGACATCCACCACCCGACCGACCACGCGAGCAGCGGGTCGACCAGCACCAGCGCCACCACAGCCAGGGCGAGCAGGCGGGCAGCCGACCGGTCACGTCCGCTGACGAACGCCGTCGCGCCGAGCCCGGCCATCACGACCGCGCGCAACACCGACGGCTCGAACCGGGTGAGCGTGGCGAAGCAGGCCAGCAGGCCGACGGTGACGAGCCACCGCGGCCACGGTGCCAGCCGCCGCAGGACGGGGCCCGCGGCCGCGAGTAGGAAACCTACGTTTTGCCCAGAAACGGCACTCAGGTGCGCGAGCCCGCTCGCCCGGAACGCCGCCACCAGCTCGGCGGACTGGTGGCGGTCGTCGCCGTAGACGAGTCCGGCGAACAGCGACCGTTCGTCTTCGCCGAGCGGGCGCGCCCCTCGCTGGAGCAGCCCGCGCACCCGGTTCACGGCGCGGTGCAGCGGTGGACCAGGCCCCCGCACGCCTACCCGAACGAGCTCGATCCTGCCCACCACGTGGCGCGATGCGAGCCATCCACCGCCCGGGCCTGCACGGCGGACACCCTCGATCCACACCGTCTCTCCCGCCAGAGCACCACGCAGCCGGCGCGCCGGGGAGCCATGGGTCCACGCCTCGAAGCGCTGCCCCTCCACCTCGAGCACCACGACCAGTGCCCCGCCGACCGGATCGGGATCGCTCACGATCCGCGAGTTGGCTGCGACGGGCCCGATCCGCGGCGATCTCACCGCCGCCCACTCGACGCCCGAACGCCAACCCGCAGCGGCGAAGGCGATCCCGGCGACGAGCAACGTGGCGCGGGCCTTCCCCCTGGCAAGGGCCGCGACGCAGAGCGCCAGGCCGGCGATGCCCCCGACGGGCACCCTCGAGCCCCCTGCCCATGCCCCGGCCACGGTCGCGATGACCACGGCGACCAAGACAGAGCCGACGCCGACGCCGGCGCCCCCGTCGCGCGCGCCGCGCCGCCATGGCCCCGACGCGGGAACGTACGATGCGCCCGATGCTTTCGCCGGCTCATCCGTCATTGCGCACCCCGGTGCCCGACGGCCTCCGCGCGCACCGCGACCGCGTGCGCCGATGGGGCCTGCTGGTCGGGCTGGCGGTACCGGCCGTGATGGGTGGTTTCGGGGCGCTGCTGCTGCGGGGCAGCGAGACGCCCTGGCGCGGCATCCCCGGCTTCGCGCTGGCGGTGATGGCCGTGCCGACGCTGCCCCTTTCGGGAATCCCCGCCGCGGCGGGCACCTGGCGCTGGGTGCTGGCGATCGGATCGAGCCTGCTGCTGTGGTTGGTGGTGGGCGTGGTGGCCACTCGCCGGGCTTTGACGCGGGTGGCCACGGGTTGGCCGGAGTGGCGCCGCGAGTGGCTGCCGCTCGCCATCGGCGTATGGCTCGGGGCCTTGGCCGCGCTCGGCATCGCCGGGGTGGCGATGTCGCTCGACCTCGTCTGAGGCGCGTGGCACGCGGTCACGTCCGCACGAGCGGGCGCAGTACCTCGAGCTTGGCCGGCCCGATGCCGGGCACGTCGAGGAGCTGATCGACGGCGACGAACGGGCCGTGCTCGTCGCGGTAGGCCACGATCGCCGACGCCGTCGCCGGTCCGACGCCGGGCAGGGCATCGAGCGCGACGACATCGGCCGAGTTCAGGTCGAGCGGCGAGGACGCCGAGGGCGGCGTCTCGGCGGCCGCCGCCGCCACCGTCGTCGATGCCCCCCCACCGGCTTCGCCCACGCGGGGCACGTAGACCTGCTGGCCGTCGGTGGCCAGGGCGGCGAGGTTCAACGCGTCGAGATCGGCGTCGGCAGCGGCACCACCTGCGGCGTCGACGGCGTCGACGACGCGCGCCCCGGCGGCGAGGCGCACCACTCCAGGGCGTCCGACGGCACCGGCGACGTGCACCACCACCTCTGCCGCCGCCGGATCAGCAGCGGCAGGCGGCGTCGTCGTGCTGGCTGGCGGCGGCGCAGACACGGCCGGCCCACCCGATGGTGCGCCCGCGGTGGCCGTCGGCAAGGTCGACTCGACCGGCGCCGGCGGGGCGCGCAGCAGCCAGTAGCCGCCGGCACCGACGGCCAGCACCGAGAGGGACACGGCGACCAGGCGACCGATCCCGAACCACGACAGGAGCTGGCGGGCGTGTTCGAGCCAGGTCGTGGGGGGAGGTGGGCGGACGAGGACCACCTCGTCTGGCGCAGGGGAATGGCCGGATTCGCCGCTCGGCATCTGAGCGGAGCCTCCTTCGACGGCGCGCCGTCACGGCGCGAGCCTCGGTCGGGGGAAGCGATGCGAACGCTAGCGGCCCGAGCTCAGAAAAGTCGGCTGGTCAGCTGCTTGCGGAACGAGGCCGTGCGCGGGTCGTGGGGGCCCATCAGCTCGAGGATGTCGACGTACTCCTGGCGCGCCTCGTCGTCGTCGCGGACGCGGTCGAGCAGCTCGGTCAGCTTGGCGTCGAAGTCGTCGGTGGGGTTCTGCGACAGCCGAGCCTCGGCGGCCACGCGCCGCACGCGGTCGTTCTCGGGGATCCTCGCCAGCAGGGCTAGCGCCTCGTCGGCGCGCTTGCCCTGCACGAGCAGCTCGGCGAGGGCGACGACCGCTTGCTCGTTGCCGGGCTCGATCTCGAGCGCCGCGCGCAAGCTGGCCTCGTCGCCGGCGGCGATCAGCGACTCGAGCTGGGACTCCTCCTCGGTCGGCTGCAAACGGTCGACGAACGCCTGCACCTCGGGCTCGGGATAGGCGCCCATGAACCCGTCTACGACCTGGCCGTCCTTCATCGCGAAGACGGCGGGGATCGACTGCACCCGGAAGGCCTGGGAGATCTGCGGGTTCTCGTCGACGTTCACCTTCACCAGCACCACCTTGCCGCCGGTGGCGTCGACGACGCGCTCCAGGATCGGGCCGAGCGTCTGGCACGGACCGCACCACGGTGCCCAGAGATCGATGACGACCGCGGTGGTGGTCGAGCGCTCGACGACCTCGGTCTGGAAGGTCGCATCCGTCACGTCGATGGCCATGGCACTGCATCGTACCGGTGACGCCCGAACGGCCAGCAGGAGGAGGCGGGGGGTACGGTGGCTTTCGATGAGCGCGGCTGGCAGCCCTCCGACACCGGGCGACGACGTCCCCGGGATCGACGTCGAGAAGGTCACGGCGTGGCTCGAGGCCAACGTCGACGGCGCCAGCGGGCCGTTCGACTTCTCGGTGATCGCCGGCGGTCACTCGAACCTGACGTTCGAGGTACGCGAGGTGCGATCGCCCGACGCCAAGCGCTACGTCCTGCGCCGCCCTCCGCTCGGTCACGTCCTCGCGAGTGCGCACGACATGGGCCGCGAGCATCGGATCATCGCCGCCCTCGCCGGCACCGCGGTTCCCGTGGCACCCGCCCTCGGCTATTGCGACGACCCGGCGGTGAACGGCGAGCCGTTCTACGTGATGGGGTTCGTCGACGGCTACGTCGTCCGTGACCGGGCATCCGCGGAGCGCTTGCTCACCACCGACGCCAGGCGACGCGCCGGCGAGTCGATCGTCGACACGATGGCCGCGATCCACGCGGTCGACCTCGACGCGGTCGGGCTCGCCGACCTCGGCCGCCACGAGGGCTACATCGCCCGCCAGCTCAAACGGTGGCACGGGCAGTGGGAGCAGCAGAAGACGCGTGAGCTGGCGAGCGTCGACCGCGTGCACGCCGCACTTGCCGAACGCATCCCCGAACAGGGACCGGCCACGATCGTCCACGGCGACTACCGGCTCGACAACTGCATGGTCTCAGCCGCGGGCGACATCGTCGCGGTGCTCGACTGGGAGATCTGCACCCTCGGCGACCCGCTCGCCGACCTCGGCCTGCTGATGGTGTACTGGACCGGCCCCGGCGATGCCCCGACGGCATGGGCCGGCCCGGCCACGACGGCGCCCGGCTTCCCCGACCGGTCCGAGCTCGCCGCGCGCTACGGCGAGGTCTCCGGGCGCGATCTGTCACAGCTCGACTTCTACGTGGCGTTCGCCTTCTGGAAGCTGGCATGCATCGTCGAGGGTGTCTATGCGCGCTATCTCGGCGGTGCGCTCGGTCAGCGTGATCCGGCCGAGCTGGAGCCCTTCAAGGCGCAGGTCGAGATGGCGGCGGCGAACGCCGAGCTGCTGCTGGAGCACCTCGGGTGAGCGAGGCCTACACGCTGCACGGCGAGCTGCCAACGCTGACCTCACCGGTGCTCGTCGTGATGCTCGTCGGCTGGATCGACGCGAGCGGTGCGGCAGCGGCCACGATGAAGACGATCGAGGCCGAGACATCGGCCGCGACGCTCGCGACCTTCGACCCGGACGCGTTCATCGACTTCCGCGCCCGTCGACCGACGATGGAGATCCGCGATGGCAAGAACACGCAGCTGGTGTGGCCGGCGATCGAGCTGAAGGCCGGCCGAGACGTGGCCGGCCACGACGTCGTCCTGCTCGTCGGGCACGAGCCCGACAGTCAGTGGCACCGCTTCGCTGATGCCGCCACCGCACTCGCGATCCAGCTCGGTTGCCACACGATGGTCGGCCTCGGGGCCTATCCCTTCGCCACGCCGCACACCCGCTCCACCCGCCTGTCGTGCACCTCCACCTCCGACCAGCTCCTCGCCCGGCTGTCGTTCTTGAAGAGCTCGCTCGACGTCCCCGGAGGCATCGCAGCCGTACTCGAGCACTCCTTCGCCGCTCGCGGCTTGCCCGCGATCAGCCTGTGGGCGCAGGTGCCTCACTACCTCGCGGCGATGGCCTACCCCGCCGCGTCGGTGGCTCTCCTCGCCGGGCTGGCCGAAGTCGCCGACGTCGTCATCGACGCCCCGGCGCTGCGGCGAGAGGCCGCCCTCCAGCGCCAGCGCCTCGACAACCTGATCTCGGGCAACGACGAGCACCAGGCGATGGTGCGTGAGCTCGAAGCGGCCTACGACCAGGCCGAGTCCGACTTGGCTGCTGGCCGCCCTGCGCCCGACGCCGGACCGCGCTTCGCCGCCTCGGGGCCGATCGACTCCGAGCAGCTGCCCTCGGGCGACGAGCTCGCCGCCGAGCTCGAGCAATACCTACGTGACCAACAGGGTGACTGAACCCAGACGAACGGAGGGTCGACGATGAAGGTCGACGGGGGCATCGGGATGGACCTCACCAAGGCGGGGGCCGCGGCGAAAGAGGCGGAGGAGGCCGGTTACTCGGGGATCTGGACGGCTGAGACCGGCCACGACCCCTTCTTCCCGCTGCTCCTCGCGGCCGAGCACACCGAACAGATCGAGGTCGGCACGTCGATCGCGGTCGCCTTCGCCCGCAACCCGATGCTGCTCGCGCACATCGGCTGGGACCTGCAGGCGTTCTCGAAGGGCCGCTTCGTGCTCGGTCTCGGCAGCCAGATCAAGCCTCACATCACCAAGCGCTTCTCGATGCCTTGGAGCCACCCCGCGGCGCGTATGCGAGAGATGATCCAGGCCGTTCGCGCGATCTGGGACACCTGGCTGAACGGCAACCCGCTCGCGTTCCGGGGCGAGTTCTACACCCACACCCTGATGACGCCGTTCTTCACCCCGCAAGCGGCCGACCTGGGCGACTTCGGGCCGCCGAAGATCTTCCTCGCCGGGGTGGGTGAGCTGATGACCGAGGTCGCCGGCGAGGTCTGCGACGGGTTCATCTGCCACGGCTTCACCACCGAGCGCTACCTGCGTGAGGTCACCCTGCCGGCACTGCGCCGCGGGCGGGAGAAGGCGGGCCTGACGATGGAGGGGTTCGAGATCGTCGGGCCGAGCTTCGTCGTCACCGGCGCCGACGAGGCCGAGCTCACCGCGGCGGCCACGGGCACGCGCCAGCAGATCGCGTTCTACGGGTCGACCCCCGCGTACCGACCGGTGCTCGAGCTGCACGGCTGGGGCGGGCTGCAGGACGAGCTGAACACGCTGTCCAAGCAGGGCCGGTGGGTGGAGATGGGTGAGCTGATCGACGACGAGATCCTGCACACGTTCGCGGTGGTCGGCGAGCCTGAGCAGATCGCCGGCGCGATCCACGACCGCTACGGCGATGTCATCTCCCGGATCTCGTTCTACGCCCCGTATCGCAGCGATCCCGAGCGCTGGCGCCGGGTGCTCGCCGACCTGAGGTCGCTCTAGCTCCACCGGCGGGCCGAATGCTCCACCTGCGCCTCGCGCACGTGATGGAATTGACCGATGAGGCGCATCTTCGCGATTGCAGTCACCACACTCCTCGCCGTCACGCTGGTCGGTTGCGGCGGAGACGACGGGGTGTCCACCTCGCCCACCGCTGACGACACGACCGCCGACACGACCGCGGACGACACGACCGACGACACGACCGCGGACACGACCGAAGACAGCGACGACGACGACGGGGACGGTGGAGGCGGCGGCGGCGAGTGCAGCGTCGACGTGAGCGGCGACAAGACGGCGTCGTGGACCCAGCCAGGGGGGATCATGGCGCTCAACATGGACTACTGGCTGTCGGAGGAGATGAAGGAGACCTTCGGCGAGGACTTCTACTTCATCGTCAACTGCAGCGGCGACGAAGGGAGCATCACGTTCATCGGTGGCGAGCTCGCCAACGAGGAGACGGTCCCGTTCGGGCCGAACACCTATGTCCTCAACCCCTCCGACAGCGCCCTCGGCACCAACGAGACCGACCCGATCATCATGATGTTCACCTTGACCGACAGCGACACCAACTGGGGCGTCGCCGAACCCGGCCAGCTCGACATCACCGCGTTCGACGACGACCACATCGCCGGCACGTTCGAGTTCACCGCCACCGACGTCCTCTACGAGTTGGGCGGTGTCGAGTCGGAGGGCACCGTGCAGGTGACCGGCAGCTTCGACTTCGACAACCCGAACTGAGCCGCGCTGCCACGGCGCCGGCGCGCCCTCAGTCGGCCAGCTCCAGCGATTCGAGCAGGTAGAGCTCTCGGCACTTGGCGCGCTGGAGCTTGCCCGAAGACGTCTTCGGCAGCGAGCCCGGCTTGACCAGCATCACGTCGCGTGGGGGCAGGCCGCACACCTCGAGCGTGCGGTGGTGGACGGCGTGGCGCACGTCGTCGAGGGTCTCCTCCGCGCGTACTTCGGCGACGACGATCACCGTCTCCTTGCCCTTGTACCCGTCGACGCCGAACGCGATCACGTTGCCCGCCCGCACCCCGTCGAGCACACCGACAGCGCGTTCGATGTCTTCGGGGAACACGTTGCGGCCGCCGACGATGATCACGTCCTTGATCCGCCCGCACAGCACCAGTTCCCCGTCGAGCAGGTAGCCGAGGTCGCCGGTGCAGAGCCAGCCGTCGCGGAACAGCGCCTCGGTGGCGTCGGGGCGCTTGTAGTAGCCGGGGGTGACGCTCGTGCCGCGCAGCAGCAGCTCACCCACGTGACGCTCGGGCAACTCGTCATACGTCTCCGGGTCGACGATCTTCATCTCCAGCCCGGGCACCGCGCGACCGAGCAACGGCAACCGCCGAGCGGCCAGGGCGAGATCGTCGGCGTCGTGGATGACCACCGGCTTGGCGATGCGCTCACGCTCGAGCACCTCGCGGTCGACGGTGTCGCACACCAGGCCCCGATGTCGCCTCGGGAACGCTCCGCCGATGGCCACCTCGGCCATGCCGAACGCGGGGAACACGCTGCCGGGGCGGAACCCGAATCTCGCCGCCTCGGTGACGAACGCCTCGACCGCTCGCGGATCGACGGGCTCGGCGCCCGACAACGCGAGCGTGAGCTGGGACAGCTCCAGCCCCTCCATCCGCTTCAGGGCCCGCGTCGCCAGCACCCACGAGAAGTTCGGTCCTGCCGTCGCCGTACCGTGGTGGTCGGAGATCCACTGCATCCAGCTACCGGGGTGGGCGAGGAAGTCCTGGGGAGCGGCTTGGACGAGCTGGACGCCCTTCGTCATCGGCAGGGCCAGGAAGCCGACGAGGCCCATGTCGTGGTAGAGCGGCAGCCAGGACACCATCTTCTCGTCGGGGCCGAGCTCGGCCGCCTCGCAGCAGGCGTCGATGTTCGCGGTGAGGACGCGGTCGGGGATCATCACCCCCTTCGGCTCGCTCGTCGACCCGCTCGTGTACTGCAGGATCACCAGGCGCTCGGGGTCCGGCGCGGGGGCCTCGTACGACTCCGCCCCCGGGCCCCCGATGCGCGCCAACACCGCGGCCATCGGCTCGGTCCGCGGGTCACCCGGTGCCGACTCGTAGAACGCGGCGAGCTGGTCGTCGATCAGGACTAGCTGGGCGTCGCCGTGGCGGATCCGCCCCCTGGTGCTCTCGACGAACGCCTCGATCGAGCCCATCCGCATCGGCAACGGCAGCACCATGCTCGCCGCTCCCGCCAGCCAGCAGCCGCGCACGATGGTCATCAGCTCGCGGCTCGTCGGGCCGAGGATGGCGACGTGGTCGCCGGGCACGATGCCTCTCGCCTGCAGCGCGGCGGCGACCGCCCTCGCCTCGTCGTGGACCTGCGCCCATGACACGAACGAGGGTCCGTCGGCGGGCGTGACGCTGCGCCCGACGAACTGCACCCCGGTGCGCGTGCTGGCCGCGAGATCGAGTCGCTCGATGATCGTGAGTCCGCTCATGGTCGTGCCCGACCGTAACCTGAGCGGGCTATGCCCGCCGATGCCACGCCCAACGCGACGCCCAACGCGACGCCCAACGCCACGCCTAATGACACGCCCGCTCACCGCTACACCGCCGACCTCGCCCAGCGGATCGAGGAGCACTGGCAGGACCGCTGGGACGCCGACGCGACGTTCGAGGCGCCGAACCCGGCGGGGCCACTCGCCGAGCCGGACAAGGTGGCCGGGCGCCCGAAGCTGTTCCTGCTCGACATGTTCCCGTACCCCTCCGGCGCCGGGCTGCACGTCGGCCACCCGCTCGGGTACATCGGCACCGACGTGTACGGCCGGTTCAAGCGGATGACGGGCCACAACGTGCTGCACGCCCTCGGCTACGACAGCTTCGGCCTGCCTGCTGAGCAGCACGCGATCGCCACCGGTGTCCACCCCCGGGTGAACACCGAGGCGAACATCGCCACCATGCGCCGCCAGCTACGCCGGCTGGGCGTGGCCCACGACATGCGCCGCAGCGTGTCGACCACCGACGAGTCGTACTACCGCTGGACGCAGTGGATCTTCCTGCAGATCTTCGACTCCTGGTACGACGAGCGGATCGGGCGGGCGCGCCGCATCGAAGACCTCGTGGCCGAGTACGAGGCGGGCACGGTCGTCACCAACGACGGCCGGCCGTGGGGCGAGCTGACGGGGCGGGAGCGGCGCCTCGCTGTCGACGCCCGCCGCCTCGCATACGTCGCCGATGCACCCGTCAACTGGTGCCCGGGCCTCGGGACGATCCTGTCCAACGAAGAGGTCACCGCCGACGGCCGCAGCGACATCGGCAACTACCCGGTGTTCAAGAAGCAGATGCGCCAGTGGGTGCTGCGGATCACCGCCTACGCCGATCGTCTGCTGGCCGACCTCGACCGCCTCGACTGGCCCGAATCGATCAAGCTGATGCAGCGCAACTGGATCGGGCGCAGCTCCGGCGCGCGGGTCGACTTCTCCTCTCCGGCCGGGGCGATCACCGTGTTCACCACGCGGCCCGACACGTTGTTCGGCGCGACGTTCATGGTGCTCGCGCCAGAGCACGCGCTGGTCGGCGCGCTCACCACCGCGGAGCAGGCCGGCGCCGTCGCCGAGTACCAGCGGCAGGCAGCGGCGAAGAAGGACGTCGAACGCCAGGACGAGGGGCGGGAGAAGACCGGCGTGTTCACCGGTTCGTTCGCCACCAACCCCGTCAACGGCGCCGCGGTGCCGGTGTGGATAGCCGACTACGTGCTGATGGGCTACGGCACGGGCGCGATCATGGCGGTGCCGAGTGGCGACCAGCGCGACTTCGAGTTCGCCAGGCGCTTCGGGCTCGCCATCCCCGCCATCCAACAGCCGCCGGGCGAGTGGTTCGAGGCGCGCGGCATCGCGCCCAGCCTCGACACCGCCACCTGGCCGGAGGCCTTCGCCGGCGACGCCCCGTACGTCAACTCGGCCAACGCGACGCTGTCGCTGAACGGCCTCGAGTCGGTAGCCGAGGCGACGCAGCTGACCAACGAGTGGCTCGCGGCCGAGGGGCGCGGCGCGGCGACGGTCAACTTCAGGTTGCGCGACTGGTTGTTCAGCCGCCAGCGGTACTGGGGCGAGCCGTTCCCGATCGTCTTCGACGACGAAGGTCTCCCGCTGCGCCTGCCCGACGAGATGCTGCCGGTCGTGCTGCCCGAGCTGGAGGACTACCAGCCCCAGGCGCTCGACCCCGAGGACGAGGTCACCGAACCGATCCCGCCGCTCGCCCGGGCCGAGCACTGGACGACGGTCGAGCTCGACCTCGGCCTCGGCGACGGCCCTCGCCGCTACGTACGCGAGCTCAACGTGATGCCCCAGTGGGCGGGCTCGTGCTGGTACGAGCTGCGCTACCTCGACCCGACCAACGAGATCCAGTTCGTCGACCCCGCGGTGGAGCGCTACTGGATGGGCCCCCTCTCGCCTGGCCACACCGGCGGCGTCGACCTGTACGTGGGCGGCGTGGAGCACGCGGTGCTGCACCTGCTCTACGCCCGGTTCTGGCACAAGGTGTTGCACGACCTCGGCCACGTGTCGAGCGAGGAGCCCTTCCACCGCCTGTTCAACCAGGGCTACATCCAGGCTCCCGCGTTCCGTGACGAGCGCGGCCAGACCGTGCCTGCCGCCGAGGTGGTCGAGGTGGCCGCGCCGAAGGCCGGCGGGGGCGGCGGCACCGGCACCTACACGTGGCACGGCGAACCGGTCACGCGTGAGTTCGGCAAGATGGGCAAGAGCTTGAAGAACATCGTCACCCCCGACGAGATGTACGACGACTTCGGCGCCGACACGTTCCGCCTGTACGAGATGAGCATGGGCCCGCTCGACGCGAGCCGACCTTGGAACACCCGCGACGTAGTGGGCATGCAGCGCTTCTTGCAGCGGGTGTGGCGAAACATGGTCGACGAAGACACGGGGTCGACGCGCGTGCTCGAAGTGGAGCCGAGCGAGGCCCTGCGCCGGGCCCTGCACCAGACGGTCGACGGCGTGCGCGCCGACATGGAGGCGTTGCGCTTCAACACCGCGATCGCGAAGCTGATCGAGCTCAACAACGCGCTCACCCCGGAGGCCGCCCACCTCGGTGGCACGCCGCGCGAGATCGCCGAGCCGTTCGTGCAGATGCTGTCGCCGCTCTGCCCGCACGTCGCCGAGGAGCTGTGGCAGCGCCTCGGGTACGACCACACGATCACCTACGTCGAGTTCCCCCAGGCCGACCCGGCGTTCCTCGTCGCGGACACGATCGAGTACCCGGTGCAGGTGAACGGCAAGGTGCGCTCGCGGGTCACCGTGGCCGCCAACGCCGACGCGGCAGCGGTCGAGCAGGCCGCGCTCGCCGACGAGAAGGTGCGCGCTGCTACCGGCGGTGCCGTGCCGAAGAAGGTCGTCGTCGTCCCCGGACGGTTGGTGAACCTCGTCGTCTAGACGAGGGCTGCTGCGGTTCCGATCAGTCCCGTCCCGGTCCGCCCCTCAGACGGCGAACACGCCGTCGACCAGGAGGAACACCCCGAGCGCCACGGCGAGCACGCCCGTCGCGCGCACCGCCCATACCGCCAAGCGCCCTTCGTGCACCGGGCGGGCGACGAGGCCGATCGCCCCCGCGGCGACCAGCCCGGCGACCACCGCCACCGTGCGCCCGCCCGGACCGGCGGCGAGGGCGAGCACGGCCAGCTCGGGGCGTAGCAGCAGCGGAACTGCCGCCGGCACGAGGGCAGCTCCCCAACCCGGCAGCGACGGCCCGCGTTCGGCACCCGGGTGCAGGGCGGTGACGACGCCGCCCACGACCACTGCGAGACCGGCAGCGACGACAGCGGTGGGCACCGAGACGTCGAGTGCTTCCAGCAACGTGGCGCCGAGCGCGGCGATCACGGCGACGGTGGCCGCGGCTACGGCGATGCCGGCCGCCGCCTTGCGCCGGTCGGTGGGCGCACCGCAGCCGAAGCGCACCGGGTTGACGACGAACAGCACGACGGCGGCCACGAGCCACGCCGACGACGGCACCGGATCGCGGCGGGGCAACACCCCACCTGCATCGAGGCGGCTCTCCGCTCCGAGCAGCGCCGACAGGGCATGCTGCTGGTCGTCCATCTGGGTCACGCCGAACCACAGCCAGGTGCCCTCGACGAGCGACGGCTGCGCGAAGCCGGCGGCTTCCTCGGTACCTACCTGCCTGTCGGCGAGCAGCCCGGCGTTGCACGACAGGCGCTCCAGCGTCCCCGCGAGCGAGCCGTGGAGGCGCGATTCACCAGCAGCGACGGCGGCCCAGGCGCTCATCGATTCGCCGTGGGTGCCCACTGCGGACCCGACGGAGGTCCGGCCGCGCAGCCATCGGTCCAGCCCCGAGTTCGAGCGCTGGCTCTCGAAGCGGACCATCACCGACAGCATCCCGGCCTGCTTGCGCGCCCAGGACACCTCCCAGTCCGTGAGGCGCGACAACTCGGCGTCGTCCCAGCTGACCACCTCGGCCAACGCGTAGGCGCCCCAGTGGTCGGCCATGTCGGGGACGAACCCCTCCTGCTCGGCCTTGTCGAGCGCGAGGTAGCGGGTGATCCGCCGCACCGGGTCACCCCACCCCTCGCCCGGCCACACGTTCTCCAACCGCGCGAGCGCGAAGGCGACCTCGCCGGTGGTGAACCTGCTCACCGACTTCGGCACCGGGGTGAGCGTCGACGCGTCCGCCCGCTCGGCCACGGTGCCGTCGGCGGCGACGGTGGAGACGAGGAACCGGCCGAGCGCGGCAAGGAGCTCGTCGTGCTCGGTGGCACCGGTGTGCTCACGGCGCTCGGACAGAGCGACGGCGAGCAGTGCCGACCCGCCGGTGGTCGGGGCGCCGCCGTCGGCGAGCGCGGCACGGTCGCCGGCGCGGATCACCTCGTCGAGCACCCGGGCCAGCCCGCTCTCGGCCACCTCGGCGGCACCGGGGACGCCTGCCCCGCGCGCTTGCTCGAGCGACATCAGCACCCCGGCGTGACGAACCCAGTTGTAGCCGTCGAGCACGGTGTCGGCCGCGGCGTCGTAGCGGTAGAGAAACGTGCCGTCGGGGCGTTGCGTGCGGGAGAACCAGCCGACGGCGGCCGCCGCGGCCGCGCGCCGCTCCGCGGACGTGGTCTGCCCACATTGCTCCGGCAGGGCGACGACGGCCCGGCCGGCTCCGAGCGTCAGCCCGAGCGCGAGCCCCCAGCCGACGACCCGCCGACCCACCCCGCTCTGCACGGAGGCGAGGTTAGGTTGGCGCGGTGACCGAGAGGCACAAGGCGCTGTCGTCGCTCGCGGTGGTGCTGATCGTGGTCGGCGTCGTCCCGCTCGCGCTCGACCGCGACAGCTTCCCGCTGTCTACGTACCCGATGTTCTCCTCGCGGCGCACCACTGCCGAACCAGTCGACACCGCGGTCGGCATCACCGCAGACGGCTCCGTCGCCCGGCTCAGCCCGACGATGATCGCGGGCACCGACGAGATCATCATCGCCACGGTGACGGTCGGCAAGGCGCTCGCGGACGGCACCGCCGCCGAGCTGTGTTCCGACATCGCCGGGCGCATCTCCGGATCGAGCCTGACAAGCGGTGAAGGACGGATCGTCGCCGTCGAGGTGGTCACCGAGCGCTTCGACGCCGTGCAGTGGTACGACGGCGACCGCACCCCGCTTCAGCGAACGGTCCACGCGCGCTGCGAGACCGGCACCACCTAGATGGTCACTCGCTGGCTGCTCACGCCGATGCCGGCGACGCGTCTCGCGGCGCTGCGCATCCTCGTCGGCAGCTACGCGGTCGCGTTCCTCGTGGCCCGCGCCCCCTCGTTCTGGAGCGGTGCCAGCCTGCCCTCGCGCCAGTTCGAGCCCGTCGGCCCGCTGGTGATGCTCGGCGAGCCGCTGCCCGTGTTCGTCGCTCATGCCGGCTTCGTGGTCACCTGCGCGTTGGGAGTTGCCTTCGTCGTCGGCTGGCGCCACCGCGCAACCGGCCCGGCGTTCGCGATCGCGTTCCTCGCCGTGGCCGCCTACAGACTCTCGTTCGGCCACGTCATCCACACCGAGCACCTCGCCGCCCTGCACCTGCTGGTGATCGGGTTCACACCTGCCGCAGACGCGTGGTCGCTCGACGCCCGCAGACCGCGCGCCGTCGCCCTGCCTGACCGAGAGCCGGGGGGCCACGAGCGCTACGGATGGCCGGTGCAGGTAATGGCGCTCATCCTCGTGACCACCTACGTGCTCGCGGGTTGGGCGAAGGTGCGTCACGGGGGAACGGACTGGCTGACCGGCGACGTGCTGCGCAACCAGATCGCCTACGACAACCTGCGCAAGGAACTGCTCGGCAGCCCCCACTCCGCGCTCGGGGGCTGGCTCGTGCAGTTCGACTGGCTGTTTCCGCCGATCGCGGTCGCCACCGTCGTCGTCGAGCTCGGCGCACCGGTGGCCCTCGCGACCGGCCGATTCGGCAGGCAGTTGCGCACGATCTGGGCACTGGCCGCGTGGTCGTTCCACGCCGGCGTGCTCGCCGTTATGGCGATCAGCTTCCCGTACCAGCTTTCGTTCGTCGCCTACGCGTCGCTGTTCGCACCGGAGCGCCTCATCGCGCGGGTGGTGGCGCTGCTCAAGGTCGGGCGCGCGCGACAGAACCGGTTGACGCCTGCCGAGTAGCGTCGCGCCAGCCCCATGGACCCCTCGGATCGCCGCTACCACCCGGGCCTCGACGGTATCCGCGCGCTCGCGGTCGGCCTCGTGCTCGTGTTCCACAGCGGGCTCGGATGGGTGGACGGCGGTTTCCTCGGCGTATCGGTGTTCTTCACGCTGTCCGGCTTCTTGATCACGTCGTTGTTGCTCGCCGAGATCGGCGACGAACGACACGCCGGGCGGGTGGCGCTCGGGCGCTTCTGGGGAAGGCGCCTGCGCCGGCTCGCGCCGGCCTCGCTCGCCTGCCTCGCGGCGATCGCGATGCTCGGCCCCTCGCTCGGCGACGCGGCGACGCGAGCCGAGCTGCCCGGCGACGTGCTGGCCGCGCTCGGCTACGTCGCCAACTGGCGATTCGTCTTCGCCGAGCAGTCCTATGCCGAGCTGTTCTCCAACCCCAGCCCGGTGCTGCACTTCTGGTCGCTCGCGATCGAGGAGCAGTACTACATGCTGTTCCCGCTGCTCGTCGCCGGCCTCGCGGTGCTCGGTCTGCGCCGGCGCGGCATCGGGCTCGTCCTCGGCTTGCTCGCGGCGGGTTCGACGGTGCTCGCGATCGTGCTGTCCCGCCCCGACCGCGTCTACTACGGCACCGACACACGAGCGGCCGAGCTGCTGATCGGCGGATTGCTCGCCTGCACCGCGGCCTCGTGGCTGGCACGCGCCGAGCCCGATCGGCGATCCACACGGGCGGTCTCCTACGTCGGCATGGTCGGGCTTGTCGCCGTCTCGGCCGCGGCGGTGCTCACGTCGGGCACGCGCGGTTGGGTGACCTCCGGCGGCCTTAGCCTGTTCGCCCTCGCGTCGGTGGCGCTCGTCGCCGGAGCGATCGTCCCCGGCCCCACCAGCCGGCTGCTCTCGCTCCCGCCGCTCCCGGCGATCGGGCGGATCAGCTACGGCCTCTACCTGTACCACTGGCCGATCTTCCTGTGGCTCACCGAGGAGCGGACCGGCCTGTACGGGTTCGCGCGCTTCGCGCTGGCGCTCGCGGTCACCGTCGCCGTGTCCGTCGTCTCCTACCACCTGCTCGAGCGGCCGGTGCGCGAGCGACGCCTGCTCGGGCGCCCTGGGCCGGCGGTGCTCGCGTTCGGAGTCGGCGCGCTCGGCGTCGTCGCGGTGGTCGCCGCCCTACCCGACGCGCCCGCACCTGCTGCCGAGAGCCCGACCCCCGTGCTGTTGACGCCGGCCACCGCTGCGCCGACCGCGTCGCCGATCGCGTCGACGACGCCGCCCTCCACCTCACCACCGACGACGCAGACCACCCTGACGGCACCGACGACCACCGCCCCCGCGCGCCGGCCGGTGGTGCTCGTGCTCGGCAGCGACGGGGCGCTCGCCGGTGTGCTCGGCTCGCTCGGCTCGACGACGATCGACGTCGTCGACCGCTCCGACCCGACCTGTCCGGTCTTCGAAGCCGCCGCTGTCGACGACGGCGCAGCACGGGACGTGGCATGCGCCGGTTTCCGCCGGTTGTGGGTCGACGAGATGGCGGCCAGCACACCCGACGCGGTGGTCGTCGGCATCGGAGCAGCAGAGCGGGTGCCCTACCGCCTGGCGACGGACGGCGAATGGCGCCAGGTGGGCACCGATCGGGACAGCTTGCGCCTGGAGGAGATGGTGACCGCGATCGGGCTGCTCGACGCGTTCGCCGCGCCGGGCTTCGTGCACGATGCCGGCCCGGCCGACGACATCGTCGCGTCGGCGGTCGCCCTTGCGCTCGACGCCCATCGCGGCCTCGGACGCCTCGACCTCACCGCCGCCGATCCACTGGATCAAGTCGTCGACGCCGCGGTCGCCCACCGTGACGGCACCCTCGTCACCGCGAACGTGCCCCGATTGCTCGTCGTCGGCGACTCGACCGCCCGCAACGTCGCCGAGGGGCTCGCCGGCGCGGCGGAGGGCCGGCTCGAGGTGGTCTCCGCCGGCGCGGAGGGATGCCCGCTCGTACGCACCACGGGGGTCGAGGCCCTTCCGGGCGAGCAGCGGCCCACCGACTACTGCCCGACGCATGCCGGCTGGGCCGACACGATCGAGGCGTTCCAGCCCGACGCAGTGCTCGCGGTGGCCGGCCCTGCCGAGCAATGGGTGCAGCACTATCCCGACATCGAGGGTTGGCATGCTCCGGGCAGCCCGGGGTGGGTCGACTGGCACGATCGTGAGCTGGCCGCGATCCACGAGGTGCTGGCCACCCGTGGCCTGCCGATGCTGCTGCTCGACGCGCCGGCCCTGCGCGATGTCCGTGACCGCCTCGGCGACGAGCCCGAGCACGTCGCGGCGTGGAACGCCCAGATCGACCGCTGGGACTCTGCGTGGGTGTCCGTCGTCGAGGTGCCGTACGCGATGTGGTTCAGCGATCCCGACAGCGACCTCGGTCGTTCGGAGCGCCCCGACGGCGTCCACGCTTCGCCCGACGTGAAGGTACGCATCGCCGGCGAGCACCTGGTTCCCCGTCTGCTCGCCGCACTCGACGCGATGCGTGTCGAGATGATCGCGAGCGGGTGCCTCGTCGCTGCGACCGACGGCAGCGAGTCCCTCGACGTCGAGGCCTGCCGCGCCCGGGGGTGACGTTCGCCCCTGCCGCTCGATGCCGGCCGGGGGTGACGATGGCGATGGCTATGGCGAGCTTCTCCCCACCTCCACCGATGCGCAGGGCGAAGCGCGCCAAGCTGGCCGGCCTCGCGGTGATCGCGCTGACCGTGGTCGTGCTCCTGGTGCTCGCCGCGATCGTCGTCGTGCAGCACCGCCGCGACGAACAGCGATTGGACGACGCGCACGCCCTCTACCTCGACGGCCGCTGCGAGGAGGCGATTGCCGGCTTCGACGAGCTGCTCGACGCCAGCCGCCTGGTCGACACCGGAGGCGTGGAGGCTGTGGCGAGCGACCAGCGCGCCGAGTGCCGGGAGGTCCTCGACCTCGACGAGCTGGCCGCCTCGGACCCCGCGGCCGGCTTGATCGGTTACCGGGACTTCCTCGACGCGAGGCCGGGCACCGTGCTGCGCGACATGATCGCGGGCCGGGCCCAGGCCCTCGTCGGCGAGGCCGACCTCGTCGCGGTGGCGACCCTCGATACGTGCGACGCGCTCGACTCGTTCACCGCGGCCGGCCTCGTCGGCACCGAGCGGCTGCCCGAGCTGCAGGCGCACTGCGCCACCACGTACGCGGAGGCCGGCAGCGACGACGAGGCCTTCGCGATGGCCACGGCCGCACTCGGCGCGGACCTCGACGGTGAGCTGCGCGACCAGGCGATAGGGGTCCTGCTGGCCAGCGAGCAGGCGTGTACCGACGCGGTCGGGACCGAGGCGTTGGCGGGCATCGCCGAGCTCCCCGACCAGCTCGCCCCGTTCCTGCAGCGCTGCATGGCCGCCGCAGGAGACGCCGAGTCCCTGGCCACGCTCCAGATCGAGTTCCTCGCCAGGCTCGCGATGCACCCCGACGCACCTGTGGTCGAGGCCGCGCTGCTCGAGAACTCCGCCGCGTGCTCGATGCTCGACCAGATGCGCGCTGAGCCCGCGATCGTGATCCGCGCCGGCTTCCTCGCCACGAAGACGCTCGGCTGCGCGCAGTTCAGCGAGTTCGTCGGCGACCCAGCAACTGCCGCGACCAATTACCAGTGGTTCCTCGACAACGCGCCGTTCGACCCGCGGGCGGTCGAGGCGCGCGACGGCCTCGCGCGCAGCCTCGTCAAGCAGGCGCAGCTGCAAGGTGCCGGGGAGTTGCCCGCGCCGACACCTGCAGGCGGCTCGGGGGGAAACCACACCCGAGTGGTGATCTACAACGACTCGCCCGAGGAACTGCAGATCGTGCTGAGCGGCCCAGAGAGCCGGATCGAGATCATGCCGGCGTCGCCGACGTCGGACACCTACTCGCTGGTCGGTCCGCCGGTCTGCAGGACCGACGTGCCGGTGCTCCAGATCGAGGTCGACTCCGGTGTGTACGACGTGCTGGTGAGGGCGACGAGCGGAGGTGTCTCGCCGTTCGTCGGCTCTTGGACGCTCGACGCCGGCGCCGCCTACGACTCGTGCTTCTTCGTCGTGACCACCATCGGCTGAACCCCTCCGCGCCCGAGCGCGAGGCACCGGGACGTTCGCCTCTGGCACCAGCGCGCGAAGGGCGCACACTCGGATTGCAGACGGGCGGCTGCCTCGTTCGGCGTCGTTCCCGTCGAGGAGGTGGTCACGGTGACGAATGGCACCTCGCAGTGGGGCCCTCCCTCGCCCGAGAACCGGTCGACAGCCGTCTTCCTTCACACCGAGCCAGGGCACAGCCCCGATCGCCACCACCGGATCGTCTTGTTGCGCATCGCGGCAACCGTCCTTGCCGTAGGGGGGCTCGTGGTCGCCGCCGGGCTGGTGCTCACGAGGAACGGCGGCCCAGATCCCGGCACCGACAGCCCGCTGAGCAACCCGCCGCCCACGACCGCAGCGTCGGCACCGGCGGACTTCGCGCCAGCTCATGAAGCGTTCCTGGCCGGCGACTGCGATGGCGCAGTGGCTCTTTACGACGAGGCACTCGACGACGCGCCCGACGCCGACAGCGACGCAGTCGCGACGGCCCGCTTCGAGCGGGACGAGTGCGCCGCGCTGCTTGCCGCGACGCAGGGTTCACCGGCGGCTCCCGAGCTGCTGATCGCGTATGTCGAGTTCATGGAGGGCCGGATGTACTCCGCGCTCTCCGATGTCGTCAGGAACGACGCGCAAGCGCTCGTCGAGTCCGCGGGCGCGCAGTTGTGGACGGTGGCCACGTGCGACGAACTGAACGCGCTGGAGAGGGAGGGCATCGTCGCGGACAGTGACGACCCCGCGATTCAGATCTCGTGCGCGGTCGCGTACGACGCCGCCGGCCGCGCGGACGACTCGCTGCAGTTCGCGATGTCCGTGCTGAGCGGATCTCCCGGACCCGAGGTCGCCGCGCAGGCCTCGGCGCTGGTGGTCGACAACCCCGCAGCGTGCGGATCACTCGACCTCGTGCGCGACCTGACCGGGATCGACGCCCGCCCCGACGAGCTGGCGACGTTGCTGCACACGTGCATCGCGGACGCACTCTCCGCGGACAACCTGACCGGAGCCCCAGCTCCACGGCTCGCTGCCTCGTTGCAGATCGAGTTCCTGGCCAGCTTGGCCACCCACCCGGACGCGCCGGCGGTGGAGGCAGCGCTACTCGAGAACACCGACGCCTGCCAGTTCCTCGACCAGATGCGAACCGAGCCAGCGATCGCCATCCGCTCCGGCTTCGTCGCCACGAAGACGCTGACATGCGCGCAGTTCAGCGACTTCGTCGGCGACCGTGACGCGGCGATGACCGGCTACCAGTGGTTCCTCGACAATGCCGGGGCTGACCCCCGCGTGTCGATCGCTCGCGACGGCCTGGCCCGGCTGACCCACGCCAAGGCCCGTGAGGACGGCGCCGACATCGCCTCCGCACCGGAGCGCTCGGGCAGCTCGGGCAGCTCGCTCAGCCGGGTGGTCATCTACAACGACTCCCCCAACGAGCTGAGGATCGTCGTCAGCGGGCCGGAGAGTCGGATCGAGGTCGTTCCCGCCTCGCCGACCTCGGGCGAGTACTCCAGCATCGGACCGCTCTTCTGCCGCACGGACGTTCCCTCGATCACGATCGACCTGCTGCCTGGCACCTACGACGTGCTCGTCAGCGGTGGCTCTTTGAACCCGGTGTTCGGTTCATGGCCGCTCGCGCAAGGTGCCGAGTACGCGACCTGCTACTTCGTCGTGACGACGTTCGGCTGAGAGGTCTTCAGTCGACGATGCGCACGATGGTCGCGTCGCCGATCGCGTCGACCGCGTCGGGGACCACTGTCACCGGTCCGAGCGCCAGGAGCTGCGCTTCGTCGTCACCCGTCGGCTCCCGCTTGCCGTGCTCGAACAGCAACACGTACCGGCGGTCGCCGACGACGCTGCGCACGCCGAGGTCGTTGCGGGTCAGGAGGACTGGGCTCGTCGTGCACGACGAGTACCACGTGATCTGCGGGCCGTAGGTGGTGAGCACCCCGCACGTCCCTTCACCGTCGTCGGCGATGGCGCGTGACGCGTCGACGAGCACCTGGAACGAGCGGCTCCGGCTCTCCGCGTTGCGGTCGACGAAGCGCGCGGTGTCGACCGCGGGGGCGAGCCACGCGAGTACCGCAGCAGCCAGGGCGGCGACGGCCCACCGCCGCTCGCCACGCCGGCCGATCCAGGAGGCGAATCGAACGACGACCGCGGCACCGGTGGCGATCAACAGCCACACGGGAAAGAACACGAAGCGCTCCTCGCCGTGGGCGACGAGGCCGAGCGGCACGACCGAGACGGCCACGACGACGGCGACGAAGATCGCCGTGCGGGCATCCCGATCGAGTCGCCGCCGGCCGATGGCGCGAACGATGCCGAGCACGACGCCGAGCGCGGCGACGGCGATCGCGATCGCCCCGGTTCTGCCGGCCAGGTCGTCGGGGAACATCTCGGCGTAGTCGCCAAGTCCCTCGCCGAGGTATGCGCGTCCGCCCTTGCCCTGCGTGTAGGTGACCACCCCCCACGGGGTGCCCGTCTCGGCCATGGCCCAGATCGCGTGAGGCAGCAGCAGGACGACGGTTAGTGCTGCCGTGCGCCAGAGCACCGGGAGCAGGCGGCGCACCTCCGCCGGCCAGGCAGCCAGGGCACCGAGCGCCATCGCCACGACGGCCAGCGACGACTGGTAGCGCATGTAGAACGCGGCCGCGACGAGCGGCGCCAGCCAATAGGCACGCCTCAGTGCGACTGATGGGTCACGCAGCAGACCGAGCACGAGCCAGCAGCTGGCCAGCAGCAGGCCGGCGGCCGGCACGTCGGTGAGGTACTCGCTGCCGCGGCGCAGGTACGCCACCGAGGCACCGACCACACCGACGGCGAGGGGCACCGCCCACCAGCCGCCGAGCCGGTGCGCGACGAGGCCGACCGCGCCGAGGGCGCCGAGCGCGAGCAGCACGGCGAGCACGCGCAGCGGCCCCTCGGCCGAGCCGATGGCGACGAGCGGCGCGCCGAGCAGCGAGAGCAGCGGGGCGCGGTGCAGGTCCCACCCGCTGGCCGGGGCATCCCCGACCCACGATCTGGCCTTCACCGCATAGGCCGACTCGTCGTGGCCGAGCGCTCCGCCCGAGATCACCGCGCGAGCGGTCGCCACCACCACGAACGCAGCCAGCAGCGCGAGCGCGACGGCGATCACGAACCGGGAGTCGAGCAGCTGTGGGCGGCGGCTCACGACGAACGCCCAGACGCCGATCGCCACCAATCCGCCGACGACGCCGGCGACGAGCCTGGTCGCTCCCGAGCCGCCGTCCACGGCCACCACTGCCAGGAACCCGACGGCGGCACCGAGGGCCAGGGCAACGCCCGCGGTGCGGTCCGCGGGGCGGGGGCGGGTGACGACGGCGAGACCGAGCGCAGCGGCGGCAGTGAGCGCACGATCCGTCTCGGGGATCGCCGCGCGGCCGAACAACGCCGCCGCGCAGACCGCCACGTACGCGCCGGCCCACACCACTGCGGCCGCGCCGAGGAGCGTGGCCGCGCGGACTCGCATGGGTGCGGACGCTACCGGCGCGTCGCCATCGCGGTCAGGTCGGTCGCAGCGCCCGGCGCAGCGCCGTCGAGGCGACGAACAAGTACACCGCACTGAGCGCGGCGAGCCCGCCGATGTCGGCGACGCTGGGGTCGACGCCGCGCAGCATCACGTCCTGCAAGGCACGGATCCCGTAGGTGACGGGGAGCGCGAACGACAGCAGGCGTATCGGGTACGCCAGGTCGTCGAGAGAGAGGATGAAGCCGCTGAAGAACAGCCCGCCGAGCAGCGTCAGCATCGCCCATTGCACGGCCTGGCTCTCCGTCGAAGAAGCCGCCGACAGCACCATGCCGAGGCCGAGCGAGGCCAGCACGACGCCGGCGACGATCGGCACGAGCCACACCACCGAGCCCTGCATCGGCACGTCGAGGGCGAACACGCCGGCGGCGAGGAGCCCCGCGCCGACGAGACCGCCGACGACGAGGTAGGCGAGGAACTTGCCGGTCAGGATGTGCACCGACGACATCGGCCCGGCACGCAGCACCTCGAAGAGGCCCGTGCGGCGGTCCCGCAGCAGCGACAACGCGGCGAGGGTCAGCGCGAGGTGCGACAGCAACAGCGCGATCGAGGCCGGGCTGAAGTACGCGGTCGGGGTCACGGCCTCGGCGAGCGTGCTCTCGGTCTCGCTCTCGAACGGCTGCACCAGCAACTCCGGCGACAGCGTGGTCAGCGTGACGAAGGTGTCGGCCAGCTCACGCAACTCGGTGGCGAGCAGCCCTACGGCGGCGGGATCGTCCAGGTCCGCGTCGCTCAGCCGTTGACGCAGGTCGACGAGCCGGTCACGGGCCGCGACGAGGCCGGAGTCGACGTTCTCGACCGTCTCCACGGCGTCGGCCGTAGGGGCGGTGCCTGTCGAGAGCCTGGTGAGCACCACCTGCGAGCCGGTCGCCACCTCGGCGAGATCGCCCAGGTGGGAATCGATCTCGCGGACCAGCTCCGCCGAGCGCTCGCCGGCGGAGCCGTCGGCCTCGAGGGCGGCCGCACCAGCGGAGACCTGTTCGGCGATGGCGGCCGCCGGGCTGAGGGCCCCTTGGGCCTGACCGGCGGCAGCGGCGAGCACGGTCGCGTTCACCTGCTGGATCGCCAGCCGGGCGGCGACCTCGACCGCGGTCCGGCGAATCGGGTCGATCTCGTCGTGCACCACCTTGATCACTGCGTGCTCGCCGGCGCGCAGGTCGCCGAGTGCGTCCTCCGGGAACACCACCACCAGGTCGGTCTCGTCCTTGCGGAGAGCTTCCAGGGCGACGGCCTCGTCGTCCAGGTAGTCCCCGGCGTCGATCAGCTCGGAGAGCTCGTCGCGGTAGTCGTCGACGACCTGTTCGTAGATCGAGCCGTCGGGGCCGACGAACGTCGTGTGCATCAGCATCGGCCGGCCGGAGTAGCCGAGCCCGAAGAGCGCGAGCACCAGGAACGGCCCGAGCACCATCAAGGCGACGAGGCGCGGCTGGCGCACGATCTCGACCAGCTCCTTGCGGAAGAACGCGAAGGCTCGGATCATGCCGGAACCCCCGCCGCCTCGGCCGTGCTGGCTCGATGCTGCTCGACGATCCGCACGAAGGCCTCGTCGAAGTCGGCCACGTACTCGCCGGCGTCGACCACCCGCGGCCCCGCATCGGCAGTGCCGGAGCGCAACACGTCGAGGGCACGGTTCGCGTCCTCGACCACGACGCGCACGCTGACGTCGGAGAAGCGCTCCACGCTGCGGGCACCGATCTCGGGAGTGGCCAGGGCGGCCATGTCCGCTTCGGTGGGCGGCCGTTCCAGGTCGACGCGCACGACGTCGCCCCCGAACGCGGCGCGACGCAGGTTGGCCGGAGTCTCGACCATCAGCAGCTGGCCGTCGGACAGCACGCCGACGAGGTCGCAATAGGCGGCTTCGCCGACGTACTGCGTGGTGACGAGCATCGTCGAGCCGCCGGAGGCGACGGTGCGGAACTCGCTCCAGAACTTCTCCCGCAGGATCGGGTCGATGCCGGCGGTCGGCTCGTCGAGGAACGCGAACGCGGGAGAGTGCACGAACGCCGCGGCGAGCGCGAGGCGGCGCTGCATGCCCCCCGACACCTGGTTCACGCGCTTGCGCCGGTCAGGCGTCAGCTCCACCCAGTCGAGCAGTGCAGCCAACCGCCGGCGACGGCTGCGCCATGACAACCCGTACATCGAGGCGTGGAAGCGCAGGTTCTCCGCAACAGTGAGGTCGTCGAACAGCGCGGGGATCTGCGGCAGGTAGCCGATGCGACGTCGGTCGCGCTTGGAGAGCTGCGTGGAGTTGCGCCCCCCGACGTAAGAGGTGCCACTCGTCGGGCGGAGCAGGCCGGTGAGCAGGCGCACGGTGGTCGTCTTGCCGCACCCGCTCGGCCCGATCAGGCCGACGATCGTGCCCGGCTCCACGCTGAGATCCAGGTTGTCGACCACCACCTGGCGGGAGAACTGCCTCGTCAGGCCGGCGGCCTCGATCCCGGGCACGGTCGTTCAATCGTTGTCGTTCGGGTGTTCAGCTGGGAGCCGTCGCGTGGGCGCCGCTGGGCACCTTCGTCGCGCCGGACGCACCGACCGAGCTCCCTGCAGAATCGACGGGCGAACCGCTGCTGCCCCGGTCGTCTCGCTGGGCAGCTCGATCACGGTCCGGGTAGGTGCCACCGATCGAGGTGGACTTCGCCCGCCGACCCTGCATCAGGCGGCAGGCGACTGCAGTGGCGACGCCGGCAACAACCAGCGCGATCAGCGCCATGGGCTTCCTGTTGCGGCGCGACCGGCGGCGCTTGGCGCTCGTCGGCATCGGCAGCGAGCTCTCCTCGATCCTCGTCTTGGCCTCGTCGACCAGGTCTGAGAATGTGCTGGCCGTCGATTCGGCGGCTGTCTTCACGGTCTCGGCGGCGAGCTTCAGCGTTCCGGACATCGATTCCTCCTCGGGTACACGAATGCGGCGAACGGTCACCGAGTTACCCCTACCCGCGCCCGGGCAAACCCGACCAGAATGCGGGGTCCCCCCAAACGCTCGGAGGTGCCTTCGATGGCTGATCAGGCTGTTGCTCGGTGGTGGGGTCGCCAGACCGAGCTGGCGATCGCCAACTTCCCGATATCCGGTGAGCCGATGCCGTGGCCGGTGGTGGAGGCGCTGCTGCTGGTGAAGGCCGAGGCCGCGCGCGTGAACGCCGACCTCGGCGTGATCCCCCGCGAGACGGCAGATGCGATCGAGCGCGCTGTCGCCGAGCTCGTCGACGAGAAGATGGTCGAACAGTTCCCGGTGGACGTGTTCCAGACGGGTTCGGGCACCTCGACCAACATGAACGTCAACGAGGTGGTCGCGCACCGCGCGAGCGAGCTGCTCGGCGCGGCGGTCCACCCCAACGACCACGTGAACACGTCGCAGTCGTCCAATGACACCTTCCCCTCCGCGGTGCGGATCGCCGCCGCGCGCACGACGGTGCACGAGGTGCTGCCGGCGCTCGACTCGCTCGCCGAGGCGCTCACCGAGCTCGCACACCGCCACCTCGACACGGTGAAGGCCGGCCGCACGCACCTGATGGACGCAGTGCCGATGACCTTCGGTCAGGAGGTGGCGGGATGGGCCCGCGTCGTCCGCCTCGGACGGGAGCGGTTCGAGGCTGCCCTGCCACGCGTGCTCGAGCTGCCCCTCGGGGGAACTGCGGTCGGCACCGGCCTGAACGCGCCGGAAGACTTCGCGGCCGCCGTGATCGAGGGTCTCGCCCGGCGCACCGGGCTCGCGCTGCGCGAGGCGGTCGACCACTTCGAGGCGCAGTCGTCGCAAGACGCCCTCGTCGAGATCGGGGCGACGGCGAAGGTCGTCGCCCTGGGCCTGCACAAGATCGCCGGCGACCTGCGCCTGCTCGGGTCCGGTCCGGCGACGGGGCTCGGCGAAGTGCGCCTGCCGGAGCTGCAGGCAGGCAGCTCGATCATGCCCGGCAAGGTGAACCCGGTGATCGCCGAGGTGGTGCAGCAGGTCGCCGCCCAGGTGGTCGGCAACGACGCCGCGGCGACGTTCGCCGCGACGGCGTCCACGCTGCAGCTCAGCACGGCGATGCCGCTCCTTGCGCGAAGTGTGCTCTCGTCGCTCACGTTGATCGCCTCGGCGACGAACGTGTTGGCCGAGCGGTGCGTGCGCGGGATCGAGGTGGACGTCGACCGGATGGCCCGCCACGCGGCGAGTTCCGCGGCCCTCGTCACGTCGCTCGCACCGAACATCGGCTACGACGCCGCGGCGCGCCTGGTGCGCCAGGCCGTGGCCGAGGGCCGCTCGGTGCGTGACGTCGTCACCGATGCCGGTCTGGTCGACGAACAGACACTCGATGCAGCGATGGATCTGGGAGCGATGGCGCGCCCCCGTGTCTCACGTGGTGGGCCTGGCTGAGACAGACTCGCTGGAGTCCTGCTCGGTGGGGTTTTCGTCGGGCATCTCTCCGGGCGCGGCGCTCGCCGGCAGACCTGCGCAGTCGCGCCTGTCCTGCAGCGCGCTCATCGCCGCCGCATCGGCGGGCGAGGCCATCGGGCCGAACCCGAGCACGAGCGTGCCGGTGGCCGAGCAGACCGGACATTTCGTCGCGACGACGGCCAGCATGTCGGAGGGGTCCGAAGCGCCCTCCATCCGACGCATCGAGTGCATCGGCAACAACCCGGCGTCCAGCACGGAGTTGCAGGCGCAACAGCGGATCGAGGCCGGTTCCTCCGCGAAGAAGTCCGTCGTGAACCCGGCGTCGTGGTAGGACGCGATCACGTCGGTCAAGGTGGTGTTGTCGGAGGGCTGGTCGTCGAACATCACTCACGACCTACCCGTCGGCCCCTCCGCCGAAACTCGGATCTCGGCCCGGTCCCGGAGCGCGAGGATGGATCGATGGCTCTCGAACCCATCACGGGTGAAATGCCCTCCGACCTCGACGGTCCGCGCCTGCTCGTCGGCACCCGCAAAGGGGCCTGGATCCTCGCCGCCGACCGGGCCCGCGAGCGATGGGCGATCAGTTCACCCCTCTTCCTCGGCCACGTCATCCAGCATCTGGTCCTCGACCCGCGCGACGGCGAGAGGATGCTGATGGCCGCGAAGACCGGGCATCTCGGGCCGACCGTGTTCCGCTCCCTCGACCGGGGCGAGACGTGGACCGAGGCCTCGAGCCCACCGGCCTTTCGCCCAGGTGACGAGTTCGGCCGCAGCGTGCGCACCGTGTTCTGGCTGACACCGGGCCACCCGGACGAGCCCGGCGTCTGGTACGCCGGCGGCTCGCCGCAGGGGCTGTTCCGCTCGGAGGACGGCGGCGACACCTGGGCGCCCGTGGACGGTTGGAACGACCATCCGCAGTGGGGTACCTGGGCGGAGTGGCCTGCCATCGAAGGTAGCCCGGCAGGCTCGTTGCTGCATTCGGTCAACGTCGACCCGCGCGATCCCGGTCACCTCTACATCGGGCTCTCCGGAGGCGGGGTGTTCGAATCGACCGACGCCGGCAGCGACTGGCGACCGCTCAACCGGGGCTGCGCGGCGGATTTCTTTCCCGACCCCGACCCCGAGTTCGGCCACGACCCCCACTGCGTGCGTCTGCACCCACTGATGCCGGACCGGCTGTACCAGCAGAACCACTGCGGCATCTACCGAATCGACCGACCCGCCGAGCGATGGGAGCGGATCGGCGACAACATGCCTCGCGACGTCGGCGACATCGGCTTTCCGATCGAGCTCCACCCGCGTGACCCGGACACGGCGTGGGTGTTCCCGATGGACGGCACCGACGTCTGGCCCCGCACCAGCCCCGACGGGCGCCCGGCGGCGTACGTCACCCGCGACGCCGGCGCCTCCTGGTCGAGGCTCGACCGCGGGTTGCCCGAGCGAGCCTGGTTCACCGTCAAGCGTCAGGCGATGTGCGTGGACGACCGCGATCCGGTCGGCGTCTACTTCGCGACGACGAGCGGCGAGATCTGGGCGAGCAGGGACGAGGGCGACAAGTGGCAGCTGGTCGTCGCCCACCTGCCGGAGGTGTACTCGCTGGAGGTCGGGTGAAGGTTCGCATCCCCACGCCCCTGCGGTCCTACACCGCGAACGCGGCGAACGTCACCGCCGACGGCTCCACCGTGATCGAGGTGCTCGACGACCTCGACCGCCAGTACCCCGGCATCGCGTTCCGTGTCGTCGACGAGCAGCGCCGGCTGCGGCCCCACATGGTGGTGTGGATCGGCTCCGAGCGCTGCCGTGATCTCGACACGTCGGTCGAGGGCCTCGGCGAGCTCGTCATCATGCAGGCCTTGTCCGGGGGCTGACTGCCCGCTACTTCGCCTCCTTGTCGAGGAAGCCTTCGCGGCGCAGCCAGGCCTCGGTGCGAGCCATGCCCGCGGCGAGGGGCACCCGCGGCTCCCAGCCGAGCAGACGCCGCGCCTTGTCGATCGACACCGTGCCGGTCGCGGCGAGCATGCGCATCGTCGCCGCGTTCACCTCGCTCGGGCGGCCCAGCCTGCGCAACGTCGCCCCCAGCGCCGCGGCCACCCCGACGGCGACCGGTGTCGGAGCCACCGGTGGCGGTCTCATGCCGAGCATCCGCGAGTAGTACGAGATGAACTCGCGGGTCGACACGGCCACTCCCCCGGTGAGGTTGAAGACCTCGCCGATGGCGGCCGGGTGCTGCGCCGCGGTGCGCACGAACTCGACCACGTCGTCGACGTAGATCGGGCTGAACACCCCCTTGCCCATCGCCGGCAGCACCACCTGGTGCGACTTCAGCGACTGGACGGGCAGGATCGTCCACGGCCGGGAACCGGGGCCGTAGATGTCGCCGGGACGCACGATGGTGGCCTGCACCTCGCCCGCGGCGTGGGCCTGCAAGACCACCTGCTCACCGGCGATCTTCGTGTCGCCGTACACGTCGCCGGAGGGTCGCACGGGATGGTGCTCGTCGAGCACACCGTCGCGGTGGTGCGAGTAGACGGCGAGCGAGGAGAACTGCACCATCCGCTTCGCCCCGCCCTCGGCGACGGCTTCCACGACGTTGCGGGTGCCGCACACGTTCACCTGCCAAGCGCGGCGCCTGGACACCACGTTCGACACGAGCGCCGCGGTGTGGACCACGACGTCGGCTCCGACGAGGTGCTCCTGCCAGGTTCCCGGCTCGGAGACGTCGCCGGCGACCACGTCCCACTCCCGCGCCCAATCGGGCGCCGGCGACAGCTCCACCCCGGCGACGTCCCAGCCGACGGATCGGTAGGAGTTCAGCAGCGCGCGCCCGACGAACCCGCCGGCGCCGGTGACGACGACCCGGGCCATCGGCTCAGGTGTGCTCGGCGGCGTACATGCCGGAGAACTCGTCGAGCCCGGGCGGGTTCACGTTCTCGCGGTCGTCGACGTCTACGTGGACCACGGCGGGTCGTCCGCACGCGAGCGCCCGCTCGAGCGCGGGGCGCAGGTCGGCCGAGCGGGCGACGTGCTCGCTGTGGCACCCGAGGGCTGCCGCCACGTGGTCGTAGCGGACGGCGGAGAGCTTCACCCCGACCGTGGTGCCGGCGACCTTCATCATGTGCAGCTCCTCCATGCCCCACGCCGAGTCGCAGTTGACGACGACGACCACCGGGATCTGCTCGCGAGCCGCGGTCTCCAGCTCTTGCAGGTTGAACCCGAACGCGCCGTCACCGGTGAACAGCACGACGGGGCGCTCGGGCGCAGCCAGCTTCGCCCCGAGCGCGTACGGCAGCCCGGTGCCCAGGTGGCCGTAGTGGCCGGTCCACATCAGCGAGCGAGCCCGGGTGAAGGTGAACGCGAGGTGCGCCCACAGCCCGGTGTTGCCTCCGTCGATGCAGACGATCGCGTCGTCGGGCAACGCCGCCGCGACCTCGGTGGCCAGTCGGCCGGGGTGCACAGGCGCGCCGTCGATCTCGCGGTACGAGTCGAAGATCGCCGTGCGGAACACGGCGAAGTCGGCGGCGTACTGTGCGCCGGCCGGGTTCGGCTGGCGCATCCCGCCGGCGGCGCGCACTGCGGCGAGCAGCGCGGACAACCCGGCCCGGGCGTCGCCGACCAGGCCGACGTCGGTCGGGCGGTTCACGCCGATGCGCATCGGATCGACCTCGAGGTGGATCAGCCGCTGGTGTGCTGGCCCTGCCCAACCGGGCGGCATCAGGTACTGGGTCTGCTCGCCGAGCTGGGTGCCGACCGCGAGGATCACGTCGGAGTCGAGGTGCGCCGGCGTCCCCCACGGGAACGACATGCCGACCGAAAGCGGGTGGTCCTCGGGGAACGCCCCCCGCGCGCCGGCAGTCGTCATCACCAGTGCCCCGAGATGCTCGGCGAGCTCGCGCAGCTCGCCCGCCGCGTCGGCCTGGTGCACGCCCTGCCCGGCGAGGATCAGCGGGAACGAGGCGCCCGACAGCAGTGCGGCGGCACGTGCCACGGAGTCGGCATCGGGGGCGCCGGGCGCGAAGCGGGTCAGGGAGGCGGGCAGGATCGGCGCCGTCTCGGGATCGACCTGCTCGTGCAGCACGTCGCTCGGGATCTCGATGTAAGACGGGCCCGGCCGGCCGGCGAGCGCCTGGCGGACGGCCTCGCGGACGAACTCGGGCAAACGCCGTGCCTCTTCAACCACCGCGGCGAACTTCGCCACCGGGCGGGCGACGTCTAGCTGGGGGCCGTACTGGAAGCGCCCCCGGCGCACGGCGTGCACCGATCGGCGTACCCGCTGGATGCCGATCACGAGCAGCGGCTGGCCCTCGATCCAGGCGCACATCAGCCCCGGGATCATGTTCGCCACCCCAGGCCCGGCGGCGACCACGACGACGGCGATCCCCGCGCCGCCCGCCCGCGCCCAGGCGTCGGCCATGTGCACCGCCGCGCTCTCGTGGCGCGGGCCGACATGGCGGATGCCGGCGAGCTCGGTGCTGCGCAGCAGCGGGCTGTGGCTGATGTCGGAGATCGAGAAGATCACCTCGACACCCTCGGCGAGCAACGCCCGCGACAGCAGCTCGGCCCCGTCGATCGTCATCTCCCCATCTTGACCCACACCGCATCCCCACCCGTTCTCGGTCGGATCAGTCGCGCTATGTGTCACAGATCCGACCGAGAATGGTGCTTGGGGTGGAGCTGAGGGGAATTGAACCCCTGACCTCTTCCATGCCATGGAAGCGCTCTGCCAACTGAGCTACAGCCCCGCGCGGGCGTCGAACGATACCAGCGCGCCTGCACCGCTCAAAACGCGCTGAAGGGGTCACAGCTGCTCACGGAGCAGCCGTGCGCGACCCCTCCTCAACCCACGCGATCTTCGGCTGGTCGCGGTAGAGGCGCTCGATCTCGTAGAAGCGCCGGCTCTCGTCGGAGAAGACGTGCACGACGACGTCGCCGTAGTCGAGCAAGACCCAGCTCAGCTCCTTCAGGCCCTCGACGCGCAACGGCGAGCGCCCCGTCGCCGACCGCACCGACTGCTCGACCTCGTTCGCGAGCGTGCGTACGAGGCGCCGGTTCTTGGCGCTCGTCACGACGAAAAGCTCGGTGATCGCCAGCACCGCGCCGACGGAGATGACGAGGGTCTCCTCGCCCTGCTTCGCGTCGGCGGCTCGCGCAGCAGCGAGCGCCAGCTCGCGCGTCTCGTCCACCTGTGGCCGGGCAACCTCGGGTCTCGTCGTCATCCGCCGTCCTCGGGGGGTGCGCTGGTGCTCGACGACGGCGTCGTCGACAGGTCGGGCGGTTGGCGCTCGGCGAGCACTTCCAAGAAGTCTTCGCCGAGCACGATGCGGATGTCGATCCCTTCGACCCGCTCGGCCGCCTGCTGCACCGTGAACTGACCGAGCACCGACTCGTACAGCGCGAGGTCCTTGCGGTCGATGTCGAACACGTACTCGAGCACCGTCTCCGACGGCGGGGTGCCGCCGACCTCACGGACGAGCTGGACGTTGGCGCCGAAGTAGTAGAGCCACGAGATGACGTCTTTCGTGACGTCGGCGTCGTTGAACGAGCTGTCGATCTGGAAGACGAGCCCGGGGTTGGGAGCGCCGACCGCGCTCGGCGCCACGCTCGCCATCACCAGCACGATCTCGGGCTTGGAGACGAGCATCAGGTCGAGGCCGTCGGGATTGCCCGAGCCTTCCCCGACGGGCTCGTACTGCAGCTGCCAGGCCGACACCGGGCCCGACAACAACGCGGTGAAGAAGCCCGCGACGTCGGCGGGCGCTTCGGCACCCGCGTCGGGGATGGTCACGGCCGGCTGCAATCCGGCCACCCCGTCGCCTGCCGCCGCGGCGACGGCCTCCCAGACGGCCTTCACGTGCGGCAACCGCTCCGCCTCGCTGGCCTCCGCGGGTATGGCGGTGAGCGCCAGCGCCGCCTGCTCGGCGGTCAGCAACTGCTCTCCCGCTGGCACCACCACCGAGTCGCCGTCGACGACGTCGGCCGCGAACGTGACCGGCAGGTCGCCGAGGGGGTCGATCAGCCCGGCGAGCTCACCGGCGTCCACCACAGCGGCCACGTCGAGCGACACGTTCATCAGGCTCTCGACGCCGAACACCAGGCCGTCGAGACCGCCGGAATCGAACCAAGCTCCCACCGGCTTGGGGTCGAGGTCCTCGAGCACCGTCTCGACCGCGTTGACCGGCACGGACACGATCGTGCCGCCGCTGCCGTCGGGCTGCAGAGCCAGCACGGCGAGCATCGCGAGCGTGCCCTCGTCGTCGACGCCGGCGAGCAGCCCGGTCGGGGTGACGGGGATCGACCTGGTGCTGACCGGCACCACCGCCTTCGCCGCGCGCGAATCGCGGATCGCGCGCCACGCCGCGACGCCGAGCACGGGCAGGGCACCGAGCACGAGCAGGCCGGCGAGGAAGGCGGCGATCGTGATCCGTCGGCGACGGCCGGCCAGCGCGCTCACCGGTCGGCACCGCGGTACAGGGCGCGTTCGGCGATGACGTCGAGCACCGGCGCGGTGACCAGGTAGTCGAGCGGGCGACCATCTACGAAACGCGCCCGCAGATCGGTGCTCGACACCTCGAGCCGGGGTACCTCCACCCGCACCCAGTGGATGCCCTCGGGGAGTTGCACGGGCGCGCCCGGGCGGTCGACGACGACGATGTGGCTGTTGGCGACCACCTCGCCGAAGCGTTCCCAGGTGGGGAGCCCGGCGGCGGCGTCGTCTCCGACGATGGTGTACAGCTCGGCCGAGGGGCAGCATCGGCGCAGTTCGGCGAGGGTGTCGGCGGTGAAGCTGGGCCCACCGTGGTCGATCTCGAGCCGGCCGGCAAGCAACCCGTCGACGCCTTCTACCGCTGCGGCGACCATCGCGAAGCGGTCTTCGGCGTCGGTTATCCGCCGGCTGGACTCCTTCTGCCAGGGCACGTTCGCGACCATCAAGACGACGATGTCGAGCGACAGGGCATGGCGGACGTTCACCGCGGTCACGAGGTGTCCGACGTGGGGCGGGTCGAATGTGCCACCGAACAGGCCGATGCGGCGCGGCATGTTCTCAGGCACGGCGGGGAAGTCTAGGCAGCATCGCCGGTCGGTGGTCCTTCACCGTCGCGGCGGTTTCGACTGGGCGCGCTCCTACCAAGCTCTCACCGGATTCAAGGAGACAGGGCAGGCCAGGTGTGTTATGGTACTCACTCCCCCAAATATTCACCCCCCTTAACCTCAGCAGATCTTGTCACCGCACAGTTCGCCGCGACGTCCCGGCTCCGGCCGACCCCCCGACGCGCGGCACATGGGCGGCTGGTGGCACTCGGCGCCCGGCAGGCGCCTTGGAACCGACCGGTGTGTCCTTTGACACGTTATCGGTTGGAATGCTCACTACCTACGAACGGTTGTACGACACGCCATGAATGACTCCATCGGTCTCTACCTAAACGACATCGGCAAGGTCCCGCTGCTCACTGCCGAAGACGAGCGGGTGCTCTCTCGCGCCATCGAGCGTGGCCGTGAGGCCGCCGAGCGCCTCGCCAACGGCGAGCGCACCAACCGCGAGATCCGCAACACCATCAAAGAGGCCGCCGCCGCGAAGGACCGCTTCATCCGGGCCAACCTGCGCCTCGTGGTCTCCATCGCCCGGCGGTATCCGCTGCCCCAGGGCATGGACCTGCTCGACCTCATCCAGGAGGGCAACCTCGGCCTCGAGCACGCCGTCGACAAGTTCGACTGGCGCCGTGGCTTCAAGTTCTCCACCTACGCCACGTTCTGGATCCGCCAGGCGATCGGGCGCGCGCTCGACCAGAAGGCGAGCCTGATCCGCATCCCCGGCGACCGCTCCGCCAGCCTGCGTGCGGCCCTGCGCCAGGCCTCGGGCGACGGCGAGACGCTCGACGCGGGCAACGCCGAGCTGCACCGCCTCACCACCCCGGTGTCGCTCGACAAGACCATCGGCGACGACGGCGACGCCACCCTCGGCGATCTGATGGCCAACGGCGACGGGACGCCCGAAGACCACGTGATGGCCCTCGTCGACACCGCCCTGCTCGATGAGCTGCTCGGCACGCTCGACAATCGCGCCCGGTTCGCCGTAGAAGCCCGCTTCGGTCTGCTCGACGGCGAGCGCAAGAGCTTCCGTGAAGTCGGCGAGAAGCTCGGGGTGACCGCCGAGGCCGCCCGCCGCCTCGTCAGCCGCGCGGTCGCCGGCCTGCGTGAGGACGCCGAGCGCATCCTCGCCGCCTGAGCGCGAGCACCTAGAGAGACCTCCCCGACGGCCCGGTGGCACACGCCACCGGGCCGTTAGGCTTTTCGATCGTGGCGCAGAGCTGGAACCCGACCTCTTGGCGATCGCGTCCCGCCGAGCAGCAGCCCGACTGGCCCGACCAAGCAGACCTCGATCGGGCGCTCAAGGTGATCGAGGGATTCCCTCCGCTCGTCTTTGCCGGCGAGGCGCGCTCGCTGCAGTCCTCGCTCGGCCAGGTGGCCGCAGGCAACGCGTTCTTGCTGCAAGCAGGTGATTGCGCCGAGAGCTTCGGTGAGTTCTCGGCCAACAACATCCGCGACAAGCTGCGCGTGATCCTGCAGATGGCGGTGGTGCTGACGTACAGCCTCGGCGTGCCGGTGGTGAAGGTCGGGCGGATGGCCGGCCAGTTCGCGAAGCCACGCTCGTACGCCACCGAGATGGTCGGCGACGTCGAGCTGCCGAGCTTCCGTGGCCACATCGTCAACGACCCGAACCCGACCGCAGCGGCGAGGGTGCCGCACCCCGAGCGCCTGGTGCAGGCGTACCACCAGTCGGCGTCCACTCTGAACCTGGTGCGCGCGTTCACGAAGGGCGGCTTCGCCGACCTCGGTCGGGTACACGCGTGGAACCAGGAGTTCGTCGCCTCCAGCCCCGAGGGTCAGCGCTACGACCAGGTGGCGGTCGAGATCGACCGGGCGTTGCGGTTCATGCGGGCCTGCGGGGTGGACACCGAGAGCCACGCCGCCCTGCACCAGACCGACGTGTTCACCAGCCACGAGGCGCTGATCCTCGGCTACGAGGAGGCCCTCACCCGGCAGGACTCGCTGACCGGTGGCTGGTACGACTGCTCGGCCCACATGCTGTGGATCGGTGAGCGCACCCGCCAGCTCGACGGCGCGCACGTCGAGTTCCTGCGCGGCGTCGGCAACCCGGTCGGCTGCAAGATCGGACCCTCGGTCGAAGTCGACTACGTGCTCGAGCTGTGCGACCGACTGAACCCGGCACGGATCCCCGGGCGCCTGACCCTGATCAGCCGGATGGGCGCCGACAACGTCGTCGCGGCGCTGCGCCCGCTGCTGCAAGCGGTGCGTGACGCCGGCCATCCGGTGGTGTGGGCCTGCGACCCGATGCACGCGAATACCTACACCACCGCGAGCGGCCACAAGACCCGCCACTTCGACGACATCATGCGCGAGATCGCCGGCTTCGTCGCCGCTCACCGGGCCGAAGGCACCTGGCCAGGCGGCATCCACGTCGAGCTCACCGGCGACAACGTCACCGAATGCGTCGGTGGTGGCGACTCGCTGTCTGACCAAGACCTCGACGACCGCTACCAGACGATGTGCGACCCGCGACTGAACGGCCGCCAGAGCCTCGACCTCGCCTTCGGGGTGGCCGAGCTCATCCGGTCGGCAGAGCTCGCCTGACCGGCGCGGCGATGGAAGAGGCACTGGCCCAGCTCGGCTCCTGGCCAGTACCGACCGCCGCCGCCGCGATCGTCGGCCCCGACGGGGTATTCGCCCAGTGCGGCCCGCCCGACCACCGCTTCCGGCTCGCCTCCATCTCCAAGGTGTGCACCGCGTGGGCTGTGCTCGTCGCCGTCGAGGAGGGTTCTGTCCACCTCGACGAGCCGGCCGGACCTGCGGGCAGCACGCTGCGCCACCTGCTCAGCCACGCCGGTGGATACCCCTTCGACGGCGAGCGTCCGCTGCTCGCGCCCGAACGCAAGCGGATCTACTCCAACACCGGGATCGAGGTGGCAGCGCGACACGTCGCCGTGGCGACGGGCATCGACTTCGCCGACTACCTGCGCGAGGCCGTGTTCGAGCCCCTCGCGATGACGTCGACCGCGCTGGCTGGCTCGCCCGCGCACGCGGTGTGGAGCACGCTCACCGACACGGCACGCTTCGCCGCCGAGCTGCTACGACCTCGCCTGCTGGCGCCGGCCACCGCCGCGCAGGCCACGACCATCCAGTTCGCGACGCTCGACGGCACGGTGCCCGGGCTCGGCACGTTCCGGCCGTGTCCGTGGGGGCTCGGGCCCGAGATCCGCGGCGCGAAGCAACCGCACTGGACGGGGCTCGCCAACTCGCCGGCCACCTTCGGCCACTTCGGCGGCGCGGGCACGATGCTGTGGGTCGACCCGGTGGCCGACATCGCGCTGGTCGCACTCACCGACCGCCCCTTCGACGAATGGGCGCCAGAGGCGCTGCAGCACTGGTCCGCGCTCTCCGACTCCGTGCTCGCCGCTGCCCCAGCCCGCGAAGTGCAAGAGGCTCCGGCGTGACCACCTTCCAGCCCGGCGACCGCATCCGCATCGTGCTCGACGGCGACGACGGGCTGCCCCTCGTGCGCTACGGCTTCGTCGGCTCGCAGGTGTCGCCGGAGGGGCCGGTGGTGGTGATGCTCGACGGCGAGCTGGGCGGTGACGTCGTCGCCATCGACTGCGTCGAACCGGTCACCGTCGCCACCGTCGAGCTGTGCCTACAAGGCGACGACCTGATCCAGAACCCGGCCCTGCGCCAGGGGCTGATCGCGATGTGGTGCGCCGAAGCCGAGACCGCGGGGCTGGCCGTCGACGCGCTCCATCCGATGGGCAACGGAGTTCCCGAGGCCGGGGGCAGGTGGGCCCTCGCCAACCTGCTCTCCGGCGGGGTGCCCTATGTGGTGCGCGCCGAGCCGTGCCGCACCGAGCCGGGGTTGGTGCGGGTGCACGCCGTGCGGCCCGACCCGCCCGTCGGCTAGCGAGGCGCTCGGCTAGCTGAGGCGCTCGACGATCATCGCCATGCCCTGACCGCCGCCGACGCACATCGACTCGAGCCCGATCGACTTGTCCTCCCACTGGAGGCCGTTGATGAGGGTGGTCATGATGCGGGCGCCGGTCATCCCGAACGGGTGGCCGAGGGCGATCGCCCCGCCGTGCACGTTGAGCTTGTCCATCGGGATGCCGAGGTGCTCGGCCGAAGGCAGTACCTGCGCGGCGAAGGCCTCGTTGATCTCGACCAGGTCGACGTCGTCGATCGTCAAGCCGGCACGCTTCAGCGCCATCCGGCAGGCCTCGATCGGGCCGAGACCCATGATCTCCGGGTCGAGTCCTGACACCCCGGTCGACACCACCCGCGCGAGAGGGGTGAGGCCGAGCGCCTTCGCCTTGGTGTCGCTCATCACCACCACTGCGGCCGCGCCGTCGTTCAGCGGGCAGGCGTTACCGGCGGTGATCTGGCCGTCGGGGCGGAAAACGGCCTTCAGCCCGGCGAGGCCCTCCAGCGTGGTGCCGGCGCGAGGCCCGTCGTCGCGGGAGACGACGGTGCCGTCGGGCAGCGTCAGCGGGACGATCTCGCGCTCGAAGAAGCCGTTCTCGATGTGCTCCACGGCGAGGTCCTGGGAGCGCTTGGCGAACGCGTCCATCGCCTCACGGGTGACGCCTTCCACCTCACGCACGTTCTCTGCCGTCTGGCCCATCGCGATGTAGATGTCGGGAAGGCCCTCTTGGGGGGCCCACGAGGGCTGGCCACCCTGGGCGCGCAGCTGGGTGCGATCGCCGGAGGGCTTGAAGATCGGGTTCGGCGCGGTGTCCGACGCGCCGGCCGCGTACCGGCTGACGGTCTCTACCCCCGCGGCGATGAAGCAGTCACCCTCGCCGGCCTTGATCGCGTGGGCGGCCATGCGGATCGTCTGCAGGCTCGAAGAGCAGTAGCGGTTGACCGTGACGCCGGGGCAGGTGTCGAGCCCGGCGAGGATCGCCACGACCCGCCCGACGTTGAACCCGGCCTCGCCGGCAGGCTGACCGACGCCCATGATCAGGTCTTCGATCTGGTCGGTCGGCAGCTGGGGCACCTTCGCGAGCAGCGCCTTCACGATCTGGGCAGCCATGTCGTCGGGGCGCATGGAGGCGAGCGAGCCCTTGTTCGCCCGTCCGATCGGGCTGCGGGCGGTGGCGACGATGACGGCTTCGGTCACGGGATGCTCCCTCTTGTCGGGTTTCGTGGTGGGACGTGCACGAACGCGCAGCACGTGTCTGGCGGCCGGCTCCCGGCATCCTACGATCCGGCCATGGATGTCAAAGAGTTGCCGAAGGTGCCCGTCGACGAGATCGACTTCTCCGGCGAGGCGCTGTGGCTCGCCGACCGTGCGTACCGAGAGGGCGCATGGAAGACGCTGCGCGACGAGCGCCCGGTGGCCTTCTTCGAAGAGCGCGTGTTCGAGGGATCACCGTTCCCGCCCGGCCCCGGCTACTACGTGATCAGCCGCCACGACGACATCTGGCACGTCAGCCGCAACGCCTCGGTCTTCTGCAGCGGGAAGGGCTCGAACATCGGCGACATGCCCCAGGAGCTGAACGAGTTCTTCGGCTCGATGATCAACATGGACGACCCCAAGCACTTCCGTCTGCGTTCCATCGTGTCCCGCGGCTTCACACCGAAGGAGATCGCGAAGGTCGAGGGCTACGTCAAGGTGAAGGCGGCAGCGATCGTCGACGACCTGCTCGAGCGGTTCCCCGACGGTGAGTGCGACTTCGTCTCCGAGGTCGCCGCTCCCCTGCCGCTGCAGATCATCTGCGAGATGATGGGCATCCCCGCCGAGGACCACCAGCAGATCCTCAGCTGGACGAACGTCATCCTCGGCGTCGGTGACCCCGACTACGCGACGAGCTACGACGAGCTGATGGCTGTCGCGCTGCAGATGTTCGCCTACGCGCAGGCGCTCGGCGAAGATCGCCGGGCCCGGCCCGCCGACGACATCACGTCGATCATGATGAGTGCCGAGGTGGACGGCCAGAGCCTGACGGCGCAGGAGTTCGGCTCGTTCTTCATCCTGCTCGTCGTCGCCGGCAACGAGACCACCCGCAACGCGGTGAGCCACGGGATGAAGGCGCTCACCGACTACCCCGACCAGCGCCAGATCTGGTTCGACGACTTCGATCTGCACACGAAGACCGCCGTGGAGGAGATCGTGCGCTGGGCGACGCCGGTGATCCACTTCCGTCGCACGGCGACGGAAGACACCGAGATCGCCGGACACCCGATCAAAGAGGGCGAAAAGGTCGTCATGCTGTACTCCTCGGGCAACCGCGACGAGCGCGTGTTCGACGATCCCTTCCGCTTCGACGTGCGCCGTGCACCGCACCCTGCCCAGATCGGCTTCGGCGCCGGTGGCCCCCACTTCTGCCTCGGCGCGAACCTCGCCCGGCGCGAGATGACGGTGATGTTCGACGAGATCCGCACCCGGCTACCCGGTATGCGCATCACCGGCGAGCCCGCCTACCTGCAGAGCGCGTTCATCAACGGCATCAAGCGCATGCCCTGCGCCTGGCGCTAGTCCACCACCTCGTCCGGCCCGGTCTCGCCGGAGCGGTAGTGACGGCGGCAGAGCAGCTCGTAGTGAACGACGTCGCCGAACAGCGGCTGCGCCGGCGCGTCCTCGGTATCGCCGACAACCACCGTCTCGCCCTCGTAGACGATGGTGCCGTTGACCAGGCGGGCGTTATGCGTGGCCCGTGAGCCGCACCAGCACCGCGCCTCGACCTGCAACTCGATGCGCTCGTCGGCCACCTCGAGCAGGCGGCGGGTGCCCTCGAACAGGAGCCCGCGGAAGTCGGTGATCAGGCCGAACGCGAACACGTCGACGCCGAGGCGATCGACCACCTCGGCCAATTGGTCGCACTGAGCGGGCGAGTAGAACTGGGCCTCGTCGCAGACCAGGAAGTCGAGCGGCATGTGTTGCGCGGTCAGCTCGTAGAGGTCGAGGTCGGCATCCACCTCGACCGCCGGCGCCGAGACGCCGAGCCGGCTGCTCACCTGCGTGCCGTCGCGGTCGAGCTTGGTGAGCAGCATGCCGCGCAGTCCCCGCACGGAGAGGTTGTGGTGGATCTGCAGCGTGAGCGTGCTCTTGCCAGAGCCCATCGTGCCGAAGCTGAAGCGCAAGACGGCCATGTCCGACCGGGCACCCTAACGGCTGACGGCTAGGGCGTGGCGAGGTCGGCGACGACGGCGGAGTGGTCGCTCGCGACGACGCCGTCGACCGCAGTCTCCCCCGCACGCCAGACGCGCAGCGGATGGCCGGTGCGCCGCGGCCGAGGCCAGGAGACGAACACGTAGTCGAGGCGCCGGTTGGGCCACGCGGTGCCCGACTGGTACGGGTTGTCGTGGCGCCAGGTGTACCCGGCGCCTTCTCCGACGTGCTCCCACGCGTCGGACAGCACCAAATTGCGCACCGGCGACACTCGCCGCCCGGTGAGCATGCGGATCTCGTCGCTGTCGGGAACGGCGTTGAAGTCGCCGCCGATGATCACCGGCGGGTCACGCTCGGGGTCGCCGCGCACCGACGCGATCAGCTCCAACAACGCCGCGGCCTGGCGCTCGCGCACCGCCGAGTCGTCGAAGCGGTAGTCGAGGTGCGTGGAGATCACCGGCCACGCGCCCCACGGCGTGTCGAGCACGGCAACGAGCGCGCGACGGTGGCCGTCCGAGCCGTCGGCACGCGGCAACGCGACCTGCGACGAGGACACGATCGGCCAGCGGCTCAGCACGGCGTTGCCGAAGGAGACCCCGTCCATCTGCACACCCTCGGTGCGGACGGCTGTGCAGCCGAGCCCCGCGGCCAGTTCCTGCGCCTGGTCCCGTTCGTCGTCGGCCCAGACCTCCTGCAGGCAGACGACGTCGGGCTGCTCCTCCCCGAGCACGTGGGCGATGGCGCCTTGGCGCTGCTCCCACGGGCCGAAGCGCCACCAGAGGTTCCAGGTGAGCACACGCATCGCGATCGGCCGTCCTAGGGGAAGTACTCGCCGAGATGCTCACCGGAGCGCAGCAGCGACACCCACAGCACATCGCGCGTGGCCGCTGGCACCGCGGGGTCGGCGAAGTCGGTGATCGCCGGGCGCACCAACCAGCCCGCCCGCTTGTCGACCCATGTCGGATGCACCGTCGGGGGTTGGAAGGCGAACGTGCCGTCGGCCTGACGCGCCCCGGCGACGGTGACGATCGCACCATCTTGCGTGCTGGCCGGCCACGACTCGTTGACCGGCAGGTTCGAGATGTGGTTGCCGAGGCTGTAGATCACCCAGACCCCGTTCACCTGCTCGATCGGCTGAACCACGTGGGGTCCGTGCCCGACGACGAGATCCACCACGCCGCCAGCCGTGATCGCCTCGGCCACCGAACGCTGAGCCGCCGAGACCAGGTGTGACCCCTCGACGCCCCAGTGGACACTGACCACGACCACCTCGGCGCCGAGACGGCGGGCCTCGGTGGCGTCGGCGATGATCCGTGCCGGGTCGATGAGCGCCGAGCGCCAGACCTCTCCGGCCGGTGGCCGCCTGCCGTTGTACCACTCGGTGTACGACAGGTGGCTGACGGCGAACCCGTCCACTTCGAACACCGTCGGGCCGATCTCCTCGGGCGTGCGAGCCATGCCGGCTTGGGTGATCCCGACCGCGCCGAGGGCGGCGATCGTCGCCTCGATGCCCGTGATCCCCCTGTCGAACACGTGGTTCGACGCCGTCGAGCAGCGGTCGTAGCCGGCCTGCTCGATGGCGACGACCACCTCGGCGGGCACCCCGAAGCTGGGATAGGTGGACAGCTCCTCGCCGGGCGGCGCGATGGGGGTCTCCAGGTGACAGACGCCGAGGTCGACGGCTTCGACGATCGGGCGGATGCGCGCCAGCATCGGGACGAAGTCGTAGCCGACGCCGCCCGCGTTCTGCTGCGCGCGCGCCCAGAGCGGGCTGTGCCACAGGGCATCGCCGGAGAACGCCATCGTCAGCTCCGCCCCGTCGGGAGGCTCCGGCGGGCCGGGCGTCGTCGGCGACACCGGTAGCCCGGCCAACCGATCGGCAGGCACGCCGTCGGCGGCGGTGGCCGGCGAAGTGATCGAGCGCGGTCCGTCGAGCGGCGCCGGCATCGCCGCCACCAGATCGAGCGGGGTCGCACCGGGCGCGACCGCCGCAGCAGACCAGCTAGGCGCGGTGTCGGCGCCGAGGAAGAGCCCGACCGCCCAGGCGGCGAGGATCGCCACCAGCCCTACGGCGAGCAGACCGGCGTTGCGCTGACCCACCATCGGCCAAGCATCGCGCGCCGGCACCAAAGGCCCGCGGCACCCCGCGTTCTCGGTCGGATTTGTGACACATAGCGCGACTCATCCGACCGAGAACGTGAGGGGCGGGGCGGGGACGGGGCGGGTCATCTGGCCAGGCTGCGCACGCGCTCGATGGTGTCGGCCTCGGCGGCGGGCTTGTCCTGGCGGTAGCGACGCACCCGGGCGAAGCGCAGTGCCACGCCCCCCGGATAGCGGCGGCTCGTCTGCACACCGTCGACGGCGACCTCGACCACCAGCTCCGGGCGCACGTGCACGACGGTGGCACCGCCGTGCGGGCTCGACTCCGTGCCGAGGGCGAGCTGCTGCAGGCGCTCGGTCTGCCACGTGAGCAGCTCGTCGGTGAGCCCCTTGAACGTCTTGCCGACCATCACGAACGTGCCGTCGGGCCCACACGCGCCGAGGTGGAGGTTGGACAGCCATCCGCGCCGGCGCCCGTGGCCCCACTCGGCGGCCAGCACCACGAGATCGAGCGTGTGGACCGGCTTCACCTTGCGCCAAGAGCCGCCGCGGCGCCCGGCGTCGTAAGACGAGTCGAGCGCCTTGACGACCACGCCTTCGTGCCCGGCGGCCAGCGCGGCGTCGAGGAACTGCGCCGCGACATCCGAGTCCTGCGTCGCCGTGGCGGGGGTGACCAGCTCGGCCGGGAGCACTCTCGTGAGCACGGCGCGACGCTCGGCGAGAGGGCGGTCGATCACCGTCTCGCCGTCGGCGTGCAAGACGTCGAAGAACCACGGCCGCAGCAGCGAGCCCCGGCCGTCGCCGCCGGTGGCGGTGAGGTCGCCCATCGTGTCCTGGAACGCGCGCGGGCGGCCGTCGTCGGCCAGGCCGAGCACCTCTCCGTCGAGCACGACGTCGTCCACGTCCAGCCGAGCCACCGCGTCGACCACGCCGACGAGGCGGTCGGTGACGTCGTTCAGGTTGCGGGTGAAGATCCGCACCTGCCCGCCGCTGCGGTGGACCTGGATCCGCGCGCCGTCGAGCTTGTACTCGACCGACGCCGGCCCGGTCAGCACGAGTGCCTCGGCGACGCCCCCCGCCGGCGACGCGAGCATCGGCTGCACCGGGTGCAGCACCGCCAAGCCGATCCCATCTAGCGCCATCAGCCCACCGCGCCGTGCGGCAACAGCGGCGCCGGCGAGCGACCCGCTCAGCATCGCCGCCCGCCGCACGGCCGCGACGGGCACGTTTGCGGCGCGCGCCACCGCGTCGGTGAGGACGCCGGCGAGCGCACCGTGACGCAGCTCGCCGCCGACGATCGCGGCCAACATCGCCTGCTCCGGCTCTGTGGCACGGGCGAACAGATCGGTGAGGACGGCGGTCCGCTCCTCACGTGACCCTGCTCCGCGAGCAGAGACCACCCGCTCGAACGCGCCGTCCACGTCGGCGACGGTGAGCGTCGGCGCGGCGGCGGGCTCGACGCGCGCCCCCGACAAGGTGGCCCAGCCGACGCCGATGCGGCCCTGGCGCGGCTCTCCGACGAGGAACGAGATCACCGCGGCGAGCAGCTCTGTCGGCGTGGAGGAGACGAGCGCCGCCAGCCGGGCGACCTTGTCCCGCCGGCCCGGGGTGGCGGCGACGTCTCGTGAGGCGGTGGCCAGCTCGGCGAAGAGCACCGGAGCAGTCTGGTCGACCGGCTCGGCTCTAGGTGTCGGACAGCTTTGCTCTAGGTGTCGACCGGGCCGAGGCGCACCGCGGGCTGCAGATCCTCGGGTGGCATCGAAAGGCCGGTGTTGTGCAGGAAGATCGCCCGCGCCTGCTCGGGAGTGCCGCGGAACTCGAAGTGCATCGGGTCACGCAGCACCCGCGACTTGGGGTCGTTCGCGTTCTTGCAGCCCCCGCTCCAGCCGTAGCCACCCCAGTAGAGCCCCCAACGTTCGGCGATCTGCACCACCCAGCGGGGGATGTCCGTGGCCTGCGGCGTCGCGCAGGCGCTCTTGCCGTCGACGCCGCTGTAGGAGACCTCCGGGTTCAGCCACGAGTTCACGTCGACGGCCAGGCCGTAGGCATGGTTGGAGAGCGAGCCCGCGTCGAGGCCCTCACACGACTTGCCCGCGCTCGAGGTGCACCGGAACGCGTAGCTGCCGATGCCCGACACCTTGTAGCCGCCCGCCTGGATCTCGCGCACGAAACCCTCGTAGAGGGGCAGCGCGGCCCGCATCAACGTGATTCCCTTGGCCCGCACGTCGCCGATGGGTCCGGCGTTCGTCGCCATGCGCGCTTCCCAGTCGGCAAGTGCCGGCGAGCCGTTGTACGCCCAGCCGAGCCACTTCCACCCCGGCGGGGGCCACTCCGCGGAGCGGCGCTCGACACCGAGCCGGGCCGCAGTTGCCGCGTCTACCACTCCGGTGGAGGGGAGGCCCTCTGCGGTCTGGAAAGCCTTCACCACCGACGCCGTGATCGGTCCGAACTGGCCGTCGACGGCGATCGAATGGCCGGCGTCGGCGAGCGCTTGTTGGATCTCCCGCACGATGTTGCCCGACGCCCCCTGCGCGACGTCCACCCAAGGCAGCACCTCGCCGGCGACGGCGGCGGGGAACGGTGGCGTGCCCCAGCCCCGGCTCGGCGGGTCGCCACCGGCGCTCAGCAGGCAGCCGTCGACGTCACCGCTCGCGGCCTGCGCCGCGCTGCAGTACGGGGGCATCGTCGGCACCGTCCACGGCGTCGACGACACGCCGGCCGCGGTGGCGCGGCCGCTCGCCACCAGCGACAACAAGGTGAGGGCCGTGGCCAGAAGGGCACGAAGACCCGTGGAGCGCGAGCGAGTCCGCCGCGACGCTTGACTCATGCAGCCTGTATCGGCACCGATCCACCCCGGCTTGACCCGCAGGCCGCGCCGGGACCTCGCCGGGTGGGCGCCTCAGCTGCAGCCGCTGGTGTTACCGCAGCTCGGGCAGGCGTGGCAGCTACCCGCACGCACCATCTGCACCCCGCACTGCATGCAGATCGGTGCGTCGCTCTGGCGCACGACACCGCGGGCGGGCGTGTTGTCCTCGGGGGTGGCCGGCAGCGAGCCGTCGCGCATCTGCTGCACGAGCTCGTCGGCCGAGGGCACGCTCTTCGGGTCGGCGACCACCTCGTGGCCCATCGCGTTCTCGATCACGGACTCCTCGACGCCGGGCAGCGTCGGCTGCAGGCGCTCGTCGACGGTGAAGATGCCGAGCTCGGCACGCTCGTCGTAGTTCAGGTACTCGAGTGCCAGGCGGCGGAACAGGTAGTCGAGGATCGACGACGCGAAGCGGATGTCGGGATCGTCGGTCATGCCGGCGGGCTCGAAGCGCATGTTCGTGAACGCCTCGACGAAGGCCTTCAGCGGCACGCCGTACTGCAAGCCGTAGCTGATGCTCTTCGCGAATGCGTCCATGATGCCGCTCAGCGTCGAGCCCTGCTTCGACACGGTGAGGAACACCTCGCCGGGACGACCGTCCTCGTATTCGCCGATGGTGGCAAAGCCCTTGCAGTCCGCGACGCGGAACTCGAACGTGCGCCCGCGACGGCTGCGCGGCAGCTTGAGACGCATCGGCCGGGCGACGATGCGCTCGCGCTCGACGATCTTTTCGACCACCCGCTCGACGACCTCGGCACCGGAGGTGGCCTGTGCGGAGTCCTTCTTCGCGGTCGACAGAGGCTGGGCGACCTTGCAGTTGTCGCGGTAGATGGCCACCGCCTTCAGCCCGAGCTGCCACGACAGCAGGTGCAGGGCCTCGACGTCTTCGACCGTGGCCTCCTCGGGCATGTTGACGGTCTTCGAGATGGCGCCGGAGATGAACGGCTGCACGGCTCCCATCATGCGCACGTGGCCCTCGTAGTGGATGGTGTTGTCGCCCATCGAGCAGGCGAACACCGCGAGGTGGGAGGGGTCGAGGTGGGGTGCGCCGACGATCGACTTGTGGATGTCGACGTAGCCGACGATCTCGTCGACCTGACGAGCGGTGTAGCCGAGCTTGCGCAACGCCCGCGGCAGCGTCTGGTTGACGATCGACATCGTGCCGCCGCCGACGAGCTTCTTCAGCTTCACGAGCCCGAGATCGGGCTCGACTCCGGTGGTGTCGCAGTCCATCATCAGTCCGATGGTTCCGGTCGGCGCGAGCACGCTGGCCTGGCTGTTGCGCACGCCGTACTCCTCGCCGTCACGCACCGCCGACGCCCACGACTCGTGCGCCGCGGCAATCAGGTTCGCAGGCACCGCGTCGGCGGCCTCGATGTCGTGGGTGGCGTCACGGTGCATGCGCAACACGTTCAACATGTGCCGCTCGTTGTCGGCGAACCCGGCGAAGGGGCCCATCCTGCTCGCGATGCGAGCGCTGGTCGCGTACGCGTGGCCGGTCATCAGCGAGGTGAGCGCACCCGCCCACGCACGCCCATCGACGGAGTCGTAGGGCAGGCCGAGTGCCATCAGCGTGGCGCCGAGGTTCGCGTACCCGATGCCGAGCTGGCGGAACTGGCGGCTGGTCTCGGCGATCTTTTCGGTCGGGTAGTCGGCACGCCCGACGAGGATCTCTTGAGCGGTGAAGATGACCTCGATCGTGTGGCGGTAGGCGTCGACGTCGAACGAGCCGTCCTCGCCCAGGTACTTGAGCAGGTTGATCGAAGCCAGGTTGCACGCCGAGTTGTCGAGGTGCATGTACTCGCTGCACGGGTTGGAGCCGTTGATCCGCCCTGTGGCGTGCGCGGTGTGCCACTTGTTGATGGTGGTGTCGAACTGCATGCCGGGGTCGGCGCATTCCCAAGAAGCCTGGGCGATCTCTCGCCACAGCTCACGCGCCCGCACGGTGCGGACGGTCTCGCCGGTGGTGACCGCCGTGAGGTTCCAGTCGGCGTCGGCGAGCACGGCTTGCATGAACTCGTCGGTGACCCTCACCGAGTTGTTCGCGTTCTGGTACTGGACCGAGTACGAGTCGATCCCGTCGAGATCCATGTCGAAGCCGGCATCGCGCAGGACGCGCGCCTTGCGCTCTTCGCGCGCCTTGCACCACACGAAGTCCTCGACGTCGGGATGGTCGACGTTCAAGATGACCATCTTCGCCGCGCGGCGTGTCTTGCCGCCGGACTTGATCGTGCCTGCCGAGGCGTCGGCGCCACGCATGAAGCTGACCGGGCCGCTCGCCGTGCCGCCGCCCTCGAGCGGTTCGTAGCTGGAGCGGATCTTGGACAAGTTGATGCCCGAGCCGGACCCGCCCTTGAAGATGATCCCCTCTTCGCGGTACCAGTTCAAGATCGCGGTCATCTTGTCCTCGACGGCGAGGATGAAGCACGCGCTGGCCTGCTGAGGCACTCCCGCGACGCCGATGTTGAACCACACCGGGCTGTTGAAGGCCGCCCGCTGGGTGACGAGGATCAGCTTCAGCTCGTCGCGGAAGGACTCTGCCTCGGCGGTGTCGACGAAGTACCCGCCCTCGACGCCCCATGCGGTGATCGTGTCGGCGACGCGGTCGATCACCTGGCGCAGCGACGATTCGCGCTCGGGGGTCCCGAGGGTGCCGCGGAAGTACTTCTGGGCGACGATGTTGGTCGCGTTGAGCGACCACGTCGTCGGGAACTCGACGTCGAGCTGCTCAAACGCGACCGTGGAGTCCTTCCAGTTGGAGATGCGCGCGTCACGACGCTCCCACGCCACCTGGTCGTAGGGATGCTGACCGGGGGAGGTGAAATGACGGCCGATGCCGATGCCGAGACGGTCAGGGGCGAGGGACATGAGGTGATGCTCCTTCGAACAGTGAACCACAAGATGTGGTGGATCGAGCCCCCTTGGACGAGATCCCCACACAAGAAGTGGGAAGATTACAGCACTGTAGTTACAGCGCTGTCAACGATCTCCGACGGGCTGACGCGAGATCGTCACGTGAGCCCGCCGGGGAGCACCACCGTGGCTGCGGTGCGGCGAGCACAGGTTCAGGACACCCCGTCCCAGGCAGCGTGGCATGGGTGGTCTCCCCCAGGTCCGCCGCCCATCAGCCATGTCACCGCACCGCAGCCATTGCGTCATGAACCGTACGCAATCCTCCCTGTGGGGAGGAAGGGGACAAGGCTGTGAATTGCGGGGGGATTCTGTGGAAAACGAGCCGGAGGTGTTCGCTACGTGGTCGGCGGGTCGTGCTTGACGAGCAAGGCCGCCTCCCGCCAGAAGTCCTCTGCCGCGTCGAAGCTCTTGTAGACGCTGGCGAAGCGCAGGTAGGCGACCTCGTCGAGCGCCCTCAGCCGTTCGAGCACCGCCAGGCCGACCTCAACACTCGTCAGCTCAGCGCGCCCGGCGAGACGTAGCTCCTCCTCGACGCTTTCTGCCAAGCCGTCGATCGTCTCCAGGCTGACCGGGCGGCCCTTGCAGGCGGCGCGGAGGCCGGTGACGATCTTGGCCCGGTCGAAGGGCTCACGCCCGCCGTGGCTCTTCAGCACCGTCAGCAGCTGCTCCTCGACCCGCTCGTAGGTCGTGAAGCGGTGCCCGCAGCTCGGGCACTGCCGGCGGCGTCGGATCGCGGAGCCCTCGTCGGCGCTGCGCGAGTCGATCACCTTGGTGTCGTCGTGGTGGCAGGCGGTGCACTGCACGGCGCCGAATCTATTGCACCTCCTCTCTCAGCCAGGCAGCGTCAGCACCTGGCCGACATCGATCGTCGCGCTGGCGCCGTTGGCGGCGACCACGTCGTCGATCCACTTCGCCGCCTCGTCGGGCGCCAACATGCGCCTGGCGATCGACCACAACGTGTCGCCGGGCTGCACGACGTAACGCACCACGGCGCCCTCAGCACCGGCCGAACCGGCCGCACCGGCCGCGGGGACGGAGGCAGGACCGTCCCCACGGCCGGCCAGCACCGACTCGGCGCCCAGCAGGAGGGCACCGAGCAGGGCGACCGCGACGAAGAGGGTGACCAGGCGCCGACGCCGATACGTGGCCGCGCTCGGGTGCCCGGCTCGGGTGGGCTGGAGCTCGATCACGAAGCGGGGGTCGATCGCGATGGCCATTGGGGGGATCCCTTCTTCTTGCGGTGCCGAAGGCCGGCTTTGGGAGAGCGTGACGCAGGGGTGTGACAACCACTTTGTCCGAACGCCTGTTCGGCAACAGTACGGCGAACGCTCGTTCGTTGTCAAGGAGGTCGTCGAACGAGTGTTGGCGGAACGAGTGTTTGAAGATCGTTGATAATGGCGGCGAACACCCGTACGATGCAGTCCATGGTCGATGCCCAGCTCACCGCCCGCCAGCGCCAGATCCTCGACGTCATCGAGCAGTCGATGCGTGATCGGGGCTACCCGCCCTCGGTGCGTGAGATCGGCGAGGCCGTCGGGCTGACCTCGCCGTCTACGGTCCACAACCACCTCGCCCGGCTGCAGCGCGCCGGCTTCTTGCGCCGTGACCCCACCAAGCCCCGCGCGATCGAGGTGCGCTGGGACCCGAACTCAGGCGCGGTGTTCGAGCGCCGCCCGTCGCGCCACGTGCCGCTCGTCGGTGACGTCGCGGCCGGCACCGACGTGCTCGCGCAGGAGAACGTCGAAGAGCTGTTCCCTCTGCCGATCGACTTCACCGGCGACGGCGACCTGTTCATGCTGCGGGTCCGTGGCGACTCGATGGTCGGGTCGGCGATCCTCGACGGCGACTTCGTCGTCGCCCGCCAGCAGCCGACCGCCGAAGACGGCGACATCGTCGTCGCCGGCATCCCCGGCGAAGAGGCGACCGTCAAGACCTACCGGCGCCGCGGCGACGTCGTCACGCTGGTGCCCTCCAACGAAACGATGAAGCCGATGCAGTTCGCGTCACACGACGTCACCATCTTCGGCCGCGTCGTCACGGTGATGCGCAGGCTCTGAGCCACCCGCTGGCGATTCGTCGCCTGAACTAGCCGTAGCGGGGGCCGGCGGGCGGGGCCCAGGATCCGCCCGTCGCCGGCATGACAGATCCGCCCGTCGCCGGCATGCTCGATCCGCGAGCAGGTCGCCGACTGAGCCCGAGCAGCACCAGCAACAGCCCGAGCGCCGCGCCGACTCCACCGGCACCGATCGAGACCATCCGCAGCGCGCCTCCCGCCTCGGTGACGTCACGGCCGACCGCGACGACTGCCGCCTCGTCGTTCGCTCTCACGTCGAGCGAGTAGGTGCCCGGAGCGCTCACCGTGAAGGCTCGCTCGGCCACCCCGACGAAGCCCGCGCTGTCGTAACGCGGTCCGCTCACGTCGGCAAGGGCTACTTCGCCCTCGGGTCCGGACAGGACCAGCTCGACCACCGGTGACTCGGCCAGGTCGTACTCACGGTTGTCGTTGGCACACGAGCCGCCCAGGTCGCCGATTCGGCCCCTGGTCTCGACGAACACGTAGAAGCGCCCTGCCTGGTCGAACTCGAGGGTCGTCGTGCAGCCCGCCGGAGCCCGCGCGAGGCCGCGCACGGCGTCGTCGTCGCGGCGGAGCGCGGCCATCCACAGCACGGCTGCGGCGACGATGCCGAGCAGGCCAACCGCGATGCCGAGCGGCACCAGCGCGCTGGCGCGCCGTGCGGCGGGCACCGCTTGGCCGACGGGGATCACCGCTGCGCCCCTAGCCGCTGCGCGACCAGCTCGATCCGCTCGTCGGGCTGCACCGCGGCGACCCGCACGTGGCGCGAACCGCCGGCGCCGTAGAAGTCACCGGGACTGACGAGTGCGCCGCCCTCTCGAGCCAGATGCTCGGCGAACTGCCAGCCGTCGCCGGCGTCGAACCACAGGTAGAACCCGCCACGCGGCAACGCGACGTCGATCCCGGCCCAGCGACCGAGCACCGACGCGAGCTGCTCGAGGCGCCGGCGATAGCGATCTCGCTGGATGCCGACGTGCTCGTCGTCGTCGAGCGCGGCGACCCCCGCAGCCTGCACCGGGCCGGGCACCATCATCCCGACGTGCTTGCGCACCTCTGACAGATACGCGACGAGAGCGGCGTCACCGGCGTACGCGCCCACCCGCAGGCCGGCCAGGTTGGAGCGCTTCGACAGCGAGTGCACGGCGACAACCCCCTCCGTACCGTGTTCCAGGATCGTGCGCGGCGGACCGTCCCAGGTGAACTCGGCGTAGCACTCGTCGCTGAACACCGGCACTCCACGCGCTCTCCCCCACGCCGCCGCCGCGCCGAGGTCGTCGAGCGAACCGGTCGGGTTGCTCGGGCTGTTCACCCAGAGCAGGAGTGCCCTCGACGCGTCGACCTCGTCGACGCCACGCAGGTCGAGGCCGCCGTCGGCCGACGGCGGTACAGCGACGGCGCGGCATCCGGCGAGCACAGCACCCATCTCGTACGTGGGGTACGACACTGCCGGATAGAGCACCGTGTCGCGCCCGGGATCGCGCAACCGCAGCAACTGGGGCAACGTGGCGACGAACTCCTTCGTACCCACACAGGCGGCGATCTGGTTGTCGGCGACGTCGACGTCGAAGCGCCGCCGGACCCATCTGCGCCACGCGCCGCGCAGCTCCGGCGAACCGATCGACGGTGGATAACCACGCTCCGTGCCGGAGTGTCCGAGTGCTTCGATCGCTGCCGCCGGGGGCGGGTCGCACGGCGTGCCGACAGACAGGTCGACGAGCCCGCCGGGATGACCCTCGGCGAGCGGCACGAAGCGGTCGAGCCGGTCGTACGGGTAAGGCGGGGGGACGAAGCCCGTCGGTACAGCGGTCATGCGGGCACCATGCTGCCCGCTGCGATCACGTCGGCGAAACCACGAACTCGGCGAGACGTCCGACGGATGCGTCGGAGAGCCGAGCGCGGACCCGCTCACCGGCCTCCTCGTGCGTGGTGCCGACGACCTCACCCTCGCGGTGGATGGCCGCCAGCACGTCACCGCGCTCGTATGGCACCAGCAGCTCGACCACGCGCGAGATCGCCCGCAGGCGGTCGGCCAGGGTGCGGAGCAGCACCTCGATGCCCTCCCCCGTCAGCGCGCTGATCGCCACCGAGCCGGGGTGATCCTCCACCAGACGCTTCGCGTCGTCGGGATCGAGGTCGGTCTTGTTGAACACGACCAGCTCGGGCACCGCGTCTGCCCCGATCTCGCGCAGCACCTCGCGCACGGCCGTGATCTGCAGGTCGGGGTCGCTCGCCGACGCGTCGACGACGTGCACCAGGTAGCTCGCCTGGGTGGCGACCTCGAGCGTGCTCTTGAACGCTTCGACCAGCCCGTGAGGGAGCCGCTGCACGAAGCCGACGGTGTCGGTGAGCAGCACCGGCTCCCCGCCGGGCAACGCCAGCCGGCGCGTCGTCGGATCGAGCGTCGCGAACAGGCGATCCTCCACCAGCACGCCGGCCTGCGTGAGGCGGTTCAACAGCGTGGACTTGCCGGCGTTGGTGTAGCCGACGATCGTCACCGCCGACAGCCCGCTGCGGCTGCGGTTCTTGCGCTGCAGCTCCCGCGTGCGACCGAGCTCTTCCAGGTCGTGCTCCAGCTTGGAGATGCGCCGCATGATCCGTCGCCGGTCGACCTCGAGCTTGGTCTCGCCGGCGCCGAAGCGCATCCCCACCCCACCGCGCTGCTGCGCGTAGCGAGCGCTGACGCCGCGCCGCAGCCGCGGCAAGCGATAGCGCAGCAGGGCGAGCTCGACCTGGGCCTTGCCCTCGAGGGTGTGGGCGTTCTGGGCGAAGATGTCGAGGATCACCGCCGTGCGGTCGATCGCAGTTCGCCCGAGCAGCTTCTCCAGGTTGTACTGCTGGGCCGGCGCCAGCTCGTTGTCGAACACCACGGTGTCGGCGTCGACGGCCAGGCACAGCTCTTTCAGCTCCTCGACCTTGCCCTTGCCGATGTACCAGGTGTGGTCGGGAGCGTCACGACGCTGCACCACGCGGGCCACCTCGTCGGCGCCGGCGGTGTCGACGAGCAGCGCGAGCTCGTCGAGGCTCGCTTCGGTCTCGCCGTCGGTGTGGCCGGGGAGGGTGACACCGACGAGGACGATGCGCTCCCGGATGCTGCGCTCGATCAGCGTCTGGCCGAGCGCCTCGCCGTAGGGGTTGTTCACGGACGTGACCTCACTTCACGCCACCCTCACGGTGGCGACATACGTGGCCGGACCGACGAGCGTCACCCGGCCGGCCGCCGGATCGTGCATGCGCACCCTGGCATCTCCACCGTCCATGTGCACGACGATTTCTTCGGTCCCCGCGTCGACCAGCCCCCACTGGCTGGCTGCCCAGGCCGCCGCGCAGGCACCCGTCCCGCACGCCTCGGTGACGCCCGCGCCACGCTCGTGCACGCGCATCGTGATCGCGAACGGCTCCGGGCCGGGCTCGACGATCTCCAGGTTGGTGTCGGGGACGACCGCTCCGATCGCCTCCAGCTGGACCGCGGCCACGTCGTCGACGGCGACGACGGTGTGCGGGTTGCCGAGGCTGAGGTGGGCCACCGGGCGATCGGGGCTCTGGCCGACGAGAGCCCAGCCGGAGGGTTCCTCGCCGCCCGAGACCGCGCCCATGTCGACACTGGCCTCGATCGTGTGTGCAGCCGCATCGAGCGGCGTCACGTGGACGCGGCGTTCGCCGGCGTCCGTGGCGACCACGAACCGGGCGTCGCCGGCCCGCTGCTGCGCGAGGTACGCGGCCTGCACGAGACACCGAATGCCGTTGCCGCTCATCTCGGCGCGGCTGCCGTCGGCGTTGTGCAGCGACATCGTCAGCCGGTCGGGGTCGTCGGGGTCGACCGTGAGGGTCAGCAGTCCGTCGGCTCCCACACCTCGCTTGCGGTCGCACCAACGCTGGGCGAGCGCCGTCCAGGCGATCCGCGGCAGGGCTTGGCCGGTGTCGCAGACCAAGAAGTCGTTGCCGAGGCCGTGGTGCTTGGTGAGGGTGACCTGCATGCTTGGGTCTAATCGCTGAGCGCCGCGAGCACCTGCGGCAGGGCCTCTGCCACCGGATCGCTCTCGACGTCGACGAAGCGTAGGCGTGGATCGCGCTGGAACCACCGCTCTTGGCGGACCGCGAACTGGCGGGTCCGCTGCGCGATCGCGGCGACCGCGTCGTCGAGGCCGACGTGACCCTCGATGTGGCCGATCAGCTCCTTGTAGCCGAGCGCCTGCCGTGCGGTGCGCGACATCCCTAGGGGATGGGCCAACAGGGCGCGCACCTCGTCGAGCAGCCCCGCGGCGATCATCTCGCCCACTCGCCGGTCGATGCGCGCGCCGAGTGCGGCGCGATCCCAGCGCAGGGCGATCTGCACCACGTCGGTGGACGGATACGTGTCGAGCCCCGGCCCGAACGAGCTGAACCGGCGACCGCTGCCGAGGCACACCTCGAGCGCTCGTACGACGCGACGGGTGTTCGTCGGTTCCATCCTCGAAGCAGCCACCGGGTCCAGCGCGGCGAGGCGCGCGTGCAGTGCCGCGGGCCCGACCGCCGCCGCCTCTTCCTCCAGCTCGCGCCGATGCGTCGGCCACTGCGGAGGGATCTCCAGCCCGTCGACGACAGCCCTCAGGTACAGCCCCGTGCCGCCGACGAGCAGGGCGCGGGCACCACGGCCGGTGAGCTCGGCGAACGCGTCGCGGTAGGCGGCCTGGAAGTCGGCCACCGACACCTCGTCCCACGGGTCGACCAGGTCCAACAGGTGGTGACGCACCTCAGCGCGCTGTGCCGGCGTCGCCTTCGCGGTGCCGATGTCCATTCCTCGGTAGACCTGCATCGAATCGACCGACACCACCTCGATGCCCTCCACGGCGCGCGCCGCGGCCATCGCCACGGCGGACTTGCCGCTGGCCGTCGGGCCGAGGATCGCCACCGGCGCCCTCACTCGCATCGCCGGCCTCAGAGCGCTGCGACGGGGATGCGCAGCTTGTGGGCCGGGTCGGCCAACACCGACACGAGACGGCCGCGGAGGTGGTGCGGAGCCGCGTAGGTGACCTCGACCATCGCATACGAACCGGCGCGCAACGGCTGCGGCGGCGTGAAGTGCACCAACTTGCCCTGGCGGGTGCGCCCACTCGTGACGGAGGCGTCCTTCTTGGACGGCCCCTCGACGAGTACCTCTTCCAGCCGGCCGACGCGCGCCCGGTGCTTCGCGAGGGCGCTGCGCTCGACGACGACGCGCAGCCGGGAGAAGCGCTCGGCGGCCACGGCCGGGTCGACGAACCGGTCCTCCATCGACGCCGCCTCGGTCCCCGGGCGCGGGGAGAAGACGAACGTGTAGGCGTAGTCGTACTCGGCTGTGGCGACCACCTCGAGTGTGCGCTCGAAGTCGTCGTCGGTCTCGCCGGGGAAGCCGACGATGACGTCGGTCGACACGGCCAGGTCCGGCACCAGACGGCGCGCGTCGGCGAGGCGCTCGAGGTAGCGCTCGGCGGTGTAACCCCTGTGCATCGCCGCCAGCACGCGGTCACTGCCGGCTTGCAGCGGGTAGTGCAGGTGCTCACACGCGGCCGGGGTATCGGCCATGGCCGCGAGGGTGTCTACCGACATGTCCTTCGGGTGGGGGCTCGTGAAGCGCACGCGGCGGATGCCGGGCACCGCCCCCGCGGCCCGCAGCAGGTCGGCGAACAGCGGGCGCACCCGTACGGCACGGCCCGCCTGGCGGGCGGCGAGCTGTAGGTCGCGTCCGTACGAGTTGACGTTCTGGCCGAGCAGGGTCACCTCGGTGACACCCTCGGCGGCGAGCGCCTCGACCTCGGCGACGACGTCGTCGAACGGCCGGCTCGCCTCGGCCCCGCGCACGGCAGGCACGATGCAGAACGCGCACTTGTTGTCGCAACCGATCTGGATCGTCACCCACGCGTTGTACGAGGTCTCCCGCTTCGCCGGCAGTGCAGACGGGAAGAGGGCGTGATCGTCGACCACCGCTTCGTCGAAGATCTCGGTGATCGGACCGCGCATGCGCGCCGCTGCCACCAGCTCGCCGGTGCGATGCACGTTGTGGGTGCCGAGCACGACGTCGACGTACGGCGCCCGGGCACGCACGAGGTCACGGTCCTTCTGCGCGAGACAGCCGGCGACGACGATCTGGCGGCCCTCGCGCTCTTCCTTCCACCGCTTCAGGAGGCCGAGGTTGCCGTACAGCTTGTTGTCGGCGTTCTCGCGGATGCAGCAGGTGTTGAGCACGACGAGGTCGGCGTCGGCCTCGTCGGCGGCAGCATGCAAGCCGTCCAGCTCGAGCACACCGGCGATGCGCTCGGAGTCGTGCTCGTTCATCTGGCACCCGAAGGTGCGCACCACGTAGCTGCGCGCTCGGCCGACTTCGGTCACCGGATCGAGGCTACCCACTGCCCGGCGACCGGGTCACTCGGCCTCGAGGAACTCCTTCAGCTTCTGACTGCGCTGCGGGTGGCGGAGCTTGGCCAGCGTCTTCGCCTCGATCTGGCGGATGCGCTCACGGGTGACGCCGAACTCCTTGCCGACCTCTTCCAAGGTGCGCGCCCGGCCGTCTTCGAGACCGAAACGCATGCGCACCACCTCTTGCTCGCGCTCGGACAGCTCCGCCAACGCCTCTTCGACTGCGCGGACCAGCATCTTGCGCGTCGCCACGTCGACCGGCGCGTCGGCCGCGGCGTCGGGGATGAACTCGCCGAGGGCGGACTCGTCCTCCTCGCCCACCGGCGAGTCGAGGCTGAGCGGATCCTGGGCCATGCGCAGGATCTCGCGCACGCGGTCAGGGGGCATGCCGCACTTCTCGGCCAGCTCGTCGAGCTGGGGCTCCCGCTCGAGCTCTTGGTGGAGCTGGCGCTGCACGCGCAGCACCCTGTTCATGTGCTCGACCATGTGCACGGGGATGCGGATGGTGCGCGCCTGGTCGGCGATCGCCCTCGTGATCGCTTGGCGGATCCACCACGTCGCGTACGTGGAGAACTTGAACCCCTTCGTGTAGTCGAACTTGTCGACTGCCCGCATCAGGCCGAGGTTGCCCTCCTGGATGAGGTCGAGGAACAGCATCCCCCGCCCGGCGTAGCGCTTCGCGATGCTGACGACGAGGCGCAGGTTGGCCTGGATCAGCTCGCTCTTCGCCTCCTGGCCGCGCTGCACCTCGCGCAACAGGCGGCGGCGATCTGCTCCCTCCGGCGGGGGCTCGGCGTCGAGGCTCGCTCCGGCGAGGTGGCCCTCCTCGATGCACTGCGCGAGGTGGCGCTCGTCCTCGGCGGTGAGCAGGCTGACCCGGCCGATCTCCCTCAGGTACATCCGCACCGTGTCGTTCGTCGACGTCACCTCGCCGCGCTCGGACGAGCGCAGCATCCGCCGGCGACGTAGGCGCTGGTCGACCGCCGCGGTCAGCTCGGCGTCGGACGCCGCGACCGGCCGATCACGGCCCGTGGAGGGCGTCTCGTCGCCATGCTCCTCACCTTGTTCGTCGAGCGCCTCGTCGATCTCGATCCCCTCGGTGGCGAGCAGCGCCACGATGTGGGCGATCACGTCGCTCGTGAGCTCGACGTGGCGGAACGTGTGGGTGACCGACTCGGCGTGGACGATGCCCGAGACGCGGCCGCGGGCGAGCAGCGCCCCCCACTCACCAGGATCGACGCTGGGATACGGCGCCTCAACTGGAGTACGTGCTGCCCCCGTCAAGCGGACTCCTCGTGCCGTCGGTCCAGCCAACTTAGCAACCAGTCGACCGCCGGCGCCCCGGTATGTGGCTCGTCGAGCTGTTCGAGGCGAAGGCGGGCCTCACGATCTTCCCGGATGGCGTCCGGATCGGTGATCTTCACCCGCTGGGTGAGCTCCCGGCGCACCGCGGCGCCGATCAGATTGCGCACCTCGGCCTCGGGATCGGCGTCGACGTCGGCGACGGCTGCCCGCTCGAGCAGCTCCCTCGCCTCGGGATCGGCGACGTCGAGCGCGCGAGCGAGATCACCCCCGGTCTCGGCGAGCGCCAGGAAGGCCCGGCGATGGACGTCGGTGGCGAACAGGGCCTCGACGAGCGAGGGCGCGATGTCGTTCCAGCGGTGCAGCAGCAGCGCGATGGCGACGAACTCGGCGCTCTCCCCACCGGAGACCCGCCGCGGCGGCGACGCGGCGATGACCGGACGGCCCGTGCGCCGCTCGGCCACCTTCACCATGTCGGCCACGGGCATCGACACGTGGGAGGCCACCTGGCCGGCATAGATCTTGCGGACGTTCACGTCGGGATGCTCGTTGACGACGGCCATCGCCTTCTCGGCCAGGCGGGCGCGCTCTTCCGGTGTGCGGATCGGCGCGCCGGAGAGGACGCGGTTCAGGCGGAACCCGAGAAAGGGCAGCGCGCCCGCGACCGCCGCGGGCAGCGCGGCGGGATCGGTGGACGCGAGGTCACCAGGATCGCGCCCACCCGGGAACTGGGCCACGCTCACCTGCACCTCGTGCTTGCGCTCCCACTCGTAGAACCGCTCCGCGGCCCCCTGCCCGGCGGCGTCGGCGTCGAACGCCAGTACGACCTTGCTCGCGAACCGCTTCAGCATGCGCACGTGGTCCTCGGTCAACGCCGTGCCGCAGGTGGCCACCGCCCGGGGCACACCGGCGCGGTGGAACCCGATCACGTCGGTGTAGCCCTCGCACACGACCACCTGGTCCGCATTGACGATGTCGGCCTTCGCCCAGTTCAGCCCGTAGAGCGTCTTCGACTTCGCGTAGATCTTGGTCTCGGGTGAGTTCTTGTACTTCGCCGGGTCGGTGCTGCCCGGCAGCACCCGCCCTCCGAAGGCCACCGCCTGACCGGCGTCGGTGAAGATCGGGAACATCACCCTCGCCCGGAACGAGTCCTGCAGCCTGCCGCGCTTGTTCGTGAACGCCAGGCCGCAGTCGTGCAGCATGTCGGCGGGGGCGCCGAGGCCGCGGCTGAGCGCGTCCCAGTCGTCGGGTGCCCAACCGAGCTGGTACGTCCGGGCGACGTCGCCGGACAGCCCCCGGGACCGCAGGTACTCACGGGCCGGGCGGGCATCGGCGCCGGTGAGCAGGCGCTCGTGGTACCAGGCGACGGCCTGGCCCATCGCGTCGAACAGCTTGTTGCGGCGTTGGCGGTCTCGGTTCTCACCGCCGGTCGTGTAGTGGAGCTGGATGCCCGCCTTCCCGGCGAGGTGCTCGACCGACCCGACGAAGTCGACGTGCTCGATGTCTTGGACGAAGCGAAACACGTCACCTCCGGCCCCGCAGCCGAAGCACTTGTACCGCCCGGTCTCCTCACGCACGTTGAACGAGCCGGACTTCTCGGCGTGGAACGGGCACAGCCCGACCCAGTTCCGCCCCACACGGCGCAGCGCCACGTACTGCTGGATGACGTCGACGATCGACGAGGCGACGCGCACCCGCTCGATGTCCTCGTCCACGATCGCCATCTACGACGAGGCTACCGAGGCCCGTCCGCGCCCTAGCGCTCGTGTGGTGGCGGGAGCGGTTCTTCCTCGCCAGGGATCTCGATCGTGTCGACCTTCCCGCGGCGGGGCTCGGCCCGCAACGAGAAGCCGATCGCGGCGATCAGCACGATCGTGATCACCGTCAGCGACAGCCACGTCGGCATGTGGTACCAGCGGTGGATGATCATCTTCACCCCGACGAAGGCGAGGATGATCGCCAGCCCCTCCTTCAGGTAGCTGAACCGCGCGTGGGCGTCGGCGAGCAGGAAGTAGAGGGCGCGCAACCCGAGGATCGCGAAGGCGTTCGAGGAGAACACGATGAACTCCTCGCGGCTCACCGCGAGCACGGCCGGCACGCTGTCGACGGCGAAGAGCACGTCGGTGAACTCGACGAGCAGCAAGATCGCGAACAGCGGTGTGGCCAGGCGTTTGCCGTTGACCCGGGTGAAGAGCTTCTGGCCGTCGAGCTGGTCGGTCGACGGCACGAGCCGGTTGACCAACTTCAGGAACTTGCTCGACGAAGGGTCGATCTCGTCCTGGTCACCGAAGATCAGCCGCAACGCGGTGAACAGCAAGAACGCGCCGAAGACGTACAGCACCCAATCGAAGCGCTCGATCAGTGCCACTCCGGCGAAGATGAAGATCGCGCGCATCACGAGCGCGCCGAAGATGCCCCAGAAGAGGACTCGGTGCTGGTAGCGGGGCGGGACCTTGAAGTAGCTGAAGATGAGCGCCCACACGAAGACGTTGTCGACGCTCAGGCTCTTCTCGATGAGGTAGCCGCTCACGTATTCGCCCGCGGCGGCACCGCTGAACGCCCACCAGACGACGAGCGTGAACCCGAGCCCCACCGAGATCCACGCCACGGACTCGATCGCCGCCTCGCGCGTGTTGATCTCGTGCGCCTCCTTGTGCACGACCACCAGGTCGATCACGAGGAGGAACACGATGAACGCGATCAGCGCCACCCACGCCCATCCCGGGACGTCGAGCGAGACGAAGTTGTCGTCGGAGGTGGCCGCGATCAGGCCGGCCGGCAGTGTCATCGGGTCTCGCTCTTGGCTCCCCCGCGGGCGCCAAGGACGGCCTGAGCTGCGGCGAGCCGGGCGATCGGGACGCGGAACGGTGAGCAGCTCACGTAGTCGAGGCCGACGCGGTAGAAGAGATCGATCGACTCGGGGTCTCCCCCGTGTTCGCCGCAGACGCCGATCTTCAGATCGGGCTTCACCTTGCGGCCACGCTGGACGCCCATCTCGACGAGCTCACCGACGCCACTCTGGTCGATGGTCTCGAACGGGTTCCGCTTCAGCAGCCCCTGTTCGAGGTACGCCGGCATCATCCGGCTCTCGACGTCGTCGCGGCTGAAGCCGAACGTCATCTGCGTCAAGTCGTTGGTGCCGAAGCTGAAGAAATCGGACACCTCGGCGATCTCGTCGGCACGGATCGCGGCGCGCGGCGTCTCGATCATCGTGCCGATGGTCACCTTCGGCTTGCGCTTCGCGGTCTTCGTGGTCTCGGCGATGGCCTCTTCTACCCAGCTACGAGCAAGTGCAAGCTCTTCGCGGGTGACGGTCAGCGGGATCATCACTTCGATCACCGGCTTGCCCCCTGCCGCGACGCGCTCGGCCGCGGCTTCCATGAGCGCCCGCACCTGCATCGCGTAGAGCCCGGGCTTGACCACGCCGAGGCGCACCCCCCGGGTGCCGAGCATCGGGTTGAACTCGCTCCACTCCCTCGCCGCCGACAGCAGCTGCTTCTCCTCCGCCGATAGACCCGACGTCGCCTCTTTCACCTCCAGCTCGTCGACGCGGGGCAAGAACTCGTGCAGCGGCGGGTCGAGCAGGCGCACCGTCACCGGCAGGCCGTCCATCGCCTCCAAGATCGCGACGAAGTCCTCCTTCTGCACCTTGCGCAGCTCTTCCAGCGCGTCGGCCTCGTCGGCCTCGGTCTTCGCGAGGATCATCCGGCGCACCACCGGCAGGCGATCGGGGGCGAGGAACATGTGCTCGGTGCGGCAGAGGCCGATGCCGGCCGCGCCCATCTCACGCGCGTTGCGGGCGTCGTCACCGGTGTCGGCGTTCGCCCGGACAGCCAGCTCACCCGCGCGGATCTGGTCGGCCCAATGCAGGATCGTGTGGAACTCGGGGGGAGGTTCCGCCGCCGACAGCGCCACCTCGCCGAGCACGACGTTGCCAGTCGTGCCGTCGATCGAGATGACGTCTCCTTCCTTCACGACGACGTCGCGGACGCTGAACTGCTTGCCTTCGATGCGGATCGCCTCTGCTCCGACCACGGCAGGCGTGCCCCAGCCGCGCGCGACGACCGCCGCATGGCTGACGAGACCGCCCCGCGCGGTGAGGATCCCCTTCGCCACCATCATCCCGTGGACGTCTTCGGGGCTCGTCTCGCTGCGCACCAAGATGACGGCCTCGCCGCGCAGCGCGGCGTCGTCGGCGTCGTCAGCGGTGAAGTACACCTTGCCGACGGCGGCGCCCGGCGAAGCGGCGAGACCCTTCGCGATCACCTTCAGGTTCGTGCTGGCGAACTGCGGGTGCAGCACCTGGTCGAGGTGTTCGGCCGCTACCCGCCCGACGGCTTCTTCCTTCGAGATCTTCCACTTGGCGCCACCGGTCCCCTTGGTGGTCTTCGTCATCTCCACCGCCATGCGCAGCGCAGCGGAGCCGGTGCGCTTGCCGACGCGGGTCTGGAGCATCCAGAGCTTGCCCTGCTCGATCGTGAACTCGGTGTCGCACATGTCGCGGTAGTGCGCTTCGAGCCGGCCGAAGATCTCGATCAGCTCGGTCTTGATCTCGGGGAAGTGCAGGCCGAGGTGGTCGAGGTCTTCGGTGTTGCGGATGCCGGCGACCACGTCTTCGCCCTGCGCGTTCACCAAGAAGTCGCCGTACGGCACGTTCTCACCCGTCGCCGCGTTGCGGGTGAAGCCGACGCCCGTGCCGGAGTTGTCGTCGCGGTTGCCGAAGACCATCGTCTGGACGTTCACCGCGGTGCCGAGCTCGTGGCTGATCTTCTCGCGCACCCGGTAGGCGATGGCCCGCGCGCCGTTCCAGCTGCGGAACACGGCTTCGATCGCGCCCCGCAGCTGCTCACGCGGCTTCTGCGGGAACGGCTGGCCGGTGACCTTCTTGACGACCTGTTGGTACTGCTCGCACAGGTCGCGCAGCGTCTCGGCGCTCAGCTCGGCGTCCGACTTCGCCCCCACGGTGCTCTTCGCCTGCTCGAGCGGGTGATCGAACAGCTCGCCGTCGATGCCGAGCACGATCCGGCCGTACATCGCGATGAAGCGGCGGTACGAGTCGTAGGCGAACCGCTCGTCGGAGGTGACGTTGGCCAGACCCTTGACGCTCTCGTTGTTGAGACCGAGGTTGAGCACGGTGTCCATCATCCCGGGCATCGAGAACTTGGCCCCGGAGCGCACCGAGACGAGCAAGGGATCGAACGGGTCGCCGAGCTTGCGGCCCATCTTCTTCTCCAGCCGGAAGACCTGCTTAGCGATCTCCTCGTCGAGCGACGCCGGCCAGCCGCCGTGCATGTACGCGCGGCACGCGTCGGTGGTGATCGTGAAGCCGGGGGGGACCGGCAGCTTCAGCACACTGGTCATCTCGGCGAGGTTCGCCCCCTTGCCACCGAGAAGATCCTTCATCTCCATCGGGGCGCGGCGGTGCTTGTGGTCGAAGCTGTAGAGGTACGGCACGGCGGTCAAGTGTAGGGGGCGACCCGACCTGCGAGGGCTGCCCGTAGGATCGAGGCAATGCGGCTTTTCGGGTTCCGCGTCCACGTGCGCCCGGGCTTCTTCGTGTTCATGCTGCTGATCGTGATGGTCAACCGGCTGGAGGTCGGCCTGTGGCTCGCCGGGGCGATAACGGCGTTCACCCTGACCCACGAGCTCGGCCATGCCTTCGCCGCCCGCGCCACAGGTGCCCGCGCCGAGATCTCGCTCGACTTCATGGCCGGGTACGCGTCGTTCCAGCCCACTCGCCCGCTGCGCAGGATCGAGCGGGCGGGCATCGCGCTGGCCGGGCCGGCATCTCAGATCGTGCTCGGCATCGCCGTCCTGGTCGCGATGGGGATCGACCCCCTCGCCCGGCCCGACGTCTCCGCATCCAGCGCCGCGATCGCGATCTGGTGGGCAGGACCGGCTCTCGGCGCGTTCAACCTGTTGCCGGTGCTTCCCCTCGACGGCGGCACGATCGTTGCCGAGGCACTCGACCTCGTCGCCCCCGGCCGCGGTAGGCGCCTGGTCACCACGCTCAGCCTGCCCGTCACGCTCATCGCGCTCGTCGCGCTGGTGTCGAGCGACTCCGGGCGCCCCTTCGCCGCCTTCGCCGCGATCCTGCTCGTCCTCCAGCTCCAGGCGTTGTCGGCCGACCGCCAGCAGGATCCCGCCGTGCGGACACGCGAACTGGCCCGCGCTCAGGAGATCGCCGCGCACGCCGAGGCACGCCTTTGGAGCACCGGGCGGACCGCCCCGATGTCCGCAGGCCAGGTGCCTTCACCCTGGTGGCGTTCCCACGAGCTGCTGGCGGCGGGCGACGCTGACGGCGCACGGGCACTGATCTCGGCCGACCTCGCGAGCAGCGCGGCGTTCGGCGCCGGGGGGTGGTGGTGGCCGCCTGACGCCGCGCCGCTCGGGTCGCTGGCCGCGGTGCGCGCCTTGCTCCCCATCCCGATGCCGCGCGGCAACCGCTTCGCAGAGCACGTCCTCGTCGACGTGCTACGCCGGCTGGGCGAGCACGAGGAAGCGGCCCGGTACGGCGCCGACTCGTTCGCGCGCTCGCCGACGGCTACAGGCGCTGTCGCGGTGGCACGCAGCGTCGCCGCCCTCGGCGACCACGACCTCGCCGTGCGCTGGCTGCACACGGCGCGCGGGGCGCAGCACCCTGGGGAGACGCTCGCGCAGATGATCGACGCTGCCCCGGAGCTCGCCGCGATCTGCCGGCGCCCCGACGTGCAGGCGTTGCGCCGCGAGCCGGCCTGAGCGACCGTCGCGGTCGCTCGCCGTCACGGCGCCGGCTACGCCAACTGGTCCACCGCGACGCCGATCTCGACGCCCCGGCGCACCCACGCCAGCGCCCAACCCCCGGCGACCGACGTGTACGTGCCCACTTCGGCACCGTCGACCACCACGGGGTCGCCCGGCTGCGCGTCGGGTGCCTCGATCCGGCGCAAGACCCGCGGAGCGGCGGCGCCGCGGCTGTCCATCCGCTCGACCAGCTCCTGGCCCGGGTAGCAGCCCTTGGTGAAGCTGACCGCCACCCCGACGACACCCAACCCGGCGGGCACCGTCTCCCCGGACACGATCTCGGCACCCGTCGCCGGCCACCCCGCACGCACCCGCGCCGCCGCCAGATCGGCGGTGGTGCCCTCGGTGACGCCGGGCGGTGGCGCTGGTGCCGGTCCGAGGAGGTCGATCGCCGTGCCGTTCGCCCACCACGCCGGGACGGCGAGCGAGCCTGCGGGGTCCACCGGCGCCAGCGGGACGGCGTCGGTGCTGCGCACGGCGATGCAGTTCCAGTCGAGGTTCGTGATCTCGGCCTTCACCCGGATCTTGAACCGCGCCAGGCGGGCCGCCAAGAGCTCACCGAAGCCGGCGTCGACGTCGACCAGGAAGGCGGTGTCCGCGCGGCGGGTGACGCGCACGAGTGCCACCACCTTGCCGGCCGGGTCGAGCACGAGCGAAGGCACCGCGTCGGCGACCGCGAGGGTGAGCAGGTCCTGGCTCACCTGCGAGTGCAGGTACGCGAGGGCGTCGGGCCCCTCGATCGCGAGCACGTCGCGGGGCACCGCGCACCAGAAGCTCGCCACGTCAGGCCGAAGTTCCGTGCTCGTTGCGCTTCGCGGTCATCCGCCGGGCCGCGGGAACCGCCGCGAGCAGCGCCGCGGCCTTGTTGCGGCACTCGAGGTCTTCGTCGTCGGGGCTCGAGTCGGCCACGATGCCTGCGCCGGCCTGCAGGTATGCGCCGGTCGGGCCGACGAACATGGTGCGGATGGCTATCGCCGTGTCGAGGTTGCCGCTGAAGTCGACGTAACCGACGACCCCGGCGTAGGGCCCCCGCTTCACCGGCTCCAGCTCGTCGATGATCTCCATCGCGCGGACCTTCGGCGCACCGCTGACCGTGCCGGCGGGGAACGTCGCCCGCAGCACGTCGATCGGACCCTTGCCCTCGACGAGTGCACCCGATACCTGCGACGTGAGGTGCATCACATGGCTGTAGCGCTCGAGCGTCATCAGCTCGTCGACGTGCATCGAGCCGAACTCGGCGACGCGCCCGACGTCGTTGCGAGCGAGGTCGACGAGCATCACGTGTTCGGCGACCTCCTTCGGGTTCTCGCGCAGCTCTCCCGCCAGCCTGCGGTCGTGGTCGTCGTCGCGGCCCCGCCGACGCGTGCCGGCGATCGGGCGCGAGAACACCCTGCCGCCGAGCAGCTGCACCATCGGCTCCGGTGAGCTGCCGACGATCGTGACCGCGGGGTGGCGCAGGTAGTACATGTACGGACTCGGGTTCACCTGGCGCAGCACGCGGTAGACGTCGAACGGGTCGGCATCGAGCTGCAGCGAGTAGCGCTGGGCGAGCACCACCTGGAAGATGTCGCCCGCCCTCACGTACTCCTTGGCCACCTCGACCGCCTGCTGGTAGATCCCCCCGCCCATCGAGCTCTTGACGTCGGGCAGCGTCTCGTCGGCCTCGGGTGGCTCCACCGGCACGTACGGAAGCGGGCGAGCCAGGTCGTCGACGGCGGCGAGCACCCGGCGCGCAGCGTTGTCGTAGGCCGCGTCGAGCGCCTCGCCGCCGAGGCCGAGCACCGGCACGCTCTCGATCATGTAGACCCGCTGGCGCCAGTGGTCGAACGCCGCGAGGGATCCGATCACGCTCATCACGGCATCGGGCAGGTGGCGGTCGTCGGGGGGCACGTCGGGCAGGCGCTCCACCTCACGCACGACGTCGTAGCCGAGGTAACCCATCACCCCGCCCTGCAGCGGGGGCAGCTCGGGCAGGATCGGGCTGCGGTACACCTGCAGCAGCGCCTCGAGCGCAGCGAGCATGCCCTTGTCACGAGGCACGCCCGCCGGCACCGCGCCTTCCACATCGAGTCGCCCGTCGTGCAGCACGAGCGTGGCCTGCGGATCGCGCCCGACGAACGAGAACCGGCTCCAGCGCTCGCCGTGCTCGACGCTCTCCAACAGGAACCCGGTGCGGTCGCCGACGAGCTTCGCGTAAGCGGCGACGGGGGTCTCGAGGTCGGCCAGCAACTCGACCCACACCGGAACCACCGTGTGCCCGGCGGCGAGGGCGCGGAACTCGGCCCGGTCGGGCCGTACGCGCAGCTCGCTCATCCGGAGGGCTCGTGCTCGGGCGCCGTCGCCTCGCCGAAGCTGCGGTAGAAGCAGGTCCGCGCGCCGGTGTGGCACGCACCGCGGCCGAGCTGTTCGACCAGGAACAGCAGCGTGTCGCCGTCGCAGTCGTAGTAGGCCTCACGCACCAGCTGGCGGTCGCCGCTGGTATCGCCCTTGCGCCACAGCTCCTGGCGGCTGCGGCTCCAGTAGACCATCGTCCCCTCGGCGAACGTCTGGGCGAGGCTGTCGGCGTTCATCCACGCCATCATCAGCACGTCTTTGGTGACGACGTCCTGCGCGATCGCGGCGACGAGGCCGTTGGCGTCGAAGCGGACGCTCGCCAACTGGCCAGGCGTCGGGTCGATCCTCACGACTTCGGGCACGAGGCCTGATCCTACGGGTGCTACAGGTACAGCCCGGTGTGCGATTCGATGCGCTTCGCGGCAACGGCGTGCAGATCACGTTCGCGCAACATGATGAAGTCCTCGCCCTGCACCTCGACCTCGTAGCGGTCGTCGGGGCTGAACAGCACACGGTCGCCGACCTCGGCGGAGCGCACGTTCTGCCCGAGGGCGACGACCTCGGCCCAGACCAGGCGCTTGGAGAGCTGCGCGGTGGCGGGGATGAGGATGCCGCCCGAAGAGCGGCGCTCGCCGTCTTCCCGGGGGATCCGCACCAAGAGCCGATCGTTCAACATCTTGATCGGCAGCTTGTCGTCTATCTCGGCCACGAAGCCGCCACGGTATCGGCATCACGGCGAGGATCGAAACCGCCGAAGTTCAGCCGGGATGGATCGCGATGCAGAACTCGTTGCCTTCCGGGTCGGCCATCACGCGCCAGCGGAATCCGGCGATCTCGTGGTCTTCCAGCTTCGCGCCGCCGAGGATCACGATCCGCGCTTCTGCCGCGTCGAGGTCGTCGACGCCGGTGTCGATGTGGAGGCGGTTGCGGCCCGGGGTCGGGTCGGCCACCTGCTGCAGAGCGACCTGGATCCCGCCCTCGTGCTGGGGCTCGAGCCAGCAGAAGCCGGGGAACTCCATTCCCACGCCGACGCCGAGGAGGGCGGTCCAGAACGCCTTTTCCTTCTCGAAGTCGACGACGTTGATGACGACGCTGCCGATGGTGGCTACTCGATCGGTCATGGTGGGCCAGGTTCCTTTCTCAAGCGACGGCTTCGCCGATGCGGGCCATCACATCTTCGGTCAGGAGCGGGATCACGTCGAGTGCGGCGAAGTTCTCGACCACCTGGCTCGCCCGGCTCGCGCCGGTGATGACGGTCGACACGTTCGGATTCTTCGTGCACCAGGCAAGCGAGAGCTGGGCGAGGGTGCACCCGAGTTCGTCGGCGATCGGGCGCAGTCGCTCGACCTTCGCGAGGGCCCGCTCGTCCGTCAGCCGATCGGCCAGCCAGCCGTAGCCGGGCAGCCCACCGCGCGAGCCCTCCGGCACGCCGTCGCGGTACTTGCCGGTGAGCAACCCCGAGGCGAGTGGGCTCCAGATGGTGGACCCGTAGCCGTGCTCTTGGAACACCCGGGCGTATTCGCGCTCCACACGGCGGCGCTCCAACAGGTTGTACTGCGGCTGCTCCATCACCGGCTTGTGCAGGTGATGACGCTCGGCCACGGCGATCGCGTCGACGATCTCGTCGGCGGTCCACTCGCTCGTGCCCCAGTAGAGCGCCTTGCCGGAGGAGACGATGTCGCTCATCGCCCACACCGTTTCCTCCATCGGGGTATTCGGATCCGCGCGGTGGCAGTAGACGAGGTCCAAGAAGTCGGTCTGCAGACGCTCCAGCGAACCGTCGATGGCATGCATCAGGTACTTGCGATTCAACGTGTTGCGCATGTTCGGCATGTCGCCGTCGATGCCCCAGAAGAACTTCGTCGACAGCACGAACGATTGGCGCGCCCAGCCGAGCTCGGCCAGCACGCGGCCCATGATCGCCTCGCTCTCGCCGCCGGCGTACGCCTCTGCGTTGTCGAAGAAGTTGCAGCCGGCGTCCCACGCGGCCTGCATCGACTCCATCGCCGCGTCGTCCTTCATCTGCGCGTCGAAGGTGACCCAGCTCCCGAACGAGAGCACGGACAGGCGCAGACCGGACCGCCCGAGGCGGCGGTACTCCATCTTCTCGGACCTCTGGCTCTTCGCCATCTGCGGCGCCTCCCTCAGCTCATTCCCGTGTCCGGGGTGCGGACGCCACGAACCTAGGCGCCCCGGCGGCGCTTCTCGTCCGCCAGCGCGGCGATGCTCGCCGGGCCGACGCCGCAACACCCGCCGACGAGGCGAGCTCGGGCCTCCAACCAGCGGTCCAGCCGGGCGTCGAGATCGTCGTCGAAGGTGGGCGGTCGCCCGGGCGTGCCGAAGTTCGCGTAGGCGATGAGGGGCAGGTCGGTGACGCCTCCCGCCGAATGGAGCAGCTCCTCGACGTGTTCGGGCGCGGTGCAGTTGACGCCGACAGCGACCACCTGCGGGCTGCCGACCGCCATCGTCACCGCCGCCGCGAGTTCGTCCCCACCGCCGGTGTGGGTGCCGTCCGGGCACACGAAGGACACCCATGCCCGCGCACCGGGGTGGGCCAGCAGCTCTTCGAGCACGATCTCGGCCTCGACCCGGGTGGGGATGGTCTCGACCGCGAACAGGTCGGGCTCGGTCGCGGCGAGCACGGCGAGGCGTTCACGGTGGAAGCGGCGCACCTCGCCCCACGTCGCCTCGTAGCGGCCGTGGTACTCGCTGCGATCGGCGAGGATCGCACCGTAGGGACCACAGGACGCGGCCACGAGTACGTCGGCGCCGGTGCGTGCCGCGCCCGCCCGGGCGAGGCGGGTGGTGCTGGTCAACGCCCGCAGGGCATCGGTTCGCGACGCGCCCGCGCGCTCGAAGCCCTGAACGCTCGCCTGGTAGCTGGCGGTGATCAGCACCTCGGCGCCGGCCGCGACGTAAGACGCGTGCGCCTCGACGATCGCGTTGGGCTGGACGAGCAGCAGCCGCGCCGTCCACAGCTCGCCGCCGACGTCGTGGCCGAGCAGCTCGAGCGCGGTGGACAACCCGCCGTCGAGGACGGTGAACGGGTCGCCGACGAGCTCCACGGCTCACTCCCCCGGGCGCACGCAGATGCCGGCAGCGGTCATCGCCGCTTTCGCCTCGGCGACGGTGTGCTCGCCGAAGTGGAAGATCGACGCCGCGAGCACGGCGTCGGCGCGGCCGTCGCGGATCCCCTCGACGAGGTGCGCGAGGGTGCCGACCCCACCGCTCGCGATGACGGGCACGCCCACCGCGTCGGCCACCGCGGCGGTCAGCTCCAGGTCGAAGCCCTCCTTGGTGCCGTCGCGGTCCATCGAGGTGAGCAGGATCTCGCCGGCCCCACAGCGCGCTGCTTCGACCGCCCACGCCACGGCGTCGATGCCGGTCGGGGTGCGCCCGCCATGCAGGTAGACCTCGAACCGGCTGCCGTCCACGGGCACTGGCCGGCGCTTGGCGTCGATCGCGCAGACCACGCACTGGGCGCCGAACTCGCCGGCGATCGCGGTGAGCACCGCCGGGCGCTGCACGGCGGCGGTGTTCACGCTCACCTTGTCGGCACCGGCGCGCAGCATCCGCCGGGCATCCTCCAGCTCGCGGATCCCGCCCCCGACGGTGAACGGGATGAACACCTGCTCGGCGGTGCGGGCGACGACGTCGACCATCGTGTCCCTCGCGTCGGAAGAGGCGGTGATGTCGAGGAACACCAGCTCGTCGGCGCCCTCCGTGTCGTAACGGGCGGCCAGCTCCACCGGATCGCCGGCGTCGCGCAGGTTGACGAAGTTGGTCCCCTTCACCACCCGTCCGTTAGTCACGTCGAGGCACGGGATCACACGAGCGACCCTCATCGCAGCACCGCCAGCGCCTCGGCGACGGTGAACCGCCCCTCGTAGAGCGCCTTGCCGGTGATGACACCGCCGAGGCCGGGGATCGCGGCGAGGGCACGCAGGTCGTCGAGACCGGCCACGCCCCCGCTCGCGATGATCGGCGTCGGGGTGCGCAAGGTGGCCGCGGCGAGCCCCTCGACGTCGGGACCCGACAGCATCCCGTCACGGCCGATGTCGGTGATCACGAAGGCGGCTGCATCGGGGTAGAGGCAGAGCGCTTCGTCGAGGCGGATCCCCGCACCCTGCGTCCAGCCGTGCACCGCCAGCTCACCGCCGCGGTGGTCGAGGCCGACCGCGACCGGCAACACGTCGGCGACGATGCTCACGAGGGCCGGGTCGCGCACGGCGGCGGAGCCCATCACCACGCGGTGCACCCCGGCCGCAGCGAGCTGTTCGGCGTCGCCCCTCCCCCGCACGCCACCACCGGTCTGCACCTTCGCCCGCCCGGAGACGGCGGCCACGACACGGGCCACGACCGGCCGGTTCACCGGGTCACCGGTCTTCGCCGCGTCGAGGTCGACGACGTGGATCCACTGCGCCCCCTCGTCGGCGAAGCCCGCCGCGACGGCAGCCGGATCGTGGCCGTAGACGGTCTCACACGCGTAGTCGCCCTGACGGAGGCGCACCACACGGCCGCCACGCACGTCGATCGCCGGGTAGAGCTGCACGGTCACACCCGCACCGGCCGGCGCACACTCTCGACGAAGTTGGCGAGCAGCGTGAGCCCCGTCTCCCCGGACTTCTCCGGGTGGAACTGGGTCGCGAACACGTTGCCCAGCCTGAACGCGGCGTTCAGGTCGCCGCCGTACTCGCACGTGGCGACGACGACGTCGCTGTCGGTGGGCACCCCGTGCAGCGAGTGCACGAAGTACAGCCACGGCCGGTCACCGATGCCTACGAACATCGGATCGTCGGCACGCAGGTCGAGGCGGTTCCACTGCATCTGCGGTCGCTTCACCCCGGCCGGGATCCATCGCACGGTGCCGGCTAGCACGCCGAGCCCGGCCACGCCGGGCTCCTCCTCGCTGCCGTCGAACAGCATCTGCATCCCGACGCAGATCCCGAGGAACGGCCGGCCCGATCTCACGGCGGCAAGTGCGGGCGCTTCCAGACCCACCGCGCGCAAGGCCTTCATGCACGCCCCGAACGCCCCGACGCCGGGCAGCACCACCGCGTCCGCGGACGCGATCAGGTCGGCATCGGCAGTGAGGCGCGCGTCGGCACCGATGCGCTGCAGGGCCTTCTGGGCCGAGCGCAGGTTGCCGATGCCGTAGTCGAGGACGGCGATCAGCGGCCCTTCGCTCACAGCACGCCCTTGGTGGAGGGCACACCCGTGCCCTCGACGCGCACGGCGTCACGCAGGCAGCGGGCGAGGCCCTTGAACGTCGCCTCGACGATGTGGTGCACGTTGCGCCCCCGGCGTGAGGTGACGTGCAGCGTGATGCCTGCCGCCATCGCGAACGACGTGACGGCGTGCTCGGCGAGCTGGGGGTCGAACGCCGGGTCGCCGAGCGGCAGGCATTCGGGCAGGTCCACCTCCCACACCACGAACGGGCGGCCGGACAGGTCGAGCGCGACCTCGACCAACGCCTCGTCGAGCGGGTAGAGGCCGCTCGCGAACCTGCGCACCCCCGCCTTGTCGCCGAGCGCCTCGGCGAAGGCTTCACCGAGCGCGATAGCCACGTCCTCGACGGTGTGGTGCGTGTCGATGTGCAGGTCGCCGCTCGCGGCCACCGTCAGATCGAACCCGCCGTGGCGCCCGAGCTGGTCGAGCATGTGGTCGTAGAACGGGATGCCGGTGCTGACGGCGGTGGTCCCGCGGCCGTCGAGGTCGACGGTGATCTCCACCGACGTCTCCCGGGTGGCGCGGCTGCGGCTGGCGCGCCGGGGCGGCGAGGTTGGTCGATTCATCGGGCGAGCACCTCCGTGAGGGCGTCGAGGAAGATGTCGTTCTCGTTCGGCGTGCCGACCGTGACGCGCAGGCAGCCGGCGAGGCGCGGCCAGCCCGAGCAGTCGCGCACGAGGACGCCACGCTCGAGCAGCTCCTGCCACACGGTGTGCCCGGCCACGGCCGTCGGCCGGAACAGCAAGAAGTTGGCGCCGCTCGGGGTGACGTCGACCGGGAGCTCGGCCAGGGTGGCGGCGATTCGCTCTCGCTCGGAGACGACGAGCCGCACGCGATCCTCCATGTCGTCGACGAAGCGCACGGCGACGATGCCGGCGATCTGCTTCACCGCGTCGAGGTGGTAAGGCAGCGCGACCTTGTCGAGCTCGGCGACGAGCCACGATGGGCCGACGAGGTAGCCGAGGCGGGCGGCGGCCATGCTCCACGTCTTCGAGAACGTGCGCACGACCGCGAGCGGGCGGGTTTCGTCGACGAGATCGAGCGCGCTCCACGGCGCGAACTGGCCGTATGCCTCGTCGACCACCACCAGTCCGGGGGCGATGCCGAGCAGCTCGTGCACGACGGCGGGCGGCTCGACCAGGCCGGTCGGATTGTTCGGCGAGCAGAGGAACGCGACGTGGGGTGCGGCCTCGGCCACCACGCGGCGCAGCTCGGAGACGTCGAGGCTGAAGTCGCGCGCCCGCTCCCCCTCGACCACGCGGGCGCCGGTGATGCGGGAGATGTGGGCGTGGAGCTGGTAGGTGGGCTCGAACGTGACCACCGTGCGGCCCGGGCCTGCATATGTGAGCAGCAGCGTCTGGAGCACCTCGTTGGAGCCGTTCGCGGCGAAGACCTGCTCGGGGCCGACACCGTGGAGGGCGCCGATCGCCGTGCGCAGCTCGCGGGCGGTGCGGTCGGGGTACCGGTGCCAGTTCACCTGCGACGCCGCGGCGGCGAAGGCGTCACGGAACGCCGCCGGCGGAGGTACGGGTGACTCGTTCGTGTTGAGCCGCACCGCGACGTCGACCTGGGGCGAGTGATAGCCCTCCAGCGCTCGCAGGTCGTCGCGCACCGGCACCGGGATCACAACGAGCGAGGCTAGCGACGGCCCGCCGACGCCCGGTAGGTGATTGCCACGCCCGCCGTATGGTGACGCCCATGCCAACCGCCCCCGGCTCCCCCGGATCGTCCGGCGCCTCCGCCTCCTCGGGTTCGTCGGCGACGACCGCCGCCGAGCTCTCCGCGATCGCCGAAGGCGTCGACCGCTACCGCGAGCGGGCGGCGGCACTCGGGGTGGGCCATCTCGGCACGCCCCGCGAAGATCTCGTCGCCGCGATCTACGAGGCCGAACGCGCGCTGCGCAGCGCGCAGCGACTGCTGACGAGGGCGGCCAAGGTGGCCGAGGCCGGGCGGTAGACCTGGCGGAAAATGCAGCGACGGCCTCCTTGCGGAGGCCGTCGCGCGTATTGCGACGCCAGGCGGCGGATCCCGACATCGCCCGCAATCCAGGTGGCGGGAACCTGAATTGGTAAGGCCACCCTACACCCGAGGTCAACCGTTGCCGTGGAGCACTCTTCCCGGTCCGAGGCCCCCTGCCGAGGGGCAGAAGTCGGCCATGACGCACAGGTCGCAGCGCGGTGAGCGGGCAAAGCACACCCGGCGTCCATGCAGGATCATCCGCAAGCTGAACGCACCGCGCTCGCGAGCGGGGAGATGTCCGTTCAGCTCCAACTCGACCTTCACCGGGTCAACCTCAGTGGTCAGCCCCAGCCTGCGTGACAGCCGTCCGACGTGGGTGTCGACGGGTAGGCCGGGCAGGTCGAAGGCCACCGAACGCACCACGTTCGCCGTCTTGCGGCCGACTCCGGGCAGGGTGATCAGGTCGGCGAGGGAGGACGGCACCTCACCCCCGAACCGCTCGACGAGGCCGTTGGCCATGCCGATCAGGTTCTTCGTCTTCGCCTGGTAGAAGCCCGTCGAGCGGATGATCTCTTCCACCTCCGACGGGTCCGCACCGGCCAGGTCGTCGGGTTCTGGATAGCGCGCGAAGAGCAACGGGCTGACCATGTTGACCCGCGCGTCGGTGGTTTGCGCGGAAAGGATCGTCGCCGTGAGCAGCTCGAACGGGTTGGCGTGGGACAGCTCGCAAACGGCGTCGGGGTACTCCTCGGCGAGGCGGCGCGCCACCTCGCGGGTGCGGCCCTTGGCCGTGCGCGGTCTGCCCATCGGGGCGCAGGCTACCGAGGGCTCACACACCGGCACCGGCGCCGGACGACCCTCGCGGCCAGGGATATCGTGCCCACGGTGCGCACACTCGAGATCCACCGGCAGATGTCGCCAGCCGATGTGTCCACCGTGCAGGACCTGATCGCCGCTGCCGAGCGCGCCGACGGCCATCGCCCTCTCTCGGATCACCTCTGGCTCGACCTCGCTCGGGGCGGGCGCCGCGGGTTCGCCGGGCTCGTCGCGTGGGAGCCCGGCCACACGCACCCGGTCGCCTACGCGCAGGTGTCGCGCGGACACGGCTCCTACGCGCTCGAGCTCGTCGTCCATCCCCACCACCGGTACGAGATGGACACGATCGGACCCGAGCTGGTCGGCGCCGCGCTCGACGAGGTGCGCCGCAGCGGCGGAGGCCCCGTGCACTGGTGGGTCTACGAGCCGACCGACGCGCACGACCGCCTCGCCGACCGGTTCGGGCTGCGCGCCGGGCGCACCCTCTACCAGATGCGCCGTGACCTGCCTCTCGACGAGAAGTACGAGCTCGCCACCCGCCCGTTCCGCCCCGGCGACGACGAGCAGGCGTGGCTCGAGGTGAACAACAGGGCGTTCCGAGCGCACGCCGAGCAGGGCGGATGGGACGAGGAGACGCTGCTCGCCCGCGAGCGGGAGCCGTGGTTCGACCCCGCCGGCTTCCTGCTCCACGAGCGCGACGGCCGCCTCGCCGGGTTCTGCTGGACCAAGCTGCACCTCGACACCACCCCGGCGATGGGCGAGATCTACGTGATCGCCGTCGGCCCCGACTTCCACGGCCTCGGTCTCGGGCGCGCGCTGACGCTCGCCGGCCTCGACAGCATCCACCGCCGCGGTGTCGGCGTCGGCATGCTGTACGTCGACGCCGACAACGCGCCGGCGCTGTCGCTCTACCGCCGGCTGGGCTTCACCGAACACCGCACCGACCGCGCCTACGTGGGCGTCGTCCACCCCGAGGAGGGCTCCGACCAGTGACCGACAACCACCCCACGGTCTCCACGCTGCCGCGCTGGTCCGTCGGCGACGTCCACGAATCGATGACCGCACGTTCGTTCGTCGACGCGATGGAGCGCCTCGGAGCCGACGTCGCCCGGGTCGAGGCGCTGTTCGAGCAGCACGGGGTGCGCGCCCAACCCGGCGACACTGCGGTCACCGACGAGCACGGCGCGGCCGCCGACGAGGTGATCACCGCGTTCAACGAAGTGCTGCACCAGCACATGCTGCTCGAGGTGTACGTGTACGCGACCGTCAGCACCGACTCGCGCCACGAGCAGGCCCAGAGCCTGATGTCCGAGCTCCAGGTGCTCGAGGCCCGGCTCACCCCGCTGCTCGCCCGGCTCGCCGAATGGGTCCGCTCGCTCGGGCCTGGCTCGCTGGCCGCGCGCAGCCAGGTCGCCCACGACCACGAGGGCCCGTTGCTGCGCCTTGCCGAGCGCGCCGAGCACCAGATGGCCGAGGCCGAAGAGGCGCTCTACGCGGAGCTGGCCACCACCGGGTCCACCGCGTGGTCACGCCTGCAGAGCGACGTCACCTCCCAGCTGACGGCCGAGGTGCAGATGCCCGGCGGCAGCGTCGAGCGCCTGCCGATGCCCGCCGTGCGCGGGCTCGCCACCCACCTCGACCCCGCGGTGCGCCGCGCCGCCTACGAGGCCGAGATGCTCGCCTGGCCGAACGTGGCCGTCTCGTGCGCAGCGGCGCTGAACGGCGTGAAGGGTGAGGCGGTCACCGTCGACCGCCGCCGCGGTTGGGCGAGCCCGCTCGACGCGGCGCTGTTCGCGAACAGCGTCAGCCGCCCCACCTTCGACGCGATGCGTACCGCCATCGAGGAGTCGCTGCCCGACTTCCGCCGCTGGATGCGCACGAAGGCCAGGCTGCACGGCCACGACGGCGGGTTGCCGTGGTGGGACCTCGTCGCGCCGCTGCCCCTCTCCGCAGCGGGGATCACCTGGGAAGACGGCATGGGCGTCGTGCGCGACGCCTTCGCCACCTTCAGCCCGGCGCTCGCCGGGCTCGTCGACCGGGCACTCGACGAGGGCTGGATCGACGCCGAGCCCCGTGACGGCAAGACCGGCGGCGCCTTCTGCATGCCCTTCGTCGACGACCGTTCGCTCGTGCTCTTGAACTGGGCGGGCAGCGCCGACTCGGCGCAGACGGCGGCGCACGAGCTGGGGCACGCCTACCACAACACCCAGCTCGCACACCGCACCGCCTTGCAGCGCCGCCTGCCGATGGCCCTCGCCGAGACGGCGAGCATCTTCTGCGAGACGTTGGTCGTCGAGGCCGGGCTGGCCCGCCTGAGCGGCCCCGAGCGCCTGGCCCAGCTAGACGTCGACCTCGTCGGCACCAACCAGGTGGTGGTCGACATCCACAGCCGCTTCACGTTCGAGACCGAGGTCTTCGCCCGCCGCCAGCGGCGGACCCTCGGCGTGAACGAGCTCGACGAGATGATGCTCGACGCGCAAGAAGGCGCCTATGGCGTTGGGCTCGACCTCGACACGCGTCATCGGCACATGTGGGTGCTGAAGCCGCACTACTACGCGAGCCACTTCTACAACTGGCCGTACACCTACGGTCTGCTGTTCGGGCTCGGCCTCTACGCCCGCTTCCGCGAAGACCCCGAGCGGTTCGGCGCCGGCTACGACGACCTGCTCTCGCGCGCCGGAATGGCCACTGCCGAGGAGCTCGGCGACGCGTTCGGGCTCGACGTCGCGGACGTCGGCTTCTGGACCGCGAGCCTCGACGTCGTGCGCACCCGCATCGCGGACTACGAGTCGCTCGCGAACGAAGTGCTCGCCGGAGGACCTCCCGGCGCTCGGGGCTGACGCCGTCGGTAGCGTCGAGGTCGTGCCCAGTCGCTTCGACCACACCCGCGCGGAGCTGACCGAGCTGCTGCGCGGTGAACCGCGCTACCGCGTCGACCAGGTGTGGCGCGGCCTCTACGAGCAGTTCGCCGGGCCGGAGGAGATGACGAACCTGCCGAAGGCGCTGCGCGACGCGCTCGTCACCGCCCTCCCGAGCGCGTTGTCTCTGGTGGTCGAACGCGTCTCGGACAAGGGCGACACGGTGAAGCTGCTCTGGCAACTCGACGGCGGTGGCCGCATCGAGACCGTGCTGATGCTGTATCCCGGACGGGCGACGGTGTGTGTGAGCAGCCAGGCCGGCTGCGCGATGGGGTGCGGCTTCTGCGCCACCGGGCAGGCCGGCTTCGCCAGGCACCTGACGACGGGCGAGATCGTCGAGCAGGTGGTGTACACCGCGCGACGGGCGCGTGAGCTCGGGCGGCGGTTGTCGAACGTGGTGTTCATGGGCATGGGAGAACCACTCGCCAACGAAGAGGCGGTGTGGGGCGCGATCGAACGCATCCAGGGCGACATCGGCATCTCCGCCCGGAACATCACCGTCAGCACCGTCGGTCTGGTACCCGGCATCCGCCGGCTCGCGGAGCGTCCGCTGCCGGTGAACCTCGCCGTCTCGCTGCACGCCGCGAACGACGCGCTGCGCGACGAGCTCGTGCCCATCAATCGCCGCTACCCGCTCGACGTGCTGATGCAGGCGTGCAGGGACTACCTACGGGCCAAGGGTCGCCGGCTCAGCTTCGAGTGGGCCCTGATCGACGGCGTCAACGACCGCCCCTCCGACGCCACGGAACTGGCCCGGCTGTGCCGCTCGCTACCGCTCGCGGCCCACGTCAACCTGATCCCGCTCAACCCGACGCCTGGCTACGCGACGAAGGGCAGCCCGTTGCGGACGGTGTACGAGTTCCGCGACCGGCTCGAATCGCTCGGCGTCAACGTCACCGTGCGCGCCAACCGCGGCACCGACATCGACGCGGCGTGCGGTCAGCTCGCCGGAGGAGGCAGCGGCAACGAACCGGCCGCGTCGGTCTCGGGTCCGGGGTGACGGAACAGCTCGGCGACACCGGCGAGGGCGCCGAGCAGTGAGGACGTGTCCGCAGGCAGGAAGATCTTCGTCGCGGTGCCGTTCGCGATCTGGGCCAGCGCCTCGAAGTACTTGATCGCCAGCAGGTCTGGGGTGGGATCGCCGTCGTGGATCGCGCGGTACACCTGGCGAGTGGCCTCGGCCTGACCGAGCGCGGTCGTCTCCTGCCGGAAGCGCTCGGCCTCGGCCAGCGCCCGCACGGCCTCGGCCTGGCCCTCGGCCTCCAAGATCTGCTGCTGGCGGAACGCCTCGGCCCGCAGGATCTGAGCCTGGCGCTCGCCCTCGGCGCGCGTGATCGCCGCCTGGCGGGTGCCCTCGGCCTCGGTGACCGTCGCCCGCCGGGTGCGCTCGGCCTTCATCTGCTCGTGCATCGACATCATCACGTCGGCCGGCGGGTCGATGCGCTGGATCTCGACCCGCTTCACCCTGACGCCCCAGGTGTCGGTGGCGTCGTCGAGGATCGCCCGCAGGTTGGCGTTGATCGAGTCACGGCTGGTGAGCGCCTGGTCGAGCTGCAGGTCACCGACCAGGTTGCGCAGGTTCGTCTGGGCCAGCTTGGTGACGGCGAGGATGAAGTTGGCGACGTTGTAGATGAGCCGTTGGGGATCCGTCGGCTCGTAGTAGACGACCGCGTCGACGCTGACCACCACGTTGTCGGAGGTGATCACCTCCTGCGGCGGGACGTCGACCACCTGCTCACGCATGTCGACGAGACGGATCTTGTCGACGAACGGGATGATCAGCCGCAGCCCGGGATCGGCCGTGGTGTGGTAGCGGCCCAGACGCTCGATGACGCCGCGCTGGTACGGGCGCACGATGCGCACGCTCGCCGCGACGTACACGATCAACAGCACGAAGATGATGACGAGGATGACGACGGGGATCACGACGGGTCTCCTTCTGGACGTTTGACGACGACGCCGGTGCCGCGCACGTCGACCACGCGCACGACGACGCCCTCGCCGATCTCGGAACCGTCGATGCTCTCTGCCCGCCAGTCCTCACGGCCGAGACGCACCAATCCCGAACCATGTGGTCCCGGCGTGATCTCGCGCACCACCACCGCGTCTTGGTTCAGCAGGCGGCGAGCGCCGATGCCGTCCTGCGAAGGCGACTTGCGGTCGAGACGGCGCCCGAACGGGATCAGCCCGGCAGCCGCGATGGCGGACACCGCGACGAAGATCAGCCACTGCAGACCGAGCCCCGCGCCGGCGAACGCCGCGATCGCGGCCGCGATCGCCCCGATGCCGAACGGCATCAGGAAGAACGTGCCGACCATGGCCATCTCGCCGATCAGGAACGTCGCCGCGGCCACCATCCAGACCCAGCGCCAGGTGTCCGGGTCTTCCACAGCGGTCACGCTACCGTTCGGCGGGGTCTACCAGGTACCGCGGGTTCGCGACCGTGAGCTTGTCGACCACGCTCGCCCGCACCAGCTCACGCACCATCGCGAGGCGGTCGTCGAGGCGCCCGGAGCGGATCGCCGCCGCCAGCTCGACGTCGTCGGCGACGCCGAGCGCGTCGAGGCGGTCCTGGTGCGCGTCGGACTGCTCGGGCCCGAGCGCCAGCTCGCGCTCAACCATCGCCAGCACGTTGACCGCGACCCTGGCGTGGAACTGGAGGCGGCCCTCCGTAGAGGTCATCACGTCGCGTTCGAGCCACTCGCGGACCGCTTCGACGAGCTCGGCGGCGGTCGGCGGATCGTGGGGAGCGGCCATTCGTCACCACCTCCCGTCGAGGGCGAGGAAGAGGTCGTACTCGTTCTCGCACACCCGGCGCCCGATCGCGGCCAGCTCGTGGCTGCGGCTCATCCCGCTCAGATGAGCTGTGGCCTGGAGGATGCACATGATCCCCCACTTCAGCGTGCCGAAGACCTCCCACCAGAGCAGCCTGGCGAGATCGACGGCGGCCCCGCTCGCCTGCTCGTAGGCCTCGGCGAGCTCGCCGTAGTCGCCGACGCCGGCAACGGGACGAGCCGAGCCGAAGCGCCAGGCCTTGACGCACATCCAGGCGAGGTCCTCCACCGGGTCGCCGCGATGAGCCAGCTCCCAGTCGATGACCGCGCGCAACCCGTCGGCGCCGACGATGACGTTGCCGAGCCGGAAGTCGCCATGCACGATCGCCTCGCGCTCCGGCGGCGACGGGCGGTTGTCCTCCAGCCAGCGGAAGGCGAGCTCGAACGTCGGATGCGGATGGCCGAGCGTGTCGAGCATCTCGCGGTACTGGTGGAGCTGGTCCGGCGTCTCGAGCCCGGGCACGCTCGACGGATCGAGGGCATGCAGCTTGGCGAGGGCCTGAGCGAGCTGCGCGGTCAGCAGCGGCCGCGCCTGCGCGTACTCGTCGTCGCGCAGGATCTTGCGGGCGATCGTCTCGCCCTCCACCGCTGACAGCACCATGAACGGGCAGCCGAGCTGCGCCGAACCCGACTCGACGACCTCTGCCGACGGGACGCCGGCACCGTGGGCGGCGCGCAGCACCCGGGCTTCGAGGCCCATGTCACGGATGTCGCCGAGGCGCTGGCGCTGCAGGATCAGCGGCCGCCCGTCGGCGGCGAAACGCCAGGTCTCGCGCGACGCCCCGCCGGAGAGGCGACGCAGGTCGGTGATCTGCTGCGCACCGAGCAGCTCGCCGAGCGCGGTGGCGAGCGCGCTGGCCGCGTCGTCGTTGCCCATCGGCGCCGAGCCTCGCGCAGGCCGGCACCTTTGCCGAAGCTCAGCAGGCGGCGCGCACCGTCGGGTACGGGTTGACCGCAGCACCCCCGCCGGGATGCACCTCGAAGTGCAGGTGCGGGGTGCCTGAGGCGTTGCCCGTATCGCCGACGTAGCCGATCACCTCTCCGCGCGCGGCGGTGCGGCTCGACCCCTCCCACGCCGACAGGTGGGCGTAGTAGTACTTGTTGCCGTTGTCGCCCGACAGCCACACGGCGTTGCCGCCGAGGCGGTTCGTCTTGAACTGGACGTAGCCGGCCACCACCGCGACGAGGGGTGTGCCCGTCGAGGCCATCATGTCGACACCCTGGTGACGGCGCCCACCAGAGCGCGGCGCGCCCCACGTGTCGCCGAAACCGGCCGAGCCCGCGACCGGGCACGTGATCCCGGTGTCGACGAAGTTGCCCCCGCCGCCACCGATGCTGCCCGAGCCGCCGCCACCTGTCGTGCCGCCGGGGCCGACCGGGGCGGGCCCGGCGTTGCCCGATGCGCCGGTGCCGGTGCCACCTGGCACCGCGACCGGTCCGGAATCGTTGTCGCCGTCGCTCGCGGCAGCGGCGGCCACCTCGGCCGCCTGCTGCTGCGCCCGCCGGGCCTCTTCTTCGATCTGGCGCTGCTCCTCCAGGCGCTGCCTCTCGAGTGCCTCGCGCACCGCCTCGTCCCTCAGGCGCTGCTCCTCGATCTCCTTCAGCAGCTCGATCTCGGCGTCGGCGTCGACCTTGGCCTGCTCAAACGCCTCGCGAGCGGCTTGCGTCTCACGCTCGTCGCGCTCGAGCTCGGCCTGCTTTTCGGCGAGCTGGTCGGCGACGGCGTCGAACTCGTCGAGCGCGGCACGAGAGGTGTCGGTGACGATCGCGATCAACACGTCGGCCTGGGCCTGAGAGTTGGGGCCGTCGAACCCGCTGAGCAACGGCACCGCCCCGCCCGCACCGACCACGAACCGGTTGATCGCCACCTGCTCCACGCTGCGGCGCAGCTCGGCGATCTCGGACTCGAGCGCGGCAACCTCCGCGGCGGTCTGCTCCTGCTGCAAGGAGAGCTGGTCGAGCTCGGACTCGGCCTGGAACATCGCATCCGCGGCCTCGTTCGCCCGGTCACGAGCGGCCAGGATCTCACGCGCCGCGCGCTCGGCGGCACTGTCCGTGTCTTGGGCTCCGGCGGCGCCGGGCAGCGCACACACGGCCATCAACACGGCGATGCCCGCCGCAAGGGCGCGGCGACGAGAGCTCGGAGTCCGGGGCATGTCGGGCCTCACGCTACCCGTCGTTGCGGTTCGGTTACAGGCACCCTCGGCGCTACCGTCGCCACGCCGTGTCTGCCAAGGCTTCCCCCACGACCGCGCTGAGCCCGCCACTGCGCCTCTCCGGCGTGGCCGTGCAGCGCGGGCGGCGGCTGATCCTCGACGGCGTCGACTGGGAGGTGCAGGCCGACCAACGCTGGCTGGTGCTCGGGGCCAACGGCTCGGGCAAGACGACCCTCGTCCGAGTCGCCGGCCTGTACGAGCACCCCACCCGCGGCACGGTCGAGGTGCTCGGCGAGACCCTCGGGCGCACGGACGTGAGGGTGCTGCGGCGCCGGATCGGCTTCGCCTCCGCCTCCCTCGCCGCGGATCTGCGCCCCCAGCTCAGCGCGCTCGAGGTGGTGATGACCGCCAAGTTCGCCGCCCTCGAACCGTGGTGGCACTCCTACGACGACGCCGACCGCGCCCGCGCCGGCGCCTGTCTCGCGCAGATGGGTGTCGCCGCCCTCGCCACGCGCAGCTTCGGATCGCTCTCCTCGGGCGAGCAGCAGCGCACCTTGCTCGCGAGGACGTTGATGACCGATCCCGGCCTGGTGCTGCTCGACGAGCCGAGCGCCCGGCTCGACCTCGCCGGGCGCGAGCATCTGGTGCAAGCCCTCGCCGAGCTGGCCGGCGCGGCGGGCTCCCCCGCTCTCGTTCTGGTCACCCACCACGTCGACGAGATCCCGCCCGGCATCACCCACGTGCTGCTGCTGCGAGACGGTCGGATGCTGGCCGCGGGGCCGCTGCGCGACACCCTCACCGCCGAGGCGCTGAGCGAGTGCTTCGAGCTCGAGCTGACGCTCGAGCACCGCGCGGATGGGCGCTACAGCGCGTTCGCCGTCAGCCGTCGGAGCTGAGCAGCACCAGCAGGCGGTCGCGCCCGCGTTCGATCTCGTCGTGCAGCAGCCGCTCGAGCAGCGGGCTCCACAGCCGCCCGCCGTAGTGGAGCGACATCTCCAACTTGGACCTCGCCGGTTCCTCGGCTGCTGTCGCGGGACGGATCTGCACGTCGAGCACCCACGGGCTGTGGCGCCGGCCGTCGACCTCGCGGCGTTCGAAGCGCACGTGGTTGGGCTCGTCGCAGGCGGTACGCAGCATGCGCAGCCGCTTGGAGCGGGCGAATGGTCCGAGGCGCCCGCGCAGCTCGACCGCCCACGCCGGATCTGCACCGGTCGACGACGTCGGCTCGGCGTCGGCGCGGTGGACGAGGCGCATCCAGGACGGATAGCGGGAGAGGTCGTCGACCCACGCGAACACCTCCGCGGGATCGCACGGCGCGAGAAGGTCGGCGCGGGCGTCCATCGCGTTCACTTCCGCGGGCGGCCGCCGGTGCGGAACGCCCGCGCGAGCAGCGGCGTATCCGCGTGCAGCAGACCGTCGAGGTCGTCTTCCTGGTCGAACTGCGGGCTCCAGCTCACGGCGGCGACCCCTTCGGGGTCCTCCCCGGCGCCGTCAGCCGCCGGCGGCGCGCCTTCCCCGCCGGGGGCGTCGCGATCGAAGAGCTCGGGCGTCTCGACCACGTGTCGCCGCGGCCGGCGCATGGGCCCCGACGGGTCACGCTCCGCGGTTTGCGCCACCGGCGGTCGGAACAGGCGCGGCACCGGCTCGCGGCGATCGTCCAACGTCCAGCCGACCGGTACCACCATCGAGTTCGCGTGGCGGAGGCAGAGCAGGCCCGGGCGAGGCCCACCGGCCGCCGCATCGAAGCTGTCCAGCCAGACGACCAGGTCCTCGGGGGTCATGCCGTAGGCGACCGACGCGGGTTCTGCGCACCCGGGTCGTTCGCACGTTCGACGCACGTCGGCAACCTACCCGAGGTGCCTCGCCGGGTCGGGTACCTCGTTCAGCGTGGTGTAGGGGGCTCGATCTCGCCCTCGCCGCGCACGTTCGCGCCGATCCGCGCGGCCTCCTCGAAATGCTCGGCGGTCTCCTCTACGTCGACCGACTGCGCGGCACGCTCTGCGGCGCGCTCTTCCTCCGGGGTCGGCGCTCTGTCGGCGACGGGTTCGTGGAACCGCTCTCCCGCGGCCTCGTCGGGACTTGTGCGGGTCTGGTCGTTCTCGCTCATGTCGCCCGACTACCCCGATCGCCCCGTCCGCCAAACCGAGCTCGAGGCCCGGCCGGCCGCCGGCGACCAGGGAGATCGTCGATGCGGTGTGGTGGGCGATGCGGGGCTCGAACCCACGACCTCTACGGTGTGAACGTAGCGCTCTAGCCGACTGAGCTAATCGCCCTTGCGGGAGACGCAGGATATCAGCCGAGAGCGTCGAGCGCCGTGGCCACCGCGGCCACTACGAAGATCCCGACGCCGAGCGCACCGAGGGCCATCCCCGCCTGCGCCATGCGCAGACCCGGTTGACCAGGGGTCTCCTTGGCGTTGCGCACGGCGATCGTGCCGAGCACCAGAGCCGTGGCCGCCGGGATCAGGAAGAAGAACAGCACGATCCCGGTGATGCCGAGCACGAGCGACGCGAGCGGCATCTTGTCGCGCCCTGCCGGGCGCGGCTGCGAGGGGCCGGCGGTGCGCGTCATGGCCTGGACGGTAGCCAACGCGGGCGAGCGGGTCGCGGTGAGTCGTTCACGACCGCTGCACGCATGCCTGCCCCATCCCCTGGCGGTCACGGAACGACTCGGTGCCGACCGGGCACAGCGCGTCGAACGGGAGCAACTGCTCGACGACTGCATCGTGGTCACCGTCGCAGCTCACTTCCGCCGCCTCGTTGCGCGCCTCGTCGAGCGTCACACACGAGCCGGGCTGCAGCAGGTTGTCGACGGGCGCCGGGCCCGGCGGCTCGACCAGCGCGCCGACGACCAGCATGGCGAGCGCACCGAGCACGACGGTGACGACGACGAAGCGCCACGGGAAGCGCGGCGGGTCCGTGTAGCGCCGCAGCGGATCGAGCCGTGGCTCGAACGACGGTGACGACACGCCCTGCGCCGAGCCGCCGCCGGCGACGACCCCGTCACGCAGTCCCGCGTCGTAGCGCGCCCGCCGGGCAGGGTCGGAGAGCACGTGCCAGGCCTCGTTGATCGCCGACATCGCCGAAATCGCGGCCGGTGATCCGGCACCAGTTGCCCCCGCCGCGTCGGGGTGGTGCTCCCGGGCCAGTCGGCGGTATGCGGCACGGATCTCGTCGGGAGTCGCTCCGCGGGCGACGCCGAGGCGCTCGTAATGGTCGGCGATGGCGCCAACGCTAGGGCGGCGCGGTCCCCTAGTAGCCGAGGTCGCTGTAGACGGGGCCGATCAGCTCTTCGCCGGCGGCCCACCGCTTCACGTTCTCGCTGATGCGCGCCGAGAGCAGCGGCACCGCCATCGCCGGGGTGTTGCCGACATGGGGCGTGATCAAGCAGTTCGGCAGTGACCACAGCGGATGACCGTCGGGAAGCGGCTCGGGCTCGGTCACGTCGAGGCCGGCGCCGCCGATCACGTCGTGGCGCAATGCGTGGACGAGGTCGTCGGTGACGACGTGGCGGCCACGGGCGACGTTGACCAGCCACGCGTGGCTTTCCATCATCTCCAGTTCCTCACGTCCGATGAGCCCGTCGGTCTCGGGGGTGAGCGCGAGGGCGACGACGACGAGGTCGGCCCCCGGCAGCGCGTCGGTGTACCGGTCGGCCTCGAGCACCACGTCGGCGCCGTCGACGTCGATCAACCTGTTGCGCACGACGGTGACGTGGCAATCGAAGGGGGCGAGGAGGCGCAGCAGGGACTCGGCGATGCCACCACCGCCGAGCACGGTGACCCGCGCCCCCATGAGGTTCGCACCACGGGGACCGACCCATGTCGAGGCGCGCGCGTAGGTGCCGAGCCCACGCATCCCGGCCAGCGCGAGCGCGAGCGCGAGCTCGGCCACCGGCTCGGCGTAGACGCCCTTGCCACAGGTCCATTGACGGTCGTCGTCGACGAGGCCCACGTACTGCTCGATGCCGGCGAAGGGCAGCTGCACCCACCGCAGATGGGCGTGACGGTCGAGGACGCGGGCCAGGCCTTCGGGGTCACGCGGTGCTCCCCAGACGAGGGCTTCGGCGTCCGCCAAGGGCACGACCTCGCCCCCGCCGGCCACTATCGCCTCGCTCATCCAAGCCGCCGTGCCCTCCGGAGCGAGAGCGATCCGAGGTGCGTCGGGACTTGGCATCGGGGGCGAAGGTTACCGCCTACCCCGAGCGCGCCTCGCGACGATTGCCGGCGAGCGTTCCGATGACGAGGATCGCGATGGCCACCAGCATGACGAGGGTGGCGATCACGTGCACTTGGGGTGGGATCTCGACGCGCGACGAGTCGAAGATCTCGCGGGGGAACGTCGACACGTCCCCGGCGACGAACGAGGTGATGATGTAGTCGTCGATGGACAGCGCGAGCGACAGCAAGAACGCGGCGACCACACCGGGCACGATCATCGGCAGCGTGATCTTCACGAACGTCCGTAGCGGCGGCGACCCGAGGTCCGCGGCGGCGTCTTCGAGTGACCAGTCGAGGCCACGGGTGCGTGCCTTCACGGTGAGCGCGACGAACGACAGGCAGAACATCGTGTGCGCGATGACGATCGTCCAAAAGCCGCGGTCGACCCCCTGGTTGAAGAACAGGGTGAAGAGCGATGCGCCCATGACGATCTCGGGGGTCGTCAGCGGCAGCACCAGCAGCAGGTTGATCGCCGCCCCGCCGCGCATCCGGTAGCGGGAGATGGCAAGGGCGACGAGCGCGCCGAGCGCGGTGGCGAGCGTGCAGGCCACGAAGGCGACGCGCAGGCTCTCCTTGAACGCGTCGGTGTAGTCGCCGGCCGGGAAAGGGTTCTTCCAGTTGTCCAGCGTGAATCCGCTCCAACTCGTGTTGAACCGTCCCTCTGGCGCGTTGAAGGTGAAGACGGCGATGGTCACGAGGGGGACGAACAGGTAGATCATCCCGAGCGCCGTGGCCACGTACAGCAGCCAGGTGCCGAGCGGTCGGCGGCCGAGTCGACGGCTCATACCAGGTCCTCCGTCCCGAGGAACTTCGCGTACAACAGCACCAGCAAGGTGATGATCGCCATCAGCACGAAACTGATCGCCGCCGCTGTCGGGTAGTCGTTGCGGTTGAGGAACTGGATGCGCACGACGTTGCCGATCACCTGTTTCGACTGGGTGTTGCCGAGCAGCTCGGCATTGATGAAGTCGCCGGTGGCGGGGATGAACGTGAGCAACGTGCCGGCGAACACGCCGGGCAGGGAGAGCGGCAGGATCACCTTGCGGAACGTGCGTGAGAACGGCGCGTAGAGGTCTGACGCGGCGTCGACGAGGCGGATGTCGATCTTTTCCAGGCTGACGTAGATGGGCAGCAGCATGAACGGCAAGAAGTTGTACGTCAGCCCGCCGATCACGGCTGCCTGCGTGTTCAGCAGGCGTCCCTGGTCGAGGATGCCGAGCCGCTCGAGCAGCCCGTCGATGCTCACCGCCTTCACGAAGCGCAACACCGGACCGCTGTCGTTCAACAGCGACTGCCACGCGATCGTGCGCAGCAGGAAGCTGGTGAAGAAGGGCACCATCACCAGCCCGAGCAACAGGTTGCGCCAGCGACCGGCCTTGAACGCGATGAAGTACGCGATCGGGTACGCGATGAACAGGCAGAAGACGGTCGCGATCGCCGCGTACGCGAAGGCGCGCACGAGCTGGGAGCCGAAGTCGGTGAACGCCGCCGAGAAGTTGCTCCACTCCCACGTGAACTCGTAGTTCGGCAGGAAGCGGTCGGGCTTGGTGGACAGCGAGATCTTCAGCAGCGTGATCAGGGGGACCACGAAGAACACGAAGAGGAACGCCAGCCCGGGAAGCACGAGCAGGTAGGGGATCCGTCGGCCGGAGCGCAGGACCCGGGAGTCGGTGGTGTCTGCAGCGGCCATGGCTCAGCCCCCGATGATCTGCAGGAAGGCGTCCGACAGCGCCTGGTCGACCTCGTCGGGAAGGTCGGCGAACACCGCCAACCGCGCCGATTCCTCCTCGGTCGGGAACAGGATCGGGCTGTCCGCGAGCAGCGCCGCGTCTCCGCCCATCTTCACGAGCTCGTCGCGGACACCCTTCACAGGGGTGACGTACTGCACCCAGGCCGTGATCTGAGCGGCCTGGGCCGGGTCGTAGACGAAGTCCATCCACTTGGCGGCGGCGAAACCGTTCGGCGCACCCTTCGGGATGACCATCGCGTCGTACCAGCTCATCCCGCCCTCTTCCGGGATCCGGTACTGGATGTCGGGACGGTCGTACTGGAGCTGCACGATGTCGCCCGACCAGGCGACGCACGCGACGAAGTCGCCGCTCTCCAGGCTGCGCAGGTACTCGTTGCCGGTGAACGCCCGGAACTGGCCGTCGGCCGTGGCCTGGGCGATCCGCTCGATCGCCTCCATCGCCCCGTCCTCGTCGACCACACGAGGGTCGTGGCCGAGTCCGAGCATCACCAGGCCGACGCTGTCGCGCATCTCGGTGAGCATCGCCACCCGGCCTTTGAACTCCGGGTCGAACAGGTCCATGATGCTGCCGAGCTCACGCCCGGTGAGCTCGGGGTTGTAGGCGATGCCGGTGGTGCCGGCCTGCCAAGGCAGGCTGTTCACGGCGCCGAAGTCCCACTTCTGGTTCAAGAAGCGGTCCTCGAGGTTGGCCCGGTTCGGGATGCGGTCGAGGGGCAACGGCTCCAACCATCCGAGACGCTTCAACCGCGCCGCCATCCAGTTCGTCGGGCAGACGATGTCGTAGGCGGCCGGCTGCCCCGTGCCGAGCATCGGTTCCAGCTCGCGCGCGAAGACCTCGTTGTTGTCGTTGAAGTCCTCGCTGTAGGTGATGTCGACCCCGGTCGCCTCGCTGAAGCGGTCGACGGTGCCCACCGCGCCGTCCTCGCTCGGGTCGATGTAGGCCTGCCAGTTGAGCACCCGCAACTCGGTCTCGCCGGTTCCGAGCGTGCTGCTGCCACCCGCCGTGCCGTCGCCGCCTCCGTCACCTTCACCGCCTCCGCCACCACCGTCACCGGTCACGGCCAGCACCCCGGCCACGACCGCGGCCGCGCCGGCGGCGCCTCCGCCGATGAGCAAGGCCCGGCGCCCGAGCCGGCGTTCGGGGGGCGCAGCCGCCTCCGCCGCCGAGGTGAGGGTGTCGCCCACCGGGCGGCCGTCGAGGGTGGCCTGAACCTCGTCGACGTCGGTGGTGGTCGCGCCGACGATGTCGGAGCGACCGCTCAGCACGAACGGCGCGTCGGGTGACCAGCGCAGCCACACCCCGGAACCGTGGGCGAGCTCGGGCAGGTCGTCGTCGGCCTCGACCGACGCGACCACCTCGGTGCCGTCGTCGAGGTGCACGAGGAGCCGCACCGCCGATCCCTGGAAGATGACGTCTTGCACGATGCCCGCCAGGCTCCGGTCGTCGGCTTCCTCGGTGCCACTGACCGAGAACCGTTCCGGGCGCAGCATCACCGTCACCGGCGTGCCATCGGTTCGGTCGTCGACGCTCGGCACCGCGATCCGCGGTCCGCAGTCGAGAGCGACGACCGGGGTGGCCGACGCGGCGCCGGCGACCGTGCCGGGCAGCAGGTTGGCCGAACCGATGAAGCCCGCCACGAACACGCTCGAGGGCCGGCCGTAGATGTCCTCCGGGGTGCCGATCTGCTCCACCCGGCCGCGGCTCATCACCGCGATGCGGTCGCTCATCGTCAGTGCTTCGTGCTGGTCGTGGGTGACGAAGATGAACGTGATGCCCACCTCGCGCTGGATGCGCTTCAACTCCAGCTGCATCGCCTCACGCAGCTTCAGGTCGAGCGCGGCGAGCGGCTCGTCGAGCAGCAACGCGCTCGGCATGTTGACGAGCGCCCTCGCGAGCGCGACGCGCTGCTGCTGACCGCCGGAGAGCTGCGCGGGGCGGCGTCGCGCGAACTCGCCGAGGCGCACGATGTCGAGCATCTCGATCGATCGCCGGCGCACGTCGGCAGCGGGGACCTTCTTCGCCCGCAACCCGAACGCGACGTTGTCGTACACCGACATGTGCGGGAACAGCGCGTACTGCTGGAACACGGTGTTGACGTTGCGCTCGTGGGGCGCCACGTTCGACACGTCGACGCCCTCTAGCAGCACCCGGCCACTCGTCGGCTGCTCGAATCCGGCGATCATCTTGAGCAGCGTCGTCTTGCCGCAGCCCGACGGTCCGAGGAGCGAGAAGAACTCGCCGCGCTTGATGGCGAAGTCCGCACGCTCGACGGCGACGAACATGCCGAACTCCTTGCGCACCGCCTCGAGCACGATCACATCGCGCTCGGCGGCGGGCACGGCCTCGTCGTTCACTGCGACCCCTCCTCCGCGTCGGGCCTCGAGGACCCCCGGCGACCCCAGGCACCCCGCCGGCGCCGCCATATTGCCACTCCCGGGACGGATCGCATGCAATCGACCGCCTGACGCAACGGATACCTTTTGTCGACCGGGCGGATGGCCACCAGAACCGCGCCCGCCCGACGACAGGAGGTCGCCCCGTGAAGCGGTCCGCCACGCCGATCGACGACGTCGACCGGGCGATCATCGAAGCCCTGCAACACGACGGCCGCATCCCCTACACCCGCCTCGGCGGAGCGGTCGGGCTGTCCGAGGCCGCCACCCGTCAGCGCGTGCAGCGCCTGGTCGACCTCGACGTCATCCAGATCACCGCCGTCACGAACCCGCTGAAGCTGGGCAAACGGCGGATGGCGCTCGTCGGCGTGCGCACCAGCGGACGCACCGACGTCGTCGCCGAGCAGCTCGAACCGATGCCGGAGATCGACTACCTCGTCGTCACCGCCGGCTCGCTCGACCTGCTCGCCGAGGTCGTCGTCGACGACGACGCCCAACTGCTCGACCTGACCAACCGCATCCGCGAGGTGCCGGGGGTGGTCAGCACGGAGTGCTTCATCTACCTCGACCTCGTCAAGCAGACCTACGAATGGGGTGCTCACTAGCGTGGGAGCAGACGACGAGTCGAGACTGCGGTCACAGACCGACGACGCCCGCCGTCACCTGTGGGGTCACTTCACCCAACTCGCCACCTGGCAGCGGGCGGAGATGCCGGTGATCACCCGCGGCGAGGGCGCGTACATCTTCGACCAGCACGGCCGGCGTTACCTCGACGGGCTGTCGGGGCTGTTCACCGTGCAGGTCGGCCACGGCCGCCAGGCGTTGGCCGAGGCCGCCGCCCGCCAGTCGTCCAAGCTCGCGTACTTCCCGCTGTGGTCGTTCGGGCACGAGCCGGGCATCGAGCTCGCGCGCCGGCTGGCCGAGCTGGCCCCGGGCGACCTCGACAGGGTGTTCTTCACCACCGGCGGGGGCGAGGCGGTGGAGAGCGCATGGAAGCTCGCCGTGCAGTACTTCCAGGCGATCGGCCAACCTCTGCGGCGCAAGATCGTGAGCCGCCACTACGCCTACCACGGCACCACCCTCGGCGCCCTCAGCATCACCGGCATCCCCGGCATCAAGAACCCTTGGGAGCCACTCCTCCCCGGAACGGTGAAGATCGCGAACACCAACCGCTACCGATGCAAGCTGTGCGCCGCCGCGCCCGCCTGCACCCTCGCCTGCGCGGACGACCTGGAGCGGCGGATCGAGATGGAAGGCCCCGACACGGTCGCGTGCGTGATCGCCGAACCGGTGCAGAACACCGGCGGCGCGCTGACCCCGCCGGAGGGCTACTGGCAACGGATCCGCGAGATCTGCGACCGCCACGGAGTGCTGCTCGTCAGCGACGAGGTGATCTGCGCGTTCGGCCGGCTCGGCCACTGGTTCGGGGCGGAGCGCTTCGGCTACCAGCCCGACATGATCACGTTCGCGAAGGGCGTGACGAGTGGGTACGCGCCCCTCGGCGGGGTGATCGTCTCGGCGCGGATCGCGGCGCCCTTCGTCGAGGACCCGGCGCGCACGTTCCTGCACGGGCTCACGTTCGGCGGCCACCCGGTGAGCTGCGCGGTGGCGAACGCCAACCTCGACATCATCGAGGACGAAGACCTGTGCGGCAACGTGAGGCGCCACGCCGCCCTGTTCGACGACGTGATGGCGTCGCTGGCCGAGCTGCCGATCGTCGGCGACGTGCGCGGCTGCGGCTACTTCCGGGTGGCCGAGCTGGTGAAGCACCGCGACACCAAGGAGACGTTCTCCCCCGAGGAGTGCGACTGGCTGCTGCGCGGCACCCTCTCCCCCAAGCTCTTCGAAGCCGGCCTGATCTGCCGTGCCGACGACCGCGCCGACCCGGTCGTGGTGCTGTCTCCGCCGCTCGTGTGCGGCGAGGAGGAGTTGACGTTCATCGGCGACACGCTCCGCGAGGTGCTGTCCTCCACCTGGGAGGAGTTCCACCGGCGCTGACGTCGGTCAGCTGTCGAGGTTGGCCATCACGTGCTTGATGCGGGTGTAGTCGTCGAGTGCGTACGCGGAGAGATCCTTGCCGTAGCCCGACTTCTTGTAGCCGCCGTGGGGCATCTCGGCGACGAGCGGGATGTGCGTGTTGATCCACACGCATCCGAAGTCGAGATGCTTGGCCATGCGCATCGCGCGCCCGAAGTCCTTGGTCCACACGCTCGACGCGAGGCCGTACTCGACGCCGTTGGCCCACCGCAGCGCCTCCGCCTCGTCACCGAAGCGCTGCACGGTGATCACCGGCCCGAACACCTCGTTCTGGATCATCTCGTCGGCCTGGACCAGGTCGGCGACCAAGGTGGGGGCGTAGAAGTACCCGCTGTCGCCCACCTGCTGCCCGCCGGTGACGACGCGCGCATGGGCGGGAGTGCGCTCGACGAAGCCGGCCACCCTGGCGAGCTGGTTCGCGTTGTTGACCGGGCCGAAGAGCACGTCCTCGTCGTCGGGCATGCCGGTCTTCGAAGCCGCCACCGCCTCGCCGAGCGCAGCGACGAAGTCGTCGTAGACCGCACCTGCGGCGAGCACGCGGGTGGCCGCGGTGCAGTCCTGGCCGGCGTTGAACAACCCGGCGACGGAGATCCCCTCGACCGCGGCTTCGATGTCGGCGTCGTCGAACACGACCACGGGAGCCTTGCCACCGAGCTCGAGGTGGACGCGCTTCAGGCTCTTCGCCGCCGACCCGGCGACCTCCATCCCCGCGCGCACCGAACCGGTGATGGAGACCATCGCCGGCGTGTCGTGCTCCACCATCTGGCGGCCAGTGTCCCTGTCGCCACAGACGACGTTGAACACGCCGGCGGGCAGGAACTCGGCCGCGATCTCGGCGAGCAGGGTCGTCGTCGCCGGCGTGGTGTCGCTCGGCTTCAACACCACGGTGTTGCCGGCGGCGAGCGCCGGGGCGAACTTCCACACCGCCATCAGCATCGGGTAGTTCCAGGGAGCGACCTGGGCGCAGACGCCGACCGGCTCACGCCGGATGATCGACGTCATGTTCGCCATGTACTCGCCCGCACTCCTGCCCTCCAGGTGGCGAGCGGCCCCGGCGAAGAAGCGGATCTGGTCGACCATCGGCGGGATCTCCTCGCTGACGGTCAGGGCGCGCGGCTTGCCGCAGTTCTCCACCTCGAGCGCGACCAGCTCGTCGGCGCGCGCCTCGACCGCGTCGGCGATCCGGATCAGGGCGAGCGACCGCTCCGAAGGCGTCGTCTGCCCCCACGATTCGAACGCCTTGGCGGCCGCCGCCATGGCCGCGTCTACGTCGGCGGCCGCCGACAGCGGAGCCGTGGCGTAGGCCTCACCGGTGGCCGGGTTGACGACGGTCGTCGTGCGGCCGTCGGCCGCGTCGGTGTGGTGCCCGTCGACGAAGTTGTGGAATGACCTCATGGCCGCTGTTCGTAGCACAGGAGAGCGGCAATGATGGGCGGATGACCGCGCAGATCACGACGGTGGGCGTACCGAGGGAGATCAAGACGGCCGAGCACCGGGTGGCGATGACCCCCGACGGCGTCCGTGAGCTCGAGCGGGCCGGGGTCGACGTGTTCGTCGAAACCGGTGCAGGGGTGGGGGCGAGCATCACCGACGCCGACTACGTCGCCGTGGGGGCCACGATCGTGCCCACTGCGGCCGATGCCTGGTCGCAGCAGATGGTGGTGAAGGTGAAAGAGCCCCGCCCCGAGGAGTACGACTTCCTCCGCCCGGGGCTGACCCTCTTCACGTATCTGCACCTCGCCGCGTATCCGGACGTGGCGAAGAGGCTCATCAGCTCGGGCACCGTCGCGGTCGCCTACGAGACCGTCCAGGTCGCCGACGGGGGCCTACCCCTGCTCGCCCCGATGAGCGAGGTCGCCGGGCGACTCGCCCCGCAGATGGGCGCCCACTACCTGGAGCGCCACAACGGCGGGCGCGGTGTGCTGCTCGGCGGCGCACCCGGGGTGCAGCCGGCCAAGGTGGTCGTGCTCGGAGCGGGCAACGTCGGCTGGAACGCGGCCTGGATCTCGGCCGGCATGGAGGCCGAGGTGGTGCTGTTCGACAAGAACCTCGACCGCCTGCGCTGGGTGGACCAGATCAACAAGGGCAGGATCATGACGCTCGCGTCCAACCGCGGGGCGATCGAGCGGAACCTCGCCGACGCCGACCTCGTCATCGGCGCGGTGCTCGTCGCCGGGGGGCGCGCCCCGGTCGTCGTCACCGAGGACATGGTGGCCGGGATGCGACCGGGCTCAGTGATCGTCGACGTCGCGGTGGACCAGGGCGGTTGCATCGAGACCATCCACGAGACGAGCCACACCGACCCGGTGTACGAGGTGCACGGCGTGCTCCACTACGCGGTCGGCAACATGCCCGGAGCGGTGCCGCACACCAGCACGTATGCACTGACGAACGCGACGCTGCCCTACCAGCTCGAGGTGGCCGTACACGGCGTTGCCGGGGCGGCGAGGCGCGATGCCTCGCTCGCCCACGGCGTCAACGTCGTCGCCGGCCACGTCACGAACGCACCGGTGGCCGAGTTCCTCACGGTGCCCTACGTCGACCCGCTCACCGCGCTCGGCGGCTGACGGCTCGCACCGAACCGCTCAGGTGGTCTCGACGAACACCCGCTCGCTCTCCGGGGTGCGCAGGGCGTGGATGAACCCGGCGATCGAGAGCAGGAACAGCAGCGCCGCGGCGAGGAAGCAGACGATGGCGGCTGTTGCCGCGCGCTCACCGAAGATGCTGAACCCGAACGTCGTCAGGAGCAGACCACGCAGCGTCTCGCCCTTGAACATGCTCTCGCGCAGTCCCGACACCTCGGCCACGCGGGCCTCGAGCTCGGTGGTGTCCTCGCCGGCCTCTTCCGCGGCGGCGAGATCGGCCTGCGCGGTCCGCAGCACCCCGCCGACCGTGGCATAGGTCTCACCGGCCAACCCGGCCTCCTCGGCGCTGTGCGCCATGTGCGTCGCGATGTAGAAGTTCGCGTAGCACTCGGCCATCTTGCCGGTGGTCAGGTCCTTGCCGGCGAAGTCGGTGAGGCAGCCACTGCCCTCGACCTCGGTCTCACCGCTCGCGTACTCCTCCGGGAACGAGATGCGCTGGGCGCTGAGCTGGTCGTGCACGTAGTCGTCGGCGAAGTTCGCCTGATTCTGCAGCACGAGGCCGAGGATCAAGAACAGCACGGCGAAGAGCACACCCCCGGCGCTGAAGAGCAGGTCCAAGGTACGGCGCTTCATGACTTTCCTCCCATGACGGGCTGCGGCCTCACCCATCGTGGGCCGGTTCGATGTCATGTCAATCATGTCAGAGAAGCCGAGCACGATCAGGGGACCTAGGACACGACTGCTGCTGACCTTTGCACCGAGAGCGTCACCAGCTGTGGAGCACCTGGTAGTAGTTCGCGCGCTCGTACAGCTCGGGGTCGGCGATGTTGCGCTGGCTGACGCTGCCGACGAGCTGCACCACGCTCGAGTACTCACGCTCCACCATCCACCCGCGCAGCCCGGAGAGGAGCGTCTGCACGTGGGCCGGCCCGTGGCGCAGCAAGGCGCTCGTGGTCATCACCACGTCGGCGCCGGCGAGCAGCAGCTTCACCGCGTCGTCGGCGGTGTCGACGCCGCCGCTCGCCGCGAGTGAGCATTCGACCACCCCGTCGAGGATGCCCATCCAGTGCATCGGCAGGCGGCTCTCGGTGGAGGCCGACAGCTGCAGATGCGGCGTCACCGACAGCGTCTCCAAGTCGATGTCAGGCTGGTAGAAGCGGTTGAACAGCACCAGGCCGTCCGCTCCGGCACCTTCGAGGGCGCGGGCGAGGTGGGCGAGCGCGGTGAACCACGGCGACAGCTTCACCGCCAAGGGCACCCCGATCTCGGCCCGCACCGATTCGACGAGCTCGATCAGGCGGCGTTCGACGTCGAGCGCGGACTCCTCCGGATCGGTGATGACGTCGTACACGTTCAGCTCGATCGCCGCCGCACCCGCGTCGGCCAGGTGGCGGGCGTACCGCACCCACCCGCCGGTGCTCGTGCCGTTGACGCTCGCGATCACCGGCACCGACAACCGCTCGACGGCCTGCTCGACCAGGCTCAGGTGGTGGGCAGGGCCGGTGTCGCCGAGGTCGAGGTCCGGCAGGTACGACAGCGCTTCGCCGTACGACTCCGATCCGGCCCCGAACAGGTCGTCGACGGCGAACGCCTCACGCTCGATCTGCTCCTCGAACAACGACGGCAGCACGACGGCGCCGACCCCCGCTTCGACGAGTGCCTCCCAGTGGGCCGGGTTGCCGGTGACCGGGCCCGCAGAGGCGACGACCGGGCTGCACAGCTCCATGCCGAGGTAACGGGCTCGAAGGTCGACGCTCATTGCACATCCCCCTCTTCTTCGCCGCTGCTGCCGAGGCCGTCGGTGGCCTGACCGGGCGCCGATCGCTCCATTCCGGCCATCTGCTCGTAGTACGCCCAACGATCGCGAGCGTCCTCCTCGGCCAGCCGGAACAGCTCGGCGGCGCGCTTCGGATCGCTGCGCGCGAGGACGGCGAAACGGCCCTCGCTGCGCAAGAAGTCGCCGTACGGAACGCTCGGCGCCTGGGTGTCGAGCTCGAACGGGTGGGTCAGCTCCCCGGCGCCGGGGCGGTAGCGGTACAGCGGCCAGTGGCCACTGCGCACGGCCAGCTTCTGCTGCTCCATCGAACGGCTCATCTCGAACCCGTGCGCGATGCAGGTGCTGTAAGCGATCACGAGGGACACTCCCGGGTGAGCCTCTGCTTCGAGCAGCGCCCGCACCGTCTGCTGCTCGCTCGCGCCGAGCGCGATGTGGGCGACGTAGACGTTGCCGAACGACATCGCCTCCAGCCCGAGGTCCTTCTTCGCGATCGACTTGCCACCGGCGGCGAACTTGGCGACGGCACCACGCGGTGTCGCCTTCGACGCCTGGCCACCGGTGTTGGAGTACACCTCGGTGTCGAGCACGAGGATGTTGACGTTGCGGCCGCTGCCGAGGACGTGGTCGAGGCCACCGGCGCCGATGTCGTAGGCCCAGCCGTCGCCCCCGATGATCCACAAGCTGCTGCGCACGAGGGTGCCGCACAGGTCGCCCAGACGACGGGCGTCGGGCGTGTCTAGGCGGGCGAGGCGCCGGCGCAACTCGGCGACGAGCTCACGCTGGGCGCGGATCCCCACGTCGTCACCCGCGTCGAGTCCGCCCTGGACGAGATCGGCGAGGTCGCCGCCGACGTCGGGCGCGAGCCGGTCGAGCAGTTCGAGTGCGTACCGGCGCTGGCCCTCCCACGCGAGGCGGATCCCGAGGCCGAACTCGGCGTTGTCCTCGAACAGGCTGTTGCTCCACGCCGGGCCGCGGCCGTGCTCGTCGACCGCCCACGGCGTGGTCGGCAGATTGCCCCCGTAGATGCTGCTGCAGCCCGTGGCGTTGGCGACGATCATCCGGTCGCCGAAGAGCTGGCTGAGCAGCTTCAGGTAGGGCGTCTCGCCGCAACCCGCGCAGGCTCCGGAGAACTCGAACAGCGGCGTGCGCAGCTGGCTCGTCTTCACCGTGTCCGGCTCCCACTGCGCGGTGTCGGCCTCGTCGACGGCCAAGAACGCGTCCCAGGCGAGCCGTTCGACATCCAGGTGGTCGCCGATCGGCGCCATGTTGATCGCCCGCCGCTTGACCTGGCTCTTGTCGTGGGCGGGGCACTGGACGACGCACACGCCGCATCCGGTGCAGTCGTCGGGGGCGACCTGCACGGTGAGCAGCAGCCCCGGCACCTCACGGCTGCGGAAGCCCTTGCTCTTCAGCGACCCGGCGGACACCTCGCCGCGTTCGAGCTGCGCGGGGTCGTACGCCTTCATCCGGATCGACGCGTGGGGGCAGACGATCGCGCACTTGCCGCAGTCGATGCAGAGGTCCGGCTCCCAGATCGGGATCTCGGCGGCGATGGTGCGCTTTTCGATCTTCGAGGTCGCCGTCGGGAACGTGCCGTCGGGCGGGAACGCGCTGACCGGCAACAGGTCGCCCTCCCCGGCGATCATGCGGGCGGTGACGCGGGCGACGAAGCCGTCTACACCGTCGGGCACGACGGGCGCGAGCTGCCGGGTGGAGGTGACCGTGGCTCCTACCGGGACAGGGTGCAGGCCCTCGAGGGTGGTGTCGATCGCGGCCAGGTTGCGCTCGACCACGACTTCGCCGCGCTTGCCGTACGAGTAGCGGATCGCGTCGGCGAGCTTGGCGAGCGCCTCGTCCATCGGCAAGATCCCCGACAGCGCGAAGAAGCACGTCTGCATGACGGTGTTGATCCGCCCGGGGATGCCGGCCTTCCGCGCGACCGCCGCCGCGTCGATGCAGTGGAGCTGAAGGCCCTTGCCGATCACCTCGGCCTGCACCTCGGCCGGCAACCGGTCCCACACCTCGTCGGCCGGGTAGGGGCTGTTCAACAGCACCGTCGCGCCGGGCGCAGCGGTGCCGAGCACCGGCATCCGGTCGAGGAACATCCACTGGTGCACCCCGACGAACGTGGCCTGGTCGACGAGGTAGGTCCCCCGGATCGGTTCGGGATCGAAGCGCAGGTGGCTGACGGTCATCGACCCGGACTTCTTCGAGTCGTACACGAAGTACGCCTGCACCTCTAAGTAGGTGTCGTCGCCGACGATCTTCGCCGTGTTCTTGTTCGCCCCCACCGTGCCGTCGCTGCCGAGGCCGTAGAAGACGGCCCGCACCCGCGCCCGGTCGGTACGCCAGGTGGGATCCCACTCGATGCTCGTGTTCGAGACGTCGTCGAAGATGCCCACCGTGAACCCGTTGCGCGGTGACGCCGTCGCGGCCTCGTCGAACACGGCCTTGACCATCGCCGGGGTCAGCTCCTTGCTCGACAGGCCGTAGCGCCCGCCGACCAAGCGTGGCGGGCCACCCTCGTCCCACCGCTGCGGCGCGCTGTGCCACAGCGCGGCCATCACGTCGAGGTGCAGCGGCTCGAACGGCGCCCCCGGTTCCTTCGTGCGGTCGAGCACGACGACGGTACGCACGCTCGGCGGCAACGCGTGCAGCAGCGCCTCGGTCGGGAAGGGGCGGTAGAGCCTCACCACGGCCACGCCGACGCGCTGACCCGCCGCGTTCAGCGCGTCGACGGTCTCGCAGACGGTGCCGTAGGCGGAGCCCATCACCACGATCACGCGATCCGCGTCGGCCGCGCCGTAGTAGTCGACCAGGTGGTACTGGCGCCCGCAGCGCCGAGCGAGGCGGTCGAAGGCGTCCTGCACGGTGGCCGGCACGGCGGCGTGGAACGGCGAGCTCGCCTCCCGCGCCTGGAAGAAGACGTCCGGGTTCTGCGCACTCCCCCGCAGCACGGGTCGCTCCGGGTCGAGGCCGCGCAGGCGGTGGGCGGACAATGCGTCGTCGTCGATCAGCGCGCTCAGGTCCGCGTCGTTCAGCACGCTGATCGTCGAGATCTCGTGACTCGTGCGGAAGCCGTCGAAGAAGTGCAGGAACGGCACCCGGCTGGTGAGCGTGGCCGAGTGCGAGACGGCCGCGAAGTCGTGGGCCTCCTGCACCGTCGACGCGCACAACATCGCGAAGCCCGTCGAGCGGGCGGCCATCACGTCGCTGTGGTCACCGAAGATGCTCAGCGCATGCGTGGCGACCGTGCGCGCGGCGACGTGGATCACCGCCGGGGTCAGCTCACCGGCGATCTTGAACATGTTCGGCAGCATCAGCAGCAGGCCCTGCGAGGCGGTGAACGTCGTCGCGAGCGCGCCGCGGGTGACGGCGCCGTGCAGAGCGCCGGCAGCGCCGGCCTCGCTCTGCATCTCGACCACCTCGGGCACCACGCCCCACAGGTTCGCCCGGCCCTTCGCGCTCCAGTCGTCGGCGAACTCACCCATCGGTGAGGCAGGGGTGATCGGGTAGATCGCGATCACCTCGGAAAGCCGGTGGGCGACGCGCGCGACGGCTTCGTTGCCGTCGAGCACGGCGCGCCCCGTCGCCGCGGTAGTCGCCGTAGGTGCGGCCATGTTGTCGATCGTCCCCCGCCGGGGAGGGTCGGGGCAACCCTCGCCTGCCCCCGCCCGGCGGGACCAAGGTCCCCGCCGCCGAGATGAGCCTGCGTCGGGGGTACGTTTGGCCCATGGGGACCACCGTGTACGAGCTCGACCTCCCGGAGCTCACCATCGATCTGGAGGAGGACGTCGCCGTTCAGGCGGCAGCGCTGCACGAGGTGGCCGGGAAGCACTGGATCGCGCGCAACCCGTTCGGCTTCACGCTGCTGCGCTACGAAGACGTGGTCGCCGTCCTGCGCGACAAGCGCTGGCACAGCGCATCGGCCCGCATCCCCGAGATGCTCGGCATCGACGACGCAGAGTTCATGTCGCGGCGCCGCCAGAGCATCTTGTCGACCGAGGGTGACGAGCACACGCGCCTGCGCCGCCTGGTGGCTCCCGCGTTCACCCCGCGGGCGGCCGACAAGCTGCGCCCGTTCATGCGGGAAGTGGTCAACGGGCTCGTCGACGCGGTCGCCGCCTCCGGGCGGGCAGAGGTCGTCGCCGACATCTGCGAGCCGTATCCGATCCCGATCATCTGCGAGCTGCTCGGCGCGCCGAAGCGGGACTGGCAGCTGTTCAGCCGCTGGGCCACCGACGTGCTGCGCATCTTCAACTCGAACCTGGCCGAGGAGATCCCCCTGATCGTCGCCGCGCAGGACGAGCTCGACGAGTACACGCGCGAGCTCATCGCCGAGCGGCGCCAGCGTCCTGCCGACGACCTCATCACCGCTCTGATCGCGGCCGAGGAAGCCGGCGACCGGCTGTCCACCGACGAGCTGGTGATGATGGTCGAGGCGGTGATCGTCGCCGGCACCGACACCACGCGCAACCAGCTCGGGTGTGCATTGGCCGTCTTCGCCGAGCACCCCGAGCAGTGGCAGCTCCTCGCCGCCGATCCAGCACTGGCGGCGCGGGCGGTGGAGGAGTCGATGCGCTACTTCGGCGCGGTCCGCGGCACAGGTCGCTTCGCGAGCGAAGAGATCGAGTACCGCGACATCACGTTCCCCGCCGGCACGCTCGTGATGCCGTCGCTCGCGATGGCGAACCGCGACGAGGCCGTCTTCGGATCCCCGGCGCCGGACACGTTCGACATCACCCGCGAGCCCTCCGGCCAACCCCAGCTCACGTTCGGCTCGGGCATCCACTACTGCCTCGGCGCCGCGTTGGCGAGGGCCGAGCTGCAAGAGGCGCTGCCGTTGCTGGCGACTCGGTTGCCCGGGCTGCGCCTCGACGGGCCGGTCACCTGGAAGCCGGCCACCGTCGGCATCTTCGGGCCGCAGCGGCTGGCGGTCACGTTCACCCCCGGCCACTGACGCCCGAACCGGGGAGCTGCCCGCAAGCAGGTCGCTACGATTGACCCACGGGTCAAGTGGCCCGCCACCACCCCCGATGACCGAACTCGGCGAACCCTCCAGGCGCGCACGCACCCCTCCCAAGCCGGGCACCGCCCGCGCCGCGCTCGCCTACCCCGACTTCCGCCTGATCTGGATCGGGTTGTTCTTGTCGAACGTCGGGACGTGGATGCAGAACCTGGCGCTGCCCGCGTACGTCGACGCCCGCACCGAGTCAGCTGCCATGGTCGGGATCCTGCTCTTCGCCCAACTCGGCCCGCTGCTCGTGTTGTCGATCCCCGGGGGGATCATCGCCGACAAGGTCCCCCGGCGCCCGTGGCTGATCAGCATGCAGTCGGCTCAGCTCGTCTTCTCGGTCGTGCTCGCCGCGATCGTGTCCGTCGACGGACCGCTCTGGGGCTTGTTCCTCGCGCAGCTCGCGATCGGGGTCGCGAACGCGCTGAATGCTCCTGCGTTCCAGGCTTCGATCCCGATGCTCGTCGACCGGCGCGACCTGCCGGGCGCGATCAGCCTGAACTCGGTGATGCTGAACGGCAGCCGCGTCATCGGCCCGGCCATCGCCGCCGTCCTCGCCGCGTGGGGCGTGACCACCGCCCAGCTCTTCCTCGTGAACGCGGCCACCTACGTGTTCTTGATCCTCGCCCTCCTCCGGGTGGCGATCCCGTCTCCCGTCGCGCATCACGCCGAGGCCGGCTGGCGGCGGGCGTTGACCGGGGTGCGCATCGCGCGGGAGCGCCCCGTTCTCGGCCGGCTGCTGCTCGCGATGTTCGGCTTTTCGTTCTTCAGCCTCGTATACGTGGCCCTGTTCGCCTCGATGGTGCGGCTCAACCTCGGCGTCAACCCGAAGGGCCCGACGTTCAAGTGGCTCTACGCGGTATGGGGGCTCGGGGCGATGCTCGGCGCGCTCGCCGTCGGCACGGTGCTCGTCAACATGGATCGGCGCCGGCTGATCGCGCGGGGCTTCGCCGGCTTCGCCGTCAGCCTCGCCGTGTTCGCGCTGCTGCGCAGCCCGGCACCGGCCTACCCGGTGGGGGTGGTGCTCGGGTTCTTCTACTTCCTGACCGCGACCTCGATGATCACGGTCTTCCAGCAGAACATGCGCGACACCGAGCGCGCGGCGGTGATGCCGTTGTGGTTCATGGCCTTCGGCGGGTCGGTCACACTCGGCGGGCTGGCGTTCGGGCCGATCTTCGACCGCATCGGCGCCCGCCCGGTGATGCTCTTCGGTGCGGCGTTCGCCGCCTTCCTCGCGTGGTGGTGCGACCTACGACGGATGCCCCGCAGCGCCTTCCTCGACGAGGAGCCGTACCACACGCTCCAACCCGGCGACGCGGCTGCCCTTCACGAGGACGGCGTCACCTCTCCCGAGTGAGCCGAGGGCGCCGGGCACTCCGTCGGCGTCGATGCCGGTGATGCCGTAGAGGTCGGTCCCCACGGCGACCACTTGCACGCCGAGCTCCGCGGCGCGGGCGGCGACGGCGCGGTGCTGCTCGGCCGGCTGGTCGAGCTCGGCCATCAGGCCGAGGACGGCGACGCGCCGGTTGGCATGCATCGCCGCCAGCGTGTCGAGCGCGGCCAGCACCGAGGTGGGGTTCGCGTTGTACGAGTCGTCGACGACCGTCGCCCCGGACGACGTGGCGCGCATCTCCATCCGCATCCCACTGATCGCGGCCGACGCGAGCGCGTCGGCGGCTACGTCGATCGGCACCCCGAGCACCCCTGCTGCGGCCAACGCCGCGGCCGCGTTGGCCGCCATGTGCGCGCCGGGCACGCGCAGGTGCACCTCGGCGACACCCCACGGCGTGCGACAGCGAAAGCTCGAACGAGCGAGCGCGTCGAGGTGCAGGTTCTCGATGCGTACGTCGGCAGCAACTCCGCTCCCGTACGTGAGCACCGGCGCCTCGCTGCGCTCCGCCATCGGCAGCACCCACGGATCGTCTGCGTTCAACACCGCCGTGCCCGCCGCGGGGAGTGCCTCGACGAGCTCCCCCTTCGCCCGCGCGACCCCGGCGAGCCCACCGAGGCGCTCGGTGTGGGCCTCCCCCACCCCGGTGACCACCCCGATCGTCGGCCGCCCGACGCGGCAGAGCCGCGCGATCTCGCCCGGGCCGCGCATCCCCATCTCGAGCACGACGACCTCGACGTCGTCGGGGGCGTTCAGGATGGTGACCGGCAGACCCTGCTCGTTGTTGAAGCTGCGTTCGGCGGCGGCGGTGCGCAAGCGCGCCCGGGCGACGGCGGCGACGAAGTCCTTCGTGCTCGTCTTGCCCACCGAACCGGTGACGGCGACGACGCTGTCGGGCAGGCGGCCGCGGCCCCACGAGGCGAGCGCGAGCAGCGCCGCCGCCGTGTCGGGCACGCGGATGGCGGTGGCGCCCTGAGGTTCACGCTCGGTGAGGTATGCGGCCGCTCCCCGGGCGAGTGCCGCGGCGACGAACTCGTGGCCGTCGCGCGCGGCGACGAGCGGCACGAAGAGCTGGCCGGGGTGCACCTCGCGCGAGTCGAAGGTGGCGCCGTCGACGACCGTGTCGGGCCCGACGAGCTCGGCCCCGATCGCCGCGGCGGCCTCACCCGCTGCGAAGCGCACGCCTCAGACGGTGGCGACCGGGTTCGGTGCCTCGGCCCCGAGCTCGAACTTCAGGTACTCGTCGCCGGTGTTCTCCCAGTCCTCGAACTGGATGACGCCCATCTCCTCGAACCGCCGGCGCAGCCAGGCCTCGTTGCGGTCGAGCAGGCCGAGCTTCTTGCAGTTCGGGACGATCTTCGAGAACAGCATCTGCTGGAAGAGGTCGCGGGTCGGGTCGAGCAGCACGATCGGCACGATGTCGCGCGGGTTGACCCCCATGCGCTCCCAGACCTCTTGTGACAAGAACCGGTCACGCATGCGCACCGCGGCCTCGTAGGCGAACTCCTGGCGATCCTTGATCTCGGCATCGCTCATGCCCTCGTACACCTCTTTCAGCGACAGCACGCCGAAGGCCACGTGGCGGGCCTCGTCGCTCATCACGTAGCGCAGCAACTGCTTCAGCAGCACCTCTTCGGTCATCTGGTGCATGAACCCGAACGCCGCGAGCGCGAGGCCTTCGACCATCACCTGCATCCCGAGGTACGTCATGTCCCAGCGGCTGTCGTTGACGATGTCGTCGAGCAGCATCCGCAGATGGGCGTTGATCTGGTATCCGCCGCCGAGCTTCTCGTCGAGGTAGCGGGCGAACACCTCGACGTGGCGGGCCTCGTCGACCACCTGGGTCGACGCGTACAACTTGGCGTCGTACCACGGCACCGTCTCGGTGATCTTCGCGGTGCAGATCAGTGCACCCTGCTCGCCGTGCAGGAACTGCGACAGCGTCCACTTGCGCTGCTCGATCCCGAACGCGAGCCACTCCTTGTCGGTCCAGTGCTCGATCACCGTGCCGTCGTAGCGGTTCGGGTCGAGCCCGGCCATGATCGCCACCTGGTCTGCCGACACGACCTGCTCGAGGTCGACCTGGGTGTCCCAGGGAAGGTCCGTCGTCGCGTTCCACTGGCCGGTCTTCGCCTTCTCGTAGAGCTTGCGCAGTGCCGGCCGGGAGAGGCTGTAGTCCCAGGTGAAGATGGCGTCGGCGTTGTCCTTCACGACATGTTCGATCTCGTCGACCGACGTGTTCGTCACGGAGAGGATGGCCTCGATGTCGTTCAGCGACGCGCGGTCGAGGATCGCCGAGTCGTCGCGTGCGCCCGCATCGGGAGCGGTGGTCGGGTTCTGTTCGGTGGTGCTCAAGGTGGTGACCTTCCAGGGGAGGGACGGATGGGTTTGCTTGGCTGGCAGTGGCTGTCAGATGGCTGTCAGGAGGCGTGGGCAGCGGGAACGGCGGCCGCGAAGGACGGCAGCACGACCTGGTGCAAGAACTCACGGGCGGACTCGGTGTCGCCGAGATCGATCTGGCCGGAGGGGGCGAGGAAGTACGAGATGACGAGACGCGCGACGAGGTCGACGAAGCGAGCGGCCTCGCGGCGGTCGAGGTACGGGTCGACGAGCGGGGCGAGGAACAGCGTCGCCACCCGGATGATGCGCGGCAGCCCGTCGACGGTGAGCGACGAGATGGTCGTGCCCGGTTCGGAGGCCATCATCAGGGCGAGGTGTTCGTCGGCGCGAAGCTCACGGGTGGAGTGCACGACGGCGCGCACGGCGATCTCTTCGAAGCTGTCGGCGCCGCGCAGGTGATCGCTCAACCGGGTGAAGAACTCCTCGAGCTCTTGGACGCGCAGCGACTCGAACAGCACGTCCTTGCCACCGGGGAACATCCGGTAGAGCGTCGCCCGGGAGACTCCCGCCTCGGTCGCGATGTCGTCGACGGTCACCTTGTCGACACCCCAGCGCTCCATGCAGCGCTTCGCCGCGTCGAGCACGCGGCGCGCGGGGGTCTCGGCAGCCGACATCCTTGAGACACTAAGACACCCATTGTCTCAACGTCAAGGGTGCCTACCTCCCCCGACGGACGTGAGCTGCGGGCTAGCGTCGGCGGCGAGCCGGCGACCGTTCGCCGCCGCGAGAGAACCCGGACGACCGGAGGAACACGAATGACCGCTCGACGCCCCCTGGCCCTGCTCGCCACAGCCGCATTCGTGCTCGCGGCCTGCGGCGGCGACGACAACGGTGACACCGCCGACACCGGGGGCTCCGGCGGCGACGTCGAGGATCCGGCCGCGTGCGCAGAAGGCAAGACGCTCGAGGAGGGCGCGCTCACGATCGGCACGGGAAGCCCCGCCTTCTCACCGTGGGTGCTGAACGACGCCCCGGAGAGCGGCGAGGGCTTCGAGGCCGCGGTGGGGCTCGCCGTGGCCGGCCAGCTCGGGTTCGAGGGTGAGGCCGTCACCTGGGTGCGCACCACGTTCGACGAGGCGATCCAGCCCGGGGCGAAGAACTTCGACTTCAACCTGCAGCAGTACTCGATCACCGAAGAGCGGGCCGCGAACATCACCTTCAGCGACCCCTACTACGCGACGAACCAAGCGATCGTGGGCTTCCCCGAGTCCGCTGCGGCCGGCGCGGAGACGCTCGCCGACCTGAAGGATCTGCGCTTCGGGGCCCAGGTCGGCACGACGAGCCTCGACTTCATCGTCGACATCATCGAGCCCAGTTCGGCGCCTCTCGTGTACGACGACAACGTCGGCGCGAAGGCCGCGCTGGAGGCCGACCAGATCGACGCGATCGTCGCCGACCTGCCGACCGCGCTGTACATCTCCGCGGTGGAGATCGAGGGCTCGGCGGTCATCGCCCAGTTCCCCTTCGGCGCCGGCGGCATCGCCGACGAGTTCGGGATGGTGTTCGAGAAGGACAACGACCTCGTCGAGTGCGTCAACGCGGCGCTCGCCGCGCTGCGCGACTCGGGCGAGCTCGCGGTGATCGAGCAGACGTGGCTCGCCGAACAGCCCGACAGCCCGCCGGTGATCCCCGTCGACTGAGCGCCCTCCACCGAGACGCCGACCGAGCCCACCGGTGCTGACCCGCCGCCAGCAGTACGAGCGTCGGCAGCGCCGGCGCTCGGCTGGCATCGCGGCCGTCTCCACCGCGGTCGTCGTCGCCGCGGTCGTACTGCTGGTCCCGCTCGCGCCGCGCTGGGACAGGGTGAAGGCAAGCTTCTTCGACGGCGCGCAGTTCCGCGACTCGTTCCCCCGCCTGCTCGACGCGTTCGTGCTCGATCTCAAGATCTTCGCCTGGACCGCCCCGGCGATCCTCGTGTTCGGCATGCTCGTCGCGATCGCGCGCAACGTGCGCAGCCCGGCGCTGTTTCCGTTACGGGCCTTCGCGGCGGTCTACACCGACGTGTTCCGGGGAGTGCCGGTGATCCTCACCATGTACCTCGTCGGCTTCGGCGTGCCCGGCCTCGGCATGCCGAGGCCCTGGAACAGCCCGCTGCTCTGGGGTTCGGTGGCGCTGATCCTCGCCTACTCCGCGTACGTCGCCGAGGTGTTCCGCTCCGGGATCGAAGGCGTCCACGAGAGCCAGCGCGCGGGCGCCCGCTCGCTCGGGCTGTCGAGCAGCCAGACGATGCGCCACGTGGTCATGCCCCAGGCCGTGCGGCGCGTGGTGCCACCGCTCATGAACGACCTCGTCAGCCTGCAGAAGGACGTCGCCTTGGTCAGCCTGATCGGACCGGTGGAGATCCTGCGCCAGGCGGGGATCGAGAAGGCCAAGTTCGCGAACTTCACGCCTTACGTCGCCGCCGCGGTGATCTTCCTCGCCGTCACCGTGCCGCTGACGCGCCTCACCGACCACCTCCTCGCCAGGCAGCGCCGGCGCACCTCGGCGACGGCGGTCCGTTGAGCGCGAAGATCGTCGTCGACGCCGTCTCGAAGGCGTTCGGCGGCAACGTCGTGCTCGACGGGATCAGCCTCGCCGTGGCCGAGAGCGAGGTGATCTCGCTGATCGGTGCCTCCGGCTCGGGCAAGAGCACGCTGCTGCGCTGCATCAACCTGCTGGAACCGATCGACGACGGCCGGGTGCTGCTCGACGGCGTAGACGTGAGCGAGCCGGGCCGCGACCCGAACCCGGTGCGGCGTCGCATCGGCATGGTGTTCCAGAGCTTCAACCTGTTCCCGCACATGCGAGTGCTCGACAACGTCTCGCTGGCCCCACGCAAGGTGTTGGGCGTGGATCGAGCGCACGCCGACGCGGCGGCGATGGCGCTGCTCGACCGGTTCGCGCTGGCCGACAAGGCCCACGCCTACCCGGACCAGCTCTCGGGCGGCCAGCAGCAGCGCGTCGCCATCGCTCGCTCCCTCGCGATGCAACCGGAGGTGATGCTGCTCGACGAGATCACCTCCGCGCTCGATCCCGAGCTCGTCGGTGAGGTGCTCGACGTCGTGCGTGAGCTGAAGCGCAACGGGATGACGATGATCCTCGCCACGCACGAGATGGGCTTCGCCCGCGAGATCAGCGACCGGGTCTGCTTCCTCGATCGCGGCCGGATCCTAGAAGACGGCGCACCCGAGCAGATCTTCGCGAACCCCCGCGAGCCGCGCACCGCCCAGTTCCTGCAGCGGGTCATCGACGCCGGGCGGATGTAGCTAGCCGTTCACCCGCCCGCTCGACACGCCGCACACCACGCCGCGGTGCAGGCACAGGCGCACCTCGGTGGCCAGCTTGTCCTGGTCCCAGGCGTTCACGAAGTCGGCATGGCCCGACAGCACGCCCCCGGACGCGAGTGCGAGCCCCGCGGGATCGCCGCTCACCGGGTACGAGACGGTCAGGGTGAGCTGGGGGATCGCCACCGGATGGCTCGGCGGGCAACCACCACCGCTCGAGTAGTGCACGTGGTCACGGTGACCGACAGTGTCGAGGCGCTCGCCGTCCCAGCAGTCGGGGAACGTGACGAGCAGGCGCAGCCCCCGCTGAGCGGGGCACTCCGGGGGCACCTCCGAGCGGGCCGAGCTGGTGCCACACGACCACGAGACGACCGCGAGCGGTTGGGGCGAGGTCGCCGTCGGGTCTCCGGCGATCATCATCAGCCCCGGCGGGTAGGCCTCGACGGTGGTCGGGTCGATGCCGGCGCCGGCGCGGTAGTACGCCACCGCCTCGATCGGCTCGACCATCCGCCCTTCACGCAGCAGCGCCGGCGCCCAGTACGACGCGGTGTCGAGACGCTGCTCACAAGACGTCGCCGCCCCCTGCATCGAGTCGTACGTGGCCTCGGCGTATGCGGCACGGTTGCCGAAGAACGTGTGCATGTGGGACGCGCCGGGTTCACCCGGGTAGACGATCGGGTCGTCGGGCGCGACGTGGCTCAGCCCGCAGCGCACGACGAACTGCGGGTCACGCCCCTGCGGCCCGGTGACGACCGCGTCGGGTGTACCCGCCAGCGCCGCTGGCGCCACGGGGAATGCCTCGCCATGAGGCGCGGAGTGCGTACCCCCCGCACCGTCCGAGCAGGCTGTGATCGTGAGCAGCGCCGCGGCGATCACCCCGCCGGCGCGCAGGCTCACGACGGCTTGACCGGCACCGCGATCGCGTCGAGGTCGACCGCGAAGGGAACGTCAGTGGCCGGTCGGGCGGGGGCGGTGGCCGCGTCGGGCATGTTGTCGAGCGTCGGGCGCTCGGGCAGTTCGGCCTCTTCGAAGGGGACCGAAGGTGGTCGGGTCTCCGCCTCGACCAGCCACTCCACCACGTTCAGCGCGTTTGCGGTCCAGTCGCCTGCACCCGCTGCGTCACACGGCGCGAGCGCCTCGAGGTCGGTCGGCGCGGAGAGGGTGAAGGTGTTGCCGGCGAAGCAGTTGCCGAGGCCGGAGCCGTCGCCTTCGGCCACGCCGACGGCGATGTCGGCCGCCCGGTTGTCCTCGAGCACGTTGTCGCGCACGACGTTGTTCTTCGAGTTCCAGATGATCGCCCCGGTCACCTCTCCCGGCACGTCATCCTTGGTCTCGTCGCAGGGTACGGCCCAGTCCTCTTCGGTCGGCTCGGTGTCGCTCGGGTCTTCCTCCAGGAAGGGCACCAGGCCGATGCCGGTCTTGTCGTGGTCGTACACCAGGTTGCGCTCGATCACGTTGGCTACGCCGCCCGCGGACAGGATGCCGTTGCCCATCGCCAGGATGGCGACGTCGATCGCGGGCGTGTCCGCCTGGTTGTTGGAGTGCACCACGTTGCCGACGATCGTCGTCTCACGCTCGGGGTAGCAGAGCTCGTAGCTACCGCTGTTCGGCACCACGCCGGCGCGGTTGTTGTTGAACGTCGAGCGCACGATCGTCAAGTTGCCGCCCGAGTTGGTGCCGGAGTAGCCGAGCCCGTTGTGCTCCGACACCACCGTGTCGATCACGGCATCGCACGGGTAGCACTGGCCGATGTAGAAGCCGGCGTCGGGGCTGCCCGCGGCGTACGAGTACTCGAGCTGGCCCTTCACGGAGTCGAACGCGTAGATGCCGTAGTCGCCGTTTCGCCAGGCCGTGAGATACGAGCCGCGGTAGCCCTCGACACCGGTCCAGAAGAAGCCGTTGAACGTGTAGTTGATGGCGGTCATGTTCTCGATCGCCACCCCGTTCGCGCCGAGGACGCGGATGCCGTTGTCGAGCTCGAACTCGCCGTCGAGGATCACCGTGTTGCGGTCGACGCCGCGGATGGTGAGCTCGTTCGTCTCCACGTTGACGGCCTCGTTGTACGTGCCGGCGGCGATGAGCACGAGGTCGTGGGGCTCGGAAGCGTCGACCGCGGCCTGGATGGTCGGGTACTCCTCGGGCACGTTCAGCACCCCGTCGGCATCACCTTCGGGCGCGTTGGTGGCGGGCGCGTCGCTGGCCGGCGCGTCGGTCGCGGGCGCGTCGGTGGCCGGCGCATCGGTGGCCGGAGCGTCGGTGGACGGGGTCTCGGTGGAGGGTGTCTCGGTCGAGTCACCGCCACTTCCGTCGTCACCCCCACAGCCGGCGAACGCGAGCGCGGCCACCGTCATGAACGCGAGTGCGCGGCGTGATCCCATGTCGTTTCCCTCCCCCTCGGCGCCCGCCTGGCCGTGCGCCGCTCACCTTCGTAACCCGTTTCTAGCCGGTCACCACCACGGTACCGATCATCCCGACGTCGGCCGTGCCGTGGATCGAGCAGTAGTACGGATACTCGCCCGGTTCGTCGAAGGTGACCGTGTACTGGTCACCGGGGCGGAACTCCTCCACCTGCACCCCCCACTCGTCGCCCCCGTCGGAGGGGAGCACGTTGTGGTCGTTGCGCCCCCGGTTGTCGAAGAGCACCTCGGTACCGACGGAGACGGTCACGGTCTCCGGACGGAACGAGTTGTCGAGGGCCTGCACCGTCACCGCCGGCCCCGGCGGGCTCGGCGGGCTCGGCGTCGTATCCGGCGCCGGCGATCCCGACGTGGCCGTCGTCTCGGTGCCGTCCTCGCCGCCGCCGTCGTCTCCACCGCACCCGGCGACGAGCAGCACCACTGCCGCCACAGGAACGACCCGCCCCAGCGCGCTGCGCCACAGCGCCCGATCGAGATTCCGCATCGGCGGCGAGGATACATACGACGCCGCCCGCCCGGAGGATTCGCGGACCATGTCCTCTTGCCCGGCCTGCACCGGCGGGCCATGGTGGGCGGGAGAAGGAGGACCTCCGATCATGATGGATGCCATCTCAACCGTGGTGCTCGACGATCTCGAGGCCGCGGTCGAAGCGCCGTGCGTGTCGATCTATCTGCCGACCCACCGTGCCGGCCGGGAGCGCGACCAGGACCCGATCCGGTTCAAGAACCTGCTCAACGACGCGGCCGACCAGCTCGAGTCACAGGGCCTGCGCGGCCCGGACACGGCAACGCTCCTCGCGCCCGCTCGGGCGCTGCTCGACGACAGCCAGTTCTGGTCACACCTCGAATCCGGCCTGGCGGTGATCGTGCACCGCGGCGGGCTTCGCGCGTTCCGGTTCCCGGTCGACGCCGCCGAACAGGTGACGGTGGCGCGTACGGCGAACCTCGAACCGCTGCGCAGGGTGCTCGCCACGGACCACGGCTACTGGGTGCTCGCGCTCAGCCAGCACGACGTACGCCTCGTCCGGTGCACCCGCTACACCGCGGCCGAGGTCGACCTCGACGGCGTGCCGCATTCGATGCAGGACGCGAACTGGTTCGTCAGGCGCGATGCGCGCATGCGCGCTCAGGCGTCGGGCAGGGTCTCGGGCGGCCGTGTCGCCGCGGCGAGCCATGGACCCGCCGGCGACGAGCACGACGTCGACGAGGATCTGGCCCGCTTCCTACGGGCGGTCGATGCCGGTGTGCGGTCCGCGGTGGGCGACGACACCTCGCCGGTGGTGCTCGCCGGGGTCGGTTCGGTGGTCGCCGAGCTGCGCCGGGTGAGCAAGCTGCGCCACGTCGCGCTCGACATCTTGGAGGGCAACCCCGAGCACCTGAGCGTCGACGAACTGCAAAAGCGCACCCTGCCCCTCGCCGAAGCAGCCTTCGGCCGCGTGTAACCCGCTCTCCCCCCAAGTTCTCGGTCGGATTTGTGACACATAGCGCGACGGATCCGACCGAGAACGCGGGTTAGGTCGTGGGCAGGACGTAGTCGGCGAAGCGGTCGCGCAGGGTCTTCTTCGAGAACTTGCCGACGCTCGTCTTCGGTACCTCGTCGATGAACACGACGTCGTCGGGGAGCTGCCACTTCGCCACCCTCGGCGCCAGGTAGTCGAGCACCTCCTGCTTGGTCAGCTCGGCGCCGGGGGCGACCACCACGCAGGCGAGCGGCCGCTCCGACCAGCGGGGGTGGGGCACGCCGACCACGGCCGCCTCGGCGATCGCCGGGTGAGCCATCAGCTCGTTCTCCAGCTCCACCGACGAGATCCACTCCCCGCCGGACTTGATCAGGTCCTTGGTGCGATCGACGAGGCGGATGCGCCCCTTCGGGTCCATCGTCGCCACGTCGCCGGTGCGCAACCAGCCGTCCCCGGTGAAGCTCTCCGCCGCGCGGGCGTCGTTGTAGTACGTCGCCGCGATCCAGTTGCCGCGGCACTGCAGCTCGCCGCTCGTCTCGCCGTCGCGGGGCACGGGCGACGACGTGTCGGGCTCGACCACGCGGCACTCGACGCCGAACGCGATCCGCCCGACCATCGTGCGCAGATCCGCCTGCTGCTCGGCGGGCAGGTCGTGCTCCTCGGCGTCGAGGGTGCACACGGCCGCGATCGGGCTGGTCTCGGTCATCCCCCACGCCTGCAGGATGGGCAGCCCGAGCTGTTCCCGGTAGGCCTCCGAGAGCGCTTTCGGCACCGCCGAGCCGCCGCACGGGATCGCCCTCAGGCTGGACGTGTCACGCCCCTTTAGCTCGGGCAGCACCTGCATCCAGATCGTCGGCACGCCGGCGGCGACGGTGACCGCCTCTTCGACGATCAGGTCGGCGATGGCAGCTCCCGACAGGTCGGGACCGGGCATCACCATGTTGGCGCCGGTGGCCACCCCGGCGTGCGCGAGCCCCCACGCGTTCGCGTGGAACATCGGCACCACCGGCAGGATCGTGTCGCTCTCGCGGGCGCCGAGCGAATCGGCGGTCATCGCTCCCATCGTGTGCAGGAACGTGCTGCGGTGCGTGTAGACGACACCCTTGGGGTTGCCGGTGGTGCCGCTCGTGTAACACATGCTCGCCGCGCGCCACTCGTCGTCGACGTGGAACTCGACGGGCGCAGCGGCGCCGAGCAGCTCTTCGTATTGGTGCAGCGCGATGCCGGCCAGGTCGTCTGGCACGTCGCCCTTGCCGTCGTCCATCAGCACCAGGTGCCTGACCGTCGTGAACGACTTGAGCCGCGGGGCGAGCAGGGCGAGCAGTGAGCGGTCGACGAAGATCACCTCGTCCTCGGCGTGGTTGACGATGTACTCGAGCTGCTCGGGGAAGAGGCGGATGTTGAGCGTGTGCAGCACACGCCCGGTGCACGGGGCGGCGAAGTACAGCTCGAGGTGCCTCGATGTGTTCCACGCGAACGTCGCCACCCGCCCGGCGGCAGAGATGCCGAGGTCGTCGAGCACTCCCCCGAGCCTCCTCGTGCGTTCCGCCCAGGAGGAATACGTCGTGCGCTCACGGCCCGTGGCGGTCGCGGTGACCAGTCGCTTGTGCCCGAAGTACTGCTCGGCGCGGTCGAACAAGTGCGTGATGGTGAGCGGTACGTCCTGCATCAACCCGAGCATCGCAGTCCCCCTGACGGATCTTCGTGAAGCCCAGTATGGTGCATCTGGTGTCTGCCGATGGCGTGCCCGGCGCGGCTGTCGGCCCGCATCCGAACCCCTCTGCCCTCGCCCGGAGATCGGTGCTCGTCGCCGCGGGAGTGCTGTTGGCCGCCGGCACCTTCGGCTCCAACATCGGCCCCGCCTGGGTGGACGAACGACCGGCGCTGACGCTCGCGCTGTCCAGCCGCAACCGCAACCTGTTCGGCTCGGTCCCCTACATCGACGCGTTGCCCTACGCCACCATCGGCTTCGTGCGCGTGTACATCGCCGGCTTCGTGCTCTTCTTCCTCGGGCGCTGGTACGGGCGGCGGGCGATCGACTGGACGGAGGGCCAGATCGGCGAGATGCCGGCCATCTACCGCTGGTTCCAGACCGGCATCGACCGGGCGGGCTGGCTGCTCGTGCTCGTCATGCCCGGCAGCAACCTCGTGTGCCTGATGGCCGGCCATCGACGGATGCCACCCGTGCGCTTCTGCGTCCTGCTCGCCTTCGGCGTGGCCGCCAAGCTCGTCGTGCTGTGGGTGGGTGGGCAGATCTTCGAGGACCAGATCCGCTCGTTCCTCGACTGGCTCGAGGACTACCAGTGGTGGGTGGTCGGCGGGCTGTTCCTGCTGTCGATCCTCCAGTCGGCCGGGCGCGTGCGGCGCGGGCTGCCCGAGATCATCGAGGAGATCGAGGATCCGCTGCACGAGCATCCCGGTCACGACGATCCCGTCGGCTGAGCACCTCCGGGTCGGCCGCCATGGGTCCCACTGCGGTCCATGGTCCCTGTCCGTTCGACGGTCACTCGCGCTACGGTGCAGCCCCATGGGAGGGAGCGCCGCCGACACGGCGGCAGCGACAGCCGAGACGGACTCCGAGCCGAAAGGTCGCCTTCGGGCGGCGGGGCGAGCGGACCTCTCGAAGCCGGCCCTCACCACCCGTCACCCCCGTCGCAGCCCCCGAGGAGGCACCATCCATGGCCAATGAGCAGCCCGTCTTCACCGGTGTCGGCGTCGCGCTGGTCACGTTGTTCGACGAGCACGGCCACGTCGACAACGCCGCCACGGCCCGCCACGGCGCCCATCTGGTCGAGCGAGGGGTACAGGCCGTCGTCGTGGCCGGAACCACCGGCGAGGCCTCGCACCTGTCGATGAAGGAACGGCTTCAGCTCTTCGACGCCGTGCGCAGCGCGGTACCGGCGACCACCCCCGTGATCCTTGGCACGGGCGACCTCGCCGCCGGCGTCAGCGTGCGTGACCTCACCGCCCGGGCGAGCGAGCACGGGGCCAGCGCGGCGCTGGTGCTCTCGCCGTCGAAGGGCGACGTGCGCGAGTTCTACGGCGAAGTGGTCGCTGCTGCCGGTTCGATGCCGGTGCTCGCCTACCACTGGCCCGAGCAGTCCCCGCCCGGGATCAGCATCGAGGACCTGAAGGCCATCAAGGTCGCCGGGCTGAAGGACTCCACCGGCGACACCGCACGGATGTTGGAGACGCTCGCCGCCTTCAAGAAGCCGTACTACGTGGGCCGGGCAACGGTGCTCGCTTATGCCGGGATGCTCGGCTGCACCGGGGCGATCCTCGCCGCCGCGAACATCGAGCCCGAGCGATGCATCGACGCGTTCGCACGCGACGTGACCGCCCAACGTGACCTGCTCCCCGCCGACCGCATCGTCGCCGCCTACGGCGCGAAGGGTCTGAAGGAAGAGCTCGCCCGCCGCCACGGCACGTCCACCGTCTGCCGCTGAAGTCCGAAAGGGAGACCATCTCCATGGCCGAGACCACCCTCGGGGGCAACCCCGTTCACACCACCGGAGAGCTGCCCGCCGTCGGCGCCCCCGCTCCGGACTTCACCGTCACCGCGGCCGACATGTCCGACATCACGAAGGATTCCCTCGCCGGCTCCAAGGTGGTGCTCAACATCTTCCCGAGCATCGACACCGCCGTATGCGCCACGAGCGTGCGCACGTTCAACGAGCGTGCCGGCGGACTGGGCGGCACCGTCGTCGTGTGCGTGTCGGCCGACCTGCCGTTCGCACTTGGCCGCTTCTGCGGTGCCGAGGGGATCGCCAACGTGTTGACCGGTTCCACGTTCCGCAGCTCCTTCGGCGAGGACTACGGGGTGAAGATGGTCGACGGCCGCCTCGCCGGCCTGCTGGCCCGTGCCGTGGTCGTGATCGACGAGTCGGGCACCGTCGTGCACCGCGAGCTCGTGCCGAGCATCGGCCAGGAGCCCGACTACGACGCCGCGCTCAGCGCCGCGAGCTGACCCCGGCAAACCGGCCGAGCGCGGTCAACGCCCGAGCAGACCGAGCACGGGCTCGAGCCCGACGGTCAGCCCCGGGTGGTCGACGACGTACCGCACGGCCAACATCACTCCCGGCATGAAGCTCTCCCGGTCGTAGCTGTCCTGCCGGATCGTCAGGGTCTGCCCCGTGGTGCCGAGCATCACCTCTTGGTGGGCGACCATGCCGCGCATCCGCACGGCGTGCACCCGCACGCCGTCCACGTCGGCGCCCCGCGCTCCCTCGGCGACCACGTGCCGGGTGGGGTCGGGCGACCACGGCTTGAGGTCGCCCGCACCTCGCCTGGCCTCGCTCATCCGCCGCGCTGTGGCGAGCGCCGTGCCGCTCGGCGCGTCGAGCTTCGCGTCGTGGTGCAGCTCCACGATCTCGGCGGTGTCGAAGAACGGCGCCGCCACCTGCGCGAAGTGCATCATCAGCACCGCGCTGATCGCGAAGTTGGCCGCGATCAGGCACCCCGACCGGGTGAACGCGCCGGCCAGCGACTCGACCTCGTCGTCGGTCATCCCGGTGGTGCCGACCACCACGTTCATGCCGTGCAACGCGCACCACTGCAAGTTGGTGCGTGCGGCCTCGGCCACCGTGAAGTCGACGGCCACGTCGACACCGGCATCGGCGAGCGTGCGCGGATCGGCGCCGATCGTCAGCCCGTGCAGCGGCTCACCAGCTGCTCGCGGGTCTACGGCGGCGACCAGCTTCAGGCCGGGCTGCGCGACTACGGCAGCGCACACCGTGGCACCCATTCGCCCGCCGGCGCCGAAGACGCCGACGCGGATCTCGCTCACTCGGCAGGGGTGGGCGGCGGCAGCGGTTGACCGCCGGTGTCGTCACCATCGCGGCCCGAACCGATGTCGGTCCCCTCTGCTTCCAGCGCCTGCAGTTCGGCCACGAGGCGCGAGATGTCGGCGTCGTCCGTGGGCCGTCCGCGGTCGGTGCGCTGGCGATAGACGATGCGACCCAGGTCGTCGAGCAGGTCGTCGACCTTACGCTTGTCCTTCACGTCGTCGATCTTGTCCTTGGCGGTCTCGGTCGCCTTCGAGATCGTGTCCTTCGCCTTGTCGAGGAAGCCCATGGGGGCCAGTCTGTCACGTCGCCGCCGGACCGACCACGGCCGTCACCCGGTGCCCGCCGAGCAGCTCGGCGGCCAGGCGAGCGACGTCGGCGAGGCTCACCGCCGCCCACCGCGCGAGCTGCTCGTCGACGGGGCGCACCCGGCCGGTGGTGACGAGCTGAGCCCCGAGGCGCGACATCCTGGCCCCGGGATCCTCCAGGCCGAGCTCGTACGAGCCGCACAGGTATCCGCTGGCCACAGCCAGCTCGGCGGGCTCGATCCCCCGGGCGGCGACTGCGGCCAGCTCCTCGTCGACCAGCAGGCGCAGCTCGTCGAGGTGCTCGCGACCGGTACCCGCGTACACCGTGAGCGCCCCGGCGTCGTCATAGGCAGAGGTGGCGCAGTACACGCTGTAGGCGAGCCCACGCTGCTCGCGGATGCTGTCGAACAGCCGGCTCGCCGGCCCCCCGCCGACGACGTGAGCGAGCACGTCGAGCGCCGCCCGGTCGGGATGCTCACGAGCAGGCGCGCGCATGCCGAGTGCAAGGTGCACCTGCTCGGTGTCGTCGTCGACCGCCACCTCGGCCGGGCCCATCACAGCCGGCGCTGCACGTCGTGGGCGGCCGGAGCCGGATTCCATGTGACCGAACGCGCCCTGGGCAGCCTCGACCGCGTGGTCGTGGTCGATCTTGCCGGCCACGGACAGCACCATCACGTCGGGGCGGTAACGCTCGGCGAACCACGCGCGCAGCGCGTCGGGTGTGATCGCGGAGACGGTCTCGATCGAGCCGGCGGTGTCGCGCCCCAGCGGATGGGACGCGAAGACGAGCTCGGCGAGCACCCGGTGCACGACGTCTTCTGGGCTGTCGTCGTCCATCGCCAGCTCTTCCAAGATGACGTGCCGCTCGCTCTCGACGTCGTCGTCGCGCAGCTCGGCCCGCACCAGCAGGTCGCCAAGCACCTCGAACCCGAGCGCGAGGTGCGACGCGGGCAGGCGGCAGTAGAACGCGGTGTACTCCTTCGCGGTGAACGCATTGACGTCACCGCCCACGGTCTCGACGAGGCTCGCGATGTCGCGCGCCGACCGGGTGGCGGTGCCCTTGAACAGCGCGTGCTCCAGGAAGTGGCCGACACCGCCGAGCTCGCCCGGTTCGTCCCTGGCCCCGATGCCCACCCAAGCACCGATGGCCACCGAGCGCGCGCCTGGCACGTGCTCGGTGGCCACCGTCAGACCGTTGTCGAGGACGGTGATGCGGTGCTGATCCACCGCTCGACCGCTCAGCGGTGACGGCGCCGGCTGGCCCGGCGATCGTCGTCGTGGCGTGAATCGTCACGCGGCGGCTTGCGGTCGTCGGCCCCGGCGGGGCCGAGGTCACCGTGGACCTGGCGGATCTCCTCGTCGAAGGCGTCGTCGAAGCTGACCGCCACCGCGCCACGGCTGGCGTCGTCGGCTGCGGAACGCGAGCGCGCCTCACCGTCGCCGTTCGGCTCCGAGCGCTGCCGGGCCCTGGGGGCCGAGGGGGCATCACCGCCGTCGCCGTCGTCGCCGTCTTCGTAGATCGGGGTGAGGCTCACCTTGCCCTTGTCGTCGATGTCGTCGACGCGCACGGTGATCTCCTCGCCGAGCTGGAGCACGTCCTCGACCGACGCGACGCGCTTGCCGCGACCGAGCTTGGAGATGTGCACGAGCCCGTCACGGCCGGGGAGGATGTTCACGAACGCACCGAACTTGGTGATGTTCACCACCCGGCCGAGGTAGATGCCACCGAGCTCGGCCTTCGGCGGGTCGACGATGGCGAGAATGCGGCTCTTCGCGTCTTCCATCTTCGAAGCGTCGACCGCACCGATGGTGACGATGCCGACCACGCCGTCGTCGTCGACAGCGATGTCTGCACCTGTCTCCTGCTGGATCGTGTTGATCACCTTGCCCTTGGGGCCGATCACCTCTCCGACCTTGTCGAGCGGGATGGTGATCGACGTGATCTTCGGCGCACTCTCGGCCACCTCGGCACGTGGGGAGGCGATGGTCGCGTTCATCACTTCGAGGATCGACAGGCGGGCCTCGCGGGCCTGCTGCAGCGCGGCCGCGAGCACGTCGGCGGGGATGCCGTCGATCTTCGTGTCGAGCTGCAGCGCCGTCACCGCGTCGGAGGTGCCGGCGACCTTGAAGTCCATGTCGCCGAACGCGTCCTCGGCACCGAGGATGTCGGTGAGAGCGAGGTACTTGCCCTCGGCGTAGATCAGCCCCATCGCGATCCCGGCCACTGCGGCCTTGATCGGGACGCCGGCGTCCATCAACGACAGGCTCGACGCGCAGACCGAGGCCATCGACGTCGATCCGTTGGAGCTGAGCACCTCGGAGACCAGGCGCAACGTGTACGCGAACTCCTCCTGGCTCGGCACCACCGGCAGTACGGCCCGCGCGGCCAGCGCGCCGTGGCCGATCTCACGCCGCTTGGGGGAACCGACGCGCCCGGTCTCACCGTTAGCCCACGGCGCCATGTTGTAGTGGTGCAGGTAGCGCTTGGTGTTCTCCGGCGACAGCGAGTCGATGAGCTGGTTCATGCGCGGCATCGCGAGGGTGCAGACGTTCAGCACCTGGGTCTCGCCACGCTGGAACAGACCGGTGCCGTGCGCGGTGGGCAACAAGCCGACCTCGGCCGACACCGGGCGCAGGTCGCGCGGGCCACGGCCGTCGATGCGGACTCCGTCTTCGACGATCCGCTTGCGCACGAGCTTCTTCGTGAGGCTGCGCACCGCCTCGCGGATCTCCTTGTCGCGCCCGGCGAACTCGCCCGGAGCGTCGGCGGTGCCGGCGAGCTCGGCGACCGCGGCGGCCGAGGCCGCGTCGGTGGCTGCGTTGCGCTCGGCCTTCGCAGAGATGGTGACGGCAGTAGAGAGCAGTGGCGTGGCCACGCGCTCGACGGCGGCGAACACGTCGTCGCCGTAGTCGAGCACCGGGGTGAACTCGAGCGGGACGATCGGACCGTGGGTGGCGATGACCGAGGCGACGAGCTGGCGCTGGAGCCCGATCGATGCCGAGATCGGCCGCTTCGCGGCCTCCAGGCCCTGCGCGACGACGTCTTCGGTGACCTTCGGCGCGCCGGCTTCGTAGTACTCGAAGCTCTTCACGCTGCCACCGGCCTCGACCATCATCACGGCGACGTCGCCGTTCGCCAGCTCACGGCCGGCGACGACGAGCTCGAAGGTGGCCTCTGCCGACTCGGTGTAGGTGGGGTGGGGGATCCACTCGCCCGACTGGCTGTACGCAAGGCGCACCGCACCGATCGGACCGTCGAAGGGAATCCCGCTGATCATCAGCGCCGCGGACGCGGCATTGATGCTGAGCACGTCATGGGGGTTCGTCTGGTCGGCGCCGATCACGGTGAGCACGACCTGGGTCTCGTTGCGGAAACCGTTGGCGAACGCCGGCCGCAGCGGCCGGTCGGTCAGCCGACACGTGAGGATGGCCTCTTCGGTCGGTCGGCCCTCGCGACGGAAGAACGAGCCGGGGATCTTGCCGGCGGCGTACGCCCGCTCCTCGACGTCGACGGTGAGTGGGAAAAAGTCGACGCCCGGACGGACGTCTTTGGCTGCGTTCGCCGTGGCGAGCACTGTGCTGCGCCCGATGGTGGCGACGACGGCACCCTGGCTCTGGAGCGCGAGCTTGCCGGTCTCGAACGACAGGGTCTTGTCGGTGCCATCGATGGCCCCCGACACGCGAATGGCATCGGCCATGTTGCGCTTCCTTTCCGGCCACGCCCGTTGTCTCCCGGGCGGACCAATTGGAGCGGCGGGCCGGTTCCCAGTCGGCAACCACGCGGCGACCGGGGGCCGCGGGACCATCGACTGACAACCGACTCGTTGCCGCTCGGTGATGTGAGAACGGACCGCACCTGGTGCGGGCCCGTTCTGCTGGATGCTACCGGCGCAGACCGAGCTTGGCGATGATGTCGCGGTAGCGCTGGACGTCGCGGTCCTTCACGTAGTCGAGCATGCGGCGCCGGCGACCGACCAGCATCAGCAGCCCACGGCGACTGTGGTGGTCCTTGGGATGGGTCTTCAGGTGGTCGGTGAGGTGATTGATGCGGTCCGAGAGGAGCGCGATCTGGACCTCGGGCGATCCGGTGTCGGACGAGTGGAGACGGTGCTCGTCGATGGTTCCCGGCTTCATCGAGTCGGTCTTGGCCATGGTGTGTTGCCTTCCTGCGGTGAGGAGGTCGCCCCTGGCCGACGGCCAGGCGGCATCGCGCCGGAGCGTGGCCGGCTGCATGGCCGGGGCTACGACGGACCCAGGCATGTTACGAGGGTCGATGGCCACGAACAACCGGTACCCTCACGCCGGTGTTGCCGGTCGTCGAACTGCACGGCGTGCAGAAGAGCTTCGGCGACCTCGTCGCTCTCGATCCGATCGAGCTGACGATGAGCCCCGGCGAGGTGCTCACCCTGCTCGGCCCGAGCGGCAGCGGCAAGACCACGCTGCTGCGTCTCATCGCCGGCCTCGAGCGGGCGAGCTCGGGCGAGGTGCTCGTCGGCGGGCGGCCGCCCGCCGTCGCACGTGCCGCGAAGCGGATCGGGTTCGTCCCCCAGGCCCCGGCACTGCTGCCGTGGCGCACCGTCGAAGCCAACGCCCGCCTGCTACTCGACGTCAACAAGCGCGCGAACCCGGGCGACGGCCCCGACCCGGTGGCGTTGCTCGACGAGGTCGGCCTCGCCGAGTTCCGCGATGCGTATCCCCACGAGCTCTCCGGCGGGATGCGCCAGCGGGTGGCGCTCGTACGGGCGTTCGCCCTCGGCGCGCCGATCCTCTTGATGGACGAGCCCTTCGCCGCGCTCGACGAGATCACGCGCACCGACATGCGCCACCTCCTCGTGCGTCTCTGCGAGCAGTTCGACACCACCGTGGTGTTCGTCACCCACTCGCTCGCCGAAGCGGTGTTCCTCAGCGATCGGGTGGCCGTGCTGTCTCAGCGCCCGGGACGGATCGTCGGCACGGTCGACATCGACCTCGCCCACCCTCGCCGACCCGAGGTCGAGGACGACCCCGCCTTCTTCGCCCTCGAAAGCCGCTTGCGGCACCTGCTGCACGAGGGGGCCGGACGGTGAACAGGCGGCACTGGACCAGGTTCCGGGCCCCGCTCGCCGGAGCTTTCGGGCTGGTGGTGTTCCTCCTCCTTTGGGAGCTGGTCGTCGCGGCGTTCGACGTGAAGCCCTACGTGTTGCGCGCCCCGAGCGCGATCCTGGCCGAGCTCGCCGACACGCCAGGGGTCTACGCCCGCGCCGCGCTCGTCACCGGCTGGCATGCGCTCGTCGGGCTCGCCATCGCGCTCGCCGCCGCGCTGGTGCTCGGCACGCTGCTCGCCGCCAGCAGGTTCGCCGAGGAAGCCGCCGCTCCCGTGCTCACGCTGGTGCTCGTCACACCCTGGGTCGCCTACATCTCGTCGGTGGTGCTGTGGCTCGGCGCCGGGACCCGCCCGGTGCTGTTCGTGGTCGCGTTCGTCAGCTTGCCAGCCTTCACGTTCGCGATGGTGACCGGGCTGCGTTCGGCGGATCCGGCGGCCCAAGAGCTGCTGCGCAGCGTCGACGCGTCGGCCGGCGAGATCCTGTGGCGGCTGCGGCTGCCCTCGGCGCTGCCGACGCTCATGTCCACCGCTCGGTACTCGCTCGGCCTCGCCCTCGCCGCGGCGTACTTCGCCGAAGGTGCGGCGCTCTCCAACCAGGGGCTCGGCGCGATCGGCCGGCGGGCACAGGCGTTCAACGAAGGCGATCCGCTCTGGGCTTCGATTCTCTGCACCGCACTCCTCGGTGCGCTCGGACTGGCCCTCATCACCGTCGCCGAGCGGATCCTGCTCCGCTGGCACGCCTCGCAGCGTCGTCTCGGCCCATGACCCGCTCGGCGCGAGCCGACGATCGGTATGTAGGGTGAGCGGCGCACGGACGAAGTGGGGGGCCGCTGGCCTTCTCGCACGCAGCGGAGCACCCCGCCGTGCGCTGGCACAAAACCCATCGCTTCTCTGCCCGAAAGGCACTGCTGTGACGCGCCAGCGCAACATGACCAGAACCCGCCAGACCGTCGCCATCGTCGCTTTCGGCGCCCTCGCATTCGGCGTACTCGGCGCCTGCGGCGGCGACGACGGCGCCGAGCCAGGGACGTCCGCACCCCAGGACATCGAAGACGTCGTCGCCGGCGCCGCCTTCCCGGACAGCCGTTGCGTGGCGAACCGCGCGGCGGGGCCGATCACGTTCCTGTCGAGCTTCGACTTCGCGGCCACCGCTTCGATCGTCGAGGTGCTCGTCGCCGAGCAGCGCGGCTACTTCGACGACCTGTGTCTCGACGTCACCGTCAAGCCCAGCTTCTCCACCACCAACTACCCGCTGATCGCGGCGAACGATGCCCAGTTCTCCTCCGGTGGCTCGTTCAGCGAGGTGCTGAACTTCGCAAACGCGAACGACGCCGAGTTCGTGGTGCTCGCGGTCGAGGGCCACACCGCGATCGACAGCCTGATCGTGAAGGAAGGAGAGGCCGAAACCCTCGAAGACCTGCGCGGCACCACCATCGGGGTGAAGGGCAAGATCACCCCGAGCGTGGCCGCGATGCTCGCCGGGGCAGACCTGATCGAGGGCCGGGACTACGAGACGGTGCTCATCGAAGGGTTCGACCCGCTCGTCCACATCGAGCTGCCCGACATCGTCGGGTTCCCCGGCTACAAGAGCAACGAGCCTGGTCAGCTCGAGCGCGCGGGAGTCCCGTTCACGCTGTTCGACCCGAGCGAGTTCGGTGTGCCGGGCAGCTTCGGGATCATCTACACCAACGCCACCTTCCTCACCGAGCATCCGACGGCGGCGGAAGACTTCATGCGCGCGGCGATGAAGGGCCTCGCAGAGTCTCTCGCCGACCCGGCCGCGGCCTCCGCCGTGGCCCTCGCGCTGATCAACGCGAACGGCAACCCCAACTTCTTGTCCCCCGAAGGTGAGGTGTTCCGCTGGCAGGTCGAGGCGCAGCTGATCCTCGACACCACGCCGCAGGACAGCTTTCCCGGCGTCCCGCACGAGTCCGGCCTGCAGGCCGAGGTCGACGCCTATCACGAGATCGGTCTGTTCGGCGACACCGCGCCGGCGATCGAGGGCCGCTTCGATCCCGACCTCGTACGTGGCCTCTACGGCGACGACGGCTCGGTGGTCTGGCCGGCGTTCGACTAGCGGACGCTACGCCCCGAGTGCGGCGCGGGCGTGCTCGATGTCGAGCTTCACCTGAGCCACCAGGGCGTCGACCCCGTCGAACTTGCGCTCGCTGCGCAAGAAGTTCGTGAACCTGACGCGCGCCTGCTCGCCGTACAGCTCGCCGTCGAAGTCGAGCAGGTGGGCCTCGAGCATCGACGCGCCGGCGTGCTCGTAGAACGTCGGCCGGCGGCCGAGGTTCATCGCGCAGGCGTGGACGCTGCCGTCGGGACGCTCGTACCAGCCCGCGTACACACCGTCGGCGGGCCGGCAGATCTCGCTCGGGACGACCACGTTCGCCGTCGGGAACCCGAGCAACCGGCCGCGCTGGTCGCCGGGCACCACCACTCCCCTCGCCTCGAACGGGCGGCCGAGCATCTGCGCCGCGATCTCCACGTCTCCCCCGGCGAGCGCGCGGCGGATGGCTGTCGAGCTGATCGGTTCGTCGATGCCGTCGATTCGCGCCACGAGCGGCATCGGCTGCACGTCGAAGTCACACTCGGCACCGAGCTCGCGCAACAGCGCGACGTTGCCCGACCGGTGCCGTCCGAAGTGGAAGTCCTCCCCCACCACGACGGTGCGCACCCCTAGCGCGTCGACGAGCACCCGCCTCACGAAGTCGGCGGGCTCTTCGGCCGCCTGCTTCTCGTCGAAGTGCACGACGTAGGTGCCGTCGATACCGGTGGTCGCGAGCAGCTCGAGCTTCAGCGCGGTGTCGGTGAGCAGCATCGGCGCCGACTCCGGCCTCACCACCACCGCCGGGTGCTGGTCGAAGGTGACGACGACGGACTTGCAGCCACATGCGGCGGCGAGCTCGTTGACCTCGCGGATCACCGCTTGATGGCCGAGGTGGACGCCGTCGTACGCGCCGATCGTGACCACGCAGCGTTCACCGGGCCAAGGACGTCGATCGGCATCGGCGAACACGCGCACGTTGCGTGACGCTACCCGGTGGGTGACGCGGCGAGCACGACGGCCGGTTTGGCGAGGCCCTCACGGAACGCCTCGTAGACCGCGAGCAAGGCACCCCCGGTGTCGACCACCGCCCAAGGTCCCTCACCCGTCCAGGTGTCGAGCACCCGACCGTGGGCGACGAGCGCCGCGGTGGTCTCGTCGACGACCACCTCGGCCATGCCGCGCAGCGCCTCGCGGGGGGTGAGCAGCACGCAGTCGGCCGGCGGGCCCGAGTCGGCGACCGTGAATGGTCCGACTGCGGTGCGGCGCAGGTTCCGCAGATGGGCGCCGCCTCCGAGCAGGCGTCCGAGATCGGCCGCGAGCGAGCGCACGTAGGTCCCCGACGAGCAGCTGACGTCGATCCGGAGCACTCCTTCGACGTCGCCGGGCGCGATCTCGAAGCGACTCACCGTCACCGGGCGCGGCTCGCGCTCGACCTCGATCCCCTCACGGGCGAGCTCGTGCAGGCGGCGACCGCCGACCTTCAGCGCCGACACCATCGGGGGCACCTGCATGATCCGACCGGTGAGATGCTCCGCGGCCACCCGTCGCGCGTCTTGCAGGGTCACCGTCGACATCTCGTGGGTGGCGGTCACCTCGCCGGCCGCATCGAGCGTCGCCGTCTCGACGCCGAGCACGACCTCGCCGGTGTACGACTTGCCGAGCGCGGTCAGGAAGCGCAGCAGCCTCGTCACCTGGCCCACCCCGACGAGCAGCACTCCGGTGGCGTCGGGGTCGAGGGTGCCGGCGTGGCCGACCTGGCGTTCGTGGAACCGCCGGCGCACCATGTCGACGACGTCGTGGCTGGTGACGCCCGCCGGCTTGTCGACCACCGCCAGCCCGTGGGTGGTGGCCGGCCGGCCTCGCCCCATCAGGCGGTGTCCTCGGCGCCGGGTTCGTCGGCGACCCGGCGACGGGGGGCGTCGGTACGCAAGATCTGCTCGATGCGCTCGGCCGCGCGGATCACTTCGTCGGGACGGAACGTGAGCACAGGTGTCTTCTTGGAACGGATCTGCCTGGCGACGGCACCCTGCAGGCGCACTCTGTGGTCGCTCAGCGCGGCGATGATCTCGTCGTCGCCGTCCTCGCCGGACAGTGAATCGAAGTACACGATCGCGCGGTTCATCTCGTTGTCGACGTCGATGGTCGTGATCGTGACGAACGTCAACCGCTCGTCGTCGATGCGCACCAGCTCGTCGGCGATGACCTGGCGCAACGACACCCCGAGGCGGGCGCTGCGCGGGTAGCGGTGGGTGCTGGTCGGCCGGCGTCGCGGGGGGGAGGCCATGGATGCCACCCTACCGAGGCCCTAGGTGCGGGGGATCTCCCGCTCCTCGAACGTCTCGATCAGGTCGCCCTGCTTCAGATCCTGGAAGTCGGACAACCCGATGCCGCACTCGAAGCCCTCCCGGACCTCACGCACGTCGTCCTTGAATCGCCGCAGCGACTGGATGGCACCCTTCCAGATGACGACGCCGTCACGCAGGAAGCGCACCTTCGAGCCGCGCGTGATCTGCCCGCTGCGCACGTAGCAGCCCGCGATGCCGCCGATGCGGGGCACACGGAACACCTCCCGCACCTCGGCCTCGCCGGTGACGACCTCTTCGAACTCGGGAGCCAGCATGCCGACCATCGCCCGCTCGATGTCCTCGAGCAGCTTGTAGATGATCTCGTACTCGCGGATCTCGACGCCTTCGGCGTCGGCGAGCTCGCGGCCCTTGCGATCGGGCCGGACGTTGAAGCCGATGATCGTGGCGTTGGTCGTGGCCGCGAGCGTGATGTCGTTCTCGGTGATCCCGCCGATCGCGCGGTGCACGAAGGCGAGCCTGACGTCTTCGCGCTCCAGGCGGCGCAGGCTCTCGGTGACGGCTTCGAGGGAGCCCTGCACGTCGGCCTTCAGCACCAGGTTCAAGGTGGCGACCTCGCCGGACTGGATCTGGTTGAAGATGTCCTCCAACTTGACGCCCTTCTGCACGCGGGCGTCGCCGCGCTGGTTGCGCAGCCGCTGGATCTGCTCGCGGGCGTCGCCGACGGCGCGAGCGGTCTTCTCGTCCGGCGCCGCCCGGAACTCGTCGCCGGCGTTCGGCACCGACGACAACCCGAGCACCTGCACAGGGGCCGACGGGCCGGCCTCTTTCACCTGCTGGCCCTTGTCGTCGAGCAGCGCCCTGACCCGGCCCCACGCGGCGCCGGCGACGATCGGGTCGCCGACCTTCAACGTGCCCTTGTCGACCAGCACGGTGGCCACCGGGCCACGACCGACGTCGAGGTTCGCCTCGAGCACGATGCCCTTGGCCCGCCCGGTCGGGTTGGCGGTGAGCTCTTCGAGCTCGGCGACGACGCTCAGCTGCTCGAGCAAGTCGTCCACGCCGAGTCCTTGCGAGGCCGCCATCTCGACACAGATGGTGTCGCCACCCCATGACTCGGGGACGAGCCCCTGCTCGGAGAGCTGGGAGAGCACGCGCTGGACGTCGGCGTTCTCCTTGTCGACCTTGTTGATCGCGACCACGATCGGCACCTCGGCCGCCCTCGCGTGGTTGATCGCTTCGACGGTCTGGGGCATCACGCCGTCGTCGGCCGCGACGAGCAGCACCACGATGTCGGTCACCTGCGCCCCACGAGCGCGCATCTTCGTGAACGCGGCGTGACCGGGGGTGTCGATGAACGTGATCCGGCGACCGTCTTGCACCACCTGGTACGCACCGATGTGCTGGGTGATGCCTCCCGCCTCACCGGCGACCACGTTGGCGTGGCGGATGTGGTCGAGCAGGGTGGTCTTGCCGTGGTCGACGTGGCCCATCACGGTGATCACCGGCGGCCGCGGGCGCTGCGCGTCCTCGTCGTCGTCGTCGCTGTCGTCGAACAGCGCCTGCAGCTCCATCTCTTCTTGCTGGCCCGGGTCGACGAGCAACAAGTCGGCGCCGACCTCGAGCGCGAAGAGCTCCATCTGCTCGTCCGCGAGCGTCATGGTCGCGGTGACCATCTCGCCGTTCTTCAGCAAGAACCTCACCACGTCGGCCGCGGTGCGGTTGAGCTTGGGAGCGAACTCTTGGGCCGAGACGCCACGCTCGATGACGATCGTGCCCTCGGGCACCGGTGCGTCCGTCGGCGAGTACGACGTCATCGACTGCGGCTGGAGCTCTTCCAGGCTGCGGCGACGACGACGCCCGCCCTTTCGCGGGGCGCGGCGCTGGCCGCTCGGTCGCCCTCCTGGGCCACGCGGCGGTGCGCCAGGGCCACCGCCGTAGCCGCCGCCGGGGCGGGCACCGCCGGGTCCGCCGGCATAGCCGCCGCCCGGACGCGCGCCGCCAGGGCGCGGGCCACCCGGGCCGCCGGGGCGCGGTCCGCCGGGACCGCTCGGGCGGGGGCCGCTACCTGGCCTCGCGGAAGGGCCTGCGGGGCGCGAAGCGCGAGGACCGCCGGGAGGCGGCGGGATCGGACGACCCGTCGGCGACAGAGGGCGACCCGGCGGCGGCGGGATCTGGCGACCCGAAGGCGACACGGGAGGAGGCGGCGACGTCGGTGCCGGGGCGACCTTGGCCGCCGGAGCCTCGACGGGCGCAGGGCGCGTCGGAGCGACGCGCGTCGGCTCGGGAGCCGCGCGGGCGGGAGCGGGAGCGGGAATCGGCGGCAGCGGAGCGATGGTGCGTGAGGACACGATGCGGTGCTCGGGCTCCACCTGGGCCGGGGACACCACCTCGGTCGCCGCGGGCCGCTCTTCTTCCGCCGGCGCCACCGGAGCGACGGGGGCGGGCGGGGCGACCTGTTCGGGAGCCGGAGCCGGGGCCGGGGCGGGCGCCGGGGGCGGTGTGGCCTCAGCCTCGGCCACGGTTTCGGGGACCGGCGCCGGCTGAGGGGTGAGCTCGACCTCTGCAGGCGCCACCGGAGTGACCGGCACGTCTGGTGCGGGCACCTCGACGGCGGGCGCCGGCGGCTGCTCCGCGGCGGGCGCGGGCTGGGTCTCGGCAGGAGCGGGCGCCGTTGCGAACTCGTCCGGCGCGCTCTTGGCCGCTGCCTTCTTCGGCGCCGCGTCCTTCTTCGGAGCAGCCTCCTTCTTCGGCGCAGCCTTCTTCACCGGCTTCACCGGCTTTGGCTCTTCTGGCTGCTCGTCGCGGGTCAGGCCGTCGCGCTCGGCCCGGCGCCGCACCATGTCGGCGTAGGCCTCGGCGAGCGAGGACGAGTGGCTCTTCACGTTGCCGATGCCGAGCTTGCCGCAGAGGTCGACGACCTCTCCGTTCGTCATCCCGAGCTCTTTCGCGAGCTCGTGCACGCGCATGTTCTTCGACACTCGGCGTTCAGTCCTTCATCGCTTCGGCGGGCCGGCGGTGCCCGACGACCTGCAATTCTGGCAGCTGATCTCTGACATCGGACATCCCCAACGTCACACGCAGGGCATCGAGGGTGCCCTCTTGCACCGGCTTGTGCCAGGCACGTTCGAAACCGCGGCGCTTCAGGGCCTGCTCGAAACACTCCCTCGACCCGATGCACAGCCAAGCGCCGCGTCCCGGCGCGCCGCGCTGCACGCTGACGGTGCCGGCCGGGCCGAGCGCGCACCGCACCAGCTCGTGCTGGGGGCGCCGCGTCCGACACCCGACGCAGGTGCGAATGGGGTCGGTCGTCGCGCCGGTCAGGTTTGCCCCCCGGTCGTGGACTCGGTCGCGTCTTCGGTCGAGGTCGCGTCTTCGGTCGAGGTCGTGTCGTCGGTCGAGGTCGCGTCTTCGGCGGTCGCCGGCGCGGCGGCGTCGGGCGCGGCGGCGTCGGGCGCGGCGTCGTCGGGCGCGGCCTTGGGCGCGTCGGGCCGGGCGCCGGAGGTGTCGTCGGCGGCGGCGACGGCCTCTTCGCGCCACTGCTCGGCGCTCATCACCGTGCCGTCGGCGGCGTGCCACTCCATGTCGCCCGTCTCGGCGTTGGCCACCCACTCGCCCTCGGCGTACTCGGTGTCCTCGTCGACGGTGTAGATGCCGGCCTCTTCGTCGGCGAGCTGGGACTCGGACTTGATGTCGACGCGCACGCCGGTGAGGCGCGCCGCGAGGCGGGCGTTCTGGCCTTCCTTGCCGATCGCCAGGCTCAGCTGGAAGTCGGGCACGATCACGTCGGCCTGGGTGTAGTCGGCGCTGAGTCGCACCTCTTTCACCTTCGCCGGCGACAGAGCCTTCGCGATGAAGTCGGGAAGGTCCTCGCTGAACGGCACGATGTCGATCTTTTCCCCGTGCAGCTCGTTGACCACCATGCGCACCCGGCCGCCGCGGGCGCCGACGCACGCGCCGACGGGGTCGACGTTGTGGTCGTTCGACCACACCGCGAGCTTGGTGCGGTGGCCAGGCTCGCGCGCGCAGGCCTTGATCTCGACGACGCCGTCGGCGATCTCGGGCACCTCCAGCTCGAACAGCCGCTTGATCAGCCCGGGGTGGGTACGGCTGACGACGATCTGGGGGCCCTTGGCCGTGCGGCGCACCTCGACGATGTAGGCCTTGACCCGGGCTCCGGGGTCGGGGCGCTCGAAGGAGACCTGCTCGGCCTGGGGCAGCAGCGCCTCGACCTTGCCGAGGTCGAGCAGCGTGTACCGGCTGTCGGTCTGCTGGATGATGCCGGTGACGATGTCGCCCTCGCGGTTCGCGTACTCCTCGAACTTGCGGTCGCGCTCGGCCTCACGGATGCGCTGGCTCATCACCTGGCGGAACGTCTGCGCGGCGATGCGGCCGAGCTCGTCGCGCTTTGGCGTGTCGTCGCGCGGGTTCACCCAGTTGCCGTCCTCGTCGACGTCGTAGGCGGTGAACGCGATGTCGAGCGTGTCCGGGTCGAGGGACACCTCGACCTCTTCGGCCGCACCGGGGCGGCGCTTGTACGCGGTTGCCAGCGCGTCGACGAGCACGTGCAGCAACGTGTCTACCGAGATGCCCTTTTCGGTGGCCAGCATCTTCACGGCTTCTGCCATGTCGAGGTTGCTCATGACGCCGGGGCCTCCTTGGTCGCCGGACGGGCGCGCTCAGGTTGGCGCTGGCCGGGCTTCGGCGCCGGGCCCCACACGAACACCGTGCGCGCCCGATCGATCTGGTCGTAGGGGATGTGGCGCTCGCCGGCTTGCGCTGCCGGGTCGGAGCCGACGGCGACGACGATGCCTTCTTCGTCGGCAGCGACGAGGCTGCCCTGCACTCGGCGCTCCCCCTTCACCACGTCGCGCAGCCTCACGGCCACCTCTTTGCCCAGCTCACGGCGGAAGTGCTCCGGCCGGCGCAGCACGCGTTCCACGCCCGGGCTCGTGACCTCGAGGGTGTAGTGGCCCGGGATCGGGTCGACGTGATCGAGCTCACGGGAGATCAACCTGGTGGCGAGGGCGAGCACGTCGAGGTCGACGCCACCTGGTGAGCCCGCAGGGGTGTCGATGGTGACCTTCAAGACGCCTCCGGCGAACTCGCAGTCGTGCAGCTCTAGCTGCAAGTCGTCGACGATCGGGGTGACGAGGGGCATGACGCGCGCCACGAGTGGGCTTTCCTTCGTCTCGGCACTCGCCATGGGGTCACCCCTTTCGCAGTCTTGACTTCATTCAGTGAAGAAGGCGTGAGCCGAAGCCCACGCCTTCCGCTCGTCGAACGTTGAGGACACCCGAGTATACCGGGCGGGCCGCGAGCGCGGCCCGGTAGCCTCGTGCGGATGCCGACGGGCCAGTTGTTGCGGATGTCCAGGCTGTTCTTGCGCACCCTGCGGGAAGATCCAGCCGACGCCGAGGTCCGCAGCCACCGGTTGCTGGTGCGTGCCGGATACATCCGCCGCGCCGCCCCCGGAGGGTTCACCTGGCTGCCCCTCGGGTGGCGCACCTTGTGCAAGGTCGAGGCGGTGGTACGCGCCGAGATGGATGCCGCCGACTTCCAAGAGGTCCACTTCCCCGCACTGTTGCCCCGCGAGCCCTACGAGACGACGAACCGCTGGACCGAGTACGGGCCGAACCTGTTCCGCCTGCGCGATCGGCGCGGTGCCGACTTCCTGCTCGCTCCGACCCACGAGGAGATGTTCACCCTGCTCGTGAAGGACCTCTACTCCTCGTACAAGGACCTGCCCCTGCGGATCTACCAGATCCAGACGAAGTTCCGCGACGAGGCCAGGCCGCGCGCCGGGCTGCTGCGGGGCCGCGAGTTCGTGATGAAGGACTCCTACAGCTTCGACGTCGACGACGCCGGCCTGCAGCAGTCCTACGACGCGCACCGCGTCGCGTACCAGCGCACGTTCGACCGCCTCGGCCTGCCCTACGTGATCGTGTCGGCGATGTCGGGCGCGATGGGTGGGTCGGCCAGCGAGGAGTTCCTCGCCCCGCTCGACGTCGGTGAGGACTCCTTCGTGCGCTGCACTGCGTGTGACTACGCGGCCAACACCGAAGCGGTCGAGGTGCGCCTGCAGAAGGAGACGTCCGACGACGCGCCGCCGGCGGCACGCGTCGTCGACACTCCCGACACACCGACCATCGCCACGCTCGTCGACCTGTTGAACACCCGCGCCGACCTCTCCCGTGACGACCGCCAGTGGACGGCGGCGGACACGCTGAAGAACGTCGTCGTCATGCTGCGCCACCCCGACGGCAGCCGGGAACCGCTGGCCATCGGCCTGCCCGGCGACCGCGAGGTGGACGTGAAACGGCTCGAGGCCAAGGTGGCCCCGGCCGAGCCTGCGCCGTTCAGCGACGAGGACTTCGCCAGCCACCCGAGCCTGGTCAAGGGCTACATCGGCCCCGGCGCCCTCGGCAGCAGTGCGTCGAGTGGCATCCGCTACCTGCTCGACCCGCGGGTGATGCCCGGGACGAGCTGGGTCACCGGAGCCGACGATCCCGGTCGCCACGTCACCGGCCTCGTCGCCGGGCGCGACTTCGCGGCCGACGGGGTGATCGACGTCGCCGAGGTGCACGACGGCGATCCCTGCCCGCGTTGTGCCTCCGGGCTCGAGATCGCCCGCGGGATCGAGATCGGCCACATCTTCCAGCTCGGGCGCAAGTACGCCGACGCCCTCGGGTTGAACGTGCTCGACCAGCACGGCAAGCAGGTGGTGGTGACGATGGGCTCCTACGGGATCGGGGTCAGCCGCTGCGTCGCGGCCATCGCCGAGGCCACCGCCGACGATCTCGGCCTGTGCTGGCCGCGATCGGTCGCGCCCGCCGACGTGCACATCGTCTCCACCAGCAAGGGTGGCGACGAGGTGGCCGGCTTCGCCGAGAAGCTCGCCGCCGAACTGAGCGGGGCAGGGCTGGTCGTGCTGCTCGACGACCGCTCGGGGGTGTCGCCGGGAGTGAAGTTCAAAGACGCCGAACTGCTCGGCATGCCGACGATCGTCGTCGTCGGCAAGGGGCTTGCGGACGGTGTCGTCGAAGTGCGCGACCGGGCCAGCTCGACGCGCGCCGACGTGCCGGTCGACGCCGCCGCGGCGACGATCATCGACACGTGCCGGGCCTAGGAACGCTGCCGTGCGCCACGTCCGGGGAGTCGTCCAGCACTACGACTGGGGCGACCCGACCGCGCTCGCCGAGCTGACCGGGGTCGAGCCCGACGGCACGCCGTGGGCCGAGATCTGGTTCGGCACCCACTCCGCCGGGCCAGCGACGGTGGTCGAGCGCGGCCAGCGCGACAGGCCGCTCGCCGAGGTGGCCGGCGCGCTGCCTTACATGCTGAAGCTGCTCGCCGCCCGTGAACCGCTCTCCCTGCAGACCCATCCCACGGCGCAGCAGGCCGAGGCCGGCTTCGCGCGTGAGCAGTCCCAGGGCGTCCCCGTGAGCAGCGCGCACCGCATCTACAAAGACCCGTTCGCCAAGCCCGAACTGCTCTGCGCGCTGACCCCGTTCGAGGTGCTGTGCGGATTCCGGCCCCTGGACGAGATCCACGACCTGTTCGCCGCCCTAGGACCCGCGGCGGCCGAGCTCACCGGGCACTTCGCGGGCGGCGACACGGCGGCCGGGTTGCGCTGGCTGTTCGAGGACTGCGCCACCATCGAACCGGTCGTCGACGCCTGCCGCCGCAGCGACGATGCCGCGTGCAGGTGGGTGACGCGCCTCGCCGATCGCCATCCCGACGACCACGCCGCTCTCGCGCCGCTGCTGCTCAACCACCTCGTGCTCCAACCGGGCGAGGCCGTCTACCTCGGGCCGGGAAACCTCCACACCTACCTCCACGGCACCGGAGTCGAGGTGCTCGGCGCCTCCGACAACGTCGTGCGCGGCGGTCTGACCACCAAGCACGTCGACGTCCACGAGCTGCTCGAGATCGTCGACACGACGCCGCTGACCGACCCGATCGTGCGGCCGTCGGCCGTCACCACCGACCTGTGGCGCTACGGCACCGACAAAGCGGCCCCATTCATCGTCTACGCGCAGCACGTGCGCGGCGAGTCGGTGGTCCACGCCCGGGGCCGCGAGCTCGTGCTCTGCGCCCTCGGGCGCACCGACCTGCTCGGCCCCGGCCAGGTGTGCTTCCTCGCCCCCGGAGAAGAGCTGACGCTCGTCGGGACGGCGACGCTGTTCCGCGTCAGCGGTACCTGACCAACGCCTCTCCCGTCACCGGCCCTGGCGCCTTACCCTCGTAGACGGTGAGGAGCCATCGGTTCGTCCTCCTGGTCGCCCTCTTGCTGGTGGCGGCGGGCTGTGGAGGTGACGACGGCTCGTCGTCGAGCTCGACCAGCTCGACCACCACCGCGACGACCAGCTCGACCAGCACGACCGCCGCTGTCACGACGACCACCACGAACACGACGACCACCACGACCACGACGACCACGACCACCCTCACGACCACGACGACGCCGACGACGACGACGCCGGTCACCGCCCCACCGACACCGCCGCCGACCGCACCGCCGACCGCACCGCCACCCACGGCACCGCCGCCCACCGCACCGCCACCGACCGCGCCGCCGACGGTGCCCGGAGCCCCGTCGCAAGCAGTCTGGCGGTTGCCGACGACTGCGCAGACGGTGGCGATCACCGCCGACGCGGGCTCCGACTACGGCTACACCGACGAGATCCTCGACATCCTCTCCGCGAAGGGCGTCGCGGCATCGTTCGGCATCACCGGCGAATGGGCGAGCGCGCATCCCGGCGCGGTGCGGAGGATGGCCGCCGAGGGCCACCACGTGATCAACCACACGTACTCCCACCCGTCTCTCACCGGCGTCTCGGCGTCGCCGGCGCTGACCGACCCGACCGGACGTGCCTACGAGCTCGCCGCCGCCGATCTCACGCTCGCCCCGCTGATCGGGCACACGACCAAGCCGTTCTGGCGCCCTCCGTACGGCGACATCGACGATTCGGTGCTCGCCGACGTCGGCGCGGCGGGCTACCCGTGGACGGTGATGTGGACGATCGACTCGCTCGGCTGGAACGGGCTGCCCGCCGACCAGATCGTCACCCGCGTCCTCGACAGGGTCGAGCCGGGCGCGATCCTGATGTTCCACGTCGGCTCCGCCTCGCAGGACGTCGCCGCGCTGGGCACGATCATCGACTCGCTGCGCGCGCAGGGTTACAGCTTCACCACCGTCGCCGCCGCGCTCGACTGACCCAGCGCCCGGGTCGGGCCGCCGGGGGTCAGCCCTGCACGGTCTTGCGGATCTCCACGATCTTGTCCCGCGCCCGGTTCACGTCGTCGCCCTTCGCGTCGAGCAGGTCGCCGCGGTCCTTCGCGGCCTCGCGCTCGGCGCGGGCGGTGTCGGCCCTGGCGATCGCGGCCTCGGTCCCGTGTTCGTGGATGAACTCCGCCCATTCGACGAGCGCCGAGACCATCTCCGACTCCGGCACGACGGCGACGTTGCGCCCCTTCACGAAGAGATGCCCCCGCTTCGACCCGGCGGCGATGCCGAGGTCTGCCTCACGCGCCTCGCCGGGACCGTTCACCACGCAACCCATCACCGCCACCTGCAACGGCAACTTGCGCTCGCCGAACGCCTTCATCGCGCGCTCGGCGACGTCGATGACGTCGATCTCGGCCCTCCCACACGACGGGCAGGCGATCAGGTCGACGTTCTTGCGCTCCCGCAGCCCGAGCGCCTCGAGCAGCTGGCGACCGGCACGGGCCTCTTCCACCGGATCGGCGGTGAGGCTGTAGCGAATGGTGTCGCCGATGCCCTCGAGCAGCAGCGTCGCGATCCCCGCGGTGGCCTTCACCAGACCGGCCGGCGGCGGCCCGGCCTCGGTGACGCCGAGGTGCAGCGGGTGATCGGTCGCCTCGGACAGCTGGCGGTACGCCTCCACCATCAGCGGCACGTTCGAGGCCTTGACGCTGATCTTCACCAGGTCGAAGTCGACGTCTTGGAAGTACGCGAGCTCACGCATCGCGGACTCGACCATCGCCTCGGGCGTCACCTTGCCACCGAACTTGTCGTACAGCTCGGGGTCGAGCGAGCCGCCGTTGACCCCGATGCGGATCGGCACCCCGCGGTCGCGCGCCTCGGCGGCGACGGCCTTCACGTGCTCGGGCCGGCGGATGTTGCCCGGGTTCAGGCGGAGCCCGTGCACGCCGGCCTCCATCGCCGCCAGCGCCATCTTGTACTGGTGGTGGATGTCGGCCACGATCGGCAGCGGCGAGCGGGGCACGATCTGCGCCAGCCCAACCGCTGCCTCGGTCTCGTTGCAGGTGCAGCGCACGATGTCGCAGCCCGCGGCGGCCAGGGCATAGATCTGCTGGAGGGTGCCTTCGACGTCGGCGGTCTTCGTGATCGTCATCGATTGCACCGTGACCGGGGCATCGCCTCCGACGGCGACCTTGCCGACGTGGATCTGGCGGGTGGGACGGCGTTCGCGCATCACGGGTCCAAGTGTGCCGCAACTACTACCGGAACTACAGCGGCTGGGTGATGTCCAGATAGAGCCCGGTGAACATCAAGAACGCGAGCAGCGAGATCACCCCGACGACGACGGGCATCATCTTCGACACGTCGGCGTAGTAGCGCCGACCGCCCCGGCTGCGCAGGCGCTCGTAGGTGGCGATCGCCGCGTGGCCGCCGTCGAAGGGCAGCAGCGGCAACATGTTGAACAACCCGACGAAGACGTTGACACCGGCGAGCAGGGCGAGCACACCCTTCAGCCCGTCGAGGCCACCGATGTCGCCCGCCACCTGCGTCACCCCGACCACCGTGGTCGGCCGCGTAGCGAGGTCGTCACGCTGGCCGGTGAGGTGCTGCCACTGGTTGACCGGGTTGAGCACCTTCACCATGCCCTCCACCGAGCGCACCGAACCTTCGACGAGGTCGCCGACGCTGTGCACGAGGGCCTGGCCGAGGGACTGGTCGACGTACGCGAGGCTGTCGCTCGCCACCCCGAGATAGGCGAGGTCCTCGTCGGTCACCTGCGGGTGTTGGACGAGCACGGTCGTCGCCTCGTTGGTGACGCCGTCACGCTCGTACGTGAACGTCACCTCGTCGCCCGGGTCGAACGACGTGATCTCCTCGACGAGCTCGGCTCGCGACGACACGGCCGTTCCCTCTATGGCGAGGACGACGTCACCGGCCTGCAATCCGGCGAGCTCGGCGGGGCTGCCCTCCGTGGTGGCTTCCACCCGCACCCGCCCTGTGTCCTCCAGCCGCCCGGCGCTGGCGTACACGCCGAACAGCAGCGTGACGGCGATCAGCATGTGCATGATCGAGCCGGCAGTGATGACGAGCATCCGCCAGGGGTACGACTTGGAGCGATAGGTGCGGTCCTCGTCGGCGGGGTCGACGTCGTCCAGGTTGTTCATGCCGACGATGCGCACGAACGCGCCGAGGGGGATGGCGCGCAGCCCGTACTCCACCTCGCCACGCCGGAAGCTCCACAGCTTGGGGCCGAGGCCGAGGAAGAACTGGGTGCACTTCATGCCGGCGGCGCGCGCCGTCACGAAGTGGCCGACCTCGTGCAAGAGCACCGACACGAGCAGCCCGATCACGAGGACGAGCATCCAGATGTTGGTCACACCGAGCCACACGAGCAGCCCGACGATGACGAGGATTCCGACGATGCCGTCGCGGGCGGGGACCGTCGCGGTCTCCTCGGTGGCACCACCGGCCACCATCTCGCTACGGAACTTCTCGTACGCGCCCGTCGAGCGGTTCGGCGGCCCAGACGGCGGAGGGAGCTGTCCGGGGGGCGGCAGTGGCTTTGTGTCGCTCATCGTGGGAGGGCTCGGGTCGCTTCCCGGCGCCCATCGGCGTCGGCAGCGACTATGTCTTCTGAGCCGAGACCAGTATCGGCCATGGCGACGTGTTTCTGCATCGCGGCCTCGACGATTTCTGCGATCTGGGGCCACCGGATGCGCCCGGCGAGGAACGCCTCGACCGCCACCTCGTTCGCCGCCGACAGGAAGGCCGGCGCCGTGCCCCCGGTGCGACCGGCCTCGTAGGCGAGCCCGAGGCAACGGAACGTGGCCAGGTCGGGCGGCTGGAAGTCGAGCCTGCCGAGCCGCTCCCATGCGATGCGTCCGAACGGCGTCGAGATCCGATCCGGATACGCGAGCGCGTACCCGATCGGCAGGCGCATGTCGGGCAGGCTGAGCTGGGCCATCGTGCATCCGTCGGTGAACTCGACCATCGAGTGCACCACCGACTGGGGGTGCACGACCACCTCGATCTGCGAGTAGTCGGCGCCGAAGAGCTCGTGCGCCTCGATCACCTCGAGGCCCTTGTTCATGAGGGTCGAGGAGTCGACGGTGATCTTCGGACCCATGTTCCACGTGGGGTGGTCGAGCGCCTCGTCGACGGTGACGTCGGCCAGCTCGGCCGAGGTGCGGCCGCGGAACGGGCCGCCGCTCGCCGTCAGGACGATCCGGCTCAACTCGACTCCCGGGCGCACCGTCGCCCGGAGGCACTGGTGGACCGCGCAGTGCTCGCTGTCGACGGGCACGATCTCGGCCCCCGGCGTGTCCCGTAGCGGGCGAACCACCGGCCCGGCGGCGATGAGGCTCTCCTTGTTGGCGAGCGCCAGGCGCTTGCCGGCGCGCAGCGTGGCGAGCGTCACCGGCAGGCCGGCGAAGCCGACGACGGCGTTGACGACCACGTCGGCCCCGTCGACGAGCTCGCAGAGGTCGCCGACGACGCGGGCGAACGGCAGTGCCGCGGCCACCTCCGCACGGCGGTCGGCATCGGCGACGGCGACGACGGAAGGGCGGAACTCGCGCGCTTGGGCGACGAGCTGCTCTACCGAGCTGGCGGCGCCGAGACCCACCAGCTCGAATCCGGCGCGCTCGGCGCGCAGCACCTCGAGGGTCTGGGTGCCGATCGACCCGGTGCACCCGGCGATGGCGACGCGCACAGCGGTCGGCGGGAAGCTGTCGGTACTCGTGCGCGAGGGGCTACGAGGCCCAGGGCTCGAGCGCCATCAGCAGGTAGTAGGCGCCGGGCAGCACGAACAAGAACCCGTCGAAGCGGTCGAGCACGCCGCCGTGGCCGCGCACGATGGTGCCGAAGTCCTTCACCTCGAGGTTGCGCTTGAACATGCTCTCGGTGAGGTCGCCGAGTGGGGCGAGCACCGCGATGACGAGGCCGAGCAGCAGCACCTCGGGCAGGTCGTTCCACGTGTCGCTCTGCAGGCTGACCACCCAGACCGCGACGAGGGTGGCGACGGTGCCCCCGATCAGGCCCTCGACGGACTTGTTGGGGCTGATCCACGGGCGCAGTGCGGTCTTGCCTGCAGCAGAGCCGATGAACAGTGCGCCGATGTCGTTCACCACGATCCCGAGGGCGACGATGAACAGCGTGTCGGTGCCGACGTTGTCGAGGCCGGCCACGTTGGAGAGGCCGAGGATCAGCGCCGCGAAGCTGCCGAGCAGGCCGATCCACGTGACGCCGAGCATGGTGACGGCCAGGTTCGGCAGCGGAGACGAGTCGAGGCCGGCAGCCCCGACGAATGTGGTGGCCCCGGCGAGCAACGCGAACGCGAGCACCAGCGGCAAGCCGCCGTCGCCGACCCAGTACGCGACGAGCGGCGCGGCCAGGCATCCGACGATGCCGACGACATTGGCCGGCTGGTAGCCGCGCTCGGACACGCGGTCGAAGTACTCGACCGCACCGAGACCGCACACTAAGACGACGATCGCGAGCACGGCCACGGGCTTCCACAACAGCGCGGCGATGAACGCGGCGGCGATGATCAGCCCGACGGCGACCGCGGTCGGCATGTCACGACCTCGCGTTCCCGTGCCCGACCTGGTCGGTCCCCGGCGCCCACCAGCGCCGGGCCCTTCGGCGCGCTGGCCGCGGGTCGCGTCCGGACGTGGCCCGCGTGGCTGGCGGCCACCTCGCTGGCGCGGCATCGGGCGTCCCGACGGCTCTTCGAGGCCGGTGCCGATCGAGATCCGGGTCGGCTCCCGGCGCGGGGCGTCGGTCGACTCGAACTGCTCCGGGGCGCCTTCGTAGTCGACCCCGTCGAGCGTCGTGTCCTCGTCGTCGTCGTCGCGCCACGCCGGCCCCGACGAGTTGAACGACGACCACACGTCGAGGTCGTCGCTGTGGTCGGCACCCGAGGGCGCCTCTTCTGCCTCACGTTCGAAGAGGCGCGGCACCTCTCCCGTCGGCGGCTCGGTCCAATGGGGAAGGTCGCCCGTGCCGTCGCCGAACGAAAGCGGCGGACCCTCGGTCTCTGGTACCTGCTCCGTCGGCTCGTCGTCCTCGAACAGCCCCCGGCCGAACTCGTCGCCTGGATCGTCCTCGCTCGATCGCCCCCGACGCCAAACGTCGTCGCTCATGGCCTGTCTCCTTCCCCGGCGGGTCTTTCAGACCTCGAGCAGCTCGGTTTCCTTGCGGTGGAGGGCATGATCGATGTGCTCCACATGCTCGTGTGTGATCTTTTCCAGTTCCTTCTCCGCCCGCTCCAAGTCGTCGGCCGACATCTGGCCGGCCTTCTCGGCCGTCTCGAGATGCTTGCGGGCATCGCGACGGATGTTGCGCACCGCCACCCGGCCCTCTTCGGCCATGTGCTTCACGACCTTCACGTACTCCTTGCGGCGCTCCTCGGTGAGCGAGGGGAAGTTGAGCCGGATCACGGCGCCGTCGTTGGAGGGGTTGATGCCGAGATCGGAGTCTCGGATGGCCTTCTCGATCGCGTTCAGCGAGGCCCGGTCGTGGGGCTTGACGAGCAGCTGGCGTGCCTCGGGAACCTGGAACCCGGCTAGCTGCTGCAGCGGCACATCGGAACCGTAGTAGTCGACGAGCAGCTTCTCGACCAGCGCGGGCGAAGCTCGACCCGTGCGCACGGTCGTGAACTGGCTCGACACGTGCTCGACCGCCTTGTCCATCTTGTCGATGGCCTCGAGGAGGGTCTCTTCGATCACCCGACCAGCGTACCGACGCGCTGACCCTCCAGGACGGACCGGATGTTGCCGGGCTTGCTCACGTCGAAGACGACGATCGGGATCTTGTGGTCGCGGCAGAACGCGATGGCGGTCGAGTCCATCACCTTCAGGTCCTTCGCGATCACGTCGAGGTAGGAGATCGCCTCGTATCTCGTGGCCGTGGGGTCGAGCTTGGGGTCGGCGGTGTACACCCCGTCCACCCCCGAGTGCGTGCCCTTCAGGATCGCCTGGGCGTCGATCTCTGCGGCCCGCAGGGCGGCGGCGGTGTCGGTGGTGAAGAAGGGGTTGCCGGTGCCGCCGGCGAGGATCACCACACGCCCCTTCTCCAAGTGGCGCTCGGCGCGGCGCCTGATGTAGGGCTCGGCGACCTTGGGCATCTCGACCGCGGTCATCACCCGGCTGTGCTGGCCGACCCGTTCCAGCGCGTCCTGCAGCGCGAGGCCGTTCATCACCGTGGCGATCATCCCCATGTAGTCCGCCTGGGCGAGGTCCATCCCCTGGCCAGAGCCCTGGAGGCCACGCCAGAAGTTGCCCCCGCCGACGACGATGCACACGTCGACGCCGAGCGTCGACCGAACCTCGCGGATCTCGCCCGCCATCCTGGTCAGCATCGCGGCGTCGAGGCCGAACCCGCCCGAGCCGGCCAGCGCCTCGCCCGACAGCTTCAGTACCACCCGGGTCCAGCGGGCCCTGGTGCCGACGGTGCCGTCACCTTCGGACGAGGCGGCTGCCATCAGCCGATCTCGACCTGGGCGAAGCCGGCGAGCGACGCCGTGCCGAGCACCTGGGCGATGGACAACTTGTCGTCCTTTGCGTACGGCTGCTCGAGTAGGGCGACGTCCTTGAAGAAGCCGTTCAGTCGACCCTCGACGATCTTCGGGACCGCGGCGTCGGGCTTGCCCTCGTTGCGGGTGATGGTCTCGAGCGTCGCCCGCTCCTTTTCCACCTCGGCCGCCGGCACCGCGTCGCGCGTGAGGTACTTCGGACGGGCGAACGCGATGTGCACGGCGATGTCGTGCGCGAGCTCTGCGTTGCCACCGACCACCTCGACCAGCACCGCGTTGACCCCGCGGCCACCCTGCACGTGCTGGTAGGAGCCGAGCACGTTGCCTGGCGCAGCAGCGATGCGCACGACGTCGCCGAGCTCGATCTTCTCCTTCAGCGAGATCTTCAGATCTTCGAGGACGCTCGCCCGCTCGGAAACGGCCTCGGTCCCCTTCGACGCGACGAGCTCGGCGAGCTCTTCGGCCTCTTGCTTGAACTGGTCCGAGCTGGCGACGAAGTCGGTCTCGCACTTCAGCTTCACGATCGCACCAACGTCGCCGTCGACGACGAGCGCAACGACGCCCTGGGCGTTCTCGCGGTCGTCGCGCTTGGCCGACGCGGCGAGGCCCTTTTCCCGGAGGAGCTGCTTCGCAGCTTCCATGTCGCCGCCGGTCTCCTCCAACGTCTTCTTGCAGTCCATCATCCCCGCGCCGGTCGCCTGGCGCAGCGTCTGGACGTCTTTCGCGGTGAAAGCCATCGGTGGTCAGCTCTCCGTTTCGGGGGTGGTGTCGCCGCCTGCAGCGGCGGGGGCTTCAATGGCAGCCTCTTCCGGCGCGGCGGGCGCAGCGGCCTCCTCGGCCGGCTCGGCGGGGGCTTCGGCGGCAGCCTCCTCGACCGGAGCGGCTGGCGCAGCGGCCTCGGCCGGCTCGGCGGGGGCAGCGGCCTCGGCCGGCTCGGCCGCCTCTGCCTTCGGAGCGGCAACTCGCGCGTCTCGCTCGGCCTGGGCCAGAGCCGCCTGGCGCCGGGCGTCGGCTTGCTGCTGGGCGAAGGCGGCCTCTTCTTCTGCAGTGCGCTTGGGCGCGGCCGCTGGGTTCTTCTTGGCGGCGATGTACTTGCCCTCGAGCACGGCCTCGGCGATCACCTTGGTCATCAGGTCGTTCGCCCGGATGGCGTCGTCGTTGCCGGGGATCGGGTACTGCACCAGGTCGGGGTCGACGTTCGTGTCGACCACCGCCACCACGGGCAGCTTCAGCTTGTTCGCCTCGGTGACGGCGATGTGCTCCTTCTTCGTGTCGAGCACGAACACGACGTCGGGCAGGCGCGTCATGTGCCGGATGCCGCCGAGGTTCTTCTGCAGCTTCTCCAGCTCACGCCCGAGCAGCAACGCCTCCTTCTTCGGCATCGCCTCGAACTCGCCGGAGGCCTTCATGCGCTCGTATTCCTGCATCTTCTGCACGCGCTTGTGGATGGTCTCGAAGTTGGTGAGCATGCCTCCGAGCCAGCGCTCGTTGATGTAAGGCATGCCGCACTTCTCGGCGTAACCCATGATCGGGTCCTGGGCCTGCTTCTTGGTGCCGATGAACAACACCGTTCCGCCCTTCGCGACCAGGTCGCGCACGAACGTGTAGGCCGCCTCGATCCGCTCCAGCGTCTGCTGCAGGTCGATGATGTAGATGTCGTTGCGCTCGCCGAAGATGAAGCGCTTCATCTTCGGGTTCCAGCGCCGGGTCTGGTGCCCGAAGTGCACACCCGCCTCGAGCATCTGGCGCATGGTGATGATTGCCATCTTGGTGTTCGTCTCCTCGTCTGCGGTTGCCAGCACGGCTCACCGCGCCGCCGAAGCGACGACCGCAGGGTGGGAGGCGTGCAATGGGATGACTGGCACCAGCGCCGACTGCTCGGCCCTGGCCGACGCAGGATCCTAGCGGACCGCTCGCGCGGTCCCCCACTGCCCGCCCGACGCGCCGGCGGCGGCGACCGGGCAGGACATCACCGCCGGTGGGGCGGGGAGCCGGCGCTGCCCGTCGAGGGGCACGAGGCGTGGCCGGGTCCTCAACTCGGCGAGCAACGGAGCGGGATCGACGTACTCGTCACCGCGCCGCACCCCGAAGTGAAGCGTCGACCCCGACGTGGCGACGACGGCACCCTGCGCGACCTCGTCGCCGAGGCCGACGCCCGAAGTTGCGAGCCCACCGAGCGTCACCCGCCAGCGCAGCGCGGTGTCCGCAGCGGAACCGGGCTGGCCGCCCTGCACCATCCGTTCGACGACGACGTAACGCGTGCCGGCCACGACCCCGGCGTAGCTGACCCGTCCCTGCATCGGGGAGCGCACCGGCTGTCCGGGAACGGTCGCGTACTCGATGCCGCGGTTGCCCGGGCACCAGGTGCAGGCGGGCTCACGGAACGTGTCGACGACCGGTGCGTCGACGGGAGCAACCAGGCACGGCGCCGGCGTGAGCAGGGAAAACAGCAGTAGGAGAGCGAGCGGACTGAACACCTCGACACCTCTTCGGAGGATCTGCACGAGTTCCGGGGCGCTATCGGCGCCGAAAGGGTCATCGCATCGACCGCGGTGACGAGGGTGTGCAGCGACGCCTACATACCGGCGCCGGTGAGGCGAGTGCGCAGCATCAGTACGGCCTTGGTGTGGATCTGGGAGACCCGGCTCTCGGTCACTCCGAGCACGTTGCCGATCTCCGCGAGCGTCAGACCCTCGTCGTAATAGAGGGCGATCACGGTGCGTTCGCGCTCTGGCAGGCGCTTCAGCTCGGCACGCATCAGCTCGCGCAGTTCGGTCTCCTCGATCACCGCCGGTGGCGATTCGAAGTCGTCGCCGTGCAACGGACGGGGTTCGACGGTGCTCGAACCGACGAGATGGTCGAGCGGCCCGACCGTGGCGATGGACACCGCGGCGAGCCACTTCTGGAACTCCTCGGGCCCGACGCGCAGCTCGATCGCGATCTCTTCGTCGGTCGGAGCGCGGTGCAGCGTCGCCTCCAGCTTCGAGATCGCGGCCTCGATCAGGCGTGCCCGGGAGCGGACCGAGCGCGGCACCCAGTCGAGCGCGCGCAGGCCGTCGAGGATGGCGCCCCGGATGCGCGGGATGGCGAACGTCTCGAACTTGGCTCCCCGCGACGGGTCGAAGCGCTCGATCGCGTCGATCAGCCCGAACACCCCGGCGCTGACGAGGTCGCCGGTGTCGACGCTCGACGGCAGGCCCGCACCGACGCGGCCGGCGACGAACTTGACGAGCGGCGAGTAGTGGACGATCAGCTGCTCACGCGCCGAGCTCTCCGCCGACTGGTGCCAGCGCTCCCACGCCACGGCGAGAGCGGGAGTCATGCCCGTGATGCTCACGCTCGGGGATGAGCTTCGGTGTATGCGGACCGCAGGCGGTCCTTGCTGACGTGGGTGTAGCGCTGGGTGGTGGAGACGTCGGCGTGGCCGAGGAGCTCTTGCACCACCCGCAGGTCGGCGCCACCGTCGAGGAGGTGGGTAGCGAACGTGTGGCGCAGCGCGTGGGGGTGGGTGGGAGCGAGCGAACGCCGGTCGATCACCCGGCGCACGTCGCGCGGACCCATCCTGCGGCCACGGGTGTTGAGGAACAGCGCGGCCGTCGGGTCTTGCTGTTCGGCGACGTCGCGCCGTGAGCGCATCCAGTCGACGAGAGCTTCCGCGGCCGCCCGGGAGAGCGGCACGCGGCGTTGCTTGGCACCCTTGCCCCAGACCGTCACCGCCCCCGCGGCGAGGTCGACGGAGTCGAGGTCGAGCCCGCACAGCTCGCTGACCCGCAAGCCGCTGCCGTAGAGGATCTCGACCAGGGCGTCGTCGCGGTGCAGGCGCCATGACGGCTCGTCGTCTGCCGGAGGTGCCTCGAGCAGGTGGGCGAGCTCTTCGCCGTCGAGCACCTTCGGTAGGCGACCTTCGCCAGACGGCGCCCGCAAGGTGGTGGAGGGGTCGGTCGCGACGACGCCGGTGAGGCACAGCCAGCCGAAGTAGCGCCGCAACGCCGCCGCCTTGCGGGCCACGCTGCGCTTCGCATACTGGCGAGTGGCGAGGAATCCCAGGTACCGCCGCAGCAGCAGCCGGTCGACTTCGCCGGGCGAGTCCACCCCGGCGCGCTCGGCCCACGAGGCGAACGCCTCGACGTCGCGGCGGTAGGCGCTGACGGTGTGCGCGGACGAGGCGGTCAGCGAACGCGTGAACTCGTCGACGTGCCACGCCACGGGCGGCAGGGTACTTGCTCACGTCGGTCCGATCCGCGGATGCAGGGACTCGAACCAGCCGCCGGTGACCGCCACCCAGCCGCTCGCCTCGAGGCGACCGAGCGCCAGCGCGACGTCGCCGAGACCGGCGTCGAGCCGGGCGACCACGTCGTCGAGCGTGGAAGGTGCCGGGCCGAGCGCGGCGAGCACTCCGGCGTCGAAAGCCGGCGGTATCGGCCGGGGGTCGAAGGGCAACCGGGCCACGGCACGCCGAGCGTCGAGACCGAGCGCGATCAGCACGTCGGCCACGTCGAGAGCCACGAGCGCGCCGTCCTGCAGCAGCTGGTTGGTGCCCGCCGCCGCGGCGTCCGGTGCACCGGGAACGGCGAGCACCGTCACGTCGCGGCGCAGCGCCTCGCGAACGGTGATCAGCGAACCTCCCGTGGACTTGGACTCCACGACCACGATCACCTCGCACACCGCGGCGAGGATGCGGTTGCGCAGCGGGAAGCGGTGCGCCTCGGGGGCGGTGCCCGGCGGCGCCTCGCCGAGCAGCACACCGTGTTCGGCGACGGCCGCCCACAGGTTCGCGTGCTCGCGCGGGTACACCACGTCGAGCCCGGACGCGACGACGCCGATTGGGCCGGCGCCTCCCTGGCTGAGCGCGCCGCGGTGCGCGGCGCCGTCGACCCCTCGCGCCAGACCGGAGACGACGGCGACCCCTTCGGCAGCGAGACCCTCACCGAGGCGCACGGCAGTGAGCCGCCCAGCCGACGTGCACCGCCGCGTGCCGACGACGCCGGCGCGGCGGGCTGCCAGTGCAGCGAGGTCTCCTCGATGGAACAGCACCGCCGGTGGGTCGAGGTCGGCGGCCAGCACCGCCGGGTAGGCGTCGGAGCCGAGCACAGTGACGCCGATGCCATTGCGCTCGCACGCGTCCCACACCGCGGCCGGGGACACACTCGCCCCGGCGGTTCGCCATTGCGCACCGAGGCCCTCGGCGGCGAGCAGCTCGCGGCTCGGCGGATCGGCAGGCGCGGCACCGACGGCGACCGCGTAGGCCTGCTCGGGTGGATACCAGCGCAGTAGCGCGGCCAGCCGCCGCGGGGTCATGCGCGGCAACCCGGCGAGTGCCGCCGCGAAGGCCTCGGGAGGTAGACCGCCCGGGCCGGCGTGCGTGGGTGCTGGCGCGCTCATCAGCCGGCCGCCGCTTGTTGGGTGAGCCGCACCCGCAGCCCAAGCGCGACGCCCAGGTGATCGCTGGTGAGCACCTCGTCACCGGCCAGATCGGCGATGGTCCGGGCGACTCGTCGCACCCGGTGCAGCCCGCGCCCGGTCAGCCGGCCGAGCTCGATCTCGTCGCGCAGCACCGACCGGGCGGCGTTCGACAGCGGGGCGAAGCGCTCGAGCTGCTCTGCACCGAGCGCCGCGTTGAGGCGGCCCTGGCGGTCGAGCGCGTGCCGGCGGGCAGCGGCGACGCGCGCCGCCACCAGCCGGCTCGGCTCGCTCGGCGCGGCGTCGAGCAGCTCGGCGGCGCTCGCGGGCTGCACGAGGACGCGCAGGTCGAAACGGTCGAGCAGGGGACCGCTGAACCTGCGCACGTAGCGCAGCCGGGCCGTCTCGTCGCATTCGCAGGTACCGGGCGCGCCGCCGCCGCAGGGGCACGGGTTCGACGCCGCGACGAGCTGGAACCGGCTGGGCAGGGTTGCCGACGCCCGGGCGCGGGCGACACGCACGACGCCTTCTTCGAGCGGCTGGCGCAAGGCGTCGAGCACCGACGGGCTGAACTCGCCCAGTTCGTCGAGGAACAGGACCCCGCCGTGGGCTCGCGAGATCTCACCTGGGCGCAGCAGCTGCGTGCCCCCGCCGACGAGCGCGACGAGGCTGGACGAGTGATGGGGCGCGCGAAACGGCGGCCGCCCGATGGGCGCGCAGTCGTGGAGCGACACCCCGACTGCGGAGCGCACGAGGATCGCCTCGAGCGCGGTCACGGCGTCGAGGTCGGGCAGCAGGCTCGGCAAGCGTCGGGCGAGCATCGTCTTGCCCGACCCGGGCGGCCCGACGACGAGCAGGTGGTGCCCGCCGGCGGCGGCGAGCTCGAGCGCGGTACGCGCCGAGACCTGGCCGCGCAGCTCGGCCAGGTCGGGCTCGGGCGGCGGCGGCGCAGGCGCGCCCGGAGCGGGCGGGTCGGGCCAGGGCTGCTCGCCGCGCAGGCAGAGGGCCAGCTCGGCGAGGTTCGACACCCCGCGTACCTCGGCCGCGGCGAGGGCACGCACGTCGGCCACGGCGTCGGCGGGCACCACCGCCGGCCGGTCGAGAGCGAGCACCATCGGCACCATTCCCGGCACCGAGCGCAGCGAGCCGTCGAGACCGAGCTCGCCGACGAAGCCCCAGCCGGCGACCGCGTCGGCGGGCACCTCACCTTCGGCGACGAGGATGCCGACGGCGATCGCGACGTCGAGGCCCGCACCGACCTTGCGCTCGTCGGGTGGCGCCAGCCCGACGGTGAGCCGCTTGTTCGGCCACCGCAGCCCGCTCGACAGCATCGCCGCGCGCACCCTGTCACGGGCCTCGCGACACACGTCGTCGGGTCGACCGATGACGCTGAACGCGGGCAGCCCGACCGCGGAGTGGACCTCGACGGTCACAAGCAGGCCGCGGACGCCGAGCAGGCTGGCAGTGTTGACGGTGGCGAGCATCGCAGGGCTCCCGGCTGACGGGCCCGCCACGTTCTCGTGCGGGCCAGGTGTTACGGGAGGGACGCTCGGCCGGCCCCACGACGGCGCAGGCGGTGAGGCCTGCTGCGGATCAACCTACCCAGGGGGTGTGACAAGGCAACCGCTGCCCTGCGCGGAGCTGCCAGCAGTGCGAGACTGCCCGGCCGTATGCGCCCCGGTCGCCGCATCTTCGCCATCACGTCGCTCGCCGTCGTCGGCGGCGCGGGCGCGCTCGGGTGCAGCGACGACGACCGCGGCGCCGAGCGGTTCTGCGGAGAGCTGGCAGAGGTGCTGGCCACCCTCGACGGCCCGGTTGCGGCGCAGGCCGACGTCGACGCGATCGTCGCCACCTACGAGCACCTCGACGGCATCACCCCGCTTGCCGTGGAGCGCGAGTGGCACCAGCTCACCGAGCTGGTGCAGACGGCGGCGACAGTGCTGCCCGACGACCCGGCCAGCGTCCAGCGCGTGGCCGACGCCGCCTACGCGGCCGAGCGCAGCGCGCGTTCGGTCAACTCGTGGGTCGCGACGACCTGCGGTTTGGAGATGCCCGCGGTGATCGGGATCGAAGGCCCGATGCCGCCGGTGGCGACGCAACCGACCACAACACCGCCGACTACATCACCGCCGCCTGAATCACCGCCGCCGACCGAGACGACGCCGCCGACCGAGGGGTGAGCGCCCGTTGACGCTGTTACGTGTCGATGCAGCGAGTGGTCGTTCGGGGGATTGATCAGACGATCTCGCCGCGCTTCAGGATGACCTTGTCGACCAGGCCGTACTCCTTCGCGCCCTCGGCGGTGAACCAGCGGTCACGCTCGGAGTCGGCCTGGATGCGGTCGACCGGCTGTCCGGAATGGAACGCGATCAGCTCGGCCATGCGCTTCTTGGTGTAGGCCAGCTGCTCGGCCTGGATGGCGATGTCGGCCGCCTGCCCCCGCATGCCGGCCAGCGGCTGGTGCATCATGATCCGGGCGTTGGGCAGCGTGTAGCGCTTGCCGGTCGCGCCGGCGGTGAGCAGGAACTGGCCCATGGACGCGGCCAGGCCGAGGCACACCGTGGCCACGTCGCAGCTGACGAACTGCATCGTGTCGTAGATCGCCATGCCCGCCGTGACCGAGCCGCCGGGGCTGTTCACGTACAGCCAGATGTCGGTGGCTGCGTCCTCGCCCTCGAGGTACAGCAGCTGGGCGCAAACCTGATTCGCCATCTCGTCGTTGACGTCGGTGCCGAGCATGATCACCCGGTTCTTCAACAGGCGGTTGAAGATGTCGCTGCGCGGGTCGAACCCGCCGGCTTCGAGGGCGTTAGGGGCCACGGGATTCGACATGGCGGGCAGGCTACCTCCGTCGTTTGGGAGCCGACCGGGCGGCTGACGCGAGAATGGCCGGGTGGCTCCCCCGACCGCTGATCCGAGCGACCCCGCGGACGAAGACGCGTTCACGCCGAGCACCGACGAGCTGGTCGCCAACAACGCCCGCTACATGGAGACGTTCTCCGATGCCGGGCTGGGGCTCGTGCCCCGGCGGCACCTGGCCGTGGTCACGTGCATGGACAGCCGGATGGACATCTTCGAGATGCTCGGGCTCGGCCACGGCGAGGCGCACATCATCCGCAACGCCGGCGGCGTGGTCACCGACGACGTGATCCGCTCGCTGGTGCTGTCCCAGCGCCTGCTGCGCACCAAGGAGATCCTGCTCATCCACCACAGCGACTGCGGGATGCAGAAGATCACCGAGGATGTGTTCAAGGCGACGCTCGAAGCCGAGGTGGGCATCCGCCCGTCATGGGCCTTGGAGAGCTTCGCCGACCCCTACGCCGACGTGCGCCAGAGCATGGGTCGGCTGCACAACAGCCCCTTCGTGATGTACAAGGACCACATCCGCGGCTTCGTCTACGAGGTGGCCAACGGTCAGCTGATCGAGGTGGCCGACCCGCGCGGCTGAGCACGGCGCACGCCGGAGAACACCACCGCCACGCACTCGCCGTCGTCCACGTCGCGGCGCGCGGCGAGCAGCCCGGCAAGGCCGGCGGTGCCCGTCGGGCTGGCGTCGATGCCCGTCGTGAGCGGTCCCAGCTCAGCCGCCTCGATGACGAGGGATTCGGGGACGACGATCGGCGAGCCCGCCGAGCCGAGCGCCTCGACGACGCCGAGCCAGTCGTACGCCTCGTCGTCGAGGATGCCGTCGGCCGCGGAGTGCGGGTTCACCCACGGGGTCATGCACTGCGCCCAGTGCGCGCCGGAGGCGGCCCGTCCGCCGGGCACGTCGCCGGCGCGCCGCCAGGCCCGGTCGAACGGTGCGCAGCCTTGCGCCTGCACGGCGTGGAGGCGGGGTCGTACGGCTGTCATCCCGAGAGCGGCGCCGACGCTCGACGCCAGCGCTCCCCCACCCACCTGGACGAACAAGCGGTCGAGCGTGGTGGGCCGCCCGCCCGACGCGCCCGGCCACTGCTCGGCGATCTCCCAGCCGAGGGTCCGCCCCCCGTCGAGGCACAGCGCGTTCTCCGGGCCCTGCACGGTGAAGGGGACCGAGCCGGCCGCCACGGCTTCGCGGAAGCGGTGAAGCGCCGGGTCGCCGGGCGGGTCGTCGTCGAGGCGAGGGCAGCGGGTGACGGTCGCGTGGAGGTCGGCGAGCAGCGCGAGCACGGCCGCATCGGCCCACTCGGGCACGAACACGTCGAGCGGCCAGTGCGACGCCGCGGCCAGTGTGGCGGCGGCGATCGCGGCGTTGCCGCACGACGCGATCGCCAGCCGTGGCCGCTCGTTGGCGGCCTTCCACGGCGCCATGCCTAGCAGTTCCGCGGCGCGCAGGTGGAGCAGGATCGTGTACAGGTGGCGGCCCTTGTGGCTGCCGCCGACCTGATTCGTCTCGTCCTTCACCCACACTCCCCCGTCGGCGGTGAAGCCGAGCGCGTCGCTCAACGCGTCGGCGCGCGCGAACGGTGTCGTCTGGAAACCGGCGCCAGCCACTGTGGCGACCTCAGCGCCGACGGCGCGGCTGAGCGCGGCGCACGCGTCGGCAGTCATCCCGTTCGCGCGGGCAAAGGCCCACCACGCGAGGTGTGGCCCGAACGCGACGAACGGGTCGGCGTCGGCGTACCAGCGCCGCACCGGCGTCGGCGCGGGCACGATGTGCAGCACGTGGTGACGGTCGCCGCGGTCGTTCGGGCAGTGCCACGGCTGCGCGCGGGCGACGTCGACCACCGCCCCGCACACGGCGCAGCGGAACCCGGCGACCAGGGGCTGGTCGTGCACCTCGGCCACCTAGCGCTTGGCGACGCGGGCGTTGAAGTCGACGATCATCTCGTCCCACACCGGCAGGTACCTGCGCAGACCGTGCCAGAACTGCTGCGAGCGCCGCTCCTCGAACAGCTCGAACGGAGTGCCCTGCTGCTCCACCCACGTGAAGTAGCCGAGGTTGAACACCCTGGTGCGGTCACGGTCGGTGCAGTCGATCATGTCGTCGGTGCCGATGTGGCCGAGGTGCTCGCCGAACACCTCGGCGGCGGCGACGGCGCTCAGCTCGCCCCCGAAACGGCGCTGCAGGGTCTTCGCCCGCTCGCTCGGGTACAACGCGGCGCCGTCGGTGGCGACGGTCACGATCGCGTCGTTTGGGCCGAGGTCCCACAGCTTGGCGGTCTTGATCGCCGCCAGCATGTTGCAGATCGACGAGAACCCGAAGTGGCCGAGCGCCTCGACCATTCCCGGGGCCACCCCCTTGCGGTCGACGAGGTGCGCGCGACCGGCGGCGGTGTTGAACAGCACGTCGAGCTCGTCGGTGGCTCGGTCGCTGACCGCGCAGACGACGTCGGTGTTCATCACGTTGTGGATCAGCGGGATGTGCTTGTCGCCGATGCCTTGGATGTTGTGCTCGCCGAAGCCGTTCTCGAGCATCGTCGGGCACTCGCGGGCCTCGACGGCGACGATGCGCGTGCCGTACTGCTCCTTCAGCCGGTCGCCCGCGGCGATCGTGCCCGCGGAGCCGGTGGCCGACACGAACGCGGCCAGCGACAGCTCGGCACCGGACGATGCCCGCCGGCCGTCGCGCACGGCCTCGAACACGTGGCCGAGTGCGCGACCGGTCACCTCGTAGTGACCGAGGTGGTTGCCGAACTCGCAGAACTGGTTGAACACGAAGTTGCCCGGGTCGGCCGCGAGCGCGTTGCACGCGTCGTAGATCTCCTTGACGTTGCTCTCGGTGCCGACCGTGCGGATGACGTCACCGGCCGGGTCGAGGCACCAGCGGTCGAGCCAGTCGAAGCGCTCCTGGCTCATGCCGGCGGGAAGGATGGCCACCCCGCGGCAGTCCATGATGCGGCTGATCGCCACCCCGCCTCGCGCGTAGTTGCCGGTGCTCGGCCAGATCGCGCGGTGCCGGGTGGGGTCGAACTGGCCGGTGACCACCCGTGGCGCGAGGCACGCGTATGCAGCCAGCACCTTGTGCGCGTCGATCATCGGGAACCGGTCGCCGAACACGACCACGATCGGGCTCGGCACGCCGGTGAGCTCGGCCGGCAGCACCACGTGCTCGGGCACGGCGACGCGACCTCCCGCGAGGTCGTTGTACCAGTGCACCCGCCACAGGTTGCGCGGGTCGGGCCCCGACGGGTCGGCATCGCCGACGAGCGCGGGATCGATCGTCGACGGGTCGGCCAGCTGGGCGAACGTGGGCAGCACGATGCCGCGGTCGGCGAAGCGGTCTACAGCCCGCGCGAGCGACTGCGGGTCAACCACCCGGTCCGCGAGGCCGAACTGGTTCTCGAGCGCCTCCTGGCTCACGTCGCGGGTTCCCGTTCGACGAACTCGCCGAGCAGCACGGTGCCGCTGAGCGGGGGCTGCGCGACGAGGAAGTGCTCCTTGTACGTGTCGAAGCGCCCGCCGCACTTCGAGTCGATCACCTCGCGCGTGTAGTCGAGGGAGTAGTACGCGTAGAGGCCGAGCTCGTTGGCGTTGGCCAGCGCCGCGTCGGCATCGGGCACCGCGAACACGACGCCCTTCAGGCCCTCGCCGTTGCGCTCCATCTCCGACCGGATCGGGCTCTCCACGTCGGGCAAGGGCGACACGAGCTCCACGCCGGCGTCCCAGGCCATCGCCACCCGCACCCCGAACGCGGCGGCCTCACCGTCGTCGTTCTCCGGCGCGAACGTCGCCCCGAGCAGGCGCTCGTAGAACCGCTTGCCCTCGTCGAAGTCCCACACCGCGAAGACCACCCGGTTGACACCCCTTTGCTGCATCCCGTGGAGCGTAGGGTGCGCGCCGATGCCCGACGACCGAAGGACCGTGCCGCCGGACGGTCCCCAGCTCGGGGCGACGAGCGGGCTGCTGGCGGGCAAGGTGGCGCTCGTGTCCGGAGTCGGCCCCGGGCTCGGCCGTGACCTGTCGCTCGCCCTCGCCCGTGCCGGCGCCGACGTGGTGCTCGCCGCCCGCTCGGCAGACACGCTGGAGAGCGTCGCGACAGAGGTGCGTGAGCTCGGCAGGGACGCGCTGGTGGTGCCGACCGACATCACCGACCCCGCCCAGTGCGGGCGCCTCGTCGACGCGTGCATCGAGCACTTCGGGCGGCTGGAGGTGCTGGTCAGCAGCGCTTTCGTGCAACCTCCGTTCGAGACGATCGAGCATGCGAGCGAGGCCACGTTCCGCTCCGCGTTCGACGTCAACTTCTTCGGCCACGTGTGGCTCGCGCAGGCCGCCGTCGCTCCGCTCCGCGCGGCGGCACCGTCGGCGATCGTGTTCATCAACACGATGTCGACACGGCGCACCCGGGCGAACTTCGGCGTCTACACCGCGTCGAAGATGGCGCTGCTCGGCCTGGCGAAGGTGCTCGCGGTGGAGCTCGGGCCCGACCGCATCCGGGTCAACTCCGTGCACCCCGGCTACATCTGGGGAGACTCGGTGCGCACGTACCTGCAGGCCCAAGCAGATGCTCGAGAGACGAGCTTCGAAGACGTGTACCAGGAGGTCGCCGCGCAGACCGCCCTGCACCACCTGCCCGGCTCCGACGAGATCGCCCAGGCGGTGGTGTTCCTGGCCAGCGAGAAGATGTCGAGCTCGATCACCGGCGAGTCGATCGACGTGAACGCCGGCCAGTGGATCCGCTGAGCGTGCTTTTTCGGTGCGCCGGCACGTGAGCGGCTTGTAGCTGCCTGTAGCGGCCGAGCGGGGAGCCTCACCTAACCTCGTCCCCGTGGCAGAGCTCTTCCTCGGGGGCGCCGTCGACGCGGCATCCCACGAACGCACCGGCACCGACATCCGCCTTCCCGCGGGCGACTTCACCACCCATGGGGTGATCGTCGGCATGACCGGATCCGGCAAGACGGGCCTGGGCATCGTGCTGATCGAGGAGTGCCTCACGGCAGGCATCCCCGCCCTGTTGATCGACCCGAAGGGCGACCTGACCAACCTGTGCCTGACCTTTCCCGGCCTGTCCGCGGCGGAGTTCCGGCCGTGGATCAACGAAGGCGACGCGGCGAAGGACGGCATCACGCCCGACGAGCACGCCGCCAAGCAGGCCGAGCTGTGGCGCACCGGCCTGGCGGGGTGGGGCTTCGGCCCCGAGCAGATCACCGCCCTGCGTGAGCGCGTCGACTTCACCATCTACACGCCGGGATCCACCGCCGGGGTGCCGGTGAACATCGTCGGTTCGCTACAAGCGCCCGCCGACACGAACGACCTCGAGACCACCCGCGACGAGATCGAGGGCTACGTCGCCGGTCTGCTCGGCCTGGTCGGCATCGCCAGCGACCCGCTGTCTTCGCGCGAGCACATCTTGCTCGCGAACCTGATCGAGACGTCGTGGGCGGCGGGTCGCTCGCTCGACCTCGCCACGCTCGTCGGCCAGGTGCAGTCTCCGCCGTTGCGCAAGCTCGGCGTGTTCGAGCTCGACACCTTCTTCCCGCCCGACGATCGCATGGCGCTCGCGATGCGCCTGAACGGGCTGCTCGCCTCGCCCAGCTTCGCCGCGTGGGCGCAGGGCCCGGCGCTCGACATCGATGCGCTGCTGCACGACCCTGCCGGCCGACCGCGCTGTGCGATCCTCACCACGGCGCACCTGTCCGACGAGGAGCGCCAGTTCGTGACCGCGCTCGTGCTGGCCAAGGTCGTCACGTGGATGCGGCGCCAGAGCGGCACGACCGACCTGCGCGCGCTGGTCTACATGGACGAGGTGGCCGGCTACGTGCCCCCCACCGCCAACCCGCCCACCAAGAAGCCGATCATGACGTTGATGAAGCAGGCGCGGGCGTTCGGCGTGGGCACGGTGCTCGCCACGCAGAACCCCGTCGACGTCGACTACAAGGCGCTCTCCAACGCCGGGACGTGGATGATCGGCAGGCTCCAGACCGAGCGCGATAAGGCCCGCCTGCTGGACGGGATGAGCGCCGCGGCGGGCGGGGTCGACGTGCAGGCCGTCGGCGACACCATCTCCGGGCTCGCGAAGCGTGAGTTCGTGCTGCGCCGCGCGGGCAAGGACTCCCCCGAGGTGTTCACCACCCGCTGGGCGATGAGCTACCTCCGCGGCCCGCTCACCCGCGACCAGATCGCGACCCTGACCCCAGCCGGCGCCGACGCTCCCGGAAGTGCGATATCTCAGGACACCCGTCTGTCACCAGATATCGCACTTCCCCGCGAATCGCCGGCGGCCGGCGGAAGTGCGATACCTCAAGACACCCGTCTGTCACCAGATATCGCACTTCCGGATTTGGGCGATGACGAGACGACGGTGATGCCCGAGGTCGCCGGGGGTGTGGCGGTGCGCTGGGCCGACCCCGCGGCGCCGTGGCTCGGCACCGTCGGCGGCGATCCGGCCAGCACCCGCCATGGGGCCGCGCTCGTCGCGCGGGTCGCGCTGCGCTACGACGAGACCAAGGCCGACCTCGTCCACGACGAGGAGTACGAGTGCGTGCTGTACCCCGTCGGCGCACACGTCGACGTCACGACGGTGCAGGCCGTCGACTACGACGAGCGCGACCTGCGGACGGAGGCTCCGGCGGGCTGCAAGTACGTCATCGGCGACGCACCGATCGCGTCGGCGACGTTCGTCAAGCAGGTGCAGCGTGACCTCGTCGACCACCTCGCGCGCTCGCGGTCGTTGGAGCTACAGGTCAACGAGCCGCTGAAGCTGTACTCGCGCCCGGGCGAGACACCGGAGGCGTTCGCGCAGCGGTGTCGCGATGCCGCCGATGCGAAGGCCGACGAGGCCGTCGCCGCGCTGCGGGACAAGTACGAGGCCAAGGTCGAGCGCCTGCGCGACCAGATCGCCGCCGCCGAGGACAAGGTCGAGCTGCTGGCCGAGCAGCAGGAGGGCCGGCGCAACGAGGAGCTGCTGTCCACCGCGGGCTCGATCCTCGGCGGACTGCTCGGCGGCAGGAGCCGCAAGGGCATGCTCGGCTCGGTGCTCTCCAAGTCGGGGTCGATGGCCGGTCGCCGGAGCCGGACGAGCCAGAGCGGCACGAGGTTGGACAGCGCGAAGGACAAGCTCACCGACCTGCTCGACGACGTCGACGAGCTGGAGGTGGAGCTGGCCGAGGAGGTGGGCGAGATCGAAGCCACCTGGGTGACGGCGGCCGGCCAGTCGACGACGCTGCCGGTCAGCCTCGAGCGCACCGACGTGAAGGTGACCCAGATCGTGCTCGCCTGGCTGCCCGTGCCGTGAGTGCCGGCGGAGAGACTCGAACTCTCACTGACGGCGACCTAAACGCCGTGCCTCTGCCAGTTGGGCTACGCCGGCCGGGTCCCGGCACTGTAGCGACCAGGTGAGCGAGAAGACCGAGTCCCGCACGCCGAGTTCGGCCGCGCGCCTCGCCGAGTCCGCGGCGTGGGTCGCGCTCGGCGCGATGGGCCTGCTGCTGCTCACCCAGGTGACCGGTTGGGGCGGATCGTGGGGTCCCGTCTACGCGCTCCAGGCGCTGACTCCCGCGCTGCTCGCCCCCGCGTTGCCGATCGCCGTCGCCGCCGCGCTCACCAGGCGCTGGTGGATCGCTGGCACCGCGGCCGTGGTCGTTGCCGCCCTCGTCTGGCTCGCCGCCCCGCTGCTGTTCCCCGGAGGCGATCCCGACGTGCCAGACGCCGCGCCGCGGCTGACGGTGCTGCAGGCCAACGTGTTGCGCGTCAACCCGCGCATGCAGGACGCGGCCGAGGCGGTCATGGCCGAGGCCGCCCGCGCGGACGTCGACGTGTTGGCGCTGAACGAGCTGACCCCGGCGATGGCGTCGGCGTTGGACGACGCCGGAGCCGCGCAGGACTACCCCTACCGGGCCGAGCGCGTCCGCCCCGGCGGCGACGGCATCGCGCTGTGGAGCCGGATGCCGATCTCGCGCGGCGAGGTGTTCCGCACCGGGCCGCGGTGGGGCGCGGTGATCGAGCTCGACGTCGCCTCGGCCGCAGGCGGCACCGAGCCGATCCGCGTGGTGACCGCCCATCCGACGCATCCGCTGCAGGAAGACGGCGGCGCCTGGCGGCGGGCTCTCGACGCGGCGGCCGACACCGCCCTCGCCGACGGGCCACCGGCACTGTTGGCCGGCGACCTCAACGCGAGCTGGTGGCACCCGGCGTTTCGCGACCTGCTCGACAGGGGGTTCACCGACGCGCACCAGCGCCTCGGCCAAGGCTGGTCCCGCTCGTGGCCGGCCGACGGCTGGCTTCCGGCGTTCGTGCGGCTCGACCACGCGCTCACCACCGACGGTGTCACCGCGGTTCAGGTGCGGGACTTCGACATTCCCGGCAGCGACCACACCGGCCTCGTCGTGACCGTCGCCGTGACCGGGTCGTGACCGTCGCCGTGACCGGGTCGTGACCGTCGTCGTGACCGCTCAGCCCTGATTCCTGAACGCCTCCAGCAGCGCCCTGAACGCGACCCCGCGGTGGCTGAGGGCGTGCTTTTCGGCCTCGCTCATCTCGGCGAAGGTGCGCCCGTCGCCCTCGGCGGGCACGAACAGCGAGTCGTACCCGAAGCCGCGGCTGCCGCGCTCGGCGACGGCGATCTCACCCGGGCAGCGTCCCTGCACGACGAGCTCGCCGCCGTCGGGCCAGCAGACGACGACGGCGGTCACGAACCCCGCGCTGCGGCGCGGGTCACCGCCCGCCGCGGCGCGGTCGAGCTCGGTCAACAGCCGGCGGCGGTTGTCCGCGTAGCTGGCGTTGTCTCCGGCGAAGCGAGCCGAGCGCACACCCGGCGCCCCGTCGAGCGCGTCGACGAAGAGCCCGGTGTCGTCGCCCACGCTCGGCAGACCGGTGGCCGCGCATATCGCCGCCGCCTTCAGCCGGGCGTTGCCTTCCAAGGTGTCGGCGTCCTCGACCACGTCGGGCACGTCGGCTGGGCGCGGCGCCAGGTTCACCAGGCCGTCGAGCAACGCCGCGATCTCGGCCACCTTGTCGGGGTTGGCCGACGCGCACACGAGCACCGCCAGCTCGCTCATCGGCGCGGCGGTGCTTCGGCGACCATCTCGGCCTGCAGCGAGAAGATCTCACCGAGGCCTTGCGCGGCGAGCTCGAGCAGCTCGTCCAGCTCGCCGCGGGTGAACGCGAGGCCCTCGGCGGTGCCCTGCACCTCGACGAACCGTGCCTCGCCGCCGTCGGTGGGCTGCAGCATGACCACGTTCATGTCGACCTCGGCGGCGGAATCCTCGACGTACGGCAGGTCGAGCATCGGCGTGCCCGCGACGATGCCGACGCTGATCGCCGCGCAGTAGGAGTGCAGCGGGTTGCGGCGGATGGCACCTGTCTGCTGCAGGCGCGCGAGCGCGTCGCTGAGCGCCAGGAACCCTCCGCAGATGCTCGCCGTGCGCGTGCCGCCGTCTGCCTGCAACACGTCGCAGTCGACGATCACCTGGCGCTCGCCGAGCGCCACCATGTCGCATGCCGCGCGCAGGCTGCGTCCGATCAGGCGCTGCACCTCGACGGTGCGTCCGCTCTGCTTGCCCTTGGCCGCCTCGCGGTCGACGCGCTCGGGCGAAGACCCGGGCAGCATCGAGTACTCGGCGGTCACCCACCCCTTGCCGGTGCCGCGCAGCCAGCGGGGCACGTCCTCGTCGACCGACGCGGTGCACAGCACGCGCGTCTTGCCGAAAGACACCAGCACACTGCCGGCGGCCATCTCGGTGAAGTCACGCTCGAACGTGATCGGGCGCAGATCACCCGGCGTTCTTCCGTCGGCTCTCGTCATCGTCGGCATCTCCGTCTTCAGGGGGATCGGGGTGGCGCGCTCAGAGCGGCGCGCCCTCGGACCAGGGCTCCGCCGCGGCCAGCTCGGGGCCGAGCAGCCGGCTGCCCAGATCTGCGAACCAGGCCAGGTCGCCGCTCGACAAGAAGCGGTGGCCGCCTGTCGTGGCGCCGTCGGCGCGGAGCAGCCCGATGCGGTCGAGCTCGGCGCGCACCGCGAAGGCCGTCTCGTCTGCCGAGCTGACGAGCACCACGTCGGGCCCCATCACCTCGCCGATCACGCGGGCGAGGTAGGGGTAGTGGGTGCAGCCGAGCAGCAACGTGTCGATCTTCGCGTCGCGGATCGGCGCCAGCAGCCGCTCCGCGAGCACCGTCACCTCGTCGCCGGTCGTCTGGCCGCGCTCGACGAACTCCACGAAACCCGGGCACGAGGCACTGGTCAACACGGTGTCGGGTCCGAGGGCGGCCACTGCGCGCGCGTAGGCCCCGGAGCCGATCGTGCCGACGGTGCCGATCACCCCGACCCGACCCGTGCGCGTCGCCCGCACGAGCGCGCGGACCCCGGGCTGGATCACGCCGAGCACCGGCACGCCGAGCTCGTCGGCGAGCTGTTCGGTGGGCATCGCCGCAGCAGCGGTGTTGCAGGCGACGACGATCGCCTTCGCGCCGTGGTCGCGCACCAGGCTGTGCGCCAGCTCTCGCGCGAAGCCGCGCACCTCGTGCTGGGGCCGCGGCCCGTACGGGTAGCGGCCGGTGTCGCCGATGTACACGAGGTCCTCTGCCGGCAGCATGTCGATCAACGCGCGGGCCACGGTGAGACCGCCGAATCCGGAGTCGAACATGCCGATCGGTCGCTGCATAGCGGGGGTCAGGCTAATCACGAGGACACGACGATCCAGCCGAACAGGTAGCCGAGCGAGTTGGTGCTGAAGTGGCCGATCATCGGGGCGAGCACGCTGCCGCTCCAGTACCGCAGCCAGCAGAACCAGAGGCCGGCGAGCGTCGTCCCCGCAACGGCGAACACCACGCCGAGGAGGCCGGCGAAGGGGCCGTCGCCGAACAGGTCGGCGAGCACCGGGTTGACGTTGGTGATGTTCATCGAAGGCAGCACGTGCCAGAAGCCGAACAGCACGGACGCAAAGACGCTGCCGCGCACGATGCCCCATCGCCGGGCGGCGAGCGCCGGCAGCACGGACCGAAACGCGATCTCCTCCAGCAGCACCGTGCCGAGGGGGATCTTCACGAGCGTGTTGAGCAGTAGCGACCCCACTCCCCCGTCCACCCGCTGGTCCTCGAACGCCTTGCTGGCGGCCGGCATGGCGAGCGCGAGCAGGTAGACGGCCAGCGTGAGCACCGCGAGGACAAGCCCGAACCGGGCGCCGCGCGCCCAGCGCTGCCAGCCGAGCTCGGGAGGCCGCAGCCCCGCCCACCAGGCCAACCCGCCCAGCGCAGCCGCCATCGCCAGGTTCCACGGCACGTAGAGCGCGTCTGGCAGCACCCGATTGGACATCAGGTTCGACACCGCGAGCATCACGACCGCGCCCGGCAGCGCCGCCCTACGCTCGGGGCTCGGCGACGTCACGACCGTGGCAGGTGCAGGCGGCCGCGACACGATCGGGGAGGGTAACGGGCGTGACGGAGACGCAGGTGGCGACCGCGGCCGACCGGCGGGCCCGCGACCCGTACGTCGACTTCCTCCGCGCGTTCAGCCTGCTCGTCGTCGTCACCTGGCACTGGGTGTTCACGATCATCATCTGGGAGGACGACGGTCCCCACGCGTCGAACCCGATCGGGTTCACGTCCGGGCTGTACCTCGTTACGTGGCTGCTGCAGGTGATGCCGTTGTTCTTCTACATCGGCGGCTATGGCCACCTGCGCTCGTGGGAGCAGGCGAAGGAGCAGGGGCGCAGCGTGTGGCACCTCGTCGGGCGCCGCCTACGACGCCTGGCGATCCCCGCGCTCGCCCTCCTCGTGGTGTGGGCCGCGCTCGGCATCGTGCTCGGCGCGGTGTTCGACCTCCAGTGGGCGCGGCGCGCAGTGGTGCTGGTCGTCAGCCCGCTGTGGTTCATCGGTGTGTACCTGATGCTGGTGCTGCTGCTACCCGTCGCGCTCTGGCTGCACAAGCGGTTCGACGTGACCGTGCTCGTCTTCCTCGGCGGCATCGCGGCCGTCGCCGACATCGCTCGCTTCCGCCACGGCTGGGGGTGGGTCGGGCTGGTCAACATGGTCGTCGTGTGGGGGCTCTGCCACCAGCTCGGCTTCTTCTACGACCGCATCGTCGAGGCGCACCGCCGGATCGACTGGACGCTCGTCTGGGTGGGGCTGTTCGGGCTCATCGGCCTGGTCGGTAGCGGCCTGTACCCGGGCTCGATGGTCGGCGTCCCCGGCGAGCGCTCCAACATGGCGCCGCCGACGCTGTGCATCGTCGCGCTCGTGCTGTTCCAGGCCGGCGTGGCCGAGATCCTGCGGCCGGCGGTCACCGAACGGCTCGAGACCAGGCACCGCTGGGCACGGTTCAACGAAGTGATCAACCGCTTCGCCATGCCGCTCTTCCTGTTCCACACCACCGGCATGGCGCTGCACCGCGCGGTGCGATACGCGATCGCCGGCCAGGTGAACGAGGTGACCGAGCCCGACGGCTGGTGGTGGCTGTACCGCCCGCTCGCGTTCGTCGGGCCGCTGCTCTTCACGCTGCCGGTGATCTGGTTGTTCGGGCGGCGGTGGATCAGAACGGTGGATCAGAAGTAGATGAGCTGGTCGGCCTTGGCCTCGGCCGCGTCGAGATCGTCGGTGTAGGCACCGGTCGACAGGTACTTCCAGCCGCCGTCGGACACGACGAACGCGATGACGCCTTCGTCGATCTCGCTGGCCACCTTCACCGCGCCGGCGAGCGCCGCACCCGAGGAGATGCCGGCGAACACGCCGCACTCGCCCACCAACCGCCGCGCCCACTCCAGCGATTCGCGGGGGCGCACGACGCGCTTGCGGTCGAGCAGGTCGAAGCCGTGCCAGTTGTCGAACACCGGTGGTACGTAGCCGTCGTCGAGGTTGCGCAGCCCCTCGACGCGCTCGCCGAGCGGGGGCTCGACCGCGATCACCTTGACGTGGGGGTTCTGCTCCTTCAAGAAGCGCCCTGTGCCCATCAGCGTGCCGCTCGTGCCGAGCCCGGCGACGAAGTGGGTGATCTCGGGCAGGTCACGCCACAGCTCGGGACCGGTGCCCTCGTAATGGGCGCGAGGGTTCGCGTCGTTCGCGTACTGGTACAGGAAGCACCACTCCGGGTGCTCGGCGGCGAGGGCTGCGGCGCGGCGCACCGCGCCGTTGGAGCCCTCCTCGCCGGGGCTGAGGATCAGCTCGGCGCCGAACACCTGCAACATCTGGCGGCGCTCGATCGACACGCTCGTCGGCATGACGATCTTGATCGGGTAGCCCTTCAGCTTCGCGATGGCGGCGAGGGCGATGCCGGTGTTGCCCGACGAGGGCTCGATGATCGTCTGGCCGGGAAGCAGGTGGCCGTGCTTCTCGGCGTCTTCGATCATCGCCTTCGCGATGCGGTCCTTCACCGAGCCGAACGGGTTCTGGCTCTCCAGCTTGGCGATGATGCGCACGTTCGGGTTGGGCGACAGCACGGACACGTCGACGAGGGGCGTGTTGCCGATGAGGTCGAGAACGCTTTCGCTCAGATACAAGGTGACGCTCCCTTCCGACCATTCGCTTGCCGTCGCTCGCCCCAGAACTCGGAGACGAACCTTCAACCCCGGAATGATCCCAGGAATTCCGATCGGGAACGTCGTGATTCTACCTCAACCCAGCTCGACGTGCTCCTCGGACACCGCCTCTTCCATCCCGGCCGAGGTGTCGATGCGAAAACTCCTGGTCTCCGCGGTCTCCTCACGCAGGCTGACGATCACGTAGTGCCACTCCGGATCGGGGGCTTCGGTGACGTCGGTCGGGCTCGGGTAGGGCTGGGTGTGGGTGTGGCTGTGCATCACGCCGACGATCTCCAGCCCCGCGGCTTCGGCATCGCGCTCGGCGCGCAGGTGGTCGTGCGGGTCGATCGTGTACACGCGGGCAGAGTCGGCCAGGTTGCGGCAGGGGTAGAAGCGCACCACCTCGGCACCCTCACCGCCGGGCGGACCAGCCAGCAGACCGCAGGCCTCGAGCGGGTACTGCGCCACGGCGTGGGCGACCATCTGCTCGTGCGCTTCACGGGAGATGTGCACCATGGCGCGGGATCGTACCCCGGACCGCCGCGACGGCCCGCCGGTAGCGTGAGGCGCCGATGAGCCCGAGCGGCACCAAACCCGTCGCGTCCAACCGCAAGGCCCGCCACGACTACTTCGTGCTCGACGTCGTCGAGGCCGGGCTGGTGCTGCGCGGCAGCGAGGTGAAGAGCCTGCGCGCCGGGCAGGTGCAGATCAACGACGCCTACGCCCGCGTGCGCAACGGTGAGGTGTGGTTGGAGGCGATGCACATCGCCCCCTACCAGTTCGCCACCGGCGCCGCCGCCCACGTCCCCGACGGCCCCCGCAAGCTGCTCCTCCACCACAACGAGATCGTGCGCCTGGAGCACCGCGTGAACACCGAGCGGTTGGCGCTCGTGCCGCTCAGCCTCTACTTCCTGGACGGTCGGGCGAAGGTGGAGCTGGCCCTGGTGCAGGGCAAGCGCAAGGGCGACAAGCGCCACTCGCTGGCCGAGAAGGACGCGAAGCGCGAGATGGAGCGCTCCCTCGGCCGCCAGCGCAAGGGCTTGCCCGGCTGAGGGGGCCGACCCTGACGGCGCCCGGTCGAAGCGGGTTGCCGCAGGATCAGGAAGTGGCCAGCAGCGGATGCAGCACGAGCTCGGGATGGTCGGCTTCGAGGCGCTTCAGCCGGTACTGGTTCTCGAACAGCGCCAGCAGTGAGCCGTCGCTGCGGTACAGGATGCGGATCCCGCCGAGCTGGCGCAGCCGCGTCGCGCTGTCCTCGTCGGTGACGCGCACCGCCTCGACGTGGGTCGACGACAGCTCCACCGGCGCGCCGAACTCGGAGGCCAGCCGGTGGGCGAACACCTCGAACTGGAGCTGACCGACGGCGGCGACGACAGGTGCCGTGTCGCCGAGGTCGGGGTCGCGCAGCACCTGCACGACACCCTCCTCGTCGAGCTGAACGAGCCCGCGGCGGAACTGCTTGAAGCGGCCGGTGTCGAGGGGGCGGGCGACCGCGAAGGCTTCGGGCACGAAGCGGGGCATCCCCGGGAACTCGACCGGGTCGCTGCCGTACAGCGTGTCGCCGAGCAGCAGGCCACCGGCGTTGACGAGGCCGATGACATCGCCCGGGTAGGCGATGTCGACGGTGTCGCGTTCGGCTCCGAACACGGTCGTCGCGTACTTCGTCGTCAGCGGCTTGCCGGTGCGCGCGCATGTGGCGGGCATCCCCCGCTCGAACGTGCCCGAGCACACCCGGGCGAACGCGATGCGGTCGCGGTGGGCGGGGTCCATGTTCGCCTGCACCTTGAACACGAACGCGCTGAACGACGAGCCGGCATCGCGCACCTGGCCCGCGACGTCCACCCGTGACACCGGCCGGGGCACGAGCTCGACCACCGCGTCGAGCAGGTGGCGGACGCCGAAGTTGGTCAGCGCCGAGCCGACGAACACCGGCGTCGACTCACCGGCGTGGAACGAGTCCGGGTCCAGGTCGTTGCCGAGCGCGTCGAGCAGCGCGACTCCCTCGGCCGCCTCGGTCCAGGCCTGCCCTTCCTCGGCCGCAGCGGTGTCGGCGGCGACGATCTCCTCGGGAGCTATCCGCTGGCCGCGGGCGGTGCGCGTGAACCTGGTGAACTCGCCGGTGCGACGGTCGATCACGCCGCGCAGGTCGCCGGCGATGCCGACCGGCCACGTGACGGGTGTCGGGCGCAGTCCGATCTGGTCCTCCACCTCGTCGAGCAGCTCGAGCACGTCACGTCCTGGACGGTCGAACTTGTTGAGGAACGTCAGCACCGGAAGCCGGCGCAGCCGGCAGACCTCGAACAGCTTCAGCGTCTGGGGCTCGATCCCCTTCGCGGAGTCGAGCACCATCACGACTGCGTCGACGGCGGCCAGCACGCGGTAGGTGTCCTCGGAGAAGTCGCGGTGTCCGGGGGTGTCGAGCAGGTTGCACACCATGCCTCGGTAGGGGAACTGCAGCACGGTCGAGGTGATCGAGATGCCGCGCTTTTGCTCCATCTCCATCCAGTCCGAGGTCGCCGCCTTGCGGCCGGCCCGCCCGCCGACGGCACCCGCCTCTTGCACCGCGCCCGCGTACAGCAGGAACTTCTCGGTGAGCGTCGTCTTGCCGGCGTCGGGGTGGGAGATGATGGCGAACGTCCGACGTCGCGCCGTCTCCTCCTCGTGCGAACCCACCGCAGCCTCCGAACCATCGCCACCACGCGTCGGGCGCGGTCTCGGCGGCGGCAGGCTACCTGCGCCTCGTCACCGGGCCCTCGTGTGCCGCATGTGCCGCGGCGCTCAATCGCCGGCCACGGGCTGAGCTTCGGCCACGCGTTGGCGGGCCCAGCTCATGAGGTCGTCGACAGCCATCGGCCGTCCGATGAGGAACCCCTGCGCGTCGTGGCAGCCGAGCTGGCGCAGCGTGGTGAGCTGCTCGGTGGTCTCGACGCCCTCGGCGACGACGCGGAGACCGAGCGCCGAAGCGAGGCCGATGACGGCACCGACGACGGCGCGGTCCTCCGGGTGGTCGACCATCCCCGACACGAACGACCGGTCGATCTTCATGTGCTCCAGCGGGTAGCGCCGCACGTGGGTGAGCGAGGAGTACCCGGTGCCGAAGTCGTCGAGGCTCAGCGCAGCCCCGAGGCTGCGCAGCTCGTGCAGCGTGGCCTCCGGCGACACTCCCCCGGGCAACGCCCGACGGGTGAGCATCGCCCGCTCGGTCACCTCGACGATCAGGTTGGCGAAGTGAAGATCGTGGGCATCGAGCACGCGCTGCAGCTCGCGGGTGAGCGTCCGGTCGGAGAGCTGGCCGACCGACAGGTTGATCGCGAGCTGCGGTGTGCCTACCTCGGGCACCTCGGCCACGAGTCGGGCCAGCCCTGCACACGCCGACTCGACGACGGCCTCGCCGACGGCGACGTCGAGGTTGGCGTCCTCGGCAAGGTCCATGAACGCGAGCGGTTGGAGCTGGCCGAGAACGGGATGGAACCAGCGGGCGAGCGCCTCGAGGGCGACCAAGCGCCCCGAGTCGAGCTCGACGATCGGCTGCAGGAAGGCGACCAGCTCTCCCCGGTCGAGCCCGGAGGCGAGATCGTCGGCGAGGCGCCGGCGTTGGTCCGCCGAGCGGCGCCGCTCGGCCATCGGCCGCGACGTCTCGCCGCGGCGCTCGGCCTTCACGTCGTACATGTTCAGGTCGGCGTCGGCCAGCAGGCCGGCGACGGTCGACGTCACGTCGGAGACGGCAAGGCCGATGCTCGCGCCCACCCGCACGGGACCGACGGAGAGCATCACGGGTTCCGAGATCGACAGCTCGATGCGGCTGCCGAGGGTGGCGGCCGCGGTCCGCCCGGTGATGCCCGGAGCGACGACGACGAACTCGTCGCCGCCGACTCGCGCGACGAGGTCGCCGGGACGCACGCTGTCGGAGATCCGTTGCCCGACGATGCGCAGCAGCTCGTCGCCCGCCTCGTGGCCGAACAGGTCGTTGACCGGCTTGAAGCGGTCCAGGTCGACGAAGATCACCGCCATCGCGCGCTGGTTGTCGACGTTCGCGTGCATCGATTCGAGCAGCAGCGATCGGTTCGCGAGCCCGGTCAACGCGTCGTGGTGGGCGAAGTACTCGAGCTCACGGCGGGCCACCTGCAGGTCGCTGACGTCGTGCCCGGTGACGACGAGGCCGGCCACCACCGGGTCATCGAGCAGGTTGACGATCTCGAACCGCACCGGACGCTCGTCGGCTGCCGGCCCGGCGACGCGCATCGGCACCTCGATCGAGGCGGTGCGCCCGTGGTCGATCAGCTCGGCGAGGATGGCCCGCAGCCGCAGCCCGCCGGCGAGGCTGGCGAACGACGCCAGCGAGCGGCCGATGACAAGCGACGGGTCGTGGCCGAGAAGGCGGGTGAACGCACCGTTCACCGACGAGACCACCCCGTCCCGGTCGAGCAGCAACGTGATCGACGAGGCGTGCTGAACCACCTGCTGGAAACGGGCGACATCGTCGCCGGCGACCTCCCACATCCGCCGCGCGGTGATGTCACGGGCGACGCAGACCACCCCTTCGACGCCTTCGACGTGCATGCGGTCGGCGCCGATGACCTCCATCCAGCGCCAACCCTCCCGGGCGTCGAGCACCCGCACCTCGATCGGGGTGCCGCGGCTCTTGCCCTGCACCGTGCCCATCGACGAGACGACCACAGCGATGTCGTCGGGGTGGACCAGGTCCAGCACCGACATCCCCCGCCACCCCTCCACGTCGAGGCCGAGCACCTCGAGCGCGGCCCGGTTCGCATGGCGCACGCGAGCTTCGGAGTCGAGCACGAACACGACGTCGGGCAGCACGGCCAGAACGGCGCCCGGATCCCGCTCGCTCAGCTCGTCGTGATGTGTCACCGGTCGTTCATCGGCACGAGTTGACGCTTCCTGAACAGTCCTAGGGCCGGGGATCGAATGTATCGTCGCCGCGGCATGGCCGCTCGAATGCTCCTCTCCGCCGACCTCGCCGACGTCGAGGTGGCCCTTGCCAAGGCGTTCCTCGACGACCCGATGGTCTCCTGGGTGATCGGCGATGAAGACGCCGACCGGCGCATGGTGAAGAGCGCGGCCGGCTTCTTCCGGCCGGCGCTCGCTGCAGGCCTACGCCGCGGGCACAGCTACCTCGCCGGCGACGGCACCTCGTGTGCCGCTTCGGTCTGGGCGCCCCCTGACGTGGCGATGCTCGACGAGGACGAGGGGGCGGCGTTCGGGATGGCGCTGCTCGAGGTGGCAGGCGAGGAAGCCGTCGGGCGGATCATGGCGCTGGCCGAGATGGTCGGCGTGCACCACCCGGAGGACCGCCCCCACTTCTACCTGTTCGTCCTCGGCGCAGCGGTGCAGGGCCACGGTGCCGGCGGCGCCGTGATGCAGCCGGTGCTCGCGCGCTGCGACGCCGACGGCATCGGCGCTTACCTCGAGTCGTCGAACGCCCGCAACGTCGGCTTCTACGAGCGCCACGGGTTCGAGGTGCAGTGGGAAGAGGCGCCCGCGCCCGATGGGCCGGTGTTACGCGGCATGTGGCGCGAGCCCGGCAGCGCCCGCGGCTGACCCCTTCGTCGCGGCTCGCGTGGTCGCGCCGCTTCGGCTGTCAGCCTCGACGGCCGGCGGCCGCGAGCAGCACCGACTGCGGGTCGTTCGGGTTGGCCGGATCGACACGCTCGCCGAACACCATCGGATTGCGCATCGAGTCGGCGACCGGAAGCGTGTTGAGTGACGCCCGCTCGACCAGGCCAGGGTCCAGCTTGTCGTCCACGCCGAGCGCCCGGGCGAGGTCCCAAGCGTGGATCGTGGTGTCGGAGACGTTGTTGCCGATCATCTCGTCGACGGTTTCCATCCCGCGGAACGTGTTGACCATGCGGTGGATGACGTCGGGATGGTCGAGCACTTCGAGCACGTGGTCACGCGCCGCCGCCCACGCCGCCGCCGGGTCGTCACCGGCGTGGAGGTGCGGGTCGACCATCGGGTTCATCGTCACCTCCTCACCGGTGATGGTGGAGGCCAGGTAGCGCTGGACGCCGATCAGGTGACCGACCACCGAGCGCGCCGTCCAGCCCTCGCACGGCGAGGGGTTGTCCCACGAATCCGGGGGTGCCAGGCGTACGACGTGGTCGAAGCCGTAGATGGCCTTGGTGTACCAGCGCAGGTTCTCGCTCATGGCCGACACCGTAGAGGGTGCCCGGCCGGTAGGCTGAGGTGAAGATCACACAACGGGGCTGACAGGTTTCGACATCAGTTTCGCTGGGCGGTCGTGCGACCCGAGTTGCTCAGACTCGCTAAACGGGGCACCAACAAGAATTGCCGATGAGCAGTTCGCTCTCGCCGCCTGATCTTCAGGTGATCCGAGAGTCATCGTGAGCAGCAATGCCACACGGGGCCGTTCCACCGCAGCCCGGCAACAGAAGCGGCAGATGACGGCGTGAAAGAACGCTGGCGGCGTGAAAGAACGCTGACCGCTCGGAAAGACGAGCCGTGGCCCACCGGGTAACCGGTGAGCACCCGACCCGCCGGTGAGGTTGCGTCAGCCTCGAAGCCGGGAACGGTCGTAGCGCGGGTGTCCACCGCCTGATGGACGGGGGTTCGATTCCCCCCAGCTCCACCGTGCACAAAATGCCTGTCTACCAGGTGTTTTGCAGGTCGTGAGGCGATCCATGCGGTGCACTACTGAGTGCATCACAACCCCGCTGACCTGGGGTTTAGCCGATCAGTGCGCTGGGGGGAATCTGCGGCCGGCGCACCCCCGTCCATCGACAAACCACCTGGTCAGCGCTGACAAAATCGTTTGAGGGCGTGAAAAGGGCGTGCGAGATCGGTATCGATCTCCGAGCGCCACGGCTCGGTCCGAAGTGGCCGCGCCAACGCACGCCGGCGATAGGTGGCGCGGCGCCCGGCCGAACAAACTCGATGACGCTGGCCTGGCCGCTACTTGATCGTCGAGCCCGCCGTGATGAGAGTTCTGGCGTGGTCGGCGTCGAGTCGATCGGCGAAGCCGAGGAGATGCCGGGCCGATGGCATGAGATCATCGGCAGCGGCGAGCAGATCGCTGGCTTCGGCGAGGTGGTGATCATTCGCGGCGTGGCGGGCGAGCGCGTCCATCGCCATGATCTCGATGTCGGGCGTGTGTTGGCCAGAGGCGCGTTCGAGCACTGCCCGCAGACGGGCCTCGGCGGTGGGGTCCCCGTCCTCAGCGTCCATCGCACTGTGAAGGCACGCCGCGAGGGCGGCCCCGTCGCCGCCGCCCGACGAGTCGAACCAATGGTCGGCTGCCCGAACCGCGCGTACAGCTGCGTCGCGGTCGCCGTGGCGTCGCAGGACACGACCAAGGTGAACACGTCCGAGCGCGAGGAGACGCAGCTGTCGTGTCGTCCGCCCGATCTCGATGACTCGTTCGAAGGTCTCGATCGCTTCGTCGATCTGGCTAGCTTGCTCGAGAACCCGGCCGAGCGTGTCGAGGTGCGACGCCTCGGTGGAGGCGTAGCCGAGGCGTCCGGCGGCGGCGGCAGCTCGGCGCAAGTGGGTGGCGGCGTCGTCGTACCGCTCTTCGGCCTGTGCGATGTATCCGAGGAGGGCGTCGAGGTGGTCGAGTGCCCAGTCGTCGCCGAGTGGCCGCAGGAGACGGTCCGCTTCGACGCAGGCAGCGCTTGCTGCAACGACGTCGCCGTGAAGGAGCGCGGCGTGGGCGGACAGGATCCAGGTGCCGCCGAGGTCCCACCGATGGGTTTCGTCGAGCAGCGACCTGCTCTCGTCGAGCACCGACGTTGCCCGGTCGAGACCGCCACCATTCTGGATCAACACGAGCGCCAGGGCCGAGCGACTGAACGCCGCCAAGTACGGGTCACCGGTCGAGTCGGCGGCGACGACAGCTTCTTCGGCGGCGCTGGAGGCCCGCTCGATGTTGCTGGTCACTTCGAGCCAGGCGATGTACGACAGTGGACACACCCGGTCCGCGGCGTTTGACATCGACGCTGCGGCGGCGAGGGCGGCGGCGACCCGGTCGGAGCCCGACCGTCCATCGCCGAGGAGCACCCACGCCCAACCGAAGCCGGCTGCGATCCGGAGGCCGAGAGCCGGGTCGTGGATTGATGTCCAAGCGAGCGCGGTCTCGATGTTGACGCGTTCCTCGCGACAGAATCGAAGGTGTATCGGCCTGCTCGGGCCCCCGGAGTCCGGCGGTTCCGTCGGCCGCAACGGCTGCGAACCATTCGGCCTGTGCGCGGAGCGCGGTCTCATGGAGGGCTGCGTCGCGTAGCCGCTCGAGCGCGAACGTCCGGATGCTGTCCAGCAGTCGGTAGCGCGCCGCGCCTCCGTTGTCCGGAAACTCGACCGCGACCAGCGAGCGGTCGGCGAGTCGACCGATGACGTCAGCCGTAGACTCCGGCGGCACCTCGAGCGCGGCCAAGACGTGCTCGACTCCTGCGAGCGGCGCGCCGTCGGCAAAGCAGGCGAGAGCCCACAGACCTCGCTGGTCGTCGGGGAAGAGCAGTTCGTAGCTCCACGAGATCGCTGCCTCCAGGGCGCGCTGTCTATCGGGACGGCGGCTTGTCGGGTCACGCAGTAGGGCGAACCGGTCGTCGAGTCGTCGACCGATCTCGTCGACCGACATCGTTCGCGTTCGGGCGGCCGCGAGTTCAATCGCCAGGGGAAGCCCGTCGAGCGAGCGACACACGGATTGGACGGTCGGTCCGGCGTCGTCCGGCATGACGAACGAGGATCGATGCGCGGCCGCCCGTTGTGCGAACAGCAGCACAGAGTCGGCGAGGGACAATGGTGCGAGGGCGAAGATGGCTTCGCCGTCGAGTCCGAGCGGCAGCTGGCTGGTGCACACCACACACACCCACGGTGCAGCTGAGATCAGGTTGGCGGCGAATACTGCGACGGCCTCCACGACCTGCTCGCAATTGTCGAGGACGAGCAACAGGTCCGACCCGCGCAAGTGATCGATCACCGAGGTTTCTGACCCCTCGCTGACGCCGAGTGCTTCGGCCACGGCGGCCAGCACCGTTGTGGCGTTCCGTGCTCCTTCGAGACGTACAAGGCACGCGCCGTCTTGACGTTCGGTGATGCTGGCGACCTCGATGGCGAGGCGGGTCTTTCCGATGCCTGCTGGGCCGACCAGGGTGACCAGGCGTTCATCGGCGGCGAGTCTGCTGACAGCGTCGAGGTCAGCGTCGCGGCCCGTCATCGGCGAGGTGAGCGTCGGGAGATGGTTCGGATGATGAGACGAACCCGTTCGACCTGAGATTCGAAACCCGTCGAGGGCCGGGTCCTGAAGCAAGACCTGTTGTTCCAGAGCCCGAAGCGCTGGGCTTGGCTCGAGGCCGAGCTCCTCGACGAGCATTTCACGAACACGCGCATATGCCCCCAACGCGTCGGCCTGACGGCCACTGCGGTAGAGCGCCGTGATGAGCGAGACCCACAGTCGCTCACGGAGCGGATGGCTGCTCAGCAGCGCTTCGAGTTCGGCGACGACTTCGCCAGCACCACCGAGATCGAGCTGCGCTGCGAGCCGATCCTCGACGAGACCGAGGCGGGCCTCATCGAGCCGCACCCGGTACGGGACGATCCATTCGCCGTCGCCGGCGTCGGGGAGAACGTCACCGCGAAACATTGCCAGTGCGGTCGTGCAGAGCACGAGGGTGGCTGCGGGATCGCTCGAACTCGCGGCCGCTGCCTCGTCGGCCAACCGGAGAACCTCGATCGCATCGACGACCGCGGGTGCGACGTTGAGCGTGTACCCCAATCTCGTTCCGGTGATCAACGAGCCGTCACCGAGCGACCGGCGGAGCCGGGAGACCTTGGTCTGCAACGGGTTGCGGGCAAGGCCCACCGCGTCCTCCGCCCAGAGATCCTCGATCAACCGGTCGGTGCGCACCATGACCCCGGCTTCCAGCGCGAGTCGGATCAGCAGCTCGGTCGTCTTGCCGGGCCGCACGGGCACTGCGACGTCGCCGCGGTGAAGTTCGACCGGGCCGAGCACCGAGATCGAGATCACACCGCACCCTACGACGCTCGTGCCGTGACAGCGCCGTGACAGCAATCCCACGGACGCTACGACCGTGCCCACATACCCCAACAACGACGACGCCGTGACCACCTTGGTCGCCGCTGCCCTCTTCGCTCCATCACCGACCGATCTGCTCGCCCGAGCGACCACGTTGGCTCGCTCGTCCACCCACCGCCAACTGGTCGCGATCGCGTCGGCCTACGTGGCCGGCGACGCCGACCGAGTTCACGTGCTCGCAGCCGACCATGCCTCCGACCATCCCGGCGACGTCCTCGTCACCTGGATGGCCGCGGCGGTCACCCCCATCACCTCAACCACAAAGGACCCGTCATGAGCCACAGAACCTTCCAACGCCGCTTCGGCGTCATCGGCCTCGCAGCTGCATTGTTCGGCATGACCGCCTGCAGCATCGACGCCTCGAACCAACCGCCATCCACGGCCGAAATGCCTGACGGAATGGCCGAAACCTCGACATCGGCAACCCCCGCGTCGACACCGGCAGCGCCAACGACCGCAGCAACACAAGCGGTGATTCGGCCCACCGCAGATGTCGACCAACTGGTCCAGGTCGGCGACGGACGTTTGCACATCCGATGCGTCGGCGCCGGCGAAACGACCGTCGTCCTGATCGCCGGGTTCAACGACGGCGGCGACAACTGGGGTCGCATCACCCCCGCCCTGTCCGGGCAGTCCCGGGTCTGCTCCTACGCCCGCTTCGGCACCGGAGCAAGCGACCCGCCGACGACACCGCAAACCTTCGCCACCTCCGCCCGCGACCTCCACACCCTGCTGATCGAGATCGGCGAGCTCGCCCCGTTCGTCGTCGTCGGCCACTCCTATGGCGGGGCCCAAGCCGTGACCTTCGCCGACACCTACCCCGACGAGGTCGACGGGCTGCTCCTACTCGACGCCACGCCGACGACGTGGACCGCGGCCAGCTGCGCCGTCCCCGACGACGGCTCCGAAGCCGCAGCAGCGTTCGTCGACCGCTGCGCCGACCCTGCCTTCCCGACCGACAACCCTGAGCAGCTCGACGAGGCCGCAGGCTTCGCCGAAGTCGCTGCGATCGACACCCTCGGCTTTCTGCCGCTCAGCGTCATGACCGCCTCCGAACACCCCTTCCCCGGTCTCGACCCGGTTGAAGCCACACGCCTCGACGGCGTGTGGAATCAAGGCCAGCAGGATTGGATGTCGCTCTCATCGGCCGCCCGACTCACCACGGTCGACGACACCGGCCACTACATCCAACTCGACCGACCCGACGCCGTCATCGCCGAAATCCAGAAACTCCTGCCCGCCCCGACATCCGACCCAACGCCGGCACCTCTTCGCTGGGAGCCCTGCGGTGGGCGCCTGCAATGCGGCTCGCTCGACGTGCCCATCGACCCCGCCGACCCCACCGGCGCCACGGTCAGCCTGTCGTTGGCTCGCCTGCCGGCAACAGACCCAGACGCCAGGATCGGCACACTCATCACCAACCCCGGAGGACCCGGCGGCTCAGGCGTCGACTTCCTCGGCAACGACGGAATCTTCAACGACGAAATCAACCGACGGTTCGACATCGTGTCCTGGGATCCCCGCGGCGTCGGCGGCACCGCCCCACTGCAATGCGGCTCGGGATTCTCCGACACCTTCCTTGCCACCGACCTCGCCCCTCGTGACGCGGCCGGACGAGCCAATCTCGAAGAATCACTCGCCGCCAACGTCGAAGACTGCGTGCAGGGCAACGCGTTGCTCCTCGCCCACATCGGCACCGACGCCGCCGTAGCGGACCTCGAAGCGATCCGGCAGGCCCTCGGAGGTGACCCGATCACCTACGTCGGCTTCTCCTACGGCACCCTCATCGGGCTCCGCTACGCCGAGCAGTACCCCGACGCCTTGCGAGCAATGGCGCTCGACGGCGTCGTTCGACCAGACGCGAACCTCGGAGATCGACTCGTCACACAAGCCGCATCGCTGGACCGCTCGCTCGCCGAGGTGCTCAACGCCTGCGGGCCCGATTGCCCCATCGACGGAGATCCGGTCCAGGCGTACCGTGATCTCGCCGAATCGGTCCGTACCGAGCCCCTGCACTCTGGCGACGCCGAAGTCGGGTTCAACGCGGTCGGCATGGCCGGCATCGCCGTCGCCTACTACGAGGAATATCGCGAAGCGTTCTACGAAGCGATCGCCCAAGGCCAGCGCGGCGACGGAATGCTCTTCGAGATGTTCGCTCAAGAGTTCGTCGAGGACTTCGAACTCGGCCCGAACTTCGCGGTCGACTGCATCGACGTCCCACACCCCACGACTTCGGCCGAGGTCGAGGCGCTCGCAAACCAAGCCGCCGACGCCGCCACCGTGCTCCCCGAACTGAGCGGCGCCTACGTGCGAGTGTTCGCCATCCCCTGCCTGTCCTGGCCTGTGCCGGCATCGACCAGCGTCGAACCGATCACCGCCGCCGGAGCGCCACCGACCCTCGTCGTCGGCAACACGGGCGATCCGGTGACACCGTTCGAGTCCGCCGAAAGCGTCGCCACCAACCTGGCGGACGGACATCTGCTCACCTATCTCGGCAGCGGACACACCACCTACCGCAAGGACAGCTGTGCCGACGCATCGATCGACTCGTACCTACTCGAACTCATAGTCCCTGCCGAATCGACCGTTTGTGGATGACTTCCGGCCGGCACGACGTGCGTCGTGAGGTGAGCGACAGTCGAGGACCGCCGACGATCATCGACAAATGGCTAGCCAACAGCCTCGAGGATGAAACGGACGGACGCCGCTGATGAAGCGGCGTCCGTCCCAGTACCACCCGAAGTCGAAGGCCACAGCGGTGGTTTCCACGATCACCCAGCTGTCGAGCGCCGATCCACGTGGGCGTTCCGTCATCGGCTTCAGCCACCCGTTGAAGCGCCCCGGGATTCGTGGAGGCTCTCGTGTGCCCCGGGTTTCGCGCGGTCAGCTGGCTTGATCGCGGGCGACGTTGCCGGCGTGGCGTAGCTCGTATTCGATCGGGCTGAGCATCCCGAGCGATGAGTGCCGCCGTTGCCGATTGTGGAAGATCTCAAGGTACTCGAAGATGGCATTGGCCAACTCGAGCCGGGTGTTCCACCGCTTGCGGTTGAGCAGTTCGACCTGCATGCGCGCCCAGAATGACTCCATCTGACCGTTGTCGTAGCAGTCCCCGATCGAGCCCATTGACGGCACGAGACCGGAGTCGAGCGCTCGGCGGGTGAATGCCCAGGAGGTGAACTGGGTGCCGTGATCGGAGTGGATCACGACACCTTCGGCTTGTCGGTTCTCGATCGCCATCCCGAGCGCGCTCACGACCAGATTCGAGGTCTGTGATGAGTCGATCGACCAGCCCACGACTCGCCGGGAGAAGGCGTCGAGCACGACCGCGCAGTAGACCTTGCCCTCGCGGGTGCGGTGCTCGGTGATGTCAGTCAGCCATAGCCGGTTCGGCTCGGTCCGGGCGAAGTCACGGTTCACGAGATCCTCGGCCGTTGGCGTGTTGGGAATCCTGCGGAACTTGGGTCGGCCAGGCAGCCCTACGAGCCCGAGCCGGCGCATCACCAGTTCGACCGTGCAGCGCGCGACGGTCATCTGCCGTCCGAGCGTGAGCTCGGCATGCACGCGGCGCGCACCGTAGGTCTGGCGGGACTCGGCATCCACGACACCGATGACGTCAGCAATCAACGCGTGACGCACCGAGCGTGCTGACGGCTTGCGCGTGCGCCACGCGTAGTACCCCGATACCGAGACCCCGACGACACGGCAGGCAACCTCGACGGGGAGATCCTCGCTCACGATCTGGGCGATGACCTCCCATCGCCTTTTGGGTTGGTCTGTGCCTTCAACAGCTCGTTGGCCCGCTTCGTGATCGCGAGCTCGGTCTCGAGGTCGCGGATGCGCTTGCGGGCCGCCGTCAGCGCGGCGAGCTCGGCGGTCGTGACACCAGCGACCAGGCCGCGATCGATGCGGTCTTGCTTTCGCCAGTTGTAGATCGTCTGATCCGACACACCGAGCTGCGCGGCGATCTCGGCCACAGGCCTGCCAGCCTCGATCAGATCGAGCACCTTGCGACGGAACTCGACCGGGTACCTCCTCGGCACGATGACCTCCTCATCATCAGTGCCCGAGATTCAAGTATCCCGACCGCGCGATCCCCGGGACAGACCACTCTCCCACGACAACGGCATCAGCCGATCAGTTGCTGGAGTTCGCTCGCCTCCTGCTGGCCAAGCAGCCGTCGACCTGAGTGCCGTTCGGGCCTAGGCCATCTCATCGCCAACTATATCGGTACCGGTATACTCGAACCATGGCGTCTGAGACCTACTCGCGACACCTCATCCGGATGGCGCGCCGCCAGGCCGGCCTGACTCAGACCGAGCTCGCTGAGCGCGCGGCCACGAGCCAGGCTGCTGTCTCTGCGTATGAGTCGGGGCGTCGGTCCCCGTCGGTCGACACGTTGGTGCGGATCCTCGCTGCGACCGGTCTCGAGTTGCGGATGCGCCTGGCCCCGCCCGACACGCACACCTCATCTCTCGCTGCAGCGGAGGCGCTGCTGCCCGCCGAGCAGCTCGCCGGCCAGCGCGAGCGCGATCGCGCACGGCTCGCGCGGCACCGGACCAGTGCCTGAGCTCGACCCCGGCACAATCGTCCGCGTGCTGAACAAGCACGACGTGCGATACGTCGTCATCGGTGGCATCGCCGCCGAGATCCAGGGTCACCGGCGAAGGAACCAGCGAACGTACCGAATCGTTCGTTCGCGGCATCCTCGCGTGGCGGAAAGACCAGGACGGAACTTGGCGGGTCGCTCAGGAACTCCTGCACCAGGATCCGGATCCCCAGCGCACGACGTGACTCGTCTCGAACAGTCCGGCCCGGGGGTCGCGGCCATCGTAGTTGCGCACCGGGACGGTGAACGATGCAACCGGTGCGCCCTCGCTGGTCGGGAGGCCAGGCAACTCCCGCCCCGGCCGCCCGATAGGAGCGGCGAATCCTCGAAGCAAGCCCATTCCGACCGCAGCGGATGACGATCGGTCACCGCCCCGTTCGAGACTATGCAGCGCGTTGCTTGGGCCGGACTGTGCGGCTCGGAGCTTGTGCATCCGGCGGGTTACGGCACTCGCGCTAGGTTGCGGAAATCCGTACGTGTCGAAAGGACCCTAATGAGCGCACGAGAGCCGGCCGAGGTGAGCACACTGTTCGAGCGCTGTTTCGCCGACGGTGATCTGGAGGGTCTCATGGCTCTGTATGAGGACGATGCCGTCTTTCCTACGCCGCATGGCACTTCGACTGGGCACGACGAGATCCGTGCGACGCTCAAGGCATACCTCGATTCCGGCGCCAAGCTGACGTTTGGCGAGTCTCTTGTCTTCCCTGCCGGGGACCTAGCGCTGATCCACACGCCGTGGACCATGCGGATGCCTGATGGGTCGAGCCCTGAGGGGGCAACTGCCGAGGTCGTCCGCCGTCAGCCTGACGGCAGCTGGAAATACGTGATCGACAACCCCGACGGGACAGCACTGCTCCATCATGAGTGACGGGAACCGACACCGAAGCCGGTGTCGTCTCGACTGAGTGTTCCGTCCCCATCGGTATGACGGTGCGGCGGCGCTTCACGGTACGAACGGCCGCACGATCGTTCAGCGCCGGCGTTCTCCGGCGAGGGCGTCAGGAGTCTCGACTCACGATGAGCCGTTGGCCGTCGGGTGCGATCGAACCGCAGCAGCGATCCGGCGCTAGATGTCGCTATCGAGCATGCGGTTGAAGCCACCATCTGCAGACTCCGCCGCCTAGCGTTGGCGCATGTACCGCGCATTGGTGATGTTCCCCAAGTCAGCCGGTCCGGCGGAGGTAGACGCTCTGATCGAGGGCATCGCGTCGTCGTTCAAGGCGAGTGCAGGCAGCCAGCCGATCACGCGCAGCGTGGGCTCACTCATGGGTCCGGGAGCCAAGTCCGGAAAAGCGGGCTGGATCCTCGAAGCCGACTTCCCCACCCTCGAGGATGCGATGACGGCGCTGGACGCCGAAGACTTCCAAGACGTGAAGGCGGCTACCGAGACGCTGACTTCCACCATCCTCCTATTCGAGATTGAGAAAGTGTGAGCGCCCCCGAAGTGCCGGTCGAGGACGCTTCGACCGGCCAGGGCAAAGACACGTGATGTCTTTCGTGAAGTCGTGAGCGCAGAATCGTGTCATGGATCGAGCGAGTCGAATTGACACCGACCCCCGTCCACCGGCGAACTGCCTGGTCAGCGCAGGGCGTTCTCCGGCGAGGGCGTGTAAGGGGCGTGCGAGAGCCGGAGTCGATCTCGAACGCAAAGAGATCGTGCCGGGAGCCGCCCGGGCGATCGCCCACGAACCGGCAGTCCGGAAACCGGACGCTAGGCGCAGCCCTCGTTACCCGGCACCCCGCCGAAGGCACACCGCGGTCGGCGGAGCCGTCAACCGGCAGCGGTGTGGGGCGCCGTCTCGGCGTCTTCGGCGTGGCGACGTCAGGAGTCTCGACTCACGATGAGACGTTGGCCGTCGGGCGCGATCGAAGCGCAGCAGCCTTCGATGACGACTGCTTCGGTCATGCCGTCGAGCTCTACTGCGACGACCGACTCGTTGTCGCGTGTCAGCAGGATGGAATGCCCGTCGGGTGACCAAACGGGGAAGTCGCCAGGCGCAACGTCGATGTGGTCGCCGCTGTCGAGGTTGAGGATGGCGACGAACGGTTCGTCGTTCCGCTGTGTGACGTACGCGATGCCGTTGCCGTCAGGCGACCACTCGGGCCAGGCGAAGTCGCCCTCGGCCAGCAGCTCGGCTTCACCCGTGCGGACATCCGTCCACCACAGGTCACCGAAGCGGTCACCTTCGGTTCGGGTGCGGGCGAACACGATCTTGTCCTGATCGGGCGACCAGCTGTGGCCAAGCACGTCACCGAAACCTTCGGTGAGCGGCCGCGCCTGCTCAGTCGTGGGAGCGAGCAGCCACAGGTCGTACTCGGGCAACGGCATGCGAGTCGGCGCCCCGCGGTCGCTGGCGAACGCGATCAGGGTGCCGTCGGGAGACCATCGGGGCAAGACATCGGCCGCTCCGTCGTCGGTGAGGCGGCGGACGCCGGTTCCGTCGGCGGTGGCCAGGTAGATCTCAGGATTCAGATCGTCCGCAGCGCCGAAGGCGATCTGTCTGCCATCCGGCGACCAGTCTGTGAACACTCCCGACGACGGCACCGGGAGAACGGCTTCAGCGCCGAAGTTCTCGCGAACGATGAGCGACCTGGACCCACAGGAGGACTCCGCCGACGTCGGTGCGTCGCTCACCGTCCGCAGCACGGCGTCGACGACATCCAGGGTTGGCAGCCGTCGCTCGAAGACGGGGCCGACCTCCTGGGTGATCACGACGACGACATCGAGGTCGGGTACCACGGCGATGGCCTGGCCGCCGTAACCGCCCGCCGACCACACGTCGTGACCCGCGACGTCCGACGTCGTGATGCCCATACCGGCGCCCTGGCGAACGAGGCTCGTCGACGTTGCGGCGATCACCTCATGGCACCCGAAGTCGCTCCGGACCTCCGCCATCGCCTCGATCCACGCCGACGGCACAAGCTGTTCGTCTGCCCATCGGCCCTCGTCGAGGAGCAGCTGCCCGAGACGGGCGAGCTCACGCGGAGTCAGGAACGCGTAGCTACCGCCGGTCACGTTGCCGTAGGGCGTCTCGTGCCAGTGATCGACCGAGACCTCCATCGGGCCGAGGATCCGCTTGTGGACATATCGACAGAACCCGCCCGGCGCTCGGCGATCGAGACCGAGGGCGACCATCTCGTAGTTGTCGGTCACGTAGGCGTAGGTGCTGCCCGGCTCGGCCGCGAGCGGAGCGTCGGCGACGACCTCGGCCGAGAACGGCTCAGTGGCTTCGGTCGCCAATCCGCTGCGCATCGACAGCAGCTGTTCGAGCGTGACTCCAGCTGCGGGGTGCCCGGCGGTCTCGTCGACCCACTCCCCCAGGGTCGTGTCGAGCCCAGCGACGATCCCGTCGTCGGCCGCGGCCCCGATTGCCAGCACGGTCAGGAGCTTGGTCGTGGAGAAGACGTTGTGGGCATGCGCGGCGTCGCCCCCGTTGAAATACTCCTCCACGACGAGCTCTCCTCGGCGGGCAACCAGCAAGCTCAGCACCGTCGAGCTCAGCCCCACATCGTGTACAACCGACTCCAGTCCCGTCGCATCGAACCCCTCCTCGCCTGGCGCGGTGGCTGGCCAGTCGAGGACCTCGTCATCCACATAGATGTCGTCCGCCGGCGTCGGCGCGCCCCGCTCGTCGGCGCGCTCGTTCTCACACGGCTCATCCGCCTGTCGCAGCCGCGACGATGCTCCTGTCGAGGTCGGCGGAACGCCAACCTCAGCTGACGGTTCGCTCTCGGGGCTGCACGCCGCAAGGGTTGCCATGGCAAGCACCGCAGCAACCAAGCGGCGCGGGGTTCGACGAGGAGCGGGCACGGTCGGCAAGACCGTGCCCGGCCGGTCGGTTCGTCGAGCCCGTCCGAATTCGTGATCGACGAAATGCGGAGCCATCAGATGTCGACGATCTCCGCGTCGACGATGTCCGCGTCGTCGGCGTCGCTGATGACGAGCCCACCGTCATGGACGTAGCCGATGCCGTCATCGAGGACGATGAGAAGGTCGGGGCAATGATCCACGCACAGCCCCGCTCCCGTGCAGCAATCCTGATCGATCCAGATCCTCATGCGGATCCCTCCAGCGAGATGGTACGTCTGCGACCGCCGGACCGGGGTCGGCCCACGGCTAGTTGGCCAGGATCGCTCCCGCCGCGACGAGCGTGACCGTCAGCGTGGTAAATACGACGAACGCTGTGCTGGCAACGCCAAGACGGTCCGTAACCAGGTCTCGGCGATCTTGGCCAGATGGCCGTGACGTCACGCAGCCAGGCGATCGTTCGAGCCCGTGAAGCGGGCTACGGAGAACGCGGTGCCCAGTCCACCTGACAGGTTGCTCACCACGCTCTCGTGCGACCGGATCCGTTCGGCTGACGTCGTCGCCACCGACGACGAGCCCACCCGGGTTCGAGCCGATCCGGCCGTCGATGTGAGCGAAGCGGTAGAGGCCGCACACCGTCGCTAGCCGACGGTCGATCGTCGAGGCGGCGAGACCGCGTTGTTCCATGTGATGCCGGAACAACTCGATGTGCCGACGCGTCGCCGCCAACACCTCGAGACCGACCGAGACGGTCGAGGCGAAGAAGAAGCCGAGATCCTGCCGGTACGCCTCAAACGTCCGACCGCTCTAGCGAGCTAGGAACGCCACCGCGGCCAGCTCCGCTTCGTCCACCTTCCGCTGAACGAGTACCTGATGCAGCCCGATCCGATCCGATGACATGAGAACCTCCCGAAGGTCGTGGAAACCTTCGCGGGGCTACGACCGTCAACCGGCGTTATGGGATAGTGCACGTAGCCTCGATTGCGTGGCTGCGGAGATCGACGTTGATCCTGCCCGCGAGTGGACGCCTCTCATGCCAAGGGCGCCCGAACGGGTCACGATCGCGGTGATCTCGGAGTGCGCTGCGCCCGACGACAGTGACAACTACGGGGCGTCAGAGCAGTCGCTCTTCGACCGTACGACACTCGGAGCATTCGCCGCCGCGGGACTGACGTGCGCGTCGCTCACCGAGCTCCGCGACCACGGTGTGCACATGACAGTCGCGGTCCGCCACCCAAAGACCGCCGCGACGATCCGAGCGTCGACCATGAAACAGTACGCCGCAACGCTCGCAGACGAACTCGCACAGATGCCCAACGCACGCGTCTACGTCCTCATGGGCGACGTCGCCATCGCAGCGGTCAACAACATCGCGCGGCAACGAACGGGCCAGCGCGTGATCCCAGCCGGTTCCACCTATCGGATCCGCGGCGGCACCTACACGCTGGATGGAATCCGCGTGATCCCGTCATACCTGCAAGCCGGGCCGGCGTGGTACGTCGAAGCAAGCAAACGTCAGATGATCGCGGAGGACCTCGCGGCAGCACTGCGTATCGCCGGCATCATCGCCAGCGAGGACCACACCTGACGATCTGCCCGACCGGGCAGGATCAGGTTCGGCGTACGTCCCCGAAGTGCCGGTATGGGATGCTTCGACAGGCTCAAGGCAACAGGCTCGTGATGTCGTCCGTGACGTTGCGACCGCATGTCCGTCTACCAGGTCTGTTGCGAACGTCACGAGGGCGTCTGGCGCCCCCTTGCAGGAACCTCACGCATGCTGACCAGGGGTTTCGTGGCCGAAGTGCAGGGGGGCTCCACCCCCGTCCATGGACGACTCCCTGCTCAACGGCCGTGAGCATCCGGGAAGGGCGTGCGGAGGGCGTGCGAGTGGACGGCTCGACCGACGTCAGCTTTGCTGCGGTCGACCGATCCCGTGACGCAGATGTGTCGACTACGCGTACGGTGAGGTGTCAGTTGGTCGACGCTGAAGGGTGTCCGTGATGATCGAGGTGCAAGAAGCGGTCGAGTTGTACATCTACGGCTATCCGCTCGTGTATTGCATCGACGAGATCGTCAAGCTCACCGGTCCCGAATCCACGGTGGTCGCGGGTGGGACGCCGTTCAACAGTTTCGGGTTCGCCCGTCATCTGCTCGGCCCCGACGCCAAGTTCGTCTCGCCGAACAACGACACGTTGTACGTGATGGCTCCGCTCGACGTGAGCGGCGGTCCGCTGTTGCTGCACACGCCCGACACCGGCGACCGCTACTACGTGTTGCAGTTCGTCGACGCCTGGTCGAACAACGTGGCATACGTTGGGCGACGCGCGACTGGGACGGCTTCCGCCGATTGGCTGCTCGCACCGTCGGGATACACCGGCAAGGTTCCCCCGGGCGCGACGGTGATCGAGCTCCCATCCGATGTCGCGGTGATCGTGGGGCGGGTGCAGGTTGACGGTGAAGCCGACCTGACGGCGGTCCACGCTGTGCAGGATCAGTTCACGCTCGCCCCCATCCGTGGGAACACCTCGACCGTCGGGGCGCCGAGCATCGACGCAGGTGTGTCCGACGAGCTGGCGTTCTGGGAGCGGTTGCGCGTGTATCTACGCGCATTCCCTCCGCCGGAGGGCGACCGCGACTTCGTGAACCTCGCAAGCAGGGCTCGCCTGCTGGACGAGACGTCATCGTTCAAGGACCCTGACCCGGCGCAGACCGCAGTGCTGACCGAGGGCGCCGCCACGGCCAAGGAGCTTCTCGAGTCGCTGGTGTCAGGCGGCGGTGGGGAGCCCGGCGCGTGGACGTCGGCGCTACACATGTTCGACTACAACCTCGATCGCTGCGGGCCCGGGACGATCGACTCGCCCCAATGGAAGATCCCTGACCGCAAGAAGGCCTACATCACCCGCGCGGTCGCAGCTCGAGCCGGGCTGTGGGGCAACCACGGATACGAGGCCGACTACGAGATCGTCCACCAGGACGACACAGGCCAGACGCTCAACGGCGCCAACCGTTATGAGGTGACGTTTGACCCGCCGCCACCCGCCCACGCGTTCTGGTCGCTGACCATGTACGACACCCCCGACTACTACCTCGTCGACAACCCGATCGACCGATACTCGATTGGTGACCGCACCCCCGGCCTTCGCTATGCCGACGACGGCTCGGTGACCATCTACCTCCAGGTCGATCGGCCCGACGCCGACAAGGTCGCCAATTGGCTACCTACTCCGCCTGGCGACTTCCGGCCGATTCTGCGCATGTACGAACCCGGCGCGGCCGTACTCGACGGCACGTACCCACTCGCGAAGATCAGACGAGTCGACTGACCGCTCGACCGCCATCCTGCTACGCCACGACGTTGCCGAACGCGAAGGAAGGGCGTCACCGACGCTCGAGGGTGGCTGGAGCGACCGAGAGGCCGACCGCAGCGGCGCCAGCGTGCAGGCGCTTGTCCCAGACCGCGACCGTGAGATCTGCCGAGGCAAGTGCGAGTGCGCTGGCGAGATGGACGGCGTCGGCCCCGCGGAGCTGATGAGTCGCTGCAAGGGAGCCGGCAGCCCGCTCGACGTCGGCTGACAATTCGACCGGGCGCATCGACGCCCAGAACAGCTCCAAGTCAGACCTCGCCGAAGACACTTCCGATTTGGTCAAGTCGCGGTTCCGGCCGGCCGCCTCGAGCGCTGCGCACACTTCGGGATAGGCCAGTCGACTCGACAGCGCCACGTCACAAGCGTTCCACAACGTGGCGGCGATGTCGGAGCCGATCTCGTCGAGTACGAGCTTGACGAGAGCGCTCGAGTCGAAATAGACGAGGGCCACGTTCAGCGACGCTGCTCGCTGACGATGTCCGCGACCGGTCGCTTCGGCGTCGGCCGGTGTCGGTCACCCGCGACCGGCCGGGTCGATCGGGCCGGGCGACTGATGACGCCCTGCGCGGTCAAGCGCTCGATGACCGGAGTCGAGTCGAGAGCGACGATTCGCGCAACCGGGGTTCCTCGATCGGTGATGATGACGTCGTTTCCCGCGCGTGCCGCCTCGATCCACCGACCGAGGTTGGCTCTGAGCTCCGTGACTGCAACGTCCACGACGCAAGTGTACATCCCAGTGACCCACGATTCGTACAGATGGCTACTGCACGTTCCCGCTTCGCTCGCATCACATGCAATAACGTGTTCGTCGCGCGGCGAAGCACGCTGGACGGGACGGAACTCAGTGACGAAATACGAACTTCGGTCCGACGAGGCAGTGCTCCTTCAAGCTGAAAGGGTGCAGCGACGCGAGGGAAAGCGCGGCGGGTCAGACGGGCTGATCTTGACTAACTTGCACCTCATCGTCTTGGATCGCGGTGTCCTTGGCAGGACAGAGGCTGAGTACCTTCCGCTCAGCCGGGTGAAGGTGGTCGACGGCCAATCTCAGGCGCTCGCTACGAAGAGTCGTGGCGGCCAACCGCAGCTGGAAGTCTTCTTTCTCGACCGGCACGAGGTGTTTACGTTTCAATCTGGCGGCAAGCGCGCCGCCGTGAAGTGGGCCAACGCCATCAACTCGACGGTGACCGGACGCGGGGCCGAGGTACAGAAGCCGGCAAACCTGGCCCTTCCAGGCACTGAACTGGTTGTCGAGACTCTGAGAGACACCGTCGGCCAAGTGATGAGGACTCTTCGCAACAAGAAGAGCTGAGCTGAAGCGCACCGCTTAGAGTGTCAGCTTTCCGCGACGCGCCGACGAACTACTTCCACCCCTTGCGGGTCTGCGGGAAGATGGCCCGGATGTGTAAACTGGTCGCTCCTGAACTCTGCGACCCTCCGCCCAGGTCAAAGCCGAGACCCTTGAGCTGGAGCCCGAGGCTGCCGTCGACTGTGTGACTGCGGTTGCTCTTGATGTTGATATCGACGTCAATCACACCATTCTCCAGAACATTGGCCACAGCAGCGGCGAAGCCAGGTTCGTCGGGCCAGCGCAGTGGCCGAGGGTCGCGTGGTGCGCTGCCCGCGCCCGTGTGCCGGTAGTCGAAGCCACTGTTTTCGAGGCGCTGCTGAGTTAGTTCTCCCCGATTCCTCCTATCGATCTTCGCGCGGAAGCCTCGTCGAGTGGTGACCTCGCGAAAGGTTTCGCAAGTGATCGAGGATGCCCCGAGCGCACTCATGATCCGGAGTGCCTCGTTGTATCGGTCCCGGAGCGACCACTCGTCGTACTCACCGAACGGAACGAGGAGCGATCCAGCCGAGCTTGGCGCTCGAACGTAGACCAATGACGGTCGGATTGCACCTTCGGTCGACCTCGACTCACCAGCCAAAGACATGGGCAGCTGGAGAACCTCCACTTTGCCCTTCAGCGGCACCTCGTCCCCCTCGTAGTACGCGACAAGCTGGCTCAACCTTCCACCCCCCAGCAGCGCGGCCCCGCCAGCGCAGTCACGGGCGCAACAGGCGTCTGACGTCCGACCATCGGACGCACCCTAGATGACCAATTCCGGACCCTCGGTGGTCGCAGGCGGCGAAGGAGGTGCTGCAGGATGCGGGCGGCGACGAGTTGGAGTCCCCTCTCGCCAGGTTCTGCCGTCAGCGCCGACCAACCTTCATGGGGCGATTCCCCCCAGCTCCACGAAAGGGCCCCGTGAGCCGAGCTGGACCCCGGACGGAACGCGGATCATTGCTTCGATCGGGGCGGTCGAAAACGGCCGAGCCGTCGACGTCAAGATCGCGTACGTCGACCCGGTCACCGGCGAGATCGACGAGACGGCCGCCCCCGGAGCGATGCCTGCACTCCAACCCTGAACAGATCTCCCGATCATCGCTCGAACCGGGTTCGGACATCGCCCAGCGCGATGAGTCGACATGGGGGAATGCGATCTGCACTGGCATACAGCGCGGATCGGTCGGCCAGCCTGTCAGAATTACCTTGGCGAGTTGAGGGGGCACGGTGCGCGTCGATATCGGTGGCGGGGTTCGGTTGTACGTTGACGTGACGGGCTTCGCGCTCGTACCGGTCGATGGCAAGTTGGTGGAGCGGCCGACGTTGCTGCTGTTGCACGGAGGGCCAGGGCTCGACCACGCGACCTACAAGCTCGGATTGCACGAGCTGAGTGACGTCGCGCAGGTGATCGTGTACGACCACCGCGGGCAGGGGCGCAGCGACCGGCGGGTTCCGGAGGAATGGAATCTCGACGTTTGGGCCGACGACGTCGTTCGACTCTGTGATGTGTTGGGCATCGACAAGCCGTTCGTGTTGGGCAACTCGTTCGGTGGGTTCGTCGCTCAGCGGTACATCGGACGTCATCCCGAGCATGCCGCCGGTGTCGTGCTGGGTTCGACGGTGGCGCGATGGGATCGCGAGGCGGTGCTGGCGAAGTTCAACGAGTTGGGCGGGGAGACGGCGGCCCAGGCGGCGGCGGCATTCTGGGCGGAACCGACCCCGGAGACACGTGAGGTGTACCTCAGCGTGTGCGGTCCGCTGTACACCCAGTCGCCCGGCAACACCTTCGAGATGATCGAGATGATCAGGACCCCGGAGCTCTTCGCGCATTGGAATGCGGGCGAACACCAGACGATGGATCTCCGAGCCGATCTCGGACGTGCCGAGTGTCCGGTGCTCGTCCTCAGCGGGGCGCACGATCCGGTCTGTCCAATGTCAGGTTCCGAGGAGATCGTCGAGTCGCTCCCGGCGCACCTCGTGCAGTTCGAACGCTTCGCGCACAGTGGCCATGGCGTCTTCCGCGATGAACCCGCCCGCGCCAAGGCAATCCTGCGCGACTTCATCACACGCGAACACAGGTAAGGCCTACGTGACGTCGCGACGCATCGTTCGAACGACGCCGGCGGCTAGCGGGACCACGACCCAGAAGAGGCCGTAGACCGTCCCTGCAATAACTCCGCGTGTGTCACCATGCTGTGAGCGGCGGATCGTGTCATATGCCATAGCTCGGAGCTGCCAGAGGAGGGTCGCCATGGACTTGCACGATGGCGTGCCGTTCTGGCCGCGCCGCGACGGCATCCTCGGCGTCTGTGGTCGCTTGGCGGGCGATGCTCGGTGTGACGTCCTCGTGGTCGGTGCCGGGATCACCGGCGCACTGACCGCGCTCGAGCTGTCCGGTCGTGGCCTGGACGTGGTTGTCGTGGATCGCCGCGACATCGGGGGAGGCAGCACGTCGGCGAGCACGTCCATGCTGCAGTACGAGATCGACGAGCTGCTGATCGATCTCATCCGAGTTCTCGGAGTCGACGATGCGACGGTGGCTTACAGGGAGTGCGGGCGCGGGATCGAGCTCGTCGAACGAGCGACCCAGACCATCGGGCAGATGTGCGGCTTCCGACGGTCGCCGAGCGTGTTCATGGCGATCAGACGGGCCGATGTCGCGACGCTGCGGGAGGAGTTCGACGCGCGCCAGGCGGCCGGCTTCGAGGTCGAGTGGCTGGATGGGACCGTGCTGCGCGAGCGCTGGGGACTGACCGGGGTCGCGGCGATCGAGTCGGCGCTCGGAGGATCGGTCGACCCGTACGCGCTCGCCTTCCAGGCCCTCGGCGTGGTTCGCCAGCGCGGCGGTCGGGTGTTCGAACGCACCGAAGTCGATCGCTTCGAGTTCTCCACCCGACGCGCCGTCGTGACCACTGGCGGCGGAACGATCACCGCCAAGCACGTTGTGCTGGCGACCGGGTACGAAGTGGCCGAGCTGCTCCCGAAGCTGGCGTTCAGCTTGCACACATCGTTCGCGCTCGTCTCCCAACCGATCGACTCCCTGAGACGGCATTTCCCGGACGGCCTCCTGTTCTGGGACTTCGACGACCCCTACCTCTACGGACGAACGACCGACGACCAACGGCTCTTGATCGGCGGAAAGGACGAGAACTACCGGGATCCGCTCCGACGAAGGCGGGCGCTGCCATCCAAGACACGTGCTCTCGCCGCGGCGATGTCTCGACGGCTCCCGGATCTCGGGCCAGTCGAAGTGGCTTTCAGCTGGAGCGGCACGTTCGCCGAGACGCCCGACGGCCTCGCCTACATCGGCTCCCACTCGCAATTCCCGCGCTGCCAGTTCGCGCTCGGGTTCGGTGGCAACGGGATCACCTACAGCGCTCTCGCGGCGCAGTACATCGCCGATGCCCTCGACGGCAGCGGAGTCGACGACGCGGCCCGGCTCTTCCGACTCGAACGACCAATCAAGAAGCCGAGCGTCGGGTGAGCACCCAGGCCGGAGCGTGAGACCGCAGGCCACACGACCATCCGCCGACACTCCCAAGGCGGCGGACCAGGCGAGCCTCGACCTCTACTGGATCCCGCTGGGTGCCGGCGCCCGCGTCGTTCGGGCCAGCGGCCGGGCCTACGAGTCGATCGCCGCCCTGGTCCAGCGCCGGCTTCGATGCGATCTCTACCACTCGGCACTGGTCGCCCACCTGCCAGAGGGCACCGTGGTCGTCGAGATGACCCCGGTGCCGGCCGCTGCCGGCGATCGCGGCGTCGTCGGTCACGGCGCCGTCGGGGACCGCCTGCTCGGACGGTTCCGCATCTTCCGCTACGAGATCCGCCGCTGGCGGGGTGGCACCATCCCCGACCTCGGCTTCGCGGTCGCCAGCCCGGTTCGCCTCACCACCGACGAACGTGACGTGCGCGACGCCCTGCAACTTGTCGAGCAGGTGCCGACACCGGTGTGGGGCCGCGACGAGTTCGGCGCGGGCGAGATGTGGAACTCGAACTCCGTCGTGTCCTGGGTGCTCCAACGCGCCGACCTGATCGAAGCCGTCGGCGGGCCGCCGACGGGTGGGCGGGCGCCGGGCTGGAGCGCCGGAGTCGTCGTCGCCCGTCGCTACCCGGTCACCCCTTGAAACTGGCGCGACCCGCTTGCTCCCGAACGCATGACGGCGCTTCACCAGCCCAAGCGCAAGTTCGCCGACGCTGCCCATGGATAAGCTCTCGGGAAATGGTTTCGCCCCCGTGGACCGGCCGCGGTCACACGGACGACATGCGTTCGTCGGGATGGTCGAGTTGAGGTGGCTGGGACAAGCGATCGATCGCCCGCCATGCCAATCTCGTCGTCCCAACGGTTGGCGCTCGGCGTGACCGATCCAGGCATTCCCGCCGACGCTTCGACCGGAGTGCTGGCCGGAGGTCTCGCCCCGCTGTCGGCCCACCCCCACGTCTCGTCGGGGTCGCTGCCGACGCCCGATCGCCTCATCGAGGCCGTGGAGGCGACTCTGGCGACGGTGCGGCAGGACAATCGCGGTGCCCTGTCCACGGTGTATCCGGCGTTGGCAGCGGCGAATCCCGATCACGTGGCGATCGCCCTCGCCGGAGTGAGTGGTCGGATGGTGAGCGCCGGCGACGACCACGTCCGGTTCACCATCATGAGCGTCGCCAAACCCTTCGTGCTCGCACTTGTGGCCGACGCGCTCGGCCCGGAAACGGTTCGGCAGCGGATCGGAGTCAACGCCACGGGGTTGAGCTTCAACTCGGCGGAGGCCATCGAGCGGATGCAGGGTGGGCGGACGAACCCGATGGTCAACGCCGGCGCCATCGCCACGGCGGGCATGGCTCCGGGCTCCGGTGCCGAGGAGAAATGGGAGTTCATCCTCGACGGCTTGTCGAGGTTGGCGGGTCGGCGCCTCGAACTCGACGAGGACGTGCTGGCGTCGGCGCGGGCGACGAACCACCAAAACCGGGCACTGGCCAACATGCTCCACACGCGCGGCGTCATTCGGTGCGATCCGGACGAGGCCGTCGACGTCTACACCCGTCAGAGTTGTGTGGCCCTCGACGTGCGCGACGTCGCTGTGCTGGGGGCCACCATCGCCAACGGCGGCCGCAACCCGATGTCCAATGACCAGGTGGTCAGTGCCGAGACCTGTCACGACGTGATGGCGGTAATGGCCACGGCCGGGCTCTACGAGACCTCGGGTGATTGGTTGTGGGATGTCGGGCTGCCGGGCAAGAGCGGGATCGGCGGCGCGATCGTGGCCGCGTCGCCCGGCAAGGGCGGCTTGGCCACGTTCTCTCCGCTACTCGACAGTGCCGGCAACAGCGTGCGCGGCCAGATCGCCGCCAAACTGCTGTCACACGAACTCGGACTCGACGTCTTCGCGACCCGGCCGAGCTCACCCGCCTGACGACGGTATTTTTCGTCGCGACGAAGCGATTCGGAGGTGGTGATGGCGTGGAGTTCGGTGGCAGGCCCGTGGGCGGACCTGCGCGAGCGGCTCCGCGACGCGTCTGCGCACCGCTCGTGGACGATCGATGCAAACGACGGCATCACCGCCACGGCCGGGCTCTTATTGGGCTTTGCCGGGGCAGGCGCGTCAAGCCGTGTGCTCTTGTTCACGGCAGCGGCGGCGACGATCGCCGGCGGGCTCAGCGTGGGCGGGGCCTCGTGGGCCGAGCAGGCAGCCGAGCGGGACGCACAACTGCTATACGCGAGGCGAGAGAGCGACGACCTCGCGGCGAATCCAACTGCGGAGATCGAGGAGTTGGCGCGCCACTGGGAAGAGCGCGGTCTCACCGCCGAGACCGCTCGAGAGGTCGCGCACCAACTCCACGCACATGACGCCCTGGCCGCGCAGCTCGACTGGGAGTACGACTTCGCCGAACCGGTTCCGGCGACCTTCCCGCTCTGGTTCGGTGTCGGCTCCGGCGTGGCGTACATGCTCGGCGCAGTCGTGTCGTTGCTGATCATCTACTTCACACCGGTCGACGTCGAGCCATGGGCGATTCTGACTGCCGTGACGTTCACCTTGTGGATGTCGTCGATCGTGTCCTCACGGACCGGGCAGCTGATGCGGCGCCGAATGCTGGCGCGCACCCTCGTGGTTGGCATCCTGACGATGGCCGTGAGCTACGTGGCCGGCGAACTGCTCCTCTGACACGCGCGCCGGCATCGGGTGTAGCTCGAACACGCTGCTCCGCGTCGGATCGCGCGATAGCTGCACCACTACCCTGTTCGACGTGGGCGAACGCTTCACACGGTGGAGCTCGCTTGCCGCGGTGACCGTCTCGCTCGTGCTCGTGGGGTGTGCTTCAGGCCAGGACTCAGACACCGCTCCCGCCCCCGTCGAGCCCGGTGCGCCGCTCACTGCGGATGACCTCGCCGAGTTCGGCGGCGTTGCGGTCATCGACGTCGCCTCGCGTTGCACGGCGACACTCATCGAGACCGGCGTCGACAGCGCCCCGGCCTACCTGCTCACGAACGGTCACTGCGTCGGGCTCGACAGCAGCCCAGCAAACCGCACGATCGTCGACGCCGAGGCGTTCGGCGACGCCACGTTCTTCCAGACGAGCGACACACCGGACGCCGACCGCCTCCGCGTGCCGGTGGTGCGGACCGAGTACGCAACGATGCGCGGGGTGGACCTCGCGATCGTGCGGCTCGACGCGACCCTCGGCGAACTGCGCGCCGACCATGCGATACCGCTGCCGATCGCCGCGGAGCCTGCTGCTGCGGGCGCGAAGGTCGTCAACATCGCGGCGCCGACTCAGGGACTCGACGACGACGAGTGGGTGCTACGTCGAGGCGACTGCAAGATCGGCAACACCACCGATCTCATCGAGTTCACGTGGTTCTGGTTGGATGCGCAGTCGAACGATTGCCCTGGCGTGCTGGGCGGATCGTCCGGCTCGCCGCTGATCGCTGCCGGCGTCGTGATGTCGATCATCAACACGACGAACACCGGCGTGCCCGAGGGTCGCGGCGACACGTGTTACCTGGGCAAGCCCTGTGAGGTCGACGGTGCAGCGGCCGTCTCCATGCCCGAAACGAGCTACGGGGTGGACGTGGCAGGGGTCGGATCGTGCTTCGTCGACGGCGTCTTCGTGCTCGGCGCGCCCTGCCCGCTCGACGTTTCGACGCTGTGGGACATCGCAGGCGGGGGGATCTTCGGAGCCGACGGGGTCGACAGTGGCGGACTGACGCCGCAACTCAAGCTTCGCAGCGATTCCGACGTCGACGTCGCCGTGTCCGCCGCCATCCCAATCGGCGAGGCGTCGCGGTGTGCGGACGCCTCCACGTACGCAGATGCCGAGCTCGTGTCGGTCGCTGCGGACTCCGAGGAGGCGGTGATCGTGCCCGTGCCGCTGCCGTCCGAGCACGGGTTCGTACTGCTGTGCGCCGCGGTGCCGGGCGAGGAGGCGGTCGCGGCTCGATTCGTCTACTCGATCGACACGATCGCACCGACCGACGGCCCCAGCCTGGCAGTGGCGAAGAACGACGACGGCGTGATCATGGTGGATCCGCGCTTCGCGATTCCCGACATCGCCGACATCCACGTGCTCTTCGGCGATCCGAGCACGACGGACTGCGCCAAGCGCTCCGAATACCGTCCCTACCTGCGACAGTCCTTCTTCTTCGACCCCGACGAACAGCCCGTCCGGTTCCGCGCGGTCGGGTTCGACATGGCCGGAAACGAGTCACCGGTAACCGACGAGGTGCTCGAATGACGAGGCCCACGACGGCGATCGCCGGTGTTCTACTACCGGCTTCTCGAGGGTGGCCAGGAGTAGTCCTCGCGGTGGTGAGCAGGTAGATCCGCGGTGTCGGCCGTCTCGATTGTCAGGTCTCGTGGTTCTCGTCATTCGGCCCGTCGATCGCGACGACGGTGTCGTAGAGCCCGTACCGGCGCAGGGCAGGATGCGAGTCGATGCCTGTGTAGGACAGCGAGGCGTCCTCGTAGCGTCGGAACGCGAAGACAGCTTGGTTCATGTGCAGTGAGTTGAACACGCCGAGCGACACCAGCAGGTGGAAGTCGTCGACCGAGAGACCGGTGACCTTCTTGAAGAGGTCGGGCTCAAGCTTCGTGATCACGTCCTGCAGTGTGTTCTCGCGGTAATCGGTGAGGTACATGAAGGCGGGGATCCGGGTGGCGAACTTGATCAGCTTCTCCTGGATCTGCTTGCGCTTCGACTTGTACTCCTTCTCCTCCTCCGTGATCTGCTTCTTCTCCTTCGAGGTCAGGCTCTCGCCCTTCGACTTCTTCGTCTCCTTCACCCACTCGCTCTTGTTGACGACCGTCTCGAAGATGCCGCTGCCCAGCGCGCGGAAGCCTTCGATGTTCAACACTGCGTCCATCGCGGCTTGGTTGTTCATGATCTTGCGGAGTGTGAGATTGTCGACGTTCACGAGAAGCGCCGACTCCCACTTGCGGGCGAGCAGCGTGGCTGACGTGCCCGACAGGGCGATGTCCAAGATCCCGCCGGCATCGACCTGGGTCATGTTCGAGCCGTCGTATGCCAGCACCGGGAGGAACTTCACGAGCTCCTCGACCGCCTGTTCCGGGTTCGGCGTCTCCGGCGAAAGACCCGCGCCGTAGTCGGCGATCTGGCGCAATGCCCGCGTCGGCGCGAAGTCGAACACGAAGCAGGCGGGCTTGATGACTGCTTCTTCACTGGGGTCGTCGCCGTTCGGATTCTTGATGGACCATGGCGACTGCACCCTGAACGCCGCCTGGAAGTAGGTCTCCGGCGACGTCAGGTTCCGAAGCATCAGGATCGAAGACCACTGCGGCACTGTCACGCCCGTCGTCAGCTTCCCGCACGACAAGGTGATCGTCTTGGTGTCGAACCCGGAACTGATCGCCTTACGCACCGGCGGCAGTGCAGCGAGTCCGATGCCCGCATCCGCGCCCGCGGCGTTCAGCACCTCGTAATCGCGCCAGAACACGTTGTGCTTCTCCCGCAGCAGGTTCGCCATCGCGTGGCAGGCGGCGACGCTCGGAAGGAACCAGAAGGAGTGCTGCAGGTACGGCAGGAGCCGCACGTCGGAGTAGGGGAACGGCGGCCGCGTGCCCGACTTGAGGGCGCTCACCTGCGTCGGCATGTGGGCACCTCGGATGATGTCGAGCCACTTCTGCACATCAGTCTTGTGCTTGAACTCGGCGCTGGCGCCTCGTCCGCTCGCTTCGAAGAAGGCATTGAGGTCGAACTCGTCGAACTCGCCTTGGCTGGCGATCGTGATCAGCTCGTCGGGCATCTGGTAGGTGAGGAGCCGCATCTCCGGCAAAGCCGCGTAGGGGTTCCACTCGTCAGGGTGTTCGGCGGCGAACTGCTGCTTGGAGCGTTGCTCGTCGGTGTAGGTCCAGTTGAAGATCTGTTCCTCGATGAACTCGCCAGTTGCGAGCGCCTTGAACGGCGTACCGGACAGGTACAGGTACGCGCGCGACGTGATCGGCAGGAAGTCGGCCTCGTTGCCGGAAAGCTCCTCGAGACCCTCGTCGAACTCTTCCAGCACGGCGGCGTACTCGGCTGCGAGCTCCTTCTGTGCGACCTCGACGTCTTCGCCCTCGAACAGCTCCTTGGCGTTGTCGCGCCAGGCACCGAAGTGGTACTCGTCGAAGATCACCAGATCCCAGTTGACCCAGTGCAGCCACTCATTCCTCGGCTTGATCCGCCCGGTGGCTCGGTCCCTGCCGAGCAGATCCTGAAATGAACCGAAGTAGACGAGGGGTCGCTTCTTGTTCGCCTTCATCGGATCGCCACCGTTCGCCTTCGACAGGTACTGCCACCCGTTGAAGTCGACGTGCGTCAGAAGGTCGGTTTCCCAGGCATCCTCGACCGCGGGTTTGAAGGTGACCACCAGGACGCGCTTCGCCCCGAGGCGCTTCGCGAGCTGATACGCAGCGAACGTCTTGCCGAACCGCATCTTGGCGTTCCACAGGAACCGTGGCACGGCTTCATTGTTCTCGTCCCAGATCGACTCGTAGTAGGCGGCGGTCTTGTCGACTGCGTCGGCCTGCTCGGCGCGCATCGGGAAGTCCTCGTGGTGTGTGCCTGCCAGCGTTTGGCCGGTTCGCAGCTCCTTGATCGCGGTGAGCACGTCCTCGGCAGTGCATCGCATCCACTCGAGTTCGACGTTCTCGAACCCCTTGGCCTTCAGTCGTTCACGCACCGCGCTGTCTCGAAAGTACGTCCCGTCATCGCGATCGGCCGGTTCATCCACCCCCAGCACGTACGCGAGCTTCGCCTGCCCGTGCGACTGCTTGATCCGAATGTTCACTTCCTGGGTCGTCTGGCCGACCTTCAGACACCCCGCATACTTCGGGATGTCCGGCGTCGACCATGCGTAGATCCGAAGCCGGGCCTCGGGACGATCGGGAAGCAGCTCGTCAATCGGTCGGCTCATCACCCGTACCCATCGGTCGGATCAACGACTCGATGTAGGCGATCTCGTTATCCGTGATGCCATACTTGGCATACAGCTCCTCACTTGTCCAGACGCGATCCCACGTCTGCTGCGGAACCCACAGGTAGGTGTCGGCTTTGGTGTGTTGAGTAATCTTGCGAAGCGAAACGAGGAAGCGGAGAAACCGCGTACGGTAATAGCTCACGACACTCTCGGCCTCTTCTCTGGTCTCCGTCTTCACGAAGAGGAACGACTGCGTACAGACCGACGGCCCGTCGGCCACCCACGGTGGTCCGAGCACAAGGTCGACACCATTGCGCTCGCGCTCACGCCCCGATCCCGCCTCTGGGATGAGCGCCTTGAAGCCGTCGATGGCACCGTGGTTCGTCGTTACCTCGTCTCGAGATACCCACGCGGTGAACCTGCCGTTCGGGCTTGTTGCATAGAACCTGATATCACCGCTGTTCGGCGCCTCTCGGTACCCTGCGTAGTTCGAGACAAAGCCGAACGCCGTTCTGGCGGAGAGAACCCGGGCCAAGGAAGGTTCTCCCCTGCTCAGAACCTTGTGAAGGATGCTCAACGCTCGGTCGTCTCGAACGAACACATCGAACTCGTCGAGCGAGCGACTCGTCGGGCCGATCGCCTGGCCCGCTCTCACTGTTGTCACGTTGCACGTTCCGTTATAGGTCGAATCCCACAAGAACCAACAGGCTCCGCCATTGATCCCAACAGAGGAAAACACCTCGGCCGCGTTCGGGTAGTCGACAAGAACTCGGATCCGAGTGTCACTCAGCATGGCTTTTCGGAACTCGGCCAGCCCAAGCCCACCGGCCATCCACCGCGACGGAACAACCATGCACAGATAGCGCGGTTCCAGGTGCTTCGCCTGCTCAACGAAGTGGTGGTAAATCGGCACGTCGCGCGTACCGCCATCAGAACCGAGCTGATACGGCGGGTTGCCAATAATGACGTCGAACTTCACGCTGTCTCCAAAGATATCGGCGATTGTGGCCTTGATGTCGTGCGTGTGGATGAACGCGTAGGCGTGCGTCTCAAGGTCCCCGCTCCGCCCGTACTCGCCCTCCGCCGCGTTGCAGAACCTGCACCGACCACCAGCCCAGGTGTGCTCCATCCGTTCGTACCATATGTTCCCCGACGCGGAGTGGAACGACTTGGCGATTGAGTGCTTACCGTTGGCCAACTTCGAGCAGTAGAGGCTGCGGCGAGCGAGCAGGCTGGTCAGCTCGGTGATCGCGATGCCGTACACCTGCTTCGTAAGGATGTGGTCCACTCGCTCGTTCAGGTCCGGCATCTCGTACGCCAGCCCAGCCACGAGGCGCTTCGTGATCTCGCGAGTAAAGACGCCTGACTTCGTGAACGGATCGAGGAAGCGGAGGGTCGGGTCCTCCCAGATGCTCAATCCGCCGTTCGCCTGTCGCCAGGCTCGCTCAAGTGCGTCGAGCATCTGGTTCGCCAGCTCGGGTGGTGTGAAGACCTCATCGTTCGACAGGTTGGCGATGCACGTCAGCACGTCGGGGTTGCGTCCCTGAAACGCGAGCGGAGCCCTGCTCATCGAGCGATCTCCACCACCGTCATGGACGGGTAGGTACGCGTTGGGATGAACACGTCGTGCTCCTCAAGTTCTGCGAACAACGTCCCTTCGATCGACGAGCGCTGTGTGAGGGTGTCGAATCGGAAGTCTCGGCGCTGGAACCTGCCCTTGCCGAGGTAGCCCCACTCGGGGAACATGATCGCCTCGCCCGTCGATGTCGTCATGTCGAGTGCGTTGCCTTGGACGATGTTGGCCTCGACAACGACCTGGGCCGCCCCGAACCACTCGTCCCCGACGCCCTTGCCGAGGTAGTCGAAGAGCGTGTGGAGGAGGTTGACACGGCATTCGGCGGCGTTGTCTGGCAAGAGCTCGATGCCGTAGATGCACATCAGCGCAAGGAGCGCGTGATGGCGCTTCTCGAAGTCGCTCCTGCCGAACCGCTCGTGAACCGTCGCGAGCTTCCGGCGGAGGACCGGGACGAGGAAGTTCCCCGATCCACACGCTGGTTCGAGGAAGCGCGCGTCGATCCTCTCCGACTCTCCTTTGACAAGATCCAGCATCGCCTCAACAAGCCAAGCCGGTGTGAAGACTTCTCCATGGTCCGCTACGCGTCGACGCGACTTGACCAACGCCTCCCCAGTGCGCTGCGCCAGTCCAGCGGGGCGGTCTTCTGGTGAGCGGCTCGTCTCAGCGCCCGTTTCCTCGATCGACCCACCCATCGCCTCGATGGTAGTTGCGGGCTGGCTCCGGCCGGCGCCTACCTGAGCTGCAGTGCCATGGGTGATCGTTCACGCTGAGTCATTCCTCCGGGAGGGGCGGCCCGTCACCAGTTCTTGCCGCTTCCGCACCCCACCAAAGTCCCGCACCGTCTCCGAGCCCCTCGCCCGGCCCGCCCGGCAGCGTCGTGGCACCCCCTCACCGGGGTGCTGGTCGCCGCTGAACGCTTGGGCAATAGCCGCGGTCCTGGTCACCAGCCGGGAACACGCGTGTGCTGCCGTTTGCCCACGTCGCTGACAGCCTGTCGACTTCTCGCGACCCTGGCGGCACGATTCGCAAGGCCTCGTTGGCGCGATCCTCGAGGTTGGCCACCCCCAGTCAGCGTTGCTGATCTCCACGCGGCTTGTCGGGATCGAAACCCAGTCGCCGGACGACATCGCGAAAGGTGGCGTCGACCGACTCGCGTATCCGAGCTGGCCGACGGACATCGCCGCTGATGCCAATGCTCAGCAAGTAGTTGTTGAGAGGAACATCTTGAAGCTCGGAGGCCTGCCATTCCTGCAGCAGCCTCGCAACGTCGTAGCCGTGCTCGTGGAGGCCCTCGATTTCGTCCACGTCCTCGAGGTCAAGTAGGCAGAGTCCACTGATACAGGCATCGGTGAAGAATCCCTCCTGCCGTAGCCGCTCTCGAATGTACTGATAGCTGAGCGGATTGACGGGAAACCCACCACCGACAACCAGTACGGGTACGAGGACAGGCACATGTCCTCGCCTTGCGATGCGTGTGAGCGGCTCCTCGTCCTCGAGGAAGCACATCATAGCGCCATCTATCTGTCGACACTTGCCGATGACCAGACGATCGAAGTCGGTCTCAAGCTTTGCCAGATCGGCGAAGACACGTGCCTGAACCGACAGGCGCCCGCTGACGACTTCGACAAACAGCAAGGCGCCTCCGACGTCGACGATCGCATCGCAGCGAGGGACTCTCGGCCCGTACGCGGACTTCAAGTCGCCCTCGGTGTAGTAGTTGCTGCCTCCGGCAAGGTCGATCGGGGCGAGCCGCCGAAGTGACGTCTCGACCAACTCCTCGACCATCGAACCGAATGCTGTCCGAAACGATTCAGCCTCACACTCGGACCTCTGCTTCAGTGCGTCGTGGACGTTCCAGAACAGTCCGGATGTGCAACGCCTCCAGAGCATCTGCTCATCGAGAACGATGACCCCGCCCTCGACGCCGAGAACTGGCCTCGACTCAACCGCGAGTAGATCGAACTCCGATACCGGTGGCCCGAGAGTTCCGAGGCTCTCCTCCAACTCCTGTACGAGGAACGCATAGCATCGGTCCCGGATGTCATCCGGTACTGCAGGATCGATCGACCGTTTGAGCTGGACTGGTTTACGGGGTTCCCACGTTGTCACATGGGCCATCAAGGCAAATCCGATCGCAAGTGCATCTTCGATCTCAACTCCGACGAATCTCTCGAACAGGTCGGCAGCCGGCGCGCCCAGATCGCGGACTGTGTGTAAGCCGAACTCGCGCCACAGTCGGATCGTCCGGTCCATGGAGGCGTAGACGTCCTCCTGGCTTCCCAACGCCCCCAGGTTCATCAACGCCAGCATCATCCGACGGTTCGCTAGCTCCGGTTCAGAATCGTCGATGCTCTTCCGGCTGAAGAGCTTCACCCCGGCGAGGTGGACGAAGAGGGTGGCGTGAAGCGGCGTGGTCTTGTCGTCGAGCGGTTCTGCGCGAGGCGGGACACCGATCAACCACCGCAGAGACAGCAGCACGGGCTGAGGAGCGACGATGAGGCGGCCCAGCCCACCCGTATTCGCATTCATGGATGCCTGGAAGCGATCGCGTACATCGGGCGCGAGCGCTGAGCTGAAGCCGGCCGTCAACTCGGTTCGACGTTCCGCATTCCCGATGATGCGGTTGACCGCTACGGTTGCGCGGATCAGCGACGGTCTCCGATGCTCGTCTGCGGCACCCTCCAAATCCAGCCGATCGGCGAAGCCGGGCAGGTACTCCTCGAGGGTCACGTAGGTGCCGACGAAGGCGTGAAACGCCGGCTCCGCGCTTGGTACCCAGAAGCCCGATCTCGTGTCGCGTCCGCCCAGCTGACCGAGCGCCTGGACCGCGCTACCTGTGAGATATGGGATGCCCTCCTGGGGAACGAACAGGAAATCGTCGTGAATCCCGGACCCACTACCCAGAAGGCTGCTCGGCTGATCCAGCTCGCGTGAAGGATCACCACCGGAAATCACGACAGCACCCCCCGTAGCAGTGAATGGCAGCGTCGGGAGGCGCAGCTCCCTGAGTCGAACAGCTCCGGGGTCGCAGCGTCATCTCGTCGCTCTCGCTTCACTCCTACCGCATGAGGATGCGAGAGCGTTGGCGATCGTGGCAGAACGGACTGCGAGATCCCACATCGCACGTGTCGCCTTCAACCAGGACGGCAACGCGACCGCTTGCGGGTCGGGCCGATCACGGTCGACGTGGCGAGGTTCGGACGGAGCCGTTTCCCGACTGTGGATGCAAATAGGCCGGCTCAACGACGACGAACCTCATTTCGACATGGCGTGAACGTCTTCCATCTCGACGAGAGTACGGCGAGGGTGTGGCAACCTACGTCCGAGCACCCGGAAGGGTCGGCGCGTTGCATGAGATCGCGGGATCCGTGTCGGCGACCACGCCGAGACGCACCGCATCGGTCATTGGTGTCTACCACGAACCGGGAGCAGCTCAGGTAGTGGTCCGTGACGTTGCGATAGGAGTCTGAGACCTGTCAAGTGAGTGGAGCGAGCACGAGGTCGCGAGGGCCAATAGCCCGTCCGCCTGGAAGGACAGGCTATAGACGAACACAACCGTTTCCCTAAGCGTGATCGCCAGGTGTCCACATGATCAGACGATTGGTGGAAGGGCCCGGTAATGCAGGATGAGGATGTTGCGAATCAGGTCGCGCAGCTCCTGGACGGTCGCTGCATCGCCACCGCCGAGTCGTGCACAGCCGGCCGAATTGCCGAGGTGCTGGCGTGCGTGGCACAGGCGAGCGATTTCCTGCGCGGCGGTGTGGTCGCCTATCAGGAAGCGGTCAAGCGCGAGCTGTTGGGAGTGACGGCGAAGTCGGTGCTCACCCACGAAGCGGCCGAGCAGATGGCGGCGGGTGTTGCTCGGCCAATCGACGCGCAGGTTGCGGTATCCACGACGGGGGTAGCGGGCGACGAGATGGAAGATGGCACGCCGCCCGGAACGGTGTACATCGGTACCGCTGTCGACGGCACAGCCCACAGCAGAGTCCACCAGTTCGACGCCTCGCCCAAAGAGGTCTGCGACCGAGCCCGGCGCCAGGCCACTGCTCGACCTCGCCGATGCCCTGACGAACCGGGTGTAGACGTTCGTTCACGAATACGCTCCTTCGGTGAACCTGAGGCGATGCGTCTGATGCCGTGGCGCGGTTGGTTGCGGACGCCAGGCCTGCGCCAGGACGCCGAGGCGGGACTCGTGCTCGGGGTGCAGTCGGTGCCCGACGGTCTGGCGACGGGGCTCCTGGCGGGGGTGAATCCGCTGGCCGGCCTGTACGGGTACTTGGCCGGCACGGCCACGGGGGCGTTGTTCACGAGCTCGGCATTCATGGCCGTCCAAGGGACGGGTGCAATGGCGATGGTGATCGCCGATGTGGCAGCGATCCGCGAGGCGGACAACCCTGGGCGGGCCCTGGTGACGTTGTCGGTGCTCACCGGTGCGGTCATGTTGGCCGCTGGGTTGTTCCGGCTCGGGACCGTGCTCCGGTTCGTGTCGAACGCAGTGATGGTCGGGTTCATCAACGCGGTCGGGGTGAACATCGTGCTCGGACAGCTCTCGAACTTGACCGGCTACGAGGCCGACGGCGGGTCTCGTGTCGTCCGGGCGGTCAACACGCTGCTGCATCCTGGGCAGCTTCATGGTGGGACGCTGGCGGTGGGCCTGGTGACCATCGTGCTGATCGTGCTGCTCGAGCGAACGCGGCTGGGTGCGATGGGGATGGTGGTGGCTGTCCTCGTCACCTCGCTGGCGAGCGAGGTGTTGGGGTGGAGCGACGTGGCGACGTTGCGAGATCTCGGCATCGTGGCCGATTCGCTGCCCACGCCGGAGTTGCCGCTGTTGCGGCTGGTACCGGTGTTGATCGTGCCGGCGCTGTCGTTGGCGTTCGTCGGTCTGGTGCAGGGTGCAGGAATCTCGGCGAACTTCACCAACCCCGACGGCAGCTATCCGGATGCCTCGCGCGACTTCGTCGGCCAAGGCGCGGCAAACGTCGCCTCGGGACTGCTACAGGGCATGCCGGTCGGTGGGTCGGTGTCGGCATCGTCGCTGAACAAGGCGGCCGGTGCGAGATCCCGCAGGTCGCTCTTGTTCGCCGCGGTGGTGATGGCAGTTGTGATCGTCGTGTTCGGAGAGGTCGTCGGCGGGGTGGCCATGTCGGCCCTGGCCGGGCTGCTGATGCTGATCGGGTACCGCACGGTGAAGCCGGCGGACCTGCAGTCGGTGTGGAAGACGGGCGCCGTACAGAAGGCCGTGCTCGTAGTGACGTTCGCGTTGACCATGGTGATTCCGCTGCAGTACGCGGTGCTGGTCGGGGTGGGGCTGTCGGTGGTACTCCATGTCGTCCGCCAGTCGAATCAGGTCACGATCCGCCGGCGAGTCCGCGACGCCGATGGACACTTGATCGAGGTCGACCCGCCGGCGACGCTGCCACCAGCAGAGGTCGTGGTGCTGCAGCCGTACGGCAGCCTGTTCTTCGCCGCGGCACCGGTGTTCGAGGCGACGCTGCCGGCGGTGGGGGACGCATCGCGTGGCTCGGTGGTGATCCTGCGGCTGCGCGGGCGCAGCGATCTGGGAACCACGTTCATGGACGTGTTGCACCGGTACGCACTCGCGCTCGCCGCGGTCGGCAGCAAGCTGATGATCGTGTCCGCGAACGACCGCATCATCGAACAACTGCAGGTGACCGGCATCACCGACACGATCGGCGCGGCCAGCGTGTACCCCGGCGACGAACGCGTCGGTGCCGCGGTCGAGCGCGCCTATCTCGACGCCGAGGCGTGGGTGGACGCCAACCGCTGACGGACGTCGCCGCCCCGCTCGGTCACTCGGCCGGCGATGTTGGGCCGAGATCGAACCCGTGTGCCGGTGGCCGCACGATCAGCACGACGCTCACGAGCGCGATCCAAGCCGGGAACACGTAGATCGTCGGTTGGGCGATGGTGACATTGACGAACTCGACGACGCCTACGACATAGGTGAGCCACACCAGCCAGCGGGGCAGCGCACCGGTGGCACGGCCGAGCCCGGCAGTGGAGAACATCACCAATGTCGCAACGCGGGGGGCGAAGACCGACAGCATCGTCGCGGCCGCAGCGCGGGACATCGACGATGCTGCGGGGTCGGGCGTCTTGTTGCCGATCTCGAGCAGCACCGACGGCGCGGCGAGCAGCGCCGCCCCGACGAACAGCACACCGGCAATCAGCACGCTCGCGCCGAAAAAGACCGTGCCGAACAGCTTCGGCTCGAATTCGCCGATGCGATGGCGAATCACTCCGACGAACCACATGAAGGCGACCGTTGCGAGCACCAGCACCTGCAGCATGACAACCGCCGATCGGCCGTCGTCCGGGTCGGCGTAGTACTCGGCGATCACGGCGTCCGATGCGTCGAGGTCGGGTGAGGCGAGCAGACCGCGCAGCGCGATCGACCAGCCCGCTGCGCAGATGAAGCCGGCAACGGCCGCGGCCTCGATCGACACGAACCGTCGGCGTACCCGAGGCGACACGAACAGCGGGTCGACCGGGGTCGGGTCGGCATCGGCGGTCAAGGTCTGCTCCCTACCGACTATGGAAACGGAGTAGTTCGGCCACGACACCGCGAACTGTAGACAGTCGGAAACCGAGTGATCGGTGACCCCTCGACACCCCGCCGCGATCGGTCAACAGTTCGGTCAGCCGTTGGGCTCGTACCAGGTCGCCCATGCGTCGAGGTTGTCCACGATGAGGTCGGCGCACTCGGGTGAGCGTGTTGATGCGCAGCCTGCGTCCGCATACTCGTCGGCCAGTTCGCCCCCTTCGGCGAAGAGCCTGAAGCTGTCAAGGAGCTCGGTGTCTTGCGGGTAGTCAGCTTCGTACCAGGGCTCTTCATTCGGGCCAGCCGTGAGCGTGCCGTACATGAGGACGAACTCTCGGGCGGTCTCCGAGGGCGGCTTGCCGACCGCGCTGTTCATGGCATTCGCGTAGTGCACCTCGCAGGAGAGACGCTGATGCTCCCCGCCAGACGAGGTCTCACAGTCTTCGACGGAGACCTCCGCACCCAGGATCGACTCGTACGCGGTCGTTTGAGCCGGCAAGGACGATGCCGTGCAATCGCTTTCGCCCCACGACAGGAGAACGGCTGCCTCACAATCCCCTCGGTACCAGGACTCCACCACGGTCTTCACCCGATCTGCCGGCTCCAGCGTTTCGCGCCACGCCGCCCAGGCGTCGAGGTTCTCCAACTGGATGGTGGCGCACGAAGCAGGGAACGGGCCATAGACGCAGTCTTCGTAGCCGTCAAAACGACCTTCGCTCGCGAGGAAGGTCCCCATCTCGATCAGCAGTCCCGAGTGCTCGGTGAATCCGAACTGCGTGATCACCCCGTCCTCGACCACGACCGGCCACACGTCATGTCCGCCGCCTTCGCCGATCGCATCCGTCATCGCGTTGCGGTACGGCGTGCTGCAGCTGAACGACCCGGGCGTGCTCTCCGTGCAGCTCAGGTCCAATTGCCCACCTATGGCCGCCTGATAAGCCGACTCGGCGCGTATCTGGTCGTCGGTGCGGTCCGCGAGCTCGAACAACTCGGCGGCCCGCTCCGCGTCCCCGGAGTAGAACGCAGCGACGCCGGCTTCGATCACCTCGAGACCGGCCATGGTGGGCTCGCTAGTGGCAGGGGCGGTCGTGGCGGGTGCTGTGGTTGTTGCATCTCCCCCGCTCCCGCACGCCGTCATCACGAGCAGAGCCGCTGCGATTCCTACCGGTCTGTGTAGGTGGCGCATGTCGTTCCTTCTCCTTGGTGGGGCTGTCAGCCAGCGACGAACTCGACGGACTCCACGATGGGTGCCGCCTCTTCGAGCGCACGGTCGAAGTCGGTCTCGGGAGCGATGACCGCGATCGTCAGGACCTGGGGTCTCCAGTTCGAAGCCGACTGCCAGGCCGACTCGGGATAGTCGACCATGTACAGGCGCATCCTCCACGGTGGCTCGCCGGCGTCGCCACGGGTGTACGACCACAACCAGTAGCAGAGCTCTTCTTCGTTGAATGCCATGTCGACCTGCAACCCGTCGATACCTGCGACGCTCACAGGCACCGGTTCGGTCGCCTCGAAGTCGGGGTCGGCCTCGATGCTGCGAGCCAGCGCCGTGGCGTCGGCGGCTGCTGCGGGAGCGGTTCCGGCCCGGCAGTCCTCTCGACCGTCGGGAAGGGGATCCTCCGCGATGACGACGCGGCCGCCACTCGCAGTCAGCTCGATCTCGATCCTGCCGTCGCCGCTGGTGGCCAACGGAGGAGCGGTGAAGGTCAACGTGCCTTCGAACTCGCTGTGCGGCACGGCCACGGGCTCGCCGTTCTCCGTCGTCGGGTCTTCGCCGAAGGCAAATCCGTAGATCAGTCCGAGCTGCCCCTCACGGAGGACGACGTGGAAGAGCTGGTCGACCACCGTCTCGTCCTCGGCGAAGAGCTGGACCTTGTACTCCCTCCAACCGGTCGGCCACTCCGGGCCCTGAAGCATCTGGGGGCGCGTGAATCGCTCGTAGGGGACCCCGCTGGTGGTGGCGTACAAGAGCGGCGCCACCAGCTCCAACTGCCCTGGCTCGGTGAGCAGGTACTGCTCCGCGCCTTGACCGTCGACCCGGGCTTGTAGGAATGCCTCCAGGAACGCGGTGACATCGTCTTCGGGTGGCGGCACGACCTGTCGGACCTGCCCCAAGTCGGGGTAGAGGAGCCAGAAGAGCGGTCCCTCCGACGGGGACTGCAGGATCTCCCATTGCTCCACCACCCAGATCCCTGAAGCACCCCGACGCTCAGGCTGGGTCAGACTGAGCATGACCGTCTCGTACGTCAATTCGTCGATCGTCGGCGCACACCCACGGATCTCGGGAGGCATCGCCGCGTACAGAGTCGCCAGGGGGTTCGTCTGCCCCGGCGCACAACGGATCAACAAGGTCTCGGCGTACCCACCTCCTCCGTCGTAGTACGCGGTTCCGCGCGGCAGGTAGTCCTCCCAGCCGAGCCCCTCCTTGATGAACCTGGTGAGGATCTGCGCCTGCCACGGCTCCTGGTCGGGAGAGGATTGGGCGAAGAGCTGCCAGCTGTAGGTGGGGTCCGCGGCGTCGGCGGACTCCTGGGCGGCACGCACCTCATCGAGCGTCGACTGAGGCCACATCCCGCCCGACGTCGCCGACCCAAGTGCGGGGACCGTCGCCCGCGCCGACTCTGTTGCGGGAACCGTGGTCTGCTCCGGGACGGTCGTTCCGTCGTTCGAGCCCACGCGCCGCCACACGACTCCGAACGGGTCGGTCAGTTCATCCGCTACCGAGTTGCGAAAGAAGGTGTAGTCGGCAAGGTCCGCTTGGGGCGGGAGCCCGATAGCGGGCGTGGTCCCGTCGTCACAGGTCAGCTCGGGCTGGGCGATGACCAGCCGATCGTCGGTCTCCAGCAGCCCGGTGCCGGCGATGGTGGCCGCCGCCCCGGCACACGCAGCGGTGGCGACGTCGTCGCGCACGACCACCTCGTACTCGTCACCCGAGCGCACGATCTGCATCGTCTGGGAAGAACCATCGGTGTCGGTCGACACCCAGGAACCCACGAATGGCTCGGGCGGCCGAATCGGCGCAGCGGGGTCGGTAGAGACCGACGGTGTCGTTTCCGGGTTCGTCGCCGCCGGATCGGGACCGCTGGCCGGCCACTGGGCCAGGGCCACGACACCCGCCACGACCAACGCAATACACGCTGCCGCGACCAGCCAACGCTGTCCCGAACGAGTCGACCGCGGCTCGGCGCGCCGGCGATGACTCGTCGCCGCTGGGTCGATCATGTGATCGACGGGCTGGGAACGGGTGGCCATCGTCCGTTCCAGCACCTCGGCGACATCGACATGGGCGATCGACTCGCCCCACGCGGTGCCGAGCCGAGCGAGCTCGGATTCCACGTCAACCGGCATCGCACACCACCAGTTCGTCTCGAAGATGCTTCAGCGCCCGGGACAGATGCTCACGAGCGGTCGACACTGTGATGTCGAGCAGCTTGGCCACCTCGGACTGCGACCAGCCGAAGGCATGAACCAGCACCACGACGGTGCGTTGCTGCTCGGACAGGCGCCTCAAGGCAGGCAGCAATCCGGGATCGACATCCACCAGGGGGGCCTCCTCGCTCGTCGTCGCCGAAAGCGGGATCGCCCGCGAGGTGTAGCGCCGAGTGGCGCTCTGGCCGACCCGGTACAAGTAGCCGAGCTTGTTGTCGATCGGACCCAGTCGGTCCCAGTGCTCCCACGCCCAACTCAGCGCGTCGACCGTCGCCTCACGCCCGTCCCGGGGGCCATAGGCCGACACCAGCGCCTGTAGCAGCCGCGGTTCGACCTCGCGTACGAACCCCGCGAACTCCGACCTTTCCAGGCTCGGCTGCGAACCCACTGCCATCAACCCTAAGACCCACCACTCGGCCCAATTCGCGACAGGCACCCAACACTTCTCCCACCCAACCGGGCGCGCTCTGCGTGGGCGATACTGAAGCGACCGGGTGGTTGCGAGCGAGCAGAGGAGGGCACTGATGGTGGACTGCGAAGTGGTGACGATCGAGCCACAGCAGGCTGCAGTGGTTCGCGGCGAACTGCCGGTGGACCAACTGCCATCGTTGTTCGACCGGGCGTTCCACCTGGTCCTCGAGGTGGTTCAATCCCAGGGCCTGGAAGTCATTGGGCCCCCGTTCGGCTTCTATCCGAGGATGCCGGGCGAGACCGTCGAGGTTGCCGCTGGCTTTCCCGTCTCGGGGCCGATCTCGCCAACCGGGGAGGTCACCGCTCTAGTACTGCCCGGCGGGCGAGCGGTGATGGCCATCCACGTGGGCAGCTACGACGGACTGGCGCAGACGTACGAGGAGCTCGCGGCCTGGCTGCAGTCCCGCGGGCTCGAAGGCGGCACGCAGCTGTGGGAGTCGTACCTCAGCGATCCAGCCACCGAGCCGGACCCCGCGACGTGGCGGACGCAGATCACCTGGCCGCTGGGAGAATGAGGCGAGGAAGCTCAACCGTCACCGCGGCGCGCGAGCGGGTGCATCGGTCCGCCTGAAGGCGAGCGGGACGAGGCCGAGGACGAGACAGACGTTCACCAGGATTGCGAGCCAACCGACGTTGCGGATATGGGCGACCGGCCAGGCGACGCCGGCAACGCCGACGAGCCACGCCGGGACGCGTTGCCCGATGCGGGCGAGCACGATGGCGCCGAGGACGAATCCTGCTGGGCAGAACAGCCCGAGCGGTTTGATGATGGCGCCGACACCGTCGGTGTCGACGAGATCGACGGCGCCGAGGGAGACGTGAATCGTGTTGAAGCCGTAGGCCACGTTGCCGCAGGCACCGACGATGCCGACGAACAACGTGGCAGCAGCCAGCCACCCGGTGGCCCAACTGGCGAGGCGCACGAGGACGAAGGCGTAGGCGATCGCGCCGAGCACATGAACGCCCGCGGCATCGGCGTCGTCCCACCCGCGCACCGCGTACATCGCGTCAGCGGTGAGGTACAGAAGGGGCGCGACTACCAGCGCGCCAGTCAGCAGAAGATCGGTCGGGGTTCGACGGGTCGTCGAGGAGATGTCCGTGACATCGAGCAAAGTCATGCGGGAAGTGTCCACGGCGACGTCGCGCCTCGCATCGGGGTGAACGCTGCGACTCTTCGAGGGTTAACCCCGAAGCCGTCGCTACTGGGTTCTGCCAACATCTGCTGGTGCGGCGGATGAGTTTGATCCCCGGAGCGACGGTCGCGATCGTCGTCGTCGGGTTTCTCGCCGGGTCGCCGGGCGACAACCTGCACAACGGTCTGCTGGCGCTGTCGTTCGCGGTGGTCGGCGAGATCGTGCTGCGCCACCGTCCCGGCCAGCGCGAGGCGATGTTGTTTCTCGCCACCGGTGCGGCGCAGGCGGTGGTCTTCCTCGGCAGGCAGGTGGGCGGTCAGCCGAATCCAGGCATCGGGAGAGAGGCTGCGCAGTGGATCGCCTGGCTCGGCGTCTGGACACTCCCGTTGGTGCTCGTGCTCGTCGGTCTGACGATCATGTCGTTCCCGGACGGTTGGCTGCCGGGCCGCCCCTGGCGGGTGACGTTTCGGGTGATGGTCATATTCGGATCGGCGCTGGCGTTGATGTCGGCGCTGTGGCCCGTCGACTACGACCGTGCCGGCATCGTGGCCGATCACCCGTTCCAACTGGGGGGAGCCGACACGGCCGAGAAGATCTTCGAGCGGGCGTTGCCGGTGGTGTTCACCGCGTTCCAGTTGGTGTGGGTGGCGTGCGTGGTCACCCGGTACCGGCGAGCGTCCCCCGCCGAAGCCCGCCAACTGCGGTGGCTCGTCGCCTCGGCCGCGATGAGCGTCGTCGCGCTCGTCGGTGGTTTGGTCCTCGCAGGTTCGCCTCAGGCCGGGCTGCTGACGGCCACGTTCATTCCGATTGCCTGCGGCGCCGCGATCGTCGAAGCGTCGTACGAGTCGTTGGTGCGTGAGGTGCAATCGGCCGCGACCCGCGTCGTCGCCGCGGAAGACGAGGCCCGCCGCCGGATCGAACGCGATCTGCACGACGGAGCCCAGCACCGCCTCGTCGTCGTCGGCATGGAGCTGGGACGCGTCGTCGAACGCGCCGAGCAACACGGCGATCCCGAGCTCTCCGATGCTGCGCAGGCCGCTCGCCACCAGCTGATGGAGGCGACGGCCGAACTACGCGAGCTCGCCCGCGGGATCCACCCATCGGTGCTCACCAACGACGGCCTGGCCGCCGCGTTGGCTTCGCTCGCCGATCGGTCGCCACTCCCCGTCGAGCTGGACGTCGAACTCCCCGGCCGAGCTGCGCCCCAAGCCGAGGCCACGGCCTACTTCGTCGCCAGCGAGGCATTGACGAACTCCGCCCGACACAGTCGTGCGACACGGGCCACGGTCCGGGTCGTCGACAACGGCTCCACACTCGACGTCGAGGTCAGCGACAACGGTTGCGGCGGCGCCGCGCTCGGCACCGGCCTCGGTGGTCTCATCGATCGAGTCACCTCGCTCGGCGGCAGCTTCGTCCTCGACAGCCCGCCCGGCGGGGGCACTCGCCTCAGCGTGCAGATCCCGAGCGCTTCAACGTGACCCGCGTCGCGATCGCCGACGACTCGGTGCTGTTCCGCGAAGGTGTCGCCCGCATCCTGGGCGAATCCGGCTTCGAAGTCGTCGGCCTCGCCGGCGACGTCGACTCGCTGGTCGATCTCGTCGCGCAGAGCCGACCCGACGTCGCCGTCATCGACCTACGTATGCCTCCGAACTTCTCCGCCGAGGGGCTAGAGGCAGCAACGCTCATCCGACAGATCGCTCCCGAGGTCGGCCTGCTGCTGCTGTCCCAGTACGTCGAAGCCCACCATGCCTTGCGCCTGATGAACGACTTCGAGCGCGGTGTCGGGTATCTCCTGAAGGACCGGGTGAGCGACCTGGCCGGGTTCCGCAACGACGTGAAGCGGGTGGCCGCCGGCGACATCATCATCGACCCTGAACTCGTGCGCCGGCTCGTCGCCCGCCAGCGCCAGCACGACCCCATCGACACACTCACACCGCGCGAGCGTTCCGTGCTGGCGCTGATGGCCCAGGGTCTCTCCAACAGCGCCCTGTCCGAGACACTGCACCTCAGCGTCAAGACGATCGAGGCGCACGTCCGCAGCATCTTCTTGAAGCTCGGCCTCGAGCTGGACGAACGCGAGCACCGGCGTGTGCTGGCCGTCCTCGCCTTCCTGCGCAGCTAAGCCTGGGTGGGGGCGAGTTCGTCGACGAGTTGCCTGACGAGGTCGTCGATCTGGTCGCGGATGACGCGGACGGCGTCGAGCCCTTGCCCGGCGGGGTCTTCCAGCTTCCAATCGAGGTATCGCTTGCCGGGATAGAACGGGCATTCGTCGCCGCAGCCCATGGTGATGACGACATCGGAGGCCTCGACGGCAGAGTCGGTGAGCTTCTTCGGCGTCGCCCCATCGGCGTGCAGGTCGATCCCGATCTCGTTCATGGCTTCGACGACGGCGGGGTTGATGCGGTCGGCGGGTGCGGTGCCAGCGGAGCGGACGATGATCCGATCACCGGCATGGTGCCGAAGGAGCGCGGCGGCCATCTGTGATCGTCCAGCGTTGTGGACGCAGACGAAGAGCACTTCGGGCGGGTTGGCGAGCTCAGGCATCGGTGCTCCGGGAGGGTGCGGGGGCAGAGGTTACCGGCCGAGTCCGATGAGACCGTCGCCGAGCACCTTGGCGCCCAGGATCAACAGGACGAAGACCGTGATCACGGTGCTGTTCGCCACCATGAACCCGCGCACGCTGTCGAGCAACGACACCCCCCGCTGCCCGCCGAGCAAGCGGACCACGACCGCGCCGACGACCGTGCACGAGCCGACCGCCACGAACACGACGACAGCCACGACGAGTTGTGTGCCGTGCACCCCGGTCTCGACGACCGACGTCGCGGCGGCGGCGGCGAGCACGAAGTTCTTCGGATTGGCGCCTGCCAGCAACGCGCCGAGCACCAATGCCTTGCCGGGCCCCGCCGTGTCGAGTGACGACATCCAGGTAGGAGCGTCCACGACATCGCCGGGTCGCGGTCGATGCCACCACTTCCGTATCCCCAGGCCGACAAGCGTCGCTCCCGCGACCACGCGTCCCCAGTCGGCGATTGCCGACGAGGTGCTATCGGGATCGTCCGCACCGCCGAACACGATCGCGACGACGGCGGTCACCACCGACAGGCCGACGAGCCAGCCGAGGGTGAACAGCGGGCCGTTGAGACGACCGTGCGGTCCGGCCAGGACGAGCACGATGCCGATGACCGGGAACGGGCTGAGCGCGATCGCCAGAGCTGCTGGCAACACGGTACCGATCGCCTGAAGAAGCACGACGAGCCCTCCGTCGGGAGACGCCGGCCCATCCGGCGCTCCCGCACGATAAGGCCCGCGATGTTCGAGCGCGCGGCCCGCAGCTCAGCCGGCCAGCAGCCGCGCTTTCGCCGCGGCGAACTCGTCGTCGGACAGCAGCCCGTTGGCGCGCATGTCGGCCAGCTGCTGCAGCTGCGCCATCATGTCGTTCCCGCCAGCTGCTGGAGCCGCCGGCGCCGGTGCAGGAGCGGGGGCCGCAGCGGCAGGGGCCGCCGGCGGTGGCATCTGCTGGGCTGCCAGCTGCGCCTGCATCGCCGCCATCTGCGCCTGCATCTCGGCGGTGTCGGCCTGGGCCTGGAAGGCTGCTTGCTGGGCTGCAGCCTGCGACTGCTGCGCATTCGCCGCTGCAGCTTGCTTCTGTTGCGACTTCGCGGTGACCGCGTTGGCCGTACCTACCACGACGGCGGTGCGCGCCATCGTGCCCACTAGTCCTGGGCGTCCCATTCTTCGACGCATCTGTCATGTCCTCCTCGGTCGTTGGTCGGGTTTGATCGATCGGTTCAGGCCGACGCGACGATCTCGTCGATGACGGCGCCGGGCACCCGGAAGCTCAGGGCGAGCTCGCCGCCGGAGTCGGCGATCGCGTCACGCAGCGGCTTCGACCAAGCGTGCTCGATCACGAGGAGCCCAGCCGAGCAGTTCGGCTCGAGGCCGGCGGCGAACTCGCGCACGTCGTCGTCGGAGATGAACGCGTTCTCCTCGCCGAACAGACTGGCGAGCCGCGCGACGTCGTCGTCGGCATCGAGCTGGTCGAACTCGAGGAAGGTGACCTCGCCGTCGGCATCTTTCAAGATCAGCAGCGCGTCGACGACGTTGATCGTGTTCTGTTCGATCAGCCGGGTGATCTCCGGGATGATCTGGCCATTGAACTGGTTGCCGGGGAACGAGATCATCAGGACTTCGATGGGGCCGAGCGGCATGGCGGATCCTCCGTGTCACGCGTCGGAGCACATCCGACGGGCGACCAACCTACTCGCGTTCTCGACACACATCTCGTCGAACGCCGAAACCCCCGAGCGCGTTACCGTGCGGCGTGGCCGAGAACGCGAGCGGAGCCGACGGGAACGCTGAGCGGCGGCGGCGACCGAACGTCGTACTCATCAACTGCGACGACCTCGGCTACGGCGATCTCGGCTGCTACGGCTCGACGCTCAACGCGACACCGGCGATCGATCGGCTGGCCGCGGAAGGACTACGCTTCACCTCCTTCTACATGGCATCGCCGGTGTGCTCACCGTCGCGTGGCGCGATGCTGACCGGCTGCTACCCACCGCGGATCGGTTTCGGGTCGTTCGACGGGTTCCCGGTGCTGTTTCCCGGTCATGCCCTCGGCCTGCCGCCGTCGGAGATCAGCCTCGCGGCGATGCTCTCGGCCGCCGGGTACCGCACCCAGATGATCGGAAAGTGGCACTGCGGCGACCAGCCGGAGTTCCTGCCGACGAACCACGGTTTCGACCACTACTTCGGCCTTCCGTACAGCAACGACATGGGGCGTCAGGTCGATACACCGTCGTTCTTCCCCGAGATGCCCCCGCTCCCGCTGATGAACGACGACGAGGTGATCGAACAGCAGCCGGATCAGGCGTCGCTGACCGAGCGGTACGTCACGGAGGCCGTCCGTTTCATGCGTTCGGGCGGGCACGAGCCGTTCTTCCTCTACTTCGCCCACATGTACGTGCACACCCCGATCTACGTGCAGCCGCGCTTCGCCGACACGTCACGAAACGGCCCCTACGGCGCCGCGGTCGAGGCGATCGATTGGGCGACGGCGGCGCTGGTGCACGAGCTCGACGCGCTCGGCCTGGGTGACGACACGATCGTGATCTTCACGAGCGACAACGGCTCGCTCGGCAACAACCCTGCGCCCGTGGGCGGTGACGGCAGCCTGCTCGGTGGCAGCAACGAACCACTGCGCGGGCACAAGGGCCAGACGTGGGAAGGTGGCCAGCGGGTGCCGGCCATCGTGCGTTGGCCCTGCCGGATCGCCCCAGGCCGGGTGAGCGACACGGTCGTGTCGTCGCTCGATCTGTACCCCACGCTCGCCGCGTGCTGCGGGGCTCGCGTGCCCGACGATCGCACCATCGACGGTCGCGACATCACCTCGCTGCTGGTCGACGAGTCGGCGACCTCACCGCTCGACGAGTTCCTCTACTACTGGATGAACGACCTGGAAGCGATCCGTGTCGGCCGGTGGAAGCTGCACTTCGCGAAGCGCGGGATCGAGATGTGCGAGCTCTACGACCTCGACACCGACATCGCGGAGACGACCGACGTCGCCGATGCCAGGCCCGACGTGGTCCGTGACCTCACGGAGCGGGCGGAGAGGGCGCGCAACTCGCTCGGCGACGCACGGCTCGAACGCATCGGCAGCGACGTCCGCCCGATCGGGCGCGTGGCCGAGCCCCAGCAACTGACGACGTTCGATGCAGACCACCCGTACTACATGGCCGAATACGACCTGAGCGACCGGGGCTGACGCCCTACTTGGTACTCACGCTCGCGTTCTCGGTCGGATCAGTCGCGCTATGTGTCACAAATCCGACCGAGAACGCGAGGGCTTGGCCGCAGCCTTCATCCCCTGCGCAGGGCGGGGATCAGCACGTTGCTCTCCTTGTGCACGTGCAGGTGCGTGTCAGCCTCTAGCTCGGCCAGCGCTCGATAGCTGGCGACATAGGTGGCGCACCCGTCCTCCGGGACGACATAGCCGCCGGTCACGGCCCGCAGCTGCTCGAGCAGGCCACCGACCGTCTCGTGCTCGTCCGCGAGCTGGTCGAACTGCTCGGCCAGCTCGGCGACGTCGGCTCGCTGCCCGGGCGATGCGGCCGCGAATCGACGGATCTCGGGGAACAGGACCTGCTCCTCCTGGACCAGATGCGGTTCGAGGTCGGCGCGCAACTGGTTGTAGAGGTGCTGGACCTCGGCCAGTTCGGGGTGCCGTTCACCGTGGACCGTGACGATCTTGTCGACCAGCGCGCTGATGCGCGAGAGCTCGGCCCACAGGTAGCCGTGGTGGACGGTCTCGATGTGGTCGATCAGGTCGGCTGGGCCGAGCGAGGCCCAAGCAGCCGGCGGTTCGTCGACACGGGCGGCCGACAGCTCGTCGGCGACCACTTGTGGGTCGAGGCCCACGTCATCAGCCGACTCGGCGAGTGTCCGCGCGCCGTGGCAGCAGTAGTCGAGGCCAAGCCGCTCGAGTTCGGCGGCCAGCGACGGGTGGAGCGTGACGATGTCGCCGAGCGTCATCGCCGGGTCGATGTAGTGCGGGGCGTCTCGGTGATGGATGCACGTCGACGTCGCGACCGGGTCGAGAGGCACCATCCGGATCTCGTTGGAGAACATCTCGATGCCATGCAGCCGGTTGCGCACGGTCCCGACGATCACATCGAGCGCGGCGGCGTCGTGGTCGATCTCGATGCACGGCCCGTCGATCGATCCGTGCACCTCTCGGACCCCTTCGACGAGCGCGAGGGCATCGAGCGTCTCGTTGAAGCAGTTCGGGCAGTTGGCCCCGTCAATGCGAAGCGAGGTTTGCATCGTCGCCCTTCTTCCAGGTGAGGAGTTGGCGCCCAGCCTACCCGCCCAGCAGAGGTATTTCTAGTGTCCGCTGTATTTATCGCGCCGCCGAGTCCGTCCTGCCCTCAAGTTCTCGGTCGGATGAGTCGCGCTATGTGTCACAAATCCGACCGAGAACGCGGCGGCTTGCGCGATGAGTTCAGGGTGGCGGCGGCGCGGATCAGCTCCTGAAGGGCCTTCTCGTCGAGCGATTCGCCCTCGTGGATGTCGATCGCTCGCCTGGTGTTCCCTTCGAGGCTCGAGTTGAAGAGGCCGGTGGGGTCCTCCAGGGACGCCCCCTTGGCGAACGTCAGCTTCACCACCGACTTGTACGTCTCGCCGGTGCAGAGGATCCCGCCGCGTGACCACACGGGTACACCTCGCCACTTCCACTCCTCGACCACGTCGGGGACCGCTTGCTGGACCAGCGAGCGGACGCGGGCCAGCATCTCGCCGCGCCAGTCGCCGAGCTCGTCGATCCTCGCGTCGATGAGCTGAGCGGCAGATGCGTCGTCGTTCGGCGACGTGCCGGACTTGTTCTCCATCGAGCTAGTCCCTTCGGGCGATTGCGCGCAGATCGGTGCATGCACGGTAGAGGATGCGTTCGAGCTCGAGATCTGCGGGCACGCCACCTCTACGTCGATAGCTGGGCTGCGAGCGGCCATCGGGCTCGTAGCAGTAGACGCCTACGGAATCGACTACCTGCTGAGCGGTATGTGCCCATTGGACCGTCCGCAAGAAGTCCGCCTCGCTGATCACCCGCACCGCCATGAAGAAGTAGATCTTCGGATTGGTCGATCTCAGCCAGGTCGTGAGGTCACCACCGGCCGGCCCGGTAGACGTGCCGACCCCCTCGGCAGTGCGAAGTCGGCTGTACTCACCTTTCAGGTCGATCGATTTGAACGCCAGCTCCTTCACACGCTTGTCGAGATCGGCGGAGCCGGGCCTGCCGCTTGGACCTTGCCGGGGGCTGTTGACGTGCCGCGGGGTGCCCGTCATCTTGGCTTCGAGCAGGAACTCGACAGGACCCGTCGCCGGGTACACCCCGTCGAGGTTGTGCTTGCGGACGATGAGGCCGGGCACGAGGTTGCGGATGTAGAGGGTCTCCACGCCGGAGCAGTTCTCGAGCAGCAGTGCGAGAAAGTCGTTGAAGAAGTCGCCCTTGCCGTTCTGCAGATCTGCGGACAGCTGGGACTTCTCCGCGTCGGCCATGTCGGTTCGCCCCGCGGTCGCGGCAACGGAAGCGTCGAACGCCGACATCGCCTCGAGGAATCCAGCCTCGACCTGGTTCCAACTCTGGGCTCCATCCGCTCTAGCCCGCTGGTACAGGTCGTAGAGCGGCCTGCAGCGGGGATTCGTGGCGACGAGAGTGCTGGTGCGCCTCCCGATCGGTACGGCGACCGGAGTAGATGCTGCTGTCACCTGGGAAACCGGGTCGGTCACGGGTTACCCGCACGGCGAAGTGCCATAGGGTCGATGCAGTAGAGCGCCGCGGCGACCTCGGTCGCTTTCGAGCGATCGCGAGCCCGGAAGGCCGCTGCGAGTTCCTCCGCTGCCGCGGGCCCGATATCGCCGGGTGGCGGGACACGGATCTTGCGGAGGTATTGCGCCTGGAAGCGGTAGCAGCCGCCGCGCATCTTCACGCAGTAGGTGCCGACGAAGAGGTTCGTAACGTCGGATAACAGGAGCCCGCCGAGCACTTCAAGATCCCATCTGGCGGACGTGACGACGTACAGGTTGTGGTGCGGGTAGTAGCTCCCATCATCGAGGACGGGGTGCGAGGCGGCCTTGATATCCGGGAGCAGGAGCTTGCGCTGATGTTGGAGGCCCGGCGTCACGCGATCGATGGTCCGAAACCACTCGTCGGGCCGCCGTCGAGCGACATGGCGGCTTCGTACAGCCAGGCTATGACGGTCGAGATGGGCGGCGAGTCGAGGGTGCGCAGCCAGGTCGACAAGTCCCCCCTCGTCCCACGGGTTGATGAGGTATTCGCCCGACCAGCGGACAGCTCCTGTGACGATGTCGCGCGCCCGTAGCAGCGGAAGCAGTCGCTGCTGTTCCACTAGCTCCGTGTCCGTTGTGATGAACACATCGTCAGCACCCGTGGCGATGCCGATTCCCACCTTGGTGCCGGTCTGCGGGTCCTCGAGGGTGGGAAACTCGCGCTCGAGCTGAGCTACTAGGGCGAGAGCTTCGGGTGAGCCGGCGGGCCAGTGATCTCGTCCTGAGGACCAGCTCGTGAGCTTCGCGGCGGCGAAGTCCTTCGTGGAGCGGTTGGTCGCCTTGGGCTCGCCGACCCATCGCTTGAACGTAGCCACGTTCGCCGGACCGAACGTCGGGGTGGTGTCGGCGATGACGACGCGGGTCTGCGGCGCGCGTCGTAGAACGGTGATTGCGGGGTACGCGGACACGCAGAGCTCGAAGGCGTCGACGTCGTGCATCTTCACCACAGTGTCGACCGCGTAGTCGCGAGTAATGAGCTCACGGAGGTCCGCCCCGTACTGGTTGTGCATCCAGCGGTCGGCGCAGATGAACGCGAGAGCTCCACCTGGCCTTAGCAACGATAGACCACGCTCGAAAAACCCGACGTAGAGGTCACTGCGCCCGCGCATCGTCGTGCACGCGGCGCGATATGCCTGCATCGTCGCCACATCGACCTGCTCGAGACGGACGTAGGGCGGATTGCCGACCACAAAGTCGGCTCCCGCCGGCAGCTCGTCGAGCAAGAAGTCGCCGGCGCGCACCCATGTCGACGCAAGCTCTGTGGCCACATCGACTGGGACGCCAGCGTCAACGAGCAGCGACTCGACCTCCTTGCGGGCGCGCTCGGCATTGGCTGGCAGAAGGTCGAAGGCAGCGATTTGGCTGCGGCAGTCGCCAATGTGCTCGACGCCCACTGACTGAAGCAGCCGCTCCACGATCGGGACGAGAAAGCCGCCGGTTCCGCACGAAGGTTCGATCACGACCTTCGAGGCCAGCGATTCGCCGACTTCGTAGCCGGCCAGATCAAGGATCAACTCGGCAACCCAGCGGCGGGTGAAGACCTCGCCGTGGTTACTTCGAGGGCCGTCCGAGAACTGGTCGGCAGCTAACAGTGACAATTGCTCTCCTCCGGGCATAGGCCGGTCCTCCGTAAACTACATGGGCGTCATTCCGACTGGGACGACCGTAGACGTGGGGTGTCGCGGCGAATCGGAGGAAGCCAAGGTGGGAGCGAAGCTCGCTCGTGAGGCGGGGCGCGACGGGCCAAGCGGGTGTCGTGGCTAGACCGTCGATCACGCGGCCGTCGAGGCTTGGAGCCGGTCGCCCGCGCGACGCGCGAGCCTGGCGCATGCCCGACGGCGCGACGACCGACGCCTTGCTCGCCGCGCTGCGTCGCCAGACGAATCGACCCGAGCTGTCGTGGGCCGTCCGACCCGAACCGCTCACCGGTGGCTTCTGGGCGGAGATGTACGTCGTCGAGCTCGCCGACCCGCCGGCCGAGCTGCAGGGACGCCTCGTCGCCCGGATCATGCCGGAACCGGCCACCGCTGCGTACGAGACAGCCGTGCAGCGCCACCTGATGCGATGCGGCTTCCCGGTGGCATCGATCCGCTGTGCCGGGGCGCCGAGCAGCGAGCTCGATCGCGGGTGGAGCTTGATGGACTTCGCCCCTGGGCAGCCACTGTTCGCCGGACTTCGCGTCGCGCAGCCCGCCAGTCTGCTGCGCAGGCTGCCCGACCTGCTGGCCGAGGCCGCCGCCACGCTCCACCGGTGCCCGCCGGAGGAGTTGCGCCGCGAGCTCACCGGCAACGTCCGCCAGGCCGACATCGTCGCCTTCTTGGGGCGACTCGCTACGGCCGCCGAGGCCGTCGGGCGTCCCGACTTGCAGACCGCGGCGGAACGCCTGGCGGCCACTGCGCACGAGACACGAGTCATCTGCCACGGCGACCTCCACCCCCTCAACCTGCTCGTCGACGGTGACCGGTGGACGCTGATCGACTGGCCCTCGTCGGTGCTGGCCGACCCGCACTACGACCTGGCGTTCACCGATCTCCTGCTGGCGAACCCTCCGCTCGGCGGTTCTGCACCGATGCGCGCCGGCACTCGCGTGATCGGCAGACGGATTGCGAGGCGGTTCCTGCGCACCTACCAACACCGCAGCGGCCTACGCGTCGACGCCGCCCGGCTCGACTGGGGACACCGCGCCCATGCGCTGCGTGCCCTCGTCGACCTCGCGACCTGGGAAGCCAACGACGACCTCGCCTCGCACCGTGGGCATCCGTGGTTCACGATGCGGCCCCTGTTCGAGGCGAAGTTGGCTACGCGACGGTGAGCCCGCCGTCGATTACCAGTTGGGTACCGGTGACCATCCGGGAGTCGTCGCTCGCCAGGTACACCATGCCGTCGACGACCTCTTCGGGGGTCACGAAGCGGCCGAAGGGGACGTTCGTGTTCAGCAGGTCGGCCACCGCTTGGGGATCGATGCCGCCGCCGCCCATCATCCCGGCGAGGCGATCCATCATCTCGCTCTTCACCATGCCCGGGTGGATCGTGTTCACTCGGATCCCGCGGGCTGCGCATTCGACGGCAAGGGTGCGCATGGTGCCGATCACCGCATGCTTGCTGGTGACGTAGGCGATCATGTTCGGGCTGCCGGCAAGGCCCGCCACCGACGACGTGATCACGATGCTGCCACCGTCGTTCATCGTCGGCAGGACGTACTTCGCCCCGAGGTAGACACCGGTGACGTTGACCTCCATCACCTTCGTGAACATCTCGTCGGGGAAGTCGGTCACCGGGGCGAACCCGCCTTCGATCCCGGCGTTGTTCAGGAAGACGTCGACCTTGCCGAAGGCCGCCGCCGTCGCCTCGGCGTACGCACGAACTGACTCCGGGTCGGTCACGTCGGCGGTCACGCCGATCACTCTGTCGCCGGCATCGAGCTCGGCGACCGCCTCGTCGAGTCGTCCACGATCGACGTCGACCAGGCTGATCCCGCGAGCGCCTTCCGCGAGGAACCGTCGGGCAGCGGCAAGACCGATGACTCCCGCACCCCCGGTGATCAGGGCCGTCTTCCCCTCAAGTCGCATGCCGGAACCCTGTCACACCGGCTGAGCCGGCGCGGCGTCGGCGACCTCGTCGATCGCCTGACGTAGCCGCGCCGAAACCTCACCGCCGAGCTCGGCGAAGGCCGGATCGTCCATCAGCTCGAGCGGGTCGACGGCGGAGACCATCACTCCCCCGGCCACGGCTTCGACGACGACGTTGCACGGCAAGAGCAGGCTCACCGACGGGTCGAGCTCCAGCGCGCGCTGCGCGAACCCGGGATTGCACGCACCGAGGATCTTGAGGAAGGGCCGCTCGACACCGAGCTTGGCCTTGAAGACGGCGGCGACGTCGATCTCGGTGAGGACACCGAAGCCCTGGTTGGCCAAAGCCGAGCGGACAGCGGCCTCGGCGTTCTCGGGCGACAGTGCGGTGACGGTGCTGATCGAGTTCATGTACCGACTATATACCCCCGGGGGTATGACTACGACCAGCCGGACGCGACGACCTCACCGCCGTCGCCGGTGCTTGTCGAGCGCGTCCACCGCCAGCACGGCTGGGATCGCCGCGGCGGCCACCGCCCACCCCACGAGTGACGGGTTGGCGTGCTCGAGCTCGGTGGCGATCGGGTCGATCAGCAGCACCGCGAGGGAAACGGCCACCCCCACCCCGACGGCCGGGATCAGCAGCCGGTTCGACGTCCACCCGAGCGCGCCCGGCCACCGGGTGGAGCTGCGGCAGGCGAACGCGTTGGCCGCCTGGCCGAACACGACGGCCATGAACGCCGCCCCTGACGCGGCAGCGGCGACGTCTCCTTCCGGGAACGGGTCTCCGGGACGCCACCCGGCCGCGACGAACGACAGGACGAACGCGGTCATCGACACCAGCGCTTCTGTCGGTCCGAGCCTGGCGAAGGCTCGCCGGGCGACGGTGCGGTTGAGCAGCCGTCCGGTGACCGGGGGGCGATCGAGCGTGTTCTGCGGCGGGGGCTCGGCGCCGAGCGCAACGGCGGAGAGGGTGTCGGTTCCGAGGTCGAGCGCAAGGATCTGCAGCACGCCGAGGGCCAGTGGGAAGCGCCCGCCGGACAACGCCCACACGACGAACGGCGTGAGCTCGGCGACGTTGTCGGTCAGGTGATAGGTCAAGAACCGGCGGATGTTGTGAAACGCCCCGCGACCCTGCTCGACACCGGCGACGATCGAGGCGAAGCGGTCGTCGAGCAACACGAGATCGGCAGCCTCTCGGGCGACGTCCGTGCCCGAGGCTCCCATGGCGATGCCGATGTCGGCCTCGTGCAGCGCGGGCCCGTCGTTGACACCGTCGCCGGTCATCGCCACGACGTGTCCACGGGCACGCAGGGCGCGAGCGATGCGCAGCTTGTCCTCGGGCGACACCCTGGCCACGACGACGCCGTCGCGGTCGAGGAGGGCGCCGAGCACCGCCTCGTCGGCCGGCAGATCGGCGCCGACGAAGACGCTGCCGGTCGGTTCGCGCAGCCCGACTTCTCGCGCGATCGCGGCCGCGGTCGCGGGGTGGTCGCCGGTGATCATCGCCACCTTGATGCCTGCCCGCCGGCACGCGGCGATCGACTTGCCGACGTCGGGGCGAGGCGGGTCCTCCATTGCCGACAGCCCGAAGAGCTGCAGGTTCCGTTCCGCTTCGTCGGCCGAGCGCGGGAGCGGGCCGGCGAGCTGTCGACCGGCCACCGCGAGCACGCGCAGCCCCCGGTCGGCGAGCTGCTCGAGCACGGACTCGGCGACGTCGCCGTTTTCGCAGCAGGGCAGCACGGCGTCGGGCGCGCCCTTCACGAGCAGCTCACCGTCGAACACCACCGACATGCGCCGGCGCCGCGGGTCGAACGGGAAGCGAGCCGCGGTGACAGCGGACGCCCGGTCGTGCTCGGTGTCGACGCCGAGGCGGCGGGCGAACACGTCGAGCGCGGCCTCCATCGGGTCGCCGTGGGCCGACCAGACGCCGTCCACCTCGTACGCGTAGCCCGCGGAGCAGCGCGCCGCCGCGCTGGCGAGGCGCTCGACGTCGGCACGAGCAGCGGGATCGGACACGTCAACCGGACTCCGCGGGTCGTAGCCCGGCTCGCTGGCGACAGCGGTACCGGCCGGCGTCCACGCATGGACGACGGTCATCTGGTTGCAGGTCAGCGTCCCGGTCTTGTCGGTGCAGATGAACGTGGTCGACCCGAGCGTCTGGACCGCGTCGAGGTGACGCACGAGCACCTGCCGCTTGGCCATCTGCTCGGCGCCCCAGGCGAGCGACAGCGTGACCGTCGGCAGCAATGCTTCGGGCACGAGGGCGACGGTGACCCCGATGGCGAACACGAACCCATCGGAGACCGGATTGCCGAGAAGCACGGCGAGGGTGAAGAACAGGCCGCCCACTCCGACGGCGATGACCGCCACCATCCGCACCACCCGGTCGAGCTCGAGGTTGAGCGGGCTCTTCCGGGAAGAGGCCATGGTGGTGAGGCGGGCGATGCCGGCGAGCCGCGTCGAAGCAGCTGTGCCCGTGACCACGGCGTCGCCTTCGCCCTCCACCACGAACGTGCCGGCGAACACCTTCTCGCCCGCCGCGACTGCGGTCGCCTCGCTCTCACCGGTCAGCAGCGAGGTGTCGACGAGCAGGCTGTGGCCGACACCCACCGTCGCGTCGGCGGGGATGCGGTCACCGGACTCGAACACCAGGAGATCGCCGACCACCACCTCGGCCGCCTCGACCCGCACGCGGCGGCCGTCACGACGCACCGTCACCTGCCGCGGCAGCAGCGCCTGCAGACGCTCCGCCGCCCGGTCGGCGCGGTTCTCCTGCACGAACGCGAAGACCGCGTTCAACAACACGACGAGGAAGATCGCCACGCCGAGCTGGGGCAGGCCGGCGGCGAAGGCCAGCACGCCGGCCACCCACAGCATGGCGGCGAAGAAGTGCACGAGTTGCCGGGCGAACCTGCCTGCGGCGGACGGACGCCGTGGGGCCGGAAGCTCGTTCGGCCCGTCCCGATCCAGCCGCGCCCGAGCCTCTGTCGAAGACAGTCCCGTTGCCCGGGCCTCGATCGCGTCAGCCATACGGGCCAATCATGGAGCCATCCGAGGCATCGTCAACTGTCGCGCAGACCGAGCGCAACCTCGAGCGGGATGCACATCGGCCAGGCGGCCTCTGACGTGTTCGAGATGACGGTCATCGTCAGCCCGCGCGCCGGATCGTGCGTCGAGCGGAACGAGGCGCCCGCGTCGTAGCCCTCGAGCTGCACCGCCGGGCCATTCGGAGCCAGCCAGAACCCGAGGCCGTAGCGCGCCGACCCCGTCGGATGGACGCTGCGGGGTTCGACCATGCGCTGCACCCACTCGAGCGGCACGATGCGGCCGGCGAAGAGCGAGACCCACAACCGGTGGACGTCCTCGGCGCTGCTGACGATGCCGCCGTCCCCGCTGCCGATGACCGGCAGGTGCAGCACGTTCGTGCGCAGCCCGTCCGAGTCGAGGTAGCCATGCGCGATGTCTCCGGTCGGCTCGTCGCTGCGCACGAAACCCGTGGCACCGAGACCGGCCGGGACGCACACCGACCGCGAGACGAGATCTTCGAAGCGGATACCGCTGACCCGCTCGGCGATCAGGGCGAGCAACACGAACCCGGAGTTGTTGTAGGCGAACCGCTCGCCGGGACGAAACACCTGGGTGTGTCCGGCGAGAACCCGTAGATAGGCCTCCGTGCCGTCGAGCTCGTGGACCGGCACCCCCATCACGTAGTCGGTGATAGCACCCCCGGCGGACTCGTTGAAGTAGTCGCCGATCCCCGAGCGGTGCGCGAGCAGATGCTCGACGGTCACCGAGTCGTCGACCAGCGGTAGGTCGGTGCCGAGCACCGAACGCGCCGTGGTGTCGAGCGACAACTCGCCGTCCACGACGAGGCGGACGACCGTGAGGGCGGTGAAGCCTTTGGTGCCACTGGCCAGGTTGAACCGTGTGGTCGGGGCAACCGGAACCGCGAGGCCTCGGTCGGCGAAACCGAACGCATGCACGATCGTGTCCGGGCCCACCCCGTCCACGCGGACCACCCCGGCAAACCCGGACTCACCGGCGACCTTCTCGATCATCGCGTCGAGGTCGTGCGCGTCGGCAGCTCGTTCCATCTCGCCATGCTCTCGCACTCGAAGCTCGGCGCTGGAGGGATTAGAACGGGGCGCTGCCATGCTGGTGCCGGCGCCGATGCGGCCCCGCCCGGCCCCACGCGCACCGAGGAGCTGCCATGCCCATCGCCCACACCGTCACGGACGGCCTCACCAAGTGCATGAACCTCGTCCACAAGGGCGTGCTGAAGCTCTCGGGTGGACGCTTCGGCTATCACCTGCTCGGCATGCAGGCCGTCGAGCTGCACACGACCGGGCGCCGCTCGGGCAAGCGGCGCACCGTGATGCTCACCTCCCCGATCTACGAAGAGCGCCGGGTCGTGCTGATCGCGTCGAAGGGCGGCGACGACCGCCACCCCGACTGGTACACCAACCTCGTGGCCGATCCGAACGTCGAGCTGACCACCGACGGCGTCACACGGCCGATGCGGGCCCGCACCGCAAGCGCAACCGAGAAGGCGGCGATGTGGCCCGCCATCGTCGCCGCCTACAAGGGTTACGGCTCCTACCAGAAGCGCACGGAGCGCGACATCCCCGTGGTCATCTGCGAGCCCCGCTGAGCCTCGGCCTCGTTCAGCTCCCGATTCGCCTCCTCCGCCCGAGGACTCCTCAGTAACGTGTTACTGTCCCCTCCGTCGACGATGTGACGTCGCCGATGCGAGAGGAGCGGCAATGGACCGGATGGCAGTACACGAGCTGATCGCTCGTTGGTGGTCGTGCTACGACGAGGGAGAGATGGACGTACTCGGTCAGCTGGCGGCCGACGACATCGGCGTCGAAAGCCGCACCGATACCGGCGACCATCCCTGGGAGCACTTCATCGCGATGACGTCGCGCGGTCGCACCGAGTTCCTTGCCCACCAGACCGAACACCGCCAGCAGAGCCCGTACCCGTTGCGGCACAACTGCACGAACGTGTTCGTCTCCGCCGACCGGGGCGAGGAAGTCGACGTCCATTCGTACCTGTTCGTGACCGACATCGTCGACGGCGTTCCGCACAACCTGTCCTCGGGCACAGCCGAGTTCACGATCCGCGAAACCCCCGACGGCCTACGCGTCAGCCGGATGAACGTCGTCCTCGACTACGCCGCGACGAAGGTGTGGTGATGTCCGCCGCGCTCTTCGACCTCACCGGCCGGGTCGCGCTCGTGACCGGCTCCACCAAGGGCATCGGCCGGGCGATGGCCGAGGGCTTCGCGCTCGCCGGAGCGCGCGTGGTGGTGAGCAGCCGTAAGCAGGACTTGTGCGACCAGGTGGCCACCGAGATCGCGGCCGAGACCGGCGCCGAGACGTTCGGCATCGCCTGCCACGTAGGCGACTGGGCGGCCATCCCCGCAGTGGTCGACCGGGTGGTCGCGCGTTTCGGGCGGATCGACGTGTTGGTGAACAACGCCGGCATCTCGCCCACCAGGTTGACCGTCTCCGACATGGAGCTCGACCTGTGGCGCAAGATCTTCGCCGTCAACCTCGAAGGCCCGCTGCGGATGGCACAGTGCATCGCGCCGATTATGCGCGACAACGGCGGCGGCAGCATCGTCAACATCGCGTCGATGGCCGCCTACTCGGGCGGGCCGGGCGTCTGCGCGTACGGCGCGTCGAAGGCCGCGCTCGTGAACCTCACGAAGAGCATGGCGCAGGAGTGGGCACCGTGGAAGGTGCGCGTCAACGTCCTCTCGCCCGGCCCCTTCTTGAGCGAGATGACCGAAGGTGCGGCGAAGCACGCGCCCGGCTTCATCGAGCTGATCGCGAACGGCACGCTGCAGAAGAGAGTCGCGGATCCCGCGGAGATCGTCGGGCCCGTGCTCTACCTGGCGAGCGATGCGTCTTCATACGTCACCGGCGACGACATCTCCGTCTCCGGTGGCATGCAGAAGTGAAGCCGGCCGCCGCCGCTGCGGCGAGTGCCGCGGGAGTGCCGCAGCGGGACGACCCTCGATACGAACGGCTGCTCCGCGCGACGGCCAAAGCGGCCGCGGGCGGCTACGAGGCCGTGTCGATGCGCGACATCGCGCGCGACACCCAGATGTCGTTGGCGTCGGTCTACCGGTTCTGCTCGTCGAAGGACCAGCTGATCGCCGAGGCTCATGCACGGGCGATGGCCGACATGCGCGCTCAGTTCGCGAAGAACCCTCCGCGCGGCGCCACCCCGCTCGCTCGCGTCACCGCGGTGCTCCGCCGAATCGCCGGCGCGCTCGAGGTGGACGAGGCGCGCACCCGGGCACTGATGCGTGCGATCTACTCGAGCGCCGCCGGTGTGTCGGAAGCCCGCGACGACGCCGCGCGCGCCTACGAGCAGATGATCGACGCCGCGATCGGCGACGACACGGTCGCCGATCGGCGAGTCGTCATCGCGACGATCGGCCATGTCATCGACAGCGCGATCGTCAACTGGCTGTCCGGGCGGTACACGGCGAGAGACGTGCGCCGCATCCTCGAACAGACGGCTCGCCTACTGCTCGGCCCACGGCCGTAGCGGGTCGACGACAAAACCGAACAACGTTATGATCTTCTGACCGACGTCGATCGCCGGCCACGCGGCAAGAGGGGAAACCGCCAATGACCACCACCGAGAGCACCGAAGCCACGAGCACCTACCACGAGCAGCTGGCGCGCATCCTCACACCGTGCGCGCCGCCGGTCGTCGTCGACGACGTGTACACCGACCAGCAGTTCGGCGCGATGTTCGACATCGTGAAGACGCGCGGGCCGTGGCCGACCATCGTGTCCCACCACTTTCAGTCGGCCGACGAGCTGATCGCGACGGTGACCGGCGTGGTGCCCGAGAACCACGGGCTCACGCTCGACGACCTCTCCGGCCCGCACTTTCGCGGGTTCTTCGCGAAGGACTCGGTGTGTCTGTACCCCGAGCTGCACGACACGTTCTACAACGCGAAGTTCCTCGACCTGGTGAAGGGCTACTGGGGGTGCGAGTACGCGAAGCCGACCCTGATGTTGTTCAACATCTGCGGTCCCCACGATGCCGGCCTGTCGCCGCACCTCGACGCGGTCACCTTCCGCGGCGTGCGCATCGAGAACACGCCGGTGTGGATGCAGAACGTGATGGCCAAGTCCGGGCTGTTCACCGACTACCTGGTGAAGATGGGCCAGGTCGTCACGTGGTGGTACCGAGGCGACGAAGGCACCTTCACCTATTGGCCCGACGGCCCGCTTCAGCCGCCGAAGAAGCTCGACCACCCGCTGTGGAACCGCGGCGTGGTGGTGCAGAACGAGATGATGTTCCACCGCGGCGACTCCGTCGGGCGGCCCGACGAACGCAACGTGCAGGGAGTCAAGTGCCGTTCGCTGTTCGAGTACGACCCCGCCGACGACGCCTGGGACGTGACCACCGACGGCGAGCGGGTGCACCGCTACCAGCCGCACCAGATCCGCTTCCTCGCCCACTGGAACGCCGAGCTCTATGCCGACCTCGACGAGCTACGCAAGGCGATGGACCACACCGACGACCTCACCCACCAGCGTGTCGTCGACGTCCTGCTCGCCGACCTCCGCTCGAAGGGCGTGAAGGTCAGCGAGCCGAGTGACCCACTCCACGACGTCGACTGGATCCAGGCGCTGATCCACACCTACACCATCGCGCCGACCACCGACTGGGTCGCGCCGTGACGACTCGCCGCCTGACGACGAAGGGCCAGGCCACCCGCGCAGGCATCATCGAGACCGCCACTGCGCTCTTCTCGTCCGACGGCTACGCGGCAGTCTCGATCCGGGAGATCGCCGAACGCAGCGGCGTCAGCAGCGGTGCGATCTACGCGACGTTCCGTGGCAAGGCCGACCTACTCGCCGAAGCGGTCAGCGTGAGCATCGCCAACGACCTAGAAGACATCGGGCCAGACGTCTTGGCACAGCCGTTCGCCCATGTCGTCGGCCAGCAGTACGCGCACCTCGACGACCCCGGGCGGCGCCGCCTACGCCTGCTGCTGCTACAGGCGGCGGCCGCCGCGCGTACAGACCCCGAGGTGCGCGAACGGCTCGGCGACATGCTGCGGGAGCGGATCGGAACCTGGACAGCGGCCCACGAGGCCTGGCAGCGCGACCAGCGCGTCGATCCTTCGCTCGACATGCGCGCCCTGGTGCTGCTGCTGGTCAGTGCCGACCTCGGCATGGCCGTGCTCGGTGAGCTGGGCGTGCGCACGCCGACCGGCGACCACTGTGCCGTCCTCGTCGAACACCTGCTCTCCTGCCTGTCGAGCATCGACTCCTGATCACCCCGCTGGCGGCTCACCGTCACCCTTGTCGTCGCTGTCGTCGTCGTCTTCTTCGTTGTCGTTGTTGGCTGCGTCTTCGGCGGCTTGTGCTTGTTGGTTGCGCCAGCGGATGAGGGCGCGGAGGCGGTCGAGGTCGTCGATCGTCCTGGGCTGCTGGGGTTGGACTTGGTGGTGGTCGCTGACGTCGGGGTGGCGGTTGTGGAAGCTGCACAGCAGCCGTCCGTTGAACTGGCTGGTCTGCCCGCCGTCGCGCCAGGGCGTGATGTGGTCGACGTCGCAACGCTCCACGGTCTCATAGCAGCCGGAGGAGTGTTGGCAGCGGCGGTCACGGACTTCGATCGCGCGGCGCAGGGCGCCGGTGAAGCGTCGTTTGTGGGTGACCCCGATGACGGTGGTCTTGTTGTCGAAGATCACCGATTCCACCAACGCGTCGTTGACCAGCCCGGCCGCTTGACCGGGGGTGATCACCGTGCCGTTGGACAACTCACACATGTGCCGCAACGTTTCGTCGCCGACGAGCACGGTGATCAGTGGTCGTTGGCGGCCGGTCTTGGACGCGGCTGATCGTTTGGCCATCTCCACCAACGCCGCCGCCCGCCGCTGGGTGGCGGTGCGCACCGTCAACGAAGCCTTGTCGGCGAGCAGTAGTTGGCGTTCCAAACGCTGTAGCTCGTTGGTGAACACCGCCCCCGATATCGCGTCGAGCTGCCCGTTGATCACCACCGTGCCATCCAACGTCGCGGACGCGTGCAACGCGTTGGCGCTCTCGTTGCGCTCGGCCTCGTCCTCCGCGGCGGCGGCGTCGGCGCGTTGGCGCCAGTAGCGGACGAGCCGTTCGGCATCCTGGAACGGCAACCGGGCGCATTGATCGACCAGCCATTCCTCGCTGTCGGCGAACGCGGCCTGGCAGGGTTCCTTGCGCGCCTTGGCGAACAGGTAGACGTGATCCAACGACAACCGACCGGCGGTGATCGCCGCTGCGGTCTTCGTCATCACGGCAAGGTCCCGCGCCCGGGCGAGCTCCACCCGCGCCGAGTGCGTAGAGGTGTTCGTCTCTCGCGCCAGGCGGTGGGCGGGGCTGCGCGACCCGTCTGCGGCCCACACCCCGCGTGTATCCCAGCGGCGGACTACCGCGGCGCGGGCGACCCCCAACCGGGCGGTGCAGCGCTGCACGGCGATCGTCAACGCGTGCAGCCTGTCGTCAGACAGCTCGACGAGATCGAGCCGAGAGAGGGCATCGACCCCGGCGTTCAAAGCCGCCAGCGCCTCGTCCTCGACCCCTACAACCCCGACTGAGGGTTCCATAGACCTAGTATACGAACATATGTTTGTATCGTCAACCCGGTAGCGCAAGATCCCTCCTCGTTTGGCGGTGTCGTCGCGTGGGCAACCCACCGCGAACCAACGACCGAAGAGGGAGCCAAGAAGATGAAGACCAGCCATCTCCACGAACTGCTCTACCAGGGGCTCGAGACCGAGAGTGGGGGCGTGAAGATCTACAAGACGGCGCTGAAGTGCGTCGTCAACGACGACCTGCGCAAGGAGTGGGAGGAGTACCTGGAGCAGACCACCAGGCACGAGAAGGTGATGAAGAAGGTGATCAAGGATCTCGGCCTCAACCCGAACACCGAGACGCCAGGTCGCCAGGTGGTGCGCCACATCGGCGAGTCACTGGTCGGGGCGATGGAGATGGCACTCGCGAGCGGCCCCAAGGAGGCCGCCGAACTCGTCGCCGGCGAGTGCGTCGTGCTCGCCGAGACCAAGGACCATCTCAACTGGGAGCTGATCGGGATGGCCGCCGAGAAGGCCGACAAGGAGACCGCGAAGGTTCTGGCCGACGCGTGCTCGGCGGTGGAAGACCAAGAGGACGAGCACCTCTACCACTCGACCGGCTGGACACGTGAGCTGTGGCTGCAGTCGCTCGGCATGAGGGCCGTCTTGCCCCCGCCCGAGGAGCGTAAGCACGTGACCACAGCCATCGGCGCGGCACGCGCGAAGAACGCACGCAGCGAGATGAGGTAGCGATCGCCCCAGCCGGCCTGCGGGCCGGCTGGGCGCGAATCACGACGCTACGGCGCCGAGCACGAGCACCCCGAGAACGATCGCGGTGAGGATCCCGACCAGCGGCAACAGGAACTTGAAGTACTTGTCGAACCCGACGCGAGCCAAGCCGAGACCGGCGATGAGCAGCGCGTTGGTGGGGATCACCAACAGCAGCAGTCCGCCCATCGCGTTGTAGGTGGTGACGATCAGCGAGCGTTCGACACCCGCGAAGTCGCCGAGCGGGGCCAGGATCGGCATCACCAGCGCCATGCCCGCCGAACCCGACCCGACGAGGAAGCCGAGCGGTAGCGAGATCAACGAGAGCAGCAGGATGAAGACGACGTTCGAACGGCCGTCGACGATCCCCTCCATCGAGTTGAGCACTGTGTCGATCGTCTTCGTGTTGGTGAGGATCACCGAGACGCCGCGAGCGACGGCGACGAGGATCGCCGGGCCGGTGAAGTCGATGACTCCCTGCAGGAAGGCCTTGGAAGTGCCCGCCTCACCGAGCCGAGCGACCAGGCCGATGACGATCGCCATCACGACGAACATCGCCGTCAGCTCGGGTAGCCACCAGCCGAGCTCCCAGGAGAAGGCTTGGGTGATCGTCTCGTGCGTGAGCGGGTCGACGATGGTGTTGTTCAGGATCGAGCCCCAAGGGATGATCGAGAAGACGAGCAGCAAGAAGGTGAAGGCGACGATGCCGATCACCGCCTTGTCGGTTACCGACAACGGAGCCAGGTCGTTGCGCTCAGCCTGCTTGACGAGCTCGGCGTCCTCGGGGTCGTGGGGCACGATCGACAACTCCGGGTTCGCCTTGACGCGATTGGCGTAGCGGACCGTGTACGCGATGGTGGCGCCGAGGGTGAGCACGAACAGCAGCAGGCGAAGCACGATGCCGTCGCCGATCTCGACCCCGGCTGCGTCGGAGCCCACTCCGATCCGGAACGGGTTGACGGTGGACCCGATCGAACCGACGAACGGTGCGATCGTGACGACCGAAACGGTGACTATTCGGTCGTAGCCGAGAGACAGCATCAACGGGATGATCAGGGCGTAGAAGCCGAGCGTCTCGTCGCTCCACGACATGACCGACCCGAGGATGCCGAACAGCACGCTGAGCGTGACGATCAGCACGGTGCCCCTGGTCTTGTACTTGTGCGCGAGATGGGCGATCCCGAGGTCGAGTGCGCCGGTCTTGAAGACCACCGTCATGAACCCGCCGATGGCGAGGATGAACAAGAACACCTGCGCCGAGCCGAACAGAGCGCCGCGGTTGAACGGCCCGACCTGGCCTGTGTCGAGGTCTTGGATGCCGTAGAGGCCGTTGATCGGCGCGTACACGAGGTCTTGCACGCTCTCGCCGAAGTCGAGGGGCGAGTCGATCTCCTGGTACGAACCGGGGATCGGCCTTCCACCGTCGTCGATCTGATACTGGCCCGAGGGAATGGCGAGCGCCAGCAGCCAGACGCCGACGGTGACAGCGACGAGGATCGTCAGCGGCGACGGGAAGCCCCGCTTGCGCTTCCCCGCGGCGGCATCGCCGGCGTCCTCCGCCGGCGGGATCGGGTCGGCGACCTGCTCGGCGACGGTCATGTCTTCCCTCGGCGGCGCCGGGTCTCCGGCACGCTCCACCGCGGACGCATCCTCGGTCATCACCCCTCCAGCTGGTCGGCTTCGATGGCGAATGTAACCCGGCCCCCTACCGGCCATGCGGATGTGCTGCGCGCGGACAGCTGCATTCTTCGACGATCCTCTATACAGTTTCGGCAATGGCTGCTCGCCGCTCCCTCGAGGTCGACCCCGTCGCCTGCTGCACTCCCGTGCGCAGAGACGCGCTCGACGAGAGCGAGGCGACGGTCCTCGCCATGTCGTTCGCCGCGCTGGCCGACCCCGTCCGGCTCCGGCTGCTGTCGTTCGTCACCTCCGCCGAGGGCGAGATCTGCGCATGCGACCTTGTCGAGCCCTCGGGTCGGTCCCAGCCCACGGTGAGCCATCACATGAAGATCCTCGTCGACGCAGGCCTCGTGACGCGGGAGAAGCGCGGGCTGTGGGTGTGGTACCGAGCCGTGCCGGGTCGCCTCGACGCCCTCCGCGCCGTCCTCGCCTGAGCCCGGCCGGCGGGACCGGCACGGGGCCTCGCCGGGACATGGTCAAATGGGTGGATCCGAGGGCGGCGAACTGGGGGTGGCGAATGCCGATGGACCTGGTCATCGAGGTGGAGAATGAGCCCGGCGCGCTGGCGAAGGTGGCGGCCGCGTGCAGTGACGCGGGGGTGAACCTGGCTGCGGCCACCTGCATCGGCGCCGGCGATCGCGCCGAGGTGCACATCCTCGTGCCCCATGCCGAGGCCGCCCGTCACGCGCTCGCCATCTCCAACCAGGCGGTGACCCGCCAGCGCGAGGTGGTGGTGGTCGAGGTGGTCGACCGCCCCGGTGTGCTGGCCGACCTGACCCGCCAGATCGCCGAGGCCGGCGTCGACCTCGACCTCGTCTACGTCGCCACGAAGAACCGCGTCGTCTTCGGCTCTCCCGACCTCGCCGGGCTGAAGGCCGTCCTCACCGACACCTGAGCCGCCGACCGGGCGTCAGCCGAGACGCGGCCTCAAACGAGGGCGCGGTCCGCGAACTGCGCCGCCCCGGTGTCGAGCACCCAATCGTGACCGCGCCGCACGAGGGGAGTCGCCAGCCTGGCGACCACCGAGAACGCGCGGCTCGTCGCCGACATCGCCGAGCGCAGCCGCAGCTCGGTGCCGTCTCCGAGTGGTGACAGATCGAGCCTCGCCGGACCCGCGATGTCGCCCTCCACGGTGGCGGAGACCTCACGGTGCAGCACCAGCTCTTCGATGCGGATCGTGAACCGCAGCACGTACGGCAGCGGAGGCCTCACCACACAGCGCCACGTGTCGCCCTCGACCAGCCCCGCGGCATCGAGCTCGCGCAGCCACGGCCACCAGTCGCGAAAGCTCGACGTTGCCGACAACCCCTCCCACACCGCCTGCGGTGGCGCGGCGAAGCGGTAGCGGCGATCGGAGGTGACCTCCACGGCGACGGCCTCACCCGGGCGCGTCGAGGAAGAGGAGCGCCGGCATCTCGAGCCCCGCCTTCAGCCGCTGGACGAAGGTGGCCGCGTCCCAGCCGTCGACGATGCGGTGGTCGAAGCTCGACGACAGGTTGAACAGCGAGCGGGGCACGAACGCGCCGCCCTGCCACACGGGGCGGATCTGCAGCTTGTTGACCCCGATGATCGCGACCTCGGGCTGGTTGACGAGGGGCGTCGTCACCAACCCGCCGAGCGCCCCGAGCGAGGTGATGGTGATCGTCGAGCCACCGAGCTCCTCGCGCGTGGCGGTACCGGCACGTGCCGCTACGGCGAGGCGCTCGATCTCTGCCCCGATCTGCCATACGTCGAGCGTCTCGGCATGGCGCACGACGGGGACGACGAGCCCGTCTGGCGTCTGCGTCGCGATCCCGACGTGCACCGCGTCGAAGACCGAGAGCGTTCCGTTCGCGGCGTCGTACCGGGCGTTCAGGCGGGGCTGCTCGCGGCAGGCGACGACGATCGCGCGCACGACGAACGGCAGCATCGTCACGCGCCGCTGCGGCTGACGGCGGTTGAGCTCGGCGCGCAGCGCCTCGAGCTCGGTCGCGTCGACCTCTTCGACGTAGGTGATGTGCGGAATCTCCGACCATGCCTGCGTCAACCGCTCGGCGATCCGCCGGCGCAGGCCGCGCACGGGCTCGGTCCGCTCCGTGTCGGCGCCGACCACGCGCGGCGCACGGCCGACCGCAAGGTGGCGGTCGAGATCGGCGTGGACCACGCGGCCGCCGGGCCCTGTGCCCTGCACCTCGGCCAGGTCGATCTGCAGCTCCCGCGCGCGGTGGCGCACTGCCGGAGACGCCGTCGCGCGCGGTGACGCCGCGGCCGGCGACGGCTCGGCAACCGGTGCCGGCTCGGCAACCGGTGCCGGAGCGGTGTCCGCCGGCTGCTCGGTGTCGGCCGGCGGCTGCTCGGCAACTGCGGGCTGCTCGGTGGATTCGCCGGCCGGGGCCGAGCCGGCCAGTTCGATCCCGACGAAGTCGGCGCCGACGGCGAGCCGGTCGCCGGGCTCACCGTGGAGGGTGACGACGGTGCCCTCGACGGGCGAGGAGATCTCGACCGTCGCTTTGTCGGTGAGCACCTCCGCGAGAGTCGACGCAGTGGTGACGTGATCGCCGACGCTCACGTGCCACTCGACGAGCTCGGCCTCCGCGACACCCTCGCCGACGTCGGGCAGGCGCACCGCGTAGACCGTCATTGCGCGAGCACCTCGCGCATCGCGCGGCCGACGCGGTCGGGCCCGGGGAAGTACGACCACTCGTGAGCGTGCGGGTACGGGGTGTCCCACCCGCACACCCGCAGGATCGGTGCCTCGAGGTGGTGGAACGCCCGTTCCTGCACGGTCGCGCTCAGCTCGGCCCCGAACCCCGACGTCAAGGTGGCCTCGTGCACGATTACGCAACGGCCCGTCTTCTCGACCGACTCGACGATCGTGTCGACGTCGAGGGGCAGCAGCGTGCGCAGGTCGATCACCTCGGCGTCGACGCCGTTCTCCTCGGCCGCCGCCTCCGCGACGTGCACCAGGGTGCCGTACGTCAGCACCGTCACTGCGGAGCCCGGTCGGTGCACCCTCGCCGAACCGAGCGGGATCGTGTAGTGACCGTCGGGCACCTCGCTCAGGGGATGCTTGGACCAGGGCACGATGGGGCGGTCGTGATGACCGTCGAAGGGGCCGTTGTAGACCCTCTTCGGCTCGAGGAAGATCACCGGGTCGTCGTCCTCGATCGCCGCGAGCAGCAGGCCCTTCGCGTCGTACGGATTGGAGACGACGACGGTCTTCAGCCCGGCGACGTGGGTGAACAGCGCCTCCGGGCTCTGCGAGTGGGTCTGGCCGCCGTAGATGCCGCCGCCGGTCGGCATGCGGATCGTCAGCGGGGCAGTGAAGTCGCCTGCCGAGCGGTGGCGCAGGCGAGCGGCCTCGGACACGATCTGGTCATAAGCCGGGTACACGTAGTCGGCGAACTGCACCTCGACGCATGGGCGCAGCCCGTACGCAGCCATGCCAACCGCGACGCCGACGATGCCGCCCTCGCTGATCGGGGTGTCGAAGCAGCGATGAGTGCCGAAGCGCTCCTGCAGCCCCTGCGTGCAGCGGAACACCCCGCCGAAGTACCCGACGTCCTCGCCGAAGGCGATCACCCGCTCGTCACGCTCCATCGCCACCGCGTGTGCGTCGCGGATGGCCTCGATCATCGTCATCACCGTCATGCCAGACCAGCCTGCTCACGTTGCTCCCGCAGATGGCGGGGCAAGGTGGCGTAGACGTCGTCGAACATCGTGGACGGGTGGGTGAGGTGCCCGGTCTTGGCCGACCCGTACGAGTCCGCCTCTTCGAATGCCGCCGACACCGTCGCGTCGACCTCCTCGCTCAAGCGCGCGTGGCGCTCTTCGTCCCAGACGCCGGCGACGACCAGGTGGTGCTTCAGGCGCTCGATCGGGTCGCCGAGGGGGAAGTGGCTGGCCGCGTCTTCCGCCCGGTAGGCGGTCGGATCGTCGGAGGTGGAGTGGGCTCCGGCCCGGTACGTGATCCACTCGACGAGCGTGGGCCCGTGGTTGCCGCGGGCCCGCTCGGCAGCCCACTGCGACACCGCGTGCACAGCCAGGTAGTCGTTGCCGTCGGCGCGCACCGAAGGGATGCCGTAGCCGAGGCCGCGGCTGGCAAACGTCGGCGATTCGCCGCGGGCGAAGTCTTCCGGAGTCGAGATCGCCCACTGGTTGTTGACGATGTTCAGGATCACCGGTGCTTGATAGGTGGAAGCGAAGACGAGCGCGGAGTGGAAGTCCGGCTCGGCGGTGGCACCGTCGCCGATCCACGCGGCGGCGATCGCGTCGTCACCGGCCAGAGCCGACGCCATCGCCCAACCCACCGCCTGGACGTACTGCGTGGCCAGGTTCCCGGAGATGGAGAAGAAGCCGTAGTCCTTGGACGAATAGAGCACGGGGAGCTGGCGCCCCTTCAACGGGTCGTGCTCGTTCGAGAGCACCTGGTGCATCATGTCGACGAGCGGGTAACCGCCGGCGATCAGCAGGCCCTGCTGGCGGTACGTGGGGAAGGCCATGTCTTTCGGACTCAGCGCCCGCCGCTGCGCGCACGCGATGGCCTCCTCGCCGAGGCACTGCATGTAGAACGAGATCTTGCCCTGGCGGTGAGCCCGCAGCATCCGGCTGTCGAAGCTGCGCACGAGCATCATGTCGCGCAGGCCGACGACGAGGTCGTCGGCGGAGAGCGTGCCCGCCCACGGCCCGAGTGCCCTGCCGTCGGCGGCCAGCACGCGGATCATCTGCTCGGGCATCGACGCCATCGCGGCGAAGCTCTCGTCGACCGCCGGCCGGCGGGCCTCCCCCGCCCGGCTCATATGCAGATCCGCGGAGGTCAACGGCTTGCCACGGCGAATGGCCGGCTCGGGGATGCGCAAGCTGAGCCGCGCCCTCGAATCGGGCCCCTCGACGTCGGTCATGACCGAGGACTGTGCCGACCCCGGACCCCGATGTCAACGGCCGCCCGCGGACGCGGTTCCCCCGAACCGCTCGGTCAGCGCCGCTTGGCGTGCTTTTCGACGAAGCGCAGGATCGCGATGTGCTTGTCGGTGTCGATGCGCATCGTGTCGACGAGCAGCGCCCAAAGAGTCGTGTCCGCGGCTTGGTCGAGCTCCTTGCGCAGCCGCTTCAGCTCGACCTTGTCCAGCCTCTCGTTCTCGAGCAGGTCACGGGACAGCGCGCGCACCTTCTCGGTGTCGACGGAGTGCAGGTCGAGGCGGGGCACCTCCGGTTCCTCCCCCGTCATCTCGACCTCGGACTTCAGCGAGCGCGCGAGGTTCGCCATGATCGCGTGGTGTCGGCGTTCGTCCTGGGCGAGCAGGTCGACGACGTACGCGAGGGCCTTCGAGCCCGTGGCCGAGGCAGCAGCCCGGTACTGCTCGAGGATCTCCGATTCCCGGCGGACGTGCTCTGTGAGGTGGATGTAGAGGTCGTGCTCCCAAGAGCTGGCCCCGAGCGGCGGCGACAGATCGGCATCCATGGGCCCCGATCCTGCCACGGAGCAGGCAGACCAGGCGCCGCCGAGGTGTGCGCTTCCACGGCGGTGGGTAGTGCTTCGACCATGACCACGCCGACCTCCGTATGGGCCGCATTCGACGATCCGGCCCCGGCGCTCCCCGACGACGAGGGTGCCGCCGCCACAGCCCGCCGCATCGAGCAAGCGAGCCGCCTGGACGCGGTGGCGGACGCCGTTCAGCCACTGACCAGGCGCCTGGCGAGCGGGCCCACCGGCAGGCTGCTGCGCGGCGAGTGGCTCGGTCACGCCGTTCACCCCATGCTCACCGACCTGCCGATCGGGTTCTGGACCTCGTCGTTCGTGCTCGACCTGGTCGGTGGTCATTCGAGCCGCAAGGCGTCGACACGCCTGCTCGGCCTGGGGCTGGCCAGCGCGATCCCGGCGGCGGCATCCGGCGCCGCCGAGTGGAGCGACGTCCGCGACGACCGCCCCCGCCGTGTTGGCATCGCCCACGCCGGGGCCAACACCGCGGCCCTCGCGCTGTACTTCTGCTCCTGGCGCGCCCGGCACAAGGGCCACCATGCACGGGGAGTGCTGCTCGGCTTCGGCGGCGCCGCGGCCGCGTCGGTCGCCGGCTACCTCGGCGGCCATCTGTCGTTCGTGCACGGCATCGGCCAGGGAGATCGCCGTCCTCGATGACAGCGGCCGGGGTCGGAGTGCTTCGGTGAAAGCGACGGCGGGGGCAGTCGGTACGATCGAGCGATGACCGCATTCGAGAAGCTGTACATCAACGGTACCTGGGTGGCTCCTGGCTCTACGGAGACGATCGACGTCGTCGACTCGGTCACCGAAGAGGTGATGGCCAGCGTGCCCTCCGCCACCGCCGCCGACGTCGACGCCGCGGTCGCCGCCGCGAAGGCCGCGTTCGAGGCGTGGGCCACCACCCCGGCCGAGGAGCGGGCCAAGTACATGACCCGCATCGGTGAAGCCCTGGGTGCCCGCATGGACGAGATCGCGACGGCGATCACGAAGGAGACGGGCATGGCGAAATGGCTTTCGCAGCTCGTCCAGGTCGGACTGCCGATCAACAGCTTCAACCAGGCCGCCGCGCTCGCCGATTCGTATCCGTTCGAGCAGACCGAGGGCAACTCGCTGATCGTGCGCGAGCCGGTGGGCGTCGTCGGCTGCATCACGCCGTGGAACTACCCGCTGCACCAGATCGCGGCGAAGGTCGCCTTCGCCATGGCCGCCGGGTGCACGGTGGTGCTGAAGCCGAGCGAGGTCGCGCCCGTCGACGCGTTCATCCTGGCCGAGGTGATCCACGAGGTCGGGCTGCCGGCCGGCGTGTTCAACCTCGTCTCCGGCACCGGCCCGGTGGTGGGCGAGGCGATCGCCTCTCACCCCGACGTCGACATGGTCTCGTTCACCGGCTCCACCCGGGCCGGGCGGCGCGTCGCCCAGTTGGGCGCCGAGACGGTCAAGAAGATCGCCCTGGAGCTCGGCGGCAAGTCGGCCAACGTGCTGCTCGACGACCTCGACCAGGAGGGCTTCGCGAAGGCGGTGGCCGACGGTGTGGGCAAGGCCTTCCTCAACTCTGGCCAGACGTGCTCTGCGCTCACCCGCATGTTGGTGCCGCGCGAGCGCCTGGCCGAGGCCGCGCAGATCGCTGCCGCGACCGCCGAGGCGGTCGTCGTCGGTGACCCGTTCGCCGACGGCGTGCATCTCGGCCCGCTCGCGTCCGCCGCGCAGCGCGACCGCGTGCAGGGGTACATCCAGAAGGGCATCGACGAAGGTGCCGAGCTCGTCGCCGGCGGCCTCGGCTCACCGGAAGGGCTGGGCAAGGGCTTCTACGTCCGCCCGACGGTGTTCGCGAACGTGCGTCCGGACTCGACCATCGCCCAGGAGGAGATCTTCGGGCCGGTGCTGTCGATCATCGGCTACGACGACGTCGACGACGCCGTCGAGATCGCGAACGGGGTCGTCTACGGGCTTGCCGGCGGTGTGTGGTCTGCCGACGCCGACCGGGCACGCGCGGTGGCCCGCCGGCTGCGCACCGGCCAGGTAGAGGTGAACGGCGGGGCGTTCAACCCCAACGCGCCGTTCGGCGGCTACAAGCAGTCCGGCATCGGGCGCGAGTACGGCAAGTACGGGCTGGAAGAGTTCCTGGAGATCAAGAGCATCCAGCAGTAGTCGCCCCGCCCACCGGGCGCTCGGCGTTGACGGTTGCGACCAGCTCGAGCAGGCGCGCGAGCTGATCGATCCGTTCGGTGTTGCCGTTTCCCGCGAGCCCGACGCGCAACGTATCGATGCCCGCGTCGCGGTACAGGCGGAGGCGCTGCGCGATGCCTGCGTCGTCGCCGATCAGATTGGTGCCGAGCCCGATCTCGATCGGGACGCGGTCCTGCGCGGCCTGCCGATCGCCGGCGAGCCACAGCCGCTGCACCTCGGCGACGTCGTCGCCGAACCCCTGGCGCGCGAAGGCGTCGTTGTAGAAGTTCGTCTTCGCCGAACCCATCGCGCCGAAGGTGAACGCGTAGCCGGCGGCATGGCGGCGGCCGGCGGCCTCGACGTCGTCGGTGAACTCCAGCCCAACGGCCACGGTGAGCTCGACATCGGCGAGCGAGCGGCCCACGCTCGCGGCGCCTGCGCGGATCGGCGCGAGGAACACCTCGGCCGTCTCCGGCAGGAAGGAGTTGCCGATCCATCCGTCGGCGATCTCACCGGTGAGGCGCAGGTTGGCCGGGCCGAGCGACGCGACGAAGACAGGGACGTGCATCGGCGGGGCGAGCACGCGCAGGCTGCGGCCCTCGCCATCGGGCAGCGGCAGGGTGTACGTGGAACCGGCATAGGCCAGCTTCTCGCCGGCACTGATCAGCCGCAGGATCTCGATCGTCTCGCGGGTGCGGGTGACGGGCCGATCGAAGCGCACCCCGTGCCAGCCCTCCATCACCTGCGGACCGCTGGTGCCGATCCCGAGCACGAATCGCCCTCCGGAGAGCGTCTGCAGCGACAGCGCGGACATGGCGAGCATCGCCGGTGTGCGCGCGCCGAGTTGCACGATTCCGGTAGCCAGCCTGATGCGGGTGGTCGACGCGGCCAGGTAGCCGAGCGGGGTGAGGGCGTCGTAGCCCCAGAACTCGGGCACCCAGACCGAGTCGGCGCCGATGGCTTCGGCCTGGCGCACGAAGTCGACCGTCGTCTGGTCGACCGATCCGACACTCACCCCGACCGAGAGCGCCATTCACCCCTCCTCGGCGAGCTGCTTGATCCCCTCGACCGTGCGTTGCATGTTGGCCCGGTGTTCGCCGAGACGCCGAGCGACGATCTGCTCCTCCTTGTCGGGCATGGCTTCGATCGCCGGCGTCAAGCCCGACGGGGCAGGACCGAGCTGCGCCCACTGGCGCAGGACGACGTCGTCGCCGACACGATCGAGCGAGAACCGCCACCGCGCGGACGGGAAGTCGGCGTCACCGACCGCCCACTCGAACGCAGCTTCCACGTCCCAGCGCGTCACGACCGAGATCGTCTCCCACTCCCCCGCGTAACGATGGGCGTTGCGGCCCGTGAACCTCGACCCCACGCCCGGCGCCCTGTGCGGGTGGTCGAGCCACTCCACTCCCTGCAGCTCCTCGGAGAACCGCGCCGGCAGGTCGATGTCGGTGACGAGCGCCCACACCCGCCCGATCGGCGCGTGCACGAGGGTCTCGACCGCTACCGAAGGGCCGTCTGCGTAAAGCATCGGCCGAGCGTAACCGGGCCGGCACCGGTGCCCTTCTGGCGGCGCGAGACTCATTCGATGACACGCCTGAACCCGTATCTCTCGTTCCGCGACAGCGCCAGGGAGGCGATGGACTTCTACCACTCCGTCTTCGGCGGCGAGCTGACATTCGCCACGTACGCCGACTACCACGCCAGTGAGGATCCCACCGAACAGGACAAGGTGATGCACTCCCAACTCGTCAGCCCGAATGGGCTGACGCTGATGGCCGCCGACACGCCGAACAGCATGGAGCTCACGCCGGGCGACAACTGGGCCGTTTCGTTGAGCGGCGAGGACGAGGCCGAGTTGCGCGGCTACTGGGACAAGCTGTCCGCAGGCAGCGAGATGATCATGCCGCTCGAGCAGGCACCGTGGGGCGACACGTTCGGCATGTGCAAGGACCGCTTCGGCGTGAGCTGGATGGTGAACATCGCCGGAGCACCGCCGGCCTGACGCCTGCCCGCTTCGGCGGGAGCATCGTTCGAGCTACTCCTGCACGAGCAGCCGGTCGAGGAAGCGCAGCGCGGCAAGCGACGACTCACTGCGCCACAGGTCGACGACATCTGCGGCGCTCGCCGCATCGGCGCCGGCGTCTCCCTCGACGCGACTCGTCAGGGCGGCGGCAAGGTCTTCGATCAGCGCCCGCTGCCGTTCGAGCATCGTGGTGACGTCGACCTGGCACAGGTCGGCGATGACGAGTTTCAGCAACAGCTGGCTGCGCAGGTCGCGCAGGTGGGCGACGGGTGTGGCCAGCCATCGACGCAGCTGCGCCTTACCGGCGCCCGTCGGCGCGAGGATCGTGCGGTTGCCGCCGGCGATGCCGCGTTCCTCGCCTACGGCTCGGACCAGCCCGCGGGCGATGAGCTGGTCGAGCGCACGGTAGGTGAGCGCTCGGGAGAGCGACCACACCCTGCCCACGTCGCCTTCGGGCCGCAGCCGCGCGGCGATCGCGAAGCCATGGGACGCGCCCGTGCAGAGGATGCCGAGACACGCCCACTCCCCGAGCAACAGCCCGTCGACGTCTTGTCGTCCCACAGCACCATCGTTGCAGGACACCGCAGCCTCAGGCCGGGTAGACGTCGATCTCCGTGGCCTTGACGGCGGCGTACACGTCGTCACCGGCGCGCAGCACCAGTGCCTCGAGCGCGGCGTCGGTGATCTCCGCGATCAGCGGCACGGCGCCGCGGAGGTCGACGCGCACCCGCTCGCCCAGCCGGTCGACGTCGACGATGGTGACCGGCCAGACGTTGCGAGCGCTCGATTCAAGCGGACGGTCACGGGTCAGGACCACCGATTGCGGGCGGATCACGGCGTACGACGGGCCGGATCCGGCGTCGGCCAGGACCACCGTGGCGCCCGAGGCGGTGCGCAAAGCACGGTCGCGGACCTCGCCGGCGACGAGGTTGACGCCGACGAGATCGGCTACGTAGCGCGACCGCGGGTGGGCGGTGACCTCGGCCAAGGTGCCGGCCTGCACCACTCGACCGCCTTCGAGGATCGCCACCCGATCGGCGAGGGCATAAGCATCGACGGGATCGTGGGTGACGAGCAGGCGAATGCCGTCGAACGACGCGAGGTGCCGGCGCAGGTCCCGGCGGACCTCGGCCCGCGCCCCGACGTCGAGTGCGGCGAGCGGTTCGTCGAGCAGCAGCACCCGCGGCGAGGTGGCGAGGGCGCGGGCGAGCGCCGCCCGCTGCGCCTGCCCGCCCGACAGCGCGCGCGGCCGCTCGCTCGCGTATTCGCCGAGGCCGACCCGTTCGATCCACTCCCCCGCCACACGCCTTGCCTCGAGCTTCGGGGTGCGCCTGGCGCGCAACCCGTAGGCGACGTTCTCCAGCACGCTCATGTGCTCGAACAGCAGGTAGTCCTGGAACACCACGCCGATCGGCCGGTGCTCCGGCTCTACGAACACGGCTGCGGCGGGGTCGTCGACGACCAGCTCGTCGATCGTGATCCGGCCGGCGTCCACCGGGACCAGGCCCGCGATAGCGCGCAGCATGGTGCTCTTGCCGGCACCGTTCGGACCGAGCAGGGCGAGCAACTCGCCCGGCGCTACCGAGAGCTCCGCCTGAAGGTGCAGCGACCCGAGCTGTACGTCGACGTCGGCGTCGACGCTCACGTGGCCACCGGTTGCAGCGGGGCACGGTGCCCGAACCACCGGTCCCGCAGACCGACGAGCACCGCGAAGGAGACCGCGATCAGCACGAGCGCCAGCACGATCGCCTGCTCCGGGTTCGCCTCCAGCGAGAGGTAGACGGCGAGCGGCATCGTCTGGGTGGTGCCCGGGAAGTTCCCGGCGAACGTGATCGTCGCCCCGAACTCGCCGAGCGCCCGCGCCCACGACAGCACGGCCCCCGCGACCAGCGCGGGGCGGATCGCCGGCAAGGTCACCCGCCTGAACGTGTACCAGCCGGACGCGCCGAGCGTGCGCGACGCGTCTTCGAACCGATGGTCGAGCTGGTGCAGCGCGGACTCGACGGTGATCACGAGGAACGGCATCGCCACGAACGTCTGGGCGATCACCACCGCGGCCGTGGTGAACGGCAGGCTGACGCCGAACCACCGGTCGAGGTATTGCCCGACGAGGCCCCGTCGGCCGAGCGCGAAGAACAGCGCCACACCCCCGACCACCGGCGGCAGCACCATTGACAGCGTGCAGAGGGCGCGGATCGCGCGGCGCCCGGGCAGCCGCGACCGGGCGAGCACCCAGGCGAGCGGCACGCCGAACACCACCGACAAGCCGGTCGACCACAGCGAGCACACGAGCGACAGCCGCAGAGCCGTGAGCGCGGTGTCGTCGGTGAGGTAGTCCCAGGCGCGCGACCACGGAGCCCGCCACAACAGACCTGCCAGCGGGAGCGCGAAGAACGCGACCGCCACCGTGGCGACGACGACTACCGGAGCAGGCAAACCGTTCAGCCTGCCCCGGCGCCGTCGCGACGTCACGGCGAGAGGAACCCGTAGGAAGCGAGGATCTCCTGACCCGTGTCGGACATGACGAAGTCGACGAACGCCTGGGCCGCCTCCTGGTTGGCGGAGGCCGCCGTCACGACGATCGGATACTCGGCGACGACGTTGTGCTCCTCGGGGATCTCGACGCCATCGGCCTCGTCACCGGCGTTCAGCACGTCGGTGACGTAGACGATGCCGGCGTCGGCCTCGCCGAGGGTCACCTTCGACACCACGGCGCGAACGTTCTCCTCCAGCGACTTCGGCGTCACCGTCACGCCGGCGAGGTCGATGACCTGCTGCGCGTACCTGCCGCAGGGCACCTCTGGCGCGCAGCTGATCACGATCAGATCGGGGTTGGCCAGGTCGGCGACGCTGGTGATGCCCTTGGGATTCCCGGGCGCGACGATGATCTGCGCCCGGTTCGTGGCGAAGACCACCGGATCCGACGCGTTGTCGCCGGCCTCGGTCACCTTGTCCATGTTGTTCAAGTCTGCCGACGCGAACACGTCGGCTGGTGCACCCTCGCCGATCTGGGCCGCGAGCTCCGAGGATGCCGCGAAGCTGAACTCGGCCTTCGCGTCGGGGTTCGCCGCGGTGAACGCCTCGCCGATCTCGGTGAACGAGTCGGTCAGCGAAGCCGCGGCGAAGACGGTGAGGTCCCCCGAGACGGCGGCGCCGGGAGGGTCGGTGGAGGACGAGTCGTCGTCGCCACCGCAGGCGCCGAGCGTGAGGCCGAGCACGGCGATGCCGACGTACAGGAGCCGTGAAGTGGAGGTCATCCGTCCCAATTTAGTCACTACGTGACTAATCGCTGGCACGGAGCGACCCGTTGAGCAACCCGTCGCGCGGTCCTGGGTTACGCTCGCGCGCCAGGGAGGATGCGGTGCGAGCGGTCCGTAGCAGCGAACGCACCCGGCGGCGGTGACGGGGGGCGATGGACACCAGTCGGCCGAGGCCGGCGGTGCAGGCGCGACGGGGCCGCGAGTTCTCGGGAAGCGTCT